>NZ_CP096378.1:0-1055000 GCF_053903085.1 Bacillus sp. AK124
TCTGCCCCAAAGCTTGATTCCAAAGATCCGATATGTTTTTCATAATGGCGGTTCGTCCCTCCTTTACCAGCAATATTTGCTTGTCCAACCTGTTATAGAACACAAAAAAAGAGCAAATGGATGAGTCCATTCGTTAATGAAATGTTGAAAACATATAATATAGTAGAAAAACGTCTTTTCGACATTCTTCACAAGATGTGGACAAATTCCTGCACACCCTGTGAAAAAACTTTCCACAACTTATCCACAGTTTGTGGATAATGGATTGGCAGCCAATTTGTTATCAAGAGTTAAAACACAAATATAATATCAGAATAAGCGAGTGGTTGCAATGGTTGCGAGGAACTTATCCACACACTATACAAACTGTTGAAGAAATATTGTCCACAACGGTTAGTTTTGTGAAAATGTTGTCGATAATGACTGTGGATAGAAAAAACGAGGCGAAAGATATCCACATTGGTTTTTTTTTCGCTTCGTTCATCCCATTTTCCCGCTTCCAAAAAAATCTTTTAAGCTAAAATTGAGGAAAAGTGAAATTAGGCTTTCGAAGAAAATTGATATGTGTTATCCTATTATGGTGCAAAAAAGAAATGTGTGAGCGAAGTTGACAATGAACTGCTCATCCCAATATAATAAATTAGACTGTCTTTAACAGCTATTCCTCGAGGGAGGTGTCATACATGAAAAGAACATTTCAACCAAATAACCGTAAGCGCAGCAAAGTTCATGGCTTTCGCAGCCGTATGAGTTCTAAAAATGGACGTCTTGTATTAGCACGTCGTCGCCGCAAAGGAAGAAAAGTATTATCAGCTTAGGCCACTGAATAATGTCAGTGGTCTTTTTTACATAGAGGAATGACCAGGCCCATTTGCCAGCTTGTTATCGGAGTGAAAGAAGATATGAAAAAGCGAAATCGATTAAAGAAAAATGAAGATTTTCAAAAAGTATTTAAAAAAGGCAAATCGATGGCAAACCGGCAATATGTTTTATATGTGCTTCACCAGCCTGAGGCGAAAGAGTTTCGGGTGGGACTGTCGGTCAGCAAGAAAATCGGAAACGCAGTCGTGCGCAACCGGGTAAAGCGGCTGATTCGCCAGGTCATCCAGGAAGAGCGGGATCTATTAAAACAAGAAAATGACTACATTATCATCGCAAGAAAGCCTGCAGCTGAATTGTCATATGAAGAGACGAAAAAAAGTTTGCAGCACCTTTTCAGAAAGTCGTTTGTCTACCGGAAAAAACCGAATCAGCCATCATAGTCCGGGTTAAAAAGATGTTATGGCCCTCATTTTTAAGCGCTTCCTTTAGCTCCTGAAAAATGTCGTCGCCCATTCGGGGAGAAAGATGATAAAATACGAGAAAGTATGTCTTTTTAATGGTCATAACCGAATAACACCGGTTGAAGAATGAAGATTTAGGAGGAAATATTGTTGAAGAGGCGAATTTTATTATTGTTCAGTATGATCGGCGTTATCGTGCTGTTAGCTGGATGTACGGAAATCAACCAGCCGATCACTGCAGAAAGCGAAGGGTTTTGGAACACGTATATCGTATACCCGCTGTCACAGCTGATCACGTATGTAGCAAATTTAACGAATGAAAACTTCGGACTCGCGATTATCATCGTCACGATCTTAATCAGACTTTTAATTTTGCCGCTGATGATCAAGCAGACGAAGAGTTCGAAAGCGATGCAGGCTCTCCAGCCTGAAATGCAAAAACTTCGCGAAAAATACAGTTCTAAAGATCAAAAAACGCAGCAGAAGCTTCAACAGGAAACGATGGCTCTCATGCAGAAGCACGGGGTTAACCCGCTTGCCGGATGTTTCCCGATCTTAATTCAAATGCCGATTTTAATCGGATTCTATCATGCCATTATGAGAACGCGGGAAATCGCAGAACACAGCTTTTTATGGTTTGACCTTGGGGAGCGTGATCCGTATTTCATTTTGCCGATTCTCGCCGGTGTGTTCACATTCATTCAGCAAAAGCTGATGATGGCGGGAACAGCGCAACAAAATCCGCAGATGGCGATGATGCTTTGGCTGATGCCGATCATGATCGTTGTATTTGCGGTCAGTTTCCCGGCGGCTCTTTCCCTGTACTGGGTAGTCGGTAACTTATTCATGATTGCTCAAACCTTCTTTATCAAAGGGCCTGATTTAAAGGCAGAGAGGCAGGAAGCGGCAGCCGGAGGAAAAAAATCCGGAGGTAAGAAAAAGTGAAGGAACTGACTGCTACTGGACGTACCGTCGATGAAGCAGTGCAATCCGGGCTTGAACAGCTGGGCCTTCATGCAGATGATGTCGAAGTCGACGTAGTTGATGAAGGAAAAAAGGGATTATTCGGCATTTTCGGTCATCGGTCTGCAGTCGTGAACATTCGGGAAAAAATAGACCCGGTTAAAGAAGCAAAACAGTATTTGGAAAATGTGATTTCGAATATGGGAATACAAGCCCAGGTGACGGCAGAAGAGGAGTCAAAACGAGTGGTTTTTCAGTTAAAAGGCGATAAAACAGCCCTTTTAATTGGAAAAAGAGGACAAACTTTAAATGCCCTTGAAACGCTGACGCAGCTCGTGCTCAATCGTCATTCCGACAGATATATCCAAGCGGTGGTTGACGCCGAGGGATACCGCGCAAAGCGGAAGGAAACACTAGCTCAGCTTGCATTGAAGCTTGCTGACCAGGCGGCCAGGCAGAAAAAAGACATTCATCTGGAGCCGATGCCTTCCAGTGAGCGCAAAGTCATCCATGATACGCTTGCGGGCTACTCGCAGCATATCGAAACTTATTCTACCGGAGAAGACCATAACCGGCACCTTGTCATCTCATATAAAAAATAACATGAAAACCGAAGTTCCCAAAATTGGGGCTTCGGTTTTTTGCCGTTGCAAAATCGATAAATGCAGACCAAATCGGTTTAAGCTTTAGTTTTTTCAGTGTAAGCTGTTGATGAAAATGAAATTTAATTGTTATTCACATGTGGATAAGTTAAAGTAAGTAATGATGGCTTAGAACGGTTGTGGATAACGGTTCAAGTCACTTCCACTTCAATTGAAACTATGATATCTTTAAATTTTGATTACAATAAAAGTTTTTCATCCATATACGATGTTTGGAAGATGACCCGGACAAATGGGGATAATAGATAGAGGAATGAAAAAGAGAGGTGAAAGCCATGGATACCATCGCTGCGATTTCAACGCCGATGGGAGAAGGGGCGATTGCGATCGTCCGGATGAGCGGCCCTGAGGCTCTTGCGATCGCCGATAAAGTATATAAAGGACCTCGCGGGAAAAGGCTGAGTTCCGTCGATTCACATACGATTAACTACGGTCATATCGTTGATCCGGAAACGGAAAAAGTCGTGGAAGAAGTCATGGTTTCAGTACTGAAAGCGCCGAAAACTTTTACGCGGGAAGATATTGTAGAAATCAACTGCCATGGCGGAATTGTAACCGTCAACCAGGTGCTTCAGCTCGTTTTGAGAGAGGGAGCGCGCCTTGCGGAACCGGGGGAATTTACGAAAAGAGCCTTTTTGAACGGAAGAATCGATCTTTCCCAGGCTGAAGCTGTCATGGATCTCATCAGGGCCAAAACAGACCGCGCTATGAATGTGGCCATGAATCAGATGGAAGGAAGGCTGTCTTCACTGATCAAACGGTTGCGAGCCGAGATTCTTGAAACGTTGGCCCATGTTGAAGTGAATATAGACTATCCGGAATACGATGATGTCGAAGAAATGACCCATAAGATGCTGATTGAAAAGGCGACAAAGGTCAAAAAGGAAATCGAAGCGCTGCTGACGACTTCGGAGCAGGGTAAAATATTAAGAGAAGGCATTTCGACGGTTATCATCGGGCGGCCCAATGTCGGCAAGTCCTCGCTTTTAAACAGTCTCGTCCATGAGACAAAAGCGATTGTAACGGACATTCCGGGAACGACGCGGGATGTCATTGAAGAATATGTGAATGTCAGAGGCGTGCCGCTGCGGCTTGTCGATACAGCCGGGATCCGCGAGACCGAAGACATCGTCGAGCGAATCGGCGTTGAACGTTCAAGACAGGTATTAAAAGAAGCTGATTTGATTTTGCTTGTCCTCAATTACAGCGAGCCCCTTTCGGAAGAAGACATCAAGCTCTTTGAAGCAACGAAGGGAATGGACATCATCGTCATCGTCAATAAGACCGATCTTGAGCAAAAGCTTGATCTTGATCGGGTTCGGGAATTGGCGGGAAATCAGCCTGTCGTCACGACATCCTTATTGAAAGAGGAAGGGATTGATGAGCTGGAGGAAGCCATTCAATCGCTGTTTTTCACAGGAACGATCGAGAGCGGCGACCTGACATATGTCAGCAATACAAGGCACATCTCACTGCTGCATGAGGCGAAGCGCGCCATTACTGACGCATTGGAGGGCATCGAAAATGATGTCCCGATCGATATGGTTCAAATTGATTTAACAAGATGCTGGGAAGTTCTCGGAGAGATCATTGGCGATGCTGTACACGAAAGCCTGATCGATCAGCTCTTCTCTCAATTTTGCTTAGGAAAATAAAGGAGGAACAAAGCATATGGGCTATGAAGCAGGCCAATATGACGTCGTTGTCGTTGGCGCCGGACACGCCGGTGTTGAAGCGGCGCTGGCGTCAGCCAGACAAGGCGCAAAAACGCTTGTCTTAACGATTAACCTTGATATGGTTGCTTTCATGCCATGTAACCCGTCTGTCGGCGGTCCTGCAAAAGGAATCGTCGTCCGCGAAATCGATGCGCTCGGCGGGGAAATGGCTAAAAATATTGATAAAACTCATATTCAAATGAGGCTCTTAAATACTGGAAAAGGCCCTGCCGTCCGGGCGCTGCGGGCTCAGGCTGATAAATTCCAATATCAGCATGAAATGAAAAAGACACTTGAAAATGAACCGAATTTGACCATGCTGCAAGGAATGGTCGAACGCCTTCTGATTGAAGACGGGGAATGCCGGGGCGTTGTAACCCAAACAGGGGCGGAGTACCGTTCTAAGACCGTTGTTCTGACGACGGGAACATTTTTGAGAGGGAAAATCATTCTTGGCGATCTGTCATACTCGAGCGGACCGAACAACCAGCAGCCGTCCATCAAGCTGTCTGAGCATCTTGAAGAGCTCGGCTTTGACCTCGTCCGCTTTAAAACAGGAACGCCGCCGCGGGTCAACAGCCACTCAATTGACTACAGCAAAACGGAAATTCAGCCCGGTGATGAAGTGCCGCGGGCCTTTTCGTATGAGACGGTGGAATATATTACAGACCAGCTTCCATGCTGGCTCACATATACAAGTCCGGAAACGCACGAAATCATTGACAACAATCTGCATCGCTCACCGATGTATTCCGGTATGATTAAAGGAACGGGGCCAAGATATTGTCCTTCTATTGAAGACAAGGTCGTCCGCTTTAACGACAAGCCGAGACACCAGATCTTCCTTGAGCCTGAAGGGCGCAACACCCAGGAAGTATATGTTCAAGGATTGTCGACAAGTCTTCCGGAAGATGTGCAGCGAAAAATGCTTTCAACTATTCCCGGTCTTGAAAATGTGCAAATGATGCGGGCAGGATACGCGATTGAATATGATGCGATCGTACCGACACAGCTGTGGCCGACACTGGAAACGAAAAAAATTCCGGGACTCTTCACAGCCGGACAGATTAACGGAACATCAGGTTATGAAGAAGCGGCCGGACAGGGAATTATGGCCGGCATCAATGCGGGCCGGAAAGCGCTTGGCAAAGAAGAGGTCATTCTCAGCCGTTCTGACGCTTATATCGGCGTATTGATCGACGACCTTGTGACGAAAGGAACAAACGAACCGTACCGCCTCCTGACTTCGCGTGCGGAGTACAGGCTGCTTCTGCGTCACGACAATGCAGACTTGCGCCTGACCGAGATCGGCTATCAAATCGGCTTGATTTCTGAAGAACGATATCAAAAGTTCCAAGAGAAAAAAGCGGCCATTGAAGCAGAGAAAAAACGCCTTCATTCTGTTATTATCAAACCGACAAAGGAAAATCAGGAATATATCCGTTCATTGGGCGGCAGCGAGCTCAAAGACGGCATTCGCGCGACCGACCTGATGAAGCGGCCGGAAATGAATTATGAAACCGTTACTGCTCTTGCGCCGCCTGAACAAAAAGTCGCCGGCGACGTTGCTGAACAGGTTGAAATTCAAATTAAGTATGAAGGATATATTGAAAAGTCCTTGCAGCAGGTCGAAAAACTAAAGAAAATGGAAAACAAAAAGATTCCTGACAGAATCGACTATGACGCGATCAAAGGCATAGCAACGGAAGCGCGCCAAAAATTGAAAGAGGTCAGACCGCTGTCGGTCGCACAGGCCTCACGGATTTCCGGCGTCAATCCTGCTGATATTTCCATTCTGCTCGTCTACTTAGAGCAGGGACGGATTGCCAAGGTTGCGGAATAGAAAGGGTGACGGCATGAACATTGAGCAATTTACAGCCGGTTTGGAGGAGAAAGGCATCTCCCTCTCTTCCTTCCAGCTGGAGCAATTCGAGACCTATTACGAATGGCTTGTTGAATGGAACGAAAAAATGAATTTAACCTCGATTACCGAGAAAAAAGAAGTGTATTTAAAACATTTTTACGACTCCATTGCCGCTTCTTTTTATGTTGATTTCAAAAAAATGAACAGTCTCTGTGATGTAGGAGCGGGCGCCGGATTTCCAAGCCTTCCGATAAAAATCTGTTTTCCTCACCTTCACGTCACAATCGTTGACTCGCTGAACAAACGGATTCACTTTTTGAATCAGCTGTCAGATGCTTTGAAGCTGGAAAACACAGCTTTTTACCATGATCGCGCGGAAACATTCGGAAGATCGAAAGACCACAGGGAAAGCTATGACGTCGTGACGGCACGCGCTGTCGCCCGCCTTTCGGTTCTCAGCGAGCTCTGCCTTCCGCTTGTGAAAAAAGACGGTTTATTCGTAGCATTAAAAGCAGCTTCGGCTGATGAAGAAATTGAAACGGGCAAAAAAGCCATCAAAATGCTTGGAGGCAAAATTGAAACCGTACATTCTTTTCAGCTGCCAATTGAAGAAAGCGACAGAAACATCATTGTCATCAAAAAACAATTGCAGACACCGAAGAAATTTCCAAGAAAGCCTGGAACACCTAATAAATCTCCTATAGAAGGTTAAATTATTCGTTTTCTTCAAATTTCGTGATGTCACAGAAGGAAAATTCATGAGAAAATAGAATTATAAAAATGGCAGTGTTTAAAGGTGGTGTAGGTACATGAAGCATTCATTCTCTCGTCTCTTCGGACTTGGCGACAAGGAAGAAGAAGCAGAGATTGCTGAACATGATACGAATAAAGAAGAAATTCAAGAGATTCCAGTAGGCGATATAATTCCTAACCGTTTTCAGCCGCGCACCATTTTCTCAGAAGAAAAAATTAAAGAATTAGCTGCAACCATTCATACACACGGCATTATCCAGCCGATTGTCGTCAGAAAAACAGAGCGGGAAGGCCAATATGAACTCATAGCCGGAGAGCGGCGCTGGCGGGCGGTTCAAACGCTCGATTGGGAGAAGGTTCCCGCTATTATTAAGGATTTTTCAGATACGGAGACCGCTTCCGTCGCTCTTATCGAAAACCTTCAGAGGGAAGAATTATCTTCGATTGAAGAAGCGCATGCTTATGCAAGGCTTTTAGAGCTTCACGATTTGACGCAGGAAGCCCTTGCACAAAGGCTTGGAAAGGGCCAGTCAACAATCGCCAATAAGCTCAGACTGTTGAAGCTTCCGGAAGAGGTGCAGGAAGCGATCTTGAAAAAAGAAATTTCAGAGCGCCACGCAAGAGCGCTCATACCGTTGAAACAGCCCGACCTTCAGGTCAAGCTGTTACATGAAGTCATTGAAAAGAATTTAAATGTAAAGCAAACCGAAGACCGTGTCGTCAAAATGCTTGAGCAGGATAAACGCAAGCCGAAACCAAAGAGAAAAGCGTACAGCAGAGACGCAAGAATCGCGATGAATACGATTCGCCAGTCCTTATCAATGGTGGAAGACAGCGGCGTCAAACTGAATACGGAAGAAGAGGAATTTGAAGAATATATTCAGTTTACGATCAAGATACCGAAATAAAAGCTCCCTATAGAGCTTTTATTTTTTTAGGCAAAATATCTATGGGGGATCATCTATGGAATATTATCGACAATATCATTCATTGCTTTTTTCAATTGCTTACCGTATGCTCGGTTCTTTGCAAGATGCAGAGGACATCGTCCAGGAATTGTTCGCAGACCTTCAGGAAAAAGATATCAGTCAAATTGACCATATTCAAGCATATTTGACGAAATCTATCACAAACCGCTGCATAAATGAACTGCAGTCTGCCCGCAAGAAGCGAGAGGTATATATCGGGGAATGGCTTCCGGAACCGCAGGTGGCACTTTCAGCTCAAAGTCCGGCGGAATACGTTGAAGAAAAAGAAAAGGTTTCCTACGCTTTTCTGGTAGTTATGAGCCGATTAAATCCTGTGGAAAGAGCCGTTTTGTTGTTTAGAGAAGTATTTGGATATCACTATAAGGAAATATCGTCCATAATCGGGAAGTCTGAAGCGAACTGCCGTAAAATCCACAGCCGGCTGAAACAGAAGCTAAATGGGGATATTTCGGTATTATCACAGCCGGTCGAAGAACAGCAACTGGCCCGGCTTTTTATCGAATCAGCGAAAACCGGTGACTTTGAGGAGTTTTCCAAAACATTGATTGAAGATGCCGTATTGTATACAGATGGCGGCGGAAAAGTACGCAGCGCGTTGAGACCGATCTATGGAAAGAGCCGCATTTATGCTTTTTTTACGGGAGTTGTTTCAAAGGGAAGCTTTTCCGGTCGCTTTATGCCTGTCGATATCAATGGCCAAAAGGGCGTTTTGATCATGAAAAACAACCGTCCGGCTTACGCTGTTTGCTTTGCTTGGAACCCGGAAGGCGATTCCGTCAAAAATGTGTTTATCGTGTCAAACCCCGATAAACTGAAGAACATTAAAATATAACGTTTTCTGTCACAAACGTCGTTCCTCACTTGTTATATAAGTGAAACACTTAAAGGAGGAATAGACATGGAAACGAGATTTCTAATGGAAAAAGTAAACCCTAAGGGCTACAGAGGAATGCTGGAGCTTGAAAAAGCGCAGGCTTCCTCAAACATTGATCCCATTTTAAAGGAACTGATCAAAATCCGGGCTTCACAGCTGAATGGATGTGCTTTCTGCTTAAATATGCATACGAAAGATGCAAGGCAGAACGGTGAGACGGAACAGCGGATATATGCGCTCAATGCATGGAGGGAAGCGCCTTTTTTCACGGAAAAAGAGCGGGCGGTATTGGCGCTGACTGAAGCCGTTACGCGAATCGGCGAGCACGGGCTGCCGGATGAAGTATACAACGAAGTCAGGACCCATTTTACAGAAGCTGAAACAGCCGAACTGATCATGGCAGCCATCACAATAAATGCCTGGAACAGAATTGCCATCGCTACCCGGAAAATGCCCGCAGCAGATTGATTGAAATCCCCCTAAGACAGGGGGATTTTTTTATATTAATATAATAATAAAACTATCTTTCATTTCACTTGAATATCTCTTCTCTTTTTTCTGAAATAAAAAAATGGTTTCTTTATGTCGAAAAATAGAAAAAACGGATCTCTTTGAAAAAACAAAAATTCAAAAAAAGCAAACGGCCGATTCTTTTTTTGTTAAAATAGAGAAATGAGAGAAACTTGTTCAATGTGAAAGTAGGTGACATTGTGGGGAAAATTATTGCGATCACAAACCAAAAAGGTGGCGTTGGTAAAACGACAACCTCTGTTAACCTGGGAGCTTGTTTAGCTTACATCGGGAAAAGGGTTTTGTTAGTCGACATAGACCCGCAAGGAAACGCAACAAGCGGTATCGGCGTTGAAAAGGCTGATGTTGATCAATGTGTGTACGATATATTAGTAGATGATGCAGATGTAAAAGATGTCATCAAAACAACATCCGTAGAAAACTTGGATGTCATTCCTGCAACGATTCAGCTTGCGGGGGCGGAAATTGAACTCGTTCCGACCATTTCCCGTGAAGTCCGGCTGAAAAGGGCTTTGGAATCGGTCAAACAAAACTATGATTTTATGATTATTGACTGTCCGCCGTCATTAGGGCTGCTTACAATCAATGCGCTTACGGCGTCCGATTCCGTCGTGATTCCGGTTCAGTGCGAATATTATGCGCTGGAAGGGCTGAGCCAGCTGCTCAACTCTGTCCGGCTCGTACAAAAACATTTAAATACGGATCTGATGATAGACGGTGTATTGCTGACAATGCTTGATGCAAGAACGAATTTAGGCATACAGGTCATCGAAGAAGTGAAAAAGTACTTCCGCGATAAAGTATACCAAACCGTTATCCCACGGAATGTCCGGCTCAGTGAAGCGCCGAGCCATGGAAAGCCGATCATTTTATATGATCCGCGTTCCAGAGGAGCGGAAGTCTATTTAGAATTAGCAAAGGAAGTGGCTGCGAATGCCTAAAGGTCTCGGAAAAGGGATTAATGCATTGTTTTCAAATGTTGATTTATCCGAAGAAACGGTTGAGGAAATTAAGCTGCAAGACTTGCGGCCCAACCCTTATCAGCCAAGAAAAACGTTTGATGACCAATCGTTAAAAGATTTGAAGGAGTCCATTTTGCAACACGGTGTTTTGCAGCCCATCATCGTCAGAAAGTCAATTAAAGGCTATGACATTGTAGCCGGAGAACGCCGCTACAGGGCTGCTGAAAAAGCCGGATTGGAAACCATTCCTGCGATTGTGCGCGAGCTGTCGGAATCCCTGATGATGGAGATTGCCCTATTGGAAAATCTTCAACGAGAAGACCTGTCTCCGCTTGAGGAAGCAAAAGCCTATGAATCTTTGCTCAAACATCTCGATATGACCCAGGAACAGCTGGCAAAAAGGCTTGGAAAAAGCAGGCCTCACATCGCCAACCACTTACGGCTGCTGACACTACCTGAAGACGTTCAAAAGTTAATCGACAACGGCACGTTATCGATGGGCCATGGCCGAACATTGCTTGGATTGAAAAACAAGAAAAAGCTTGAGCCGCTTGTTCAAAAGGTCGTGTCCGAACAACTGAACGTTCGCCAGCTTGAAAAGTTAATTCAACAGTTGAATGCTGATGTTCCACGTGAAACAAAGAAGCCGAAACAAGTAAAAGATGCAGTAATCAAAGAACGAGAGTCGTACTTGCGAAACTATTTTGGAACACCGGTGACCATTAAAAAGCAAAAGAAAAAAGGCAGAATCGAAATCGAATTTTACTCAAATGAAGACTTGGAGCGTATTCTCGAATTGCTGGCCCAAGAAGATGCATAAGCTTAAAAACCATCTGATCATGTACAGATGGTTTTTTTATGACATCCTTCCGGTCATTTTTTGAATTGGTGACACATGGCGTCGCTGCCACCCGGCTTTCTCCAGATGCGACAACCCGTCAGCAAGCACATTTGCCATGCTCATGACAAGGTTGAGCCTTGTATTTTGCAGGACAAAATACTCCATAAAGCCGCTGACATTGACAATTCCGTTAATATGCACGTGGCCGACTTCAGGCAAGCTTTTCTGAACGCCTGCTCCCGGCTTCAAAGGTCCTTTGCCGATTTGAAAAGATCCCACGCTTTTGGTTCGTCCAAGACAGGCATCGATCGCGATTATAAATGGATTTTGATGCTGCTGATGAATATGATCAATCTTTTCATTTAAGTTTACGGCGTGAACCGGGTCGGCAAGTGTTCCATAGACATGAAAACGTGACAGCTGTTTTGCGGAGAGTTTCATTCCTACGAGGGGACCGAGCGAATCTCCGGTGGAGCGGTCTGTACCGATGCAAACGATCACGATGGGCCGGTCTTCGGCTTCCTTTAAATAGACGGAAAGAACTTTCTCTATTTGTTTCACAGCTAGCGGATCCGAATGAGAAATATATTCATTTATTGGTTCTTGAGAAAAAATTCCGCCTTTTCGATTCATAGGCTTCACATCCTTGTCATCATGGTAACAGCAGTGCCTTGGTGTATTTTTCGAGTATGAATGGTTGTTTACAGTATATCCAGCTGTCTCTTTTTTTATGCTTTGGATGAAACGATTTGGTCAGCCGAAAAAAATACTTTACTAAAAGAAGATATGATAATTTACTTTATTATATTGATATAATTTATTCATTTGAATGAGAAAAGTCGAAAGGAGTTTCATGAATTTTTATAGAGGACCGGCAATATAGTGTCATGAGCGGAGAAACAAGCTTAAAAACTATATTGCTGGGGTGAGCAAATCGTGTGGAGAGCCGGGATGAAGTGGATGCTTCTTATTTTAGGAAGCTTAATAGGTGCGGGATATGCGTCCGGCCAGGAAATATGGCAGTTTTTTGGTGATGAAAGCGGACTGGCTATCCTGTTGTTTACGATCATGTTCAGCCTGTCAACCTATATTGTGATGAAGATCAGCTACGAACAAAAATCAGAGCATTTTCTGCCTGTGCTCGAAACATTAATCGGTCCGCTGCTGGCTAAAGTATACGATGTGTTGATTATCCTGTATTTGTTTACGACGACGATTGTGATGATTGCAGGAGGCGGGGTAACGCTGCAAATCTTCCATATCCCGTTTTGGACGGGCGTCATCTTATTTTGTTTATGCACAGGGTTGTTGTTTTTCTGGGGGCTTAATGGCATATTGTCCGTTAACAGCTACTTAATCCCGATTTTGGTGGCTGGGCTGTTGTATGCGCTGATTTCTTTTCAAACCGCTCATCATCAGCCGTGGCTGCTCAATTTGACTCATCAATACAACTGGCCTGCCGGGATCGCATTCACTTCGCTGAACATATTATCTGTTGTCGCTGTATTGTCTGCGGTCGGCAAAGAGATGAAGGGAGTCGGAGAAGCGAAGATTGCCAGCATATTAAGCGGCCTGGTGTTTGGCGCTATTTCATACATGTACAATGAGACCCTTGTAGAGCTTGCCGGTGAACTGGCCCATTATGAAATTCCTTTATTCGCGGTTTTGGAGGGCGCGCCTTTTCCGATTTTTATTTTTATGACGGCTGTTCTTTGCGTCGCGATCTACACAACGACGATCTCAAGCATTCTCGGGCTGTCCAGCCGCTTTCTGTCACTTGTGAACTGGCCGAGATGGGTAATCGTCCTCCTGCTCCTGTCGATCATGGTGCCTTTTACATCAATCGGCTTTTCAAATTTAATCGCTTTTTTATATCCAATTTACGGGTTATTAAATTTGTATTTATTGGTAAATATTTTACTTTATCCAATTTTAAGTAAATGGAAATAAATATATTTATGGTTATGAAGAATTGCTCTTTCGCTGTGGTTTTTTGTACAATAAGATCACAACAAGGAAGCAAAGAGGTGAAAGATGTTGGCCGATAAAGAATTTGGCCTGAATGACGTGGTCGAAATGAAAAAGCCGCATCCTTGCGGGACGAACCGCTGGAAGATCATTCGGATGGGAATGGATATCCGGATTAAGTGCGAAGGCTGTTCACACAGTGTCATGATCCCGCGTAAAGAGTTTCAAAGAAAGCTGAAAAAGATATTAGTTAAGCATGAGGAGTCCGAATCTTAATCTTAGCGGACCCCCCTCATGCTTTTTTTTTCGATCTCAACGAAAAATGAATTTTCACCTAGTTTGTATGAGTGAAAAGCAAGTTTTGTCAGCTTGTCTTTTACTGTAATCATCCTTATAATTGTTGCAGGTTTAACATTTACGACTACACATGGATGTTCATTATAGAGGAGATGAAACAATGGCTTTAACAGCTGGGATTGTTGGTTTGCCTAACGTTGGGAAATCAACTTTATTTAATGCAATTACTCAGGCCGGGGCAGAATCGGCCAACTACCCGTTTTGTACGATTGATCCAAACGTCGGAATCGTAGAGGTTCCTGATGAGCGTCTGCAAAAGCTGACAGAACTCGTCAATCCGAAGAAGACGGTCCCTACCGCATTTGAATTCACCGATATCGCCGGCATTGTAAAAGGAGCATCAAAAGGAGAAGGGCTCGGAAACAAGTTCCTGTCCCACATCCGCCAAGTGGACGCAATCTGCCATGTTGTCCGCTGTTTTGCCGACGACAATATCACGCACGTGTCCGGGAAAGTAGACCCGATTTCGGATATCGAGACGATCAACCTTGAGCTGATACTGGCTGACCTTGAAACCGTTGAGAAGCGGATCGGCCGGGTCGGAAAGATGGCCAAGCAAAAAGACAAAGAAGCCGTGTTTGAATTTGAGATTTTGACAAAGTTAAAAGAGGCATTTGAACAGGAAAAGCCGGCCCGTTCTGTCGAGTTCTCGGAAGAGCAGCAAAAGGTGTTGAAGCAGCTTCATCTGCTGACGACAAAACCTGTCTTATATGTAGCGAATGTCAGCGAGGATGAAGTGGCTGATCCTTCAGGAAACGAGTACGTCCAGAAGGTCCGGGAATTTGCTGCTGCTGAAAACGCGGAAGTCATCGTCGTCTGCGCCAAAATTGAGTCCGAAATCGCAGAGCTTGAAGGCGAAGAGAAGGCGATGTTCCTTGAAGAACTCGGCATCGAAGAATCCGGTCTGGATCAGCTGATTAAAGCGTCTTACTCCCTCCTTGGACTAGCCACTTATTTTACAGCGGGAGAACAGGAAGTCAGAGCCTGGACATTTAAAAAAGGAATGAAAGCCCCTGAATGTGCGGGCATCATCCATACAGACTTTGAACGCGGATTTATCCGTGCGGAAACGGTCGCTTACGACGATCTGCTGGAGGCGAAAAGCATGGCCTCAGCAAAAGAGGCCGGAAAAGTCCGCCTTGAAGGGAAAGAATACATTGTGAAAGACGGCGATGTCATTCATTTCCGTTTTAATGTATAACGCGGTTGAAATAGGACAAGAGCTTTGATATAATATAAAATTGTGAGTAATAGGATTATTGCTCCTTGCCCAATATAATGGGCCGCTTAGTCCAAAAGGAGGTGCAAATACAAATGAGAAAGTACGAAATCATGTACATCATCCGCCCAGACGTTGATGAAGAGTCTAAAAAGGCTGTTGTTGAGCGTTTTAACAACATTTTAACAACTAACGGTGCGGAGGTCACTGAAACAAAAGATTGGGGAAAACGCCGTCTTGCGTACGAAATCAACGATTTCCGCGACGGATTCTACCAAATCTTAAACGTTCAAGCTGGAGCTGAAGCAGTTCAAGAATTTGACCGTTTAGCTAAAATCAGTGATGACATCATTCGCCACATCGTGGTTAAAGAAGAAGAATAAACAGAATTGAATTATATATTCTAAAGCAAAAGGATGGTCTCTCAATATGCTTAACCGAGTTGTTTTAGTCGGCAGACTGACAAAGGACCCAGAGCTTCGTTATACTCCAAGCGGTGCAGCTGTTGCCACCTTTACGCTTGCTGTCAATCGTACGTTTACGAATCAGCAGGGTGAACGTGAAGCTGATTTCATCAACTGTGTTGTCTGGAGAAGACAAGCCGAAAACGTTGCGAATTTCCTTAAAAAGGGAAGTCTTGCGGGTGTAGATGGACGTTTGCAAACGCGCAGCTATGAAAATCAGCAAGGACAGCGTGTATACGTTACGGAAGTTCAAGCTGAAAGTGTTCAATTTCTGGAGCCTAAAGGCGGCGGTTCTGGTTCAGGCGGTTACAGCGGAGGCCAGGGAGGCCAACTCTTTGGCGGCGGACAGAATGAACCGGCTCCATTCGGCGGCAGTCAAAACAATCAGAATCGCAATCAAGGCAACAGCTTCAATGACGATCCATTCGCAAACGATGGAAAGCCGATTGACATCTCTGATGACGACTTGCCATTTTAATGGATGACGGACGAATAAAACAAAACCAGAATAGAAAGGAGGGAAATAACGATGGCAGGAGGACGCAGAGGCGGTCGTGCGAAACGCCGTAAAGTGTGTTATTTCACTTCTAACGGCATTACGCACATCGACTACAAAGATGTAGATCTTCTTAGAAAATTTATCTCTGAGCGCGGTAAAATCTTACCACGCCGTGTAACAGGAACAAGCGCGAAATACCAACGTAAATTGACTGTTGCAATCAAACGCGCTCGTCAAATGGCTTTACTTCCATACGTAGCAGGCGAGTAAGCCGATAAAAGGAACAAGACCCAATACGGTCTTGTTCTTTTTTTATTCATCAAAAACCGGGTCGTTTCCTGCAGCATTCAGGTTTCCTGCTTGTCAATCTGTATCCGTTTGATGTCGCCGAGGACTGCAAGGTAGAACACGAGTCCAAGCAGTAAAACAAACCCGGCTACTAGAAAGCTGAGCGTAAATGAACCGGTCACATCGACCAGATAACCCGTTAAAGAAACCGCGATAATCCCTCCGAATAAGTTATTTGCCAAATTGACCATTGAGCTAAGCAGAGAGATGGAACCAGCCGGTGCAATATCAGCTGATATCGACCAGCCAACGGGCGCAGTCGCAGATATTCCGGCTAAGCCGACGGAAATGCAGATGATCGCGATCGTGATGTTGTGCGTGAAGACAGCTCCCAAAAAGGCAAATCCAAGGCTCATGCCGATTGCGATGATGGTCTGGTATACTTTTGTATTCGAATGCCCCTTTTGAATTAAAAAATCGACGAGCCATCCGCCCACAACGATTCCGGAAATCGTCGATATCAGCCAGGGAACCGCAGTAAACAGCCCCGATGACATAATATCCATTCCGTATGTTTCTTTAAAGAAAGTCGGGAGCCAGGTTAAGAGCAGGTTGAATGTATAGCCATAACCCGTGAATCCGATCATCAGCCCCCATGCTTTGCGGTTTGCAAGCATTGCTTTTAAAGCAATGAGCGTCCGTTCCGAGATGTCTTCCTCTGATACGGCATTATGCTTTTGAATGTAATGGAGCTCCTCTTTTGAGATTCGTTTGTGCCGATCGGGTTGTTCATAGTACATCCAGAAAAATACGGTAAATAGTACATTGATGATTCCAATCGTTAAAAAAGCGGCTCGCCAGTCAAATGTCGTGACTAAAAAGGCAACGAGAGGCGCACCGATGACATTTGCGAACTTGGCCGCTGAGTCGAACAGGGAATTGGCAAGACCGCGCTCATTTTGCGGAAACCATAAGGCCGTGGCTTTGGAAGCGGCAGGAAATGCTGAAGCACTCGTCAGCCCGATTAAAAATCTGACAATATAAAGAAGCAATTTCCCCTGTAAAAAAGCCAATATAATGGTTAGAAAACTCCATACGGTCATTCCGACCCTTGTTACCCAGGCAACGCCGTACTTGTCCAAGAGACTCCCGACCGGAATCTGCATCAGCGTGTATGAATAGGTATAGATGGAAAAGACAATGCCTAATTGGGTTGCCGTCAATTGAAAGGAATCCTGTATCGCAGGAGCCGCGACTGAAATAGCAACACGGTCAAAGTAATTTAAAATGATCATGCTGCTTAATAAAGAAGAAATATACCATCTTGTATGCCCCGGTCGTTTTTCCAGCTCTTGCGCCATATTGAAACCTCCTCTAATGATTAGATTGGACTCTTTTCAAAATTACATTCTTAATTTCTTCGTGTTCATTTCCACGGGATTGCGGGGAGTAAACGGCCGCGGAAAAAAAACCATATAGACATTTTGATACAGGTCTGCTAAAGTGAAACATGTTAAAAACAGATGGCTTCTATGAGAGTTAGAAGCAAATGATTACGAACGAGGTGTTGAATCTTTGAATGTTAAACAATTAAATAGCGAATGGTTTTCTAATGTACGGGGGGATATCCTTTCGGGTATCGTCGTAGCGCTTGCTCTCATTCCTGAAGCCATAGCGTTTTCCATCATTGCGGGTGTAGACCCGATGGTCGGTTTGTACGCATCTTTTTGTATTGCTGTTGTCATTTCCTTTACGGGCGGCCGTCCGGCGATGATATCAGCCGCGACCGGGGCGATGGCTCTTTTGATGGGATCTTTGGTCAGGGATCACGGGCTTGATTATTTATTTGCTGCTACGATTTTAACGGGAATCATCCAATTGATATTTGGGGTGCTGAAGATTGCGCGCTTTATGAAATTTATTCCGCGGTCGGTTATGGTAGGTTTCGTAAATGCGCTCGCCATTTTAATCTTTATGGCGCAGGTTCCTCATTTTGTTGGAGTTTCGAATATGACGTATGTTGTGGTCGGGATTACGTTGTTGATTATCTATGTTCTTCCCCGCTTTACAAAAGCCGTTCCATCTGCACTTGTTGCTATTATTGCGATGACTGCATTTGCTATTTTTGGCCATTTTGATTTGCGCACTGTCGGTGATTTGGGAGAAATAAAGCAATCATTGCCTGCTTTTATGATCCCCAATATTCCTTTCAATTTTGAGACGTTGGCCATTATTTTTCCAACAGCCTTTGCGCTTTCCATCGTCGGCTTGCTTGAGTCATTATTAACCTCTTCTATTGTTGATGATATGACGGATACGGAAAGCGATAAAAACAAGGAAAGCCGCGGACAGGGCATCGCCAACATTGTCGCCGGGTTTTTCGGAGGCATGGCGGGATGCGCGATGATCGGCCAGTCTGTGATCAATGTGAAATCAGGAGGAAGAGGCCGCTTGTCCACTTTGGTTGCCGGCGTTTTCTTAATGTTTTTGATCATGGTGCTGGGCGACTGGGTCGTACAGATTCCGATGGCGGCCTTAGCCGGTGTGATGATTATGGTATCGATCGGTACGTTTGACTGGTCTTCGTTCAGCATGTTAAGAAAGGTGCCGCTAACGGATTCCATTGTCATGCTTGTGACCGTTATTACCGTTGTGGCGACCCACGATTTATCAAAAGGGGTTTTCGCCGGTGTTATTTTGAGCGCGATCTTCTTCGTGGCGAAAATTTCTAAATTGAAGATTGAAGAAACGTCAGAAGAACATGCGATCAAGTACATCATCAAAGGACAAGTTTTCTTTGCATCTGTTCAAGATTTCGTAAAGTCTTTTAAAACGGATGAGCAAACGAAAAAGGTTATTCTTGATTTTTCAGAGGCCCATATATGGGATGATTCCGCTGTGGCGGCTATCGATAAAGTCGTTTTGAAAATGAAAGATCAGGGAATAGACGTTGACTTAATTGGTTTAAATGAGTCCAGCTGGAAGCTGGTCGAAAAACTGGCAACTTATGATCAGCCTCATCGTTCAGTGTCAAATCACTAAGAAACGGGTGATGAAGGGTGTATAGAAATATATTGCTGGCTGCTGACGGCTCAAAGCATTCTGAAAGAGCGGCCGATCATGCGATTCATTTGGCTTCCATGTCAAAGCAGGCGGTCGTTGACGTTATTTATGTATTGGATTATGCGAAAGCAAAACATGAAGTTCTGCATAGCGAAAACCGTGCAGAACTCGAACGTGAACGGCGCAGCAGGCTGCTGTCGATAGAAAATAAATTAAAACAATCGGCCGTTCCCTATCAAATGACGATGCAGCACGGGGAGCCGGGCCCGACGATCGTATCGTACGCCAACCATCATGATGTTGATATCGTGATTATCGGAAGCAGGGGGCTGAACACTTTGCAGGAAATGGTGCTGGGAAGTGTCAGCCATAAAGTGGCGAAAAGAGTGAAGTGTCCGGTTTTAATTGTAAAATAGCCTAAAACAGAGCCAGTAAGGATCCTATCCTTGCTGGCTTTTTTATCTCATCGATATCGCTTTTTGCGCGTGCATGGCGTCGCCTTTTAGCAGGTCAACGAGATTATAGGCGGGATATAAGCCTTTTTGGTACATAAAATAAAAAATTTGCTCATGCAATTTAATAGCCGCATTGATTTGTTTAACAAACACTCTCCTGAGTTCAGGCGTCGCCGTTTCCGTGATCGCAATCGCATAGTTTCGAACGGTCGTTTTCGCCAATACCAACAGATCACCCGCATCAAAATACAGGTCGGCCCGTTCTTCCTCCCGATGAAATGCCGGGGTTTTTGGCAAAAAGGGAAGAAGCTCCCTTAAATTTTGCTCCAATGCCTTCGCTGAAACACTGTAAAGCTGTCTTAACTGAGGATCGCTGATTTTTTTTATGCTTTTTTTGATCTTGACCAATCCGACAGACTGGGCCGCGATCAGTTCATGCAACTCCATCGTTTCATGCCAAGCCAATGTTTTTGTTGTCATGCAGATTCTCCTTTATTGCTTTTTCTTAGTCAGCATATGCCCATTGCCGTCAAAAGGTTAATAGAAGAATCGGAGGGACGTTTTAGACCGTTTTGGAAAGGGGAAATCAAATAATACGGGATTTTTGCATCTAAGTGACAACAATGAGAGGTGATCAATGTGTTGGATGTGTTGAAGGACTTTTTTCTATTCTTGAGTGGCGGGCTTCGCGTGACGCTTCTGATCGCAATTTTGATTATATTGTTGTTGATCAGAAAAGCGAGAAAGAAAAATAAAGAGAAGTCGGGGTTTCTCGACTGACAGTGTTTCACATGGAACATTTACTCGTTTTCTCAAGCCTTATGATCGTTTTACTTGCGATTTGACCTTATGTTAGAATAAAGAAACAATGAGAGAAGGCCGAGACCTGCTCATCTCATCGTCTTTATTTGAAAATGAAATTTTCGGCGTTAGAAAAGAGCAGTCGTCTATGCTGCTCTTTTTGATTCATGACATTTAAACATACGAGGTGAACAAGTGAAACAAACAAGAGCTTTAGTAGAAGGCGCTATCATGGTCAGTATTTTTGCCGTTTTGCTGATGATCAGCCTCTATATGCCTTTTATCGGAACCATTCTTTTATTGACGCTGCCGCTGCCTGCCATGGTTCAAACAATCAGGCACGGTCCAAAGCCCGGGATTTCGGTAGGGTTGGTCAGTTTACCCGTTTCGTTGATTGCCGGTTCCTTAGGCGGGCTGATGTTTGCTATTCCAGTAAGTGCTGCGGGTGTGATCATGGGCTTTTTCTACAGAAGAAAAGAGCCAGCCCAAGCGATTGCTGCATCAGCTGTTACATACATGATTTCGCTCGTGCTGCTGCTTTTCATCAGCATTCAGTTTCTCGGGTTAAACTTAATAGAGACGGCCAATCAAGCATATAATGAAACAATCAAAACCTTTGAATCAAGTATCAAACAGTTTGGAAATGATAAAGAAGCGGCTAAACAGATCGAATTGCTGAATGAACAATTCAAACAGGCGCAATATTTATATCCGACAGCCATTGTGATATTTTCCGGAATCACCGCGTTTTTGAATCACCTGCTCGCCAAGCCGGTGCTTCGGCGCATCATCCAAATACCGTCTTTGAAACCGTTCAGGGATATGAGGCTTCCGCAAAGCATGATTTGGATCTATTTATTGACGATTCTTCTGTCGCTGGCTCCCGTTGAAGAGGGCAGCATATATTACTCCATTCTGCTAAATGCGAGTCTCATCATGGGCTTTGTCTTGATCATTCAAGGGTTTTCATTTGTGTTTTACTTTTGCCATGCCAAGAAACTGCCAACTGTCCTGCCGGTTCTTTTTTTAATTATCGGGTTGTTTTCGCCCCTGATGTACCTTGTTCGCATCTTAGGTATAATTGACATAGGCTTTAACTTGAGAGAAAGAGTAAAAAAATCGTAGCCACGATGTTCTCCAATGGTGAGGAGTTGATTTGAGTGCCAAGTTTTTATGAAAAACCGTTATTTCGATACCCCATATATTCTTTAATCGTCGTCACAATCATTTCTGTCCTCATCAACATTTATTTTAATTGGGTGGCAGGAGCGGCCGGCGTTCTGATTCTGGGTGTCATATTGTACTTTTTGAGACGGGCGGACTCCCAAATCAGAAAAGAGCTGGACGATTATATATCGACGCTGTCTTACCGTCTGAAAAAAGTCGGGGAAGAGGCGCTGCTCGAAATGCCGATCGGGATCATGCTGTTTAACGATCAGTACTATATCGAGTGGGCCAATCCTTTTATGGCGTCATGCTTTAATGAAAATACGCTCGTCGGCCGGTCGCTTTATGATACTTGTGAATCTGTCGTCCCTTTGATTAAGCAGGAAGTGGACACAGAAACGATTACGCTGAATGAGCGGAAATTTAATGTGGTTATCAAACGGGAAGAAAAGCTGCTTTATTTCTTCGATGTCACAGAGCAGACGCAGATTGAGAGACAATACGAAAATGAAAGAACGGTCCTTGCCTACATCTTTCTCGATAATTACGACGATGTGACACAAGGGCTTGATGACCAGACAAGAAGCTCGATAAACAGTGAAGTGACATCGCTTTTGAACCAGTGGGCCCAAGAGTACGGCATTTTCTTAAAACGTGTTTCCTCTGAGCGGTTTATCGGTGTATTAAACGAACACATATTAAGCGAGCTTGAAGCATCGAAGTTTTCGATCCTTGATGAAGTTCGGGAGAAGACATCCGTTCATACGATCTCCTTGACGTTAAGCATCGGAATCGGTGCATCTGTTGCATCATTGAAAGAGCTTGGCGACTTGGCGCAATCCAGCCTTGACCTGGCGCTGGGACGCGGAGGAGATCAGGTGGCAATCAAGCAGCCGAACGGGAAAGTGAAGTTTTACGGCGGCAAGACGAATCCGATGGAAAAACGGACGCGCGTCAGGGCCCGGGTCATTTCACACGCTCTCAAGGAGATTGTCTCTGAAAGCAGCAATGTGATTATCATGGGTCATAAGTTTCCCGATATGGATTCGATTGGATCAGCCATCGGGATTTTGAAGGTCGCACAAGCAAACGGCAAAGACGGTTTTGTCGTGATCGACTCCAATCAGATCGGTTCAAGCGTTCAAAGACTGATCGGGGAAATTAAAAAATACGAAGAACTGTGGTCCAGGTTTATTACGCCGGAAGAGGCGCTTGAGATTGCGAAAGACGACACGCTGCTCGTGATCGTTGATACACATAAGCCTTCCTTTGTCATTGAAGAAAGGCTGGTCAATAAAATTGAAAATATCGTCGTTATCGATCATCATAGAAGAGGGGAAGAGTTTATTAAAGACCCGCTGCTCGTCTATATGGAGCCGTACGCTTCATCTACAGCGGAGCTTGTGACAGAGCTGCTCGAGTACCAGCCGAAGCGCTTAAAAATTAACATGATCGAAGCAACAGCCCTTTTGGCCGGGATTATTGTCGATACGAAGAGCTTCTCGCTGCGCACCGGTTCCCGTACGTTCGATGCGGCGTCATATTTGCGCGCAAAAGGCGCTGACACCGTATTGGTGCAAAAGTTTTTAAAAGAAACAGCCGATCATTATATTAAAAGGGCGAAGCTGATTCAGCATACCGTTTTCTATCAAAACGGCATCGCCATCGCATCGCTGCCGGACGATGAGGCGGACGAATATTTTGACCAGGTTATCATTGCGCAAGCCGCGGATTCTCTTCTGTCCATGAGTGATGTCGAAGCGTCATTTGCTGTGGCGAGAAGAGACGAGAATACGGTATGCATCAGTGCGAGGTCGCTCGGCGAAGTGAATGTTCAAATCATCATGGAAGCGCTCGAGGGCGGCGGTCATTTAACCAATGCCGCGACACAGCTGACCGATATCACGGTTGAAGAAACGCTCCGCCGACTGAAAGAAGCGATTGACGAGTATTTCGAAGGAGGCATTCAGAAATGAAGGTAATTTTCTTACAGGATGTTAAAGGCAAAGGGAAAAAAGGCGAAGTAAAAAATGTAGCGGATGGATACGCGCACAACTTTTTGATCAAAAAAGGGCTGGCTGTTGAAGCGACATCATCCAATATCAGCGCGCTTGAAGGCCAGAAGAAAAAAGAGAAGAAAGAAGCGGCTGAAGAACTGAAACATGCGAAAGAGCTGAAAAAACAACTTGAGGACATCACGGTGGAACTTTCAGCCAAGTCCGGAGAAGGCGGCCGTCTATTCGGCTCCGTGACAAGCAAACAAATCGCGGACGCGCTGCAAAAAAGCCACCAGTTAAAAATCGACAAACGTAAAATCGAATTAAACGATGCGATTCGCTCATTGGGATATACAAATGTTCCCGTGAAACTCCATCCAGAAGTACAAGCAACACTGAAAGTTCACGTGAAAGAGCAATCATAAAATAACAAAGCCCCTTCATGCAAAGTGCAGAAGGGGCTTATCTTTTATTCAGTGCGTTTTCTCATTTCATTGGCCAAGAATTCAACGTCTGTACCGATGATCACCTGTACATCGTGCTGATTAAGCTTCACGAATCCTTTTGCTCCCATGGCTTTCATCGTGCTTTCATCCAGTTTGGAAGCATCGCGGACCTTGAGACGGAGGCGGGTTACACAATTGTTCAGCGTCTCGATGTTTTCTTTTCCGCCAAGCGCTTCGATGTATTTGTCCGCAAGGGTATCGTATTTGGACGATCCTGTGTCAGGGCTGACAGGTGTGTTTTCCTGGTCATCGTCCTCCTCTCGTCCAGGCGTTTTCAAATTGAGCTTCGTAATCAGGAAATAAAAGATGATGAAATAAATAATGCCGTATACAAGACCGAGCGGCAGCAAAAGCAGCGGCTTTGTGGCGATTCCAAAGTTTAAAAGGTAGTCGATCGTCCCGGCTGAAAAGGTAAAGCCGTGGTGGATACCGAGCATATTGGTCACGGTCATGGCGCTTGCGGTTAACAAGGCGTGAATACCGAAGAGAAGCGGCGATAAAAACATGAATGTGAACTCAATCGGCTCCGTGATACCTGTTAAAAATGATGTGAACGCCAATCCGATCAGCAATCCGGCCGTTGCTTTGCGGCGATGCTTTTTTGCGGCCGCGATCATTGCCAGACATGCCGCAGGAAGACCGAACATCATGATCGGGAAGAACCCTGTCATAAAGGCGCCGGCGCTTGGATCTCCGGCAAAGAACCGGTTCATGTCACCCGTTTTGCCTGCAAATTCTCCAAAGACCATCCAAACCATATTGTTTAAAATGTGATGAAGGCCGAGCGGCAGGAGCAGTCTGTTTAAAAGACCGAATATGCCGACTCCCAATGCCCCAGCATGGATAATCCAGCCGCCAATGGCGTCAATGGCCTGCTGTGCGTAAATCCAGACGAAGCCGAAAATCCCTGCAAGAATAATGGAACAGAAGGCTGTCATAATCGGAACGCTTCGTTTTCCGCCGAAAAACCCGAGCCAGTCAGGCAGTTTTGCATCTTTAAAGCGGTTATACATGACGGCGGCGACTACACCTGAAATAATTCCGCCGAGAACGCCCATGTTCAGGTTCTCATTGATGGCTGCTAAGCCGCCTGTCAGGACAAAATAACCGATGGCTCCGGATAGTGCGGCGGCCCCGTGGCCATCCTTTGACAAACCGATTGCAACGCCTATCGCAAAGATGATCGGCAGTTGGTCAAGAATCGATTGTCCTGAAGCGGCGATAAACGGAATGTTTAACAGGTCTTCTCTTCCCAAGGCGAGCAGGAGGCCTGCAGCAGGAAGAACGGCAATCGGCAGCATGAGCGCGCGGCCGATATTTTGAAGAAATCCCAACATAGTTAAAACCCCTTTCGGTAATATTGAATCGCTTTTTTCAAATGTCCATTTTCATGGGATAAACAGCGGCGGGCATCTTCAAGTGTTCCGTTTGTCAACACCATAAAGATCGCTGCCTTGATGTCATTGCCGCTTTCTTTTAAAGCTTGCTTGGCCTCATTCTGTGATAATCCGGTGGTATTCATCAGAATGGTGACAGCTCGCCCGGCCAATTTTTGATTGAGCAGTCTCATATTCACCATCTCGTTTTGGTAGACGCGGCCAAGCCTCGCCATTGCAGCTGTTGACAGCATGTTCAAGATCATTTTCTGAGCGGTTCCTGCTTTCAGCCGCGTTGAACCGCGGATAATTTCCGGTCCTGTTTGCACCTCAATTGCGATATCGCTTAATTTGCCCGCTTCTGTATCCGCGTTGCAGCTAATCGAAACAGACGCGGCTCCGAGCTGTTTGGCATAGGATAATGCGCCAAGGACATAAGGTGTCGAGCCGCTAGCTGTGACGCCGATTAAGACGTCATCTTCCGAGAATGATTGCGCTTTCAGTTCGGCGACGATTTTTTCATGGTCATCTTCATTTTCTTCAAGAGGCGTCCACATCGCGTCATATCCGCCTGCGATCAGGCCGGTCCAACGGCTTTCGTCAATAGAGAATGTCGGCGAGAGTTCTGCGGCATCAAGGACTGCGATTCTGCCGCTTGTGCCGGCGCCAGCTGTAAACACTCTTCCGCCTTGCTTAAAACGGCTGACAATCGTATCCGCCGCCTCAGCGATCAGGGGAAGGCAGGGCGTAATGGCGCGAGGGACTGTATAGTCTTCCTCATTCATCAAGGTGACGATATCTAAAGCATTCATTTCATCAAGTGCTTTGCTTTTGTCGTTCGTGTCCTCTGTCTTCTTCATTGTTCTTCCCTCTTCATATCGATGACGAATTTATAGCGGTCGCCTCTGTAAACGGATTTGACTACTTCAAACGGTCTGCCGTCGTCCAAATAGCTCAAACGTTCGATGAGCAGGACGGGTGCGCCTTCCTCGATGTCGAGGGGCTCGCTCTCTGCCGGAGAGGCAATCGCCGGCTCGAGTGTTTGTGCGGCTCGGTCAATCGTAAGGGAGAGCGTATTTTCGACATAGTCATACAAAGATGCGCTCATAATGTCTTCTGTCAGGCCGTTGATAAGGTCGGCGGGCAAATAGGAGATTTCATAAGCCATCGGGATGTCATCGGCGAGACGGATTCGTTTGACTTCATAGACGGAAGCCCCTTCATGTATCTCCAGTTTGCGCGCTGTGCTCTGGTCACACGGGATGACGCCGAAGCCGAGCATTTTTGTGCCGGGTCTCATGCCTCTTGATTTCATGTCCTCGGAAAAGCTTGTCAATCCTTTGAGAGGCTGCTCAATTTTAGGCTCGGCAATAAATGTTCCTTTTCCCCGCTGTCGGACGAGGATGCCTTCATTGACGAGATTGTTGACTGCCTGCCGGACGGTCATCCTGCTTACCTCATATTTTTCTGCAAACTCTCTTTCAGAAGGAATGAGGTCGCCGGGCTTCAAATCTTTTGTTTCGGCAAGCTTTTTAATCTCGGTCTCAATCTGATAGTAAATCGGAATGTGGGAATCTTTTTTGATCAAAAGGCCATACCCCTTTCTTTCACGATTGATAAAGCATCGCTGTCCGCTATGATGACGACGTTCTGGTGTGTTTTTAAGACAGAAGCGGGCGTGTCTTCATTTGGTTCTTCACTGAGAAGCTTCGCCAGGATGCCCGCTTTTTTCTCTCCTGAAACGAGCAGCAGAATCTGCTTGCTTTTCATGATCGTGGAAATGCCCATCGTTATGGCTTGCGACGGGACGGCGTCATAAGAATCAAAATAACGGGCATTGGCTTCTTTCGTTGATTGTGTCAGTTCGACTGTATGCGTTTTCGATGAAAATGGGGTGCCCGGTTCGTTAAATCCGATGTGGCCGTTCAAGCCGAGGCCGAGCACTTGGAGATCAATGCCTCCAAGCCGCTCGATCAGCGCTTCATAGCGGCTGCATTCAGCGTCCAGGTCACAAGCCATTCCGTCCGGAAGATGGGTATGGCTGAGCGGAATGTCAATGTGATCGAAAAGCTGTTTTTTCATATAGAATGTATAGCTGTTTTCATGATCCGGAGAAACGCCGACATACTCGTCTAAGTTAACGGTATAGACGTGCTTGTAAGTCGTTTTGTTATGCGCATGATCTTCCCTTAAAACCTGATATGTGCCGAGAGGCGTTCCTCCGGTTGCAAGGCCGAGAACAGGCGCAGATAAGCGGTTTACTTTCTCGATGATGAGTCGGGCGGCCGTTTGGCTCATGTCCTGATAATCTTTAGCTTCAATGATTTTCATGGTGAAACCTCCCTTTTGCTGAAAGCAATCACGCCTTTGCAAAGCGTCATCACAACTTCATTTTTTTCATTTAAAATGATCAAATCGGCATCTTTCCCGCTTCGTATGCTGCCTTTTCGGTCAAACACATGAAGCTGCTTGGCGGGATTGACCGCTGTCATGTACACGATATCTTCGAGTGAACAACCTGTAAAATCCATCATGTTCAGAGCAGCCTGGTTCATCTTCAAGATGCTGCCGGCAAGCGTACCATCCTCTAAGACGGCTTTTTCGCCTTTCACGAACACCTCCTGTCCGCCTAATGTATAGGTTCCATTTTTTAAGCATTTTGCGCGCATCGCATCCGTAATTAAAATGATGCCTTCTTTCTGTTTTTGCTGAAATGCCAGCTTGACGACCGCAGGGTGAACATGAATGCCGTCGGCTATGACTTCGGCCTTCAGTTCATCATGCAGAAGGGCACTTCCGGCCGTCCCCGGCTCCCGATGGTGCAGCCCCCGCATGCCGTTGAACAAATGGGTGACATGGGAGATGCCGGCCTTAATCCCGTCTGCCATTTCTTTGAGTCCGGCGTCGGAGTGGCCGGCGGAAGCCGTGACACCTGTTTCTTTCAAAAAGGAAATTAGTTCCAAAGACCCTTCCAGCTCTGGCGCAAGTGTGACTAATTTAATGTTATTCCCGGAGATGCGCTGCCATTCTTTAAATAACGAAAGATCCGGCGGGATAATATCATCCGGCGGCTGGGCGCCGCACCGCTTTTCTGAAATAAAAGGGCCTTCTAAGTGAACGCCTAATACTTCGGCTGTCCCGGGCTGTCCGCCGGCTTCCTTATAGCGGTGAACGTTTGCCAGCGCATGCTCGATCGTGGCTTTATCCTGGGTCATTGTCGTTGCCAGGAAGCTTGTCGTTCCTTCTTTCGGCAGGGCTTCGGCCATTGTTTGCAAAGCCTCGGCTGTTCCGTCCATGACATCTGCGCCGTTTGCTCCGTGAATATGAACATCAATCATGCCCGGCAGCACTTTGAAGTTCTCCGGAAATGTCAGCTGTTCTGCCGTTGCGGCGGAAGCGGGAATATCAGTCATTGGTCCGTAAGCCTCGATTTTTTCCCCGTTCGTTAGAAGAAATCCATCTTCTATCGTTCCATTTTCACTGTAAATATGAAGATGTTTAAACATATAGCGTTGAGAAGGTTTAGTTTTCACAGTCAAAAGTCCTTTCTTGAAAACGTTATCATCAGTATAGAACATTACAACTCTAGTTGTCTAGACCATTAAGAGAATTATTTTTGTCAAATCTGATCATACAGCATCACACTTCATTTAGCCGCTGTGTTGTCAGGTTATATTCCAAAAAAAAGCCGGCTTATCTGCCGGCTTCGTTATGCTGCTTTAGCATAAATATATTGATTTCTTCCCGCACCGAGTCCTGCACCGATCAAAGCGACCAGCGCGCCGATGAACAGTAAAATCGGTCCGTTCCATGAGTGCATGTGATCGTATAGAAAACCGACAAAGCTTGGACCAATCGCTGCCAGCAAATACCCGGCGGATTGCGACATCCCTGATAATGCCGCGGCTTGATCGGCATTTTCGCTTCTCAGCCCGATTAACGTCAAGGCTAAACTGATGCTGGACCCTTGTCCGATTCCGATTAAAATGACCCACAGCGTCAGCATCGCAGTATTGCCTCCGTACAATAGCCCTGACATCCCTGCCAAGTATAGGATGCCGAGGGCCAGCACGATGCTTTTTTGGTTTCGGAAGCGCCCGGCGAGAACCGGAGTCAAAAATGTCGACGGGAGGCTGGCAAACTGCATCAGCGACAGCATCCAGCCGGCAAGCGACATGCTCATCCCGTGCGAACGGAGAATTTCAGGCAGCCAGGCGATCGTGCAGTAAAACAAGAACGACTGTATGCCCATAAAGAATGTGACCTGCCAGGCGATTTTCGAGCGCCAGACCGTTTGGCCGCCCGTCTTTAAGCTGACCGTGCGGTTTCCCGTATCATGATAGCGGAGCTGGGGAACCCAGATCAAAATCGCAACAAACGCGAGACCGGCCCAGACCATGAGCGACGCGCTCCATCCCCACGCTAAACCGTGCGACAGCGGAATGCTGATCCCTGAAGCGAGCGCCGCAAAAATCGACATGGCTGTCGTATAGTAACTTGTCATAATTCCCGCTTTGTCAGGAAATTTATGTTTGATCAGGCTGGGCAAGAGCACATTGGAGATGGCGATGCCGACTCCGATCAATGCGGTCCCCGCAAATAGTGTGAAAGCTTCTCCGTAAGAGCGCAGCAAAATCCCGATCAATAAGATGACCAATCCGACCCAGAGGGTTCTCTCATTGCCCAGCTTCTGTCCAAGCTTAGGTGCGATTGGGGACAGGACGGCGAAAGATAACAGCGGCAGCGTCGTCAAGAAGCCGGCCATGCCGTTCGTCAAATCCATATCCGAGCGGATTGAACTGATCAATGGCCCGACAGATGTAATAGCCGGTCTTAAATTAAAAGCGATAAATATGATTCCTGCAATCAATAAGATATTGTTCAAACGGGCGCGTCGAGCGTCAATGTAATGCATGCTGTATTCTCCTTTGCTTTCAGGTGGAAAAGTGACATGAAAAAGAAACCCGGAACATCATCCAAGGTTACTTTTTTGATCTTGCTTCTGAATTTCGGCAATTTTCGCAAGCAGGATATGCTGCGGCATATGCATGATTTGTTCAAGAGGAAGATTTAAGCTTTCCGAAAGTTTTTGCGCCGTTTCGGCAGATATTTGTAAAGGTTTCATAAAGTCCTCCATTTTATATTGTACCCCAGCGTACAGAGTACGCAACAGTGAATATTGACTCCGATATATATTGTAACATCATATGACAAGTGAGTTGGAAGAAAAAGAAAAAAGCGATATAAATAAAGAGGAGGTGATCGTCTTGAATTCGACATTATCTGCGCTGAAAAAGAAATTGTATGAACAGCAGATCAGAGCGAAAGGGCTTTACACATTTGAAGAGTACAAAGATATGCGCAATGTGCTGCAAACGCTGCGGATGAAATTTGCCGCCTATGAAGAATGGGATTTGTATCAACTTGCGACCGATTTGATGGTCAGCATGCTTTTGAAAAACAATTGGAACAGCCGGCTGGATTAATAGTAGAATCTAAAAAAACACCTCGGCCGAGGTGTTTAATAAGACCGTTCGTCTTCTTTGTTGTCCTGCCGGTCATAGATGACAAGATTCGCAGGACGATTCTCTTTCGCCATCTCTTCTCCTTTTTCCACGGCCTCTGCCCTTGTGTCATAAAGCTCAACAGGTGCCGTATCTTCCAGTTTCAAAAACCATCCGTCCGTCTCGGCATTCGGTGTCACCGTATAGACCTTCATGAAAAACAACCTCCCCAAACATGTTTACTGATTTGTTTTCCCGGATAGATCAGGGGAGCAAACATCCTCACTGCCGTTCTCCCTTTCTATGAAAATATTTCTACAAAAAGCGAGTCTACTTTTTTTCTGTAAAAATGGTAAAATAGACGTTGGATTATTTTTAAATGGGAGGACGGTGCTTAACATGACAGATCTTCTGAATGACAGGCTGCCGCCGCAAAATATCGAAGCCGAACAGGCCGTGTTAGGTGCTGTTTTTTTAGAACCATCAGCTTTAACATTGGCGTCAGAAGTCTTGATTCCAGATGATTTTTACAGAATGTCGCACCAAAAAATATATAACGCCATGCTTGTTCTTGGGGATCGCGGCGAGCCTGTAGACCTGGTGACGGTGACATCAGAGCTTGCGAACACGGACCTTTTGGAAGAGGTTGGCGGTATTTCTTATTTGACGGATATTGCAAATTCTGTGCCGACTGCGGCTAATATAGAGTATTATGCAAAAATCGTGGAAGAAAAATCGATTCTCCGCCGCTTGATCCGTACGGCAACGACGATTGCTCAGGACGGATATACAAGGGAGGATGAAGTCGAAGACCTCTTAAGCGAAGCAGAAAAAACGATTATGGAAGTCGCCCAGCGCAAAAACTCCGGGGCCTTTCAAAATATTAAAGATGTGCTCGTTCAAACTTACGATAATATTGAACAACTCCACAACAGAAAAGGAGACATCACCGGGATCCCGACAGGTTTTACCGAGCTTGACCGAATGACGGCGGGCTTTCAAAGAAACGATTTGATCATCGTAGCCGCCCGTCCGTCAGTCGGTAAAACCGCTTTTGCCTTAAACATCGCCCAAAACGTGGCGACTAAAACCGATGAAAGCGTCGCGATCTTCAGCCTTGAGATGGGCGCCGAACAGCTGGTCATGCGGATGCTCTGTGCGGAAGGCAACATCAATGCCCAGAATCTCCGGACCGGAAACCTGACGGAAGAGGATTGGGGCAAGCTGACAATGGCGATGGGAAGCTTATCAAACAGCGGAATTTTCATCGATGATACACCGGGGATCCGCGTCAGCGAAATCCGTTCCAAGTGCAGACGGTTAAAGCAGGAGAACGGCCTCGGCATGATTTTGATCGACTACCTGCAGCTCATCCAAGGAAGCGGCAGATCAAGTGACAACCGTCAGCAGGAAGTGTCGGAAATATCCCGTGCGCTGAAAGCGCTGGCGAGGGAGCTTGAAGTTCCGGTCATCGCCCTTTCACAGCTTTCCCGGGGCGTCGAGCAGCGCCAGGACAAGCGTCCGATGATGTCGGACATCCGGGAATCGGGAAGTATCGAGCAGGACGCCGATATCGTTGCGTTCCTGTACCGCGATGATTACTATGACAAAGAATCTGAGAATAAAAACATCATTGAAATCATTATTGCAAAACAAAGGAACGGCCCGGTCGGGACCGTCTCACTCGCTTTTGTAAAAGAATATAATAAGTTCGTCAACCTGGAACGCCGGTTTGATGACGCGGGTGTTGCGCCTGGTGCTTAAATCCCTGAGACATGCTCTCAGGGATTTTTCTTTTTTCTTGCATTGCGGTTTTTACCGATTTCAAATAACCCCGTTGCTGTTAACCCGGCCAGTCCTCCGGACCATAAACGGAGCACGAGTTCAAGGTCTGTAAAAGGATATGCTGCGGCTCCGATCAGCAAACCTATCAAGAGTGAAACGAGCGGAATCAAGTTTTTCGGCACCTTGACCGTCTTCTTCACCAATTCGACCAGCGCCAAAATGATCGGCGATAAAACGGATGCAAAAATTAATACTGTCTCCATCGGCATCTCCCTCCTTACTTTATTGAATATTTGCGTTGCCGGTTTTTTATGTATCTTTGTCCAAGAAAAAACGTTTTTTTTAAGATTTAACTTACAGACTGTCTATTAAAAAGAAAATATATGAAATTCGCTTTATAATAACGAACGAAAATGTTCTGTTTTAAAATTAATGTTCGGATTTCCAATTGACTTTAGGGGATGACACTGATAAACTGAATGTGTTTGATATTGATATCGTTTGAAAAGGTTAACGGAGGTGCACGGATATGTCTTCAGTAGTTGTTGTAGGTACGCAGTGGGGTGACGAAGGAAAAGGCAAAATCACCGATTTCCTTTCCGAAAACGCAGAGGTAATCGCACGGTACCAAGGCGGAAATAACGCAGGACATACGATTAAATTCAACGGGGTAACGTACAAACTGCATTTGATTCCATCCGGTATTTTTTATAAGGATAAAACGTGTGTGATCGGCAACGGAATGGTTGTTGATCCGAAAGCATTGGTGACGGAGCTGGCTTATCTTCATGAGCGGAACGTCAGCACGGACAACTTGAGAATCTCCAACAGGGCCCATGTCATTCTGCCGTATCATTTAAAGCTTGATGCGGTCGAAGAAGAGCGGAAAGGGGCCAATAAAATCGGCACGACGAAAAAAGGAATCGGCCCGGCTTATATGGACAAAGCCGCTCGCGTCGGAATCCGCATCGCCGATCTGTTGGACAGGGACGTCTTTGAAGAAAAGCTCGCCCGCAATTTAGAAGAAAAAAACCGTCTGCTGGAAAAAATGTACGATGCGGAAGGGTTTAAAATAGAAGACATTTTAGACGAATACTATGAGTACGGCCAGCAGATCAAACAATATGTCTGCGACACATCCGTCGTCTTAAACGACGCGCTTGATGACGGCCGCCGCGTTTTATTCGAAGGGGCGCAAGGGGTTATGCTTGATATCGATCAAGGGACATATCCGTTTGTCACGTCTTCAAACCCTGTCGCCGGCGGCGTGACGATCGGCTCAGGTGTGGGACCGACAAAAATCCAGCATGTCGTTGGCGTATCGAAAGCTTACACAACGCGTGTCGGAGACGGGCCGTTCCCGACAGAGCTGAACAATGAGATCGGAGACCAAATCCGTGAGGTCGGCCGCGAATACGGAACAACTACAGGGCGCCCGCGCCGCGTCGGCTGGTTTGACAGCGTGGTTGTCCGCCATGCCCGCCGCGTCAGTGGAATAACCGACCTTTCATTAAATTCAATTGACGTATTGACCGGTATTGAAACGTTGAAAATCTGTGTCGCTTACAAATACCGCGGCGAGATCCTCGAAGAGTTCCCGGCAAGCTTAAAAGCGCTCGCTGAATGTGAGCCTGTCTATGAAGAAATGCCGGGCTGGACAGAAGATATCACAGGAGCGAAAAGCTTGAGCGATCTGCCTGAAAATGCCCGCCATTATTTAGAGCGAGTTTCTCAGCTGACAGGCATTCCGCTTTCTATTTTCTCAGTCGGTCCTGACCGCTCTCAAACAAATGTGGTGAGAAGCGTTTATCGTCCGAACTAAATTCCAGAAGAGCCTCTGCAGTTCGCAGGGGCTTTGTTTTTCAATGACAAGGAGGGCAAATGGGTGGAACGTGTCGATGTTGTATATTCATTCGCGGAAGAGAACGGAAACATCCTGATGGTGAAAAATAAGAAAAATCAATCATGGACGCTGCCGGGCGGCAAGGTGGAAGCTGGAGAATCGCTGACAGAAGCCGCGGTGAGAGAAATGAAGGAAGAAACAGGCTACGGGATTCTGCCTCTTGATATATTAGCTATAAATGAAGCGGTGATCGGCAGTGAGCATGTATATTTCATCGTTTTTAGAGCCCGGATCACCGATCGTCCGGATGCCATCACGTTTGACGAGAACATTGTTGAAGCCAAGTGGATGCCGCTTCATGAAGCTGACCGGCTGCTGTCTGTATTCCATCCGAATGGAATCCTGCACTGGCTGAACCGCGAAGGGGCGGAGTATCATCACGAAGGGAAAAAATAATAGAAAAAAATAAAAAAATATATTGCCACTTCTGTTCGTTCTATGATAATATAAATCTCGTTGTTGCGAAAACAACGAAACGAGCCATTAGCTCAGTTGGTAGAGCACGTCCGAATAAGCTTCGGAGAATTCGCTTCAGCGTACACATCGAGAGACATCTCGAAAAAGCTTCCTGAGATGTGGACGTCGTTATTTCAGATTTAATCTAAGGGTGTAATTTAATCTTGAGCCATTAGCTCAGTTGGTAGAGCATCTGACTTTTAATCAGAGGGTCGAAGGTTCGAGTCCTTCATGGCTCACCATTTCCCTGGCCCGTTGGTCAAGCGGTTAAGACACCGCCCTTTCACGGCGGTAACACGGGTTCGAATCCCGTACGGGTCATTGATTTACTTTAGCGTAATTGCTAAATCCCCGCTTGCTCCGGAGGAGACCACGATTCTTCTCCGAAGCAGGTACTGTAAACATGCAAGGTCCGGTAGTTCAGTTGGTTAGAATGCCTGCCTGTCACGCAGGAGGTCGCGGGTTCGAGTCCCGTCCGGACCGCCATTTTAAAAAAGTTACATACCCGGCTCGGTAGCTCAGTTGGTAGAGCAACGGACTGAAAATCCGTGTGTCGGCGGTTCGATTCCGTCCCGAGCCACTCTAAAAAGCGCGTCTGTTTTTAAGCAGATGCGTTTTCTTTTAGCTGAAATCAAGGAAATAAAATGCTGAAGGAATAAAAAGGAGAAAAAAAGGGAGGCCGGTAACCCGGCCGAAGAAGAAGACGTTACTATATAGACGGTCTTGAAGGGAAAGATGTTTCATTTTTCAGTAAAAAAAGTCACAAAAATTTAATTGTTTTGATAAAAGCGGAAAAATAGCAGGTGGATTTAATTTCCAAACGTTTTCCTTTGAACTATTTTTTTAACTTTTGCTTCATAAACGTTATAATGTATAAGAAATCTATTTTCTAGAAAGTGTTTTTTAATGATGACATGCAGTGTACTTGATATAAAACTTAGGCAGCCATCCGCTGGCTGTATTGTATCCAAACTCTGAACCAGGAGGAACGAATAATGGAAAAAAAGATACTAGTTGTAGATGATGAAAAGCCGATTGCTGATATTTTAGAGTTTAATCTGAAAAAAGAGGGCTATGAAGTCCATTGCGCATACGACGGCAATGAAGCGCTTCAGATGGTTGAGGATCTTAACCCTGATATGATTCTGCTCGACATCATGCTTCCGAACAAGGACGGTGTAGAAGTGTGCCGTGAAGTCCGTAAAAAATATGATATGCCCATCATTATGCTGACAGCAAAGGATTCGGAAATCGATAAAGTCATCGGCCTTGAACTGGGCGCTGACGACTATGTGACAAAACCGTTCAGCACCCGCGAACTGCTGGCGCGTGTCAAAGCGAACTTGAGAAGACAGAACACAGCGGCTCCTGCCGAAGAAGAATCGTCTTCAAACGAAATTCAAATCGGATCGCTCGTCATTTTTCCGGATGCCTATGTCGTTTCAAAACGCGACGAGACAATCGAACTGACGCATCGGGAATTCGAACTGCTGCATTACCTTGCCAAACATATCGGACAGGTCATGACGCGTGAGCATCTGCTGCAAACCGTGTGGGGATACGACTACTTTGGAGATGTCCGGACAGTTGACGTTACGGTCAGACGCCTTCGTGAAAAAATCGAGGATAATCCGAGTCACCCAAGCTGGATCGTCACAAGGCGCGGTGTCGGCTACTATTTGAGAAATCCGGAACAGGACTAATACCGAAATGAATAAAGTCAGTTTTTTCCGCTCGATTCATTTTAAGTTTACCTTAATATACGTTCTGCTGATTATCGTTGCCATGCAGATTATCGGCGTCTACTTTGTCAATGAGATGGAGAAGTCACTTCTTAAATCGTATAATGACTCTCTTGACCAGCGGGTGAACAACCTCTCGTATTATCTGGAACAGGAAATGACGAAGGATAGAAGCACGTCTTCCTCGACTACCTTGAAAGAAGACGCAGAGCGGATTCTAAATGATTTCAGCAAGGAAGGCGAAATTCTCGAAGTTAGTCTAATTGATAAAAGCTATGAAGTCATCGCGACCTCCAATCCTTATAACCGGGAGGTGGCGGGGAAAAAGACAACAGAGGGCATTATTAAAAGGACACTGCTTGTCGGTATTCCGTATGAAAATAAATTTTTCGACCCGGAGCGGGACAGCAAAGTGCGGATTTCAGTCACGCCGATTAAAAAATCGAATCAAGAGACAATCGGGGCCATTTATGTCGTGGCATCGATGGATAATGTCTACAACCAAATCCGGACGATCAACACCATTTTAGCGTCTGGAACTTTTATTGCGCTTGGAATCACTGCTTTCCTCGGGATTTTTGTCGCGCGAACGATTACACATCCGCTGTCAGATATGAGAAAGCAGGCCATTGAACTGGCGAAAGGAAATTTCTCAAGAAAAGTCAGGAAGTACGGAAACGATGAAATCGGCCAGCTGGCCACAACGTTTAATTATTTAACGAGAGAGCTGAAAGAAGCTCAGTCCATGACAGAAGGCGAACGAAAAAAACTCTCTTCTGTTATTGCCTATATGACAGACGGGGTTATTGCGACAAACCGAAATGGCGCGATTATTTTGCTTAATACGCCGGCACTGGAGCTTTTAAATGTTTCACGTGAAACGGCTCTCGAAATGCCGATCACCTCACTGCTCGGCCTTGAAGACGAATACACGTTCGAAGATTTGGTTGAACAGCAGGATTCGCTCCTTCTTGAAATTGAACAGGAAGAACGGACGTCTGTGCTTCGCGTCAATTTCTCGGTCATCCAAAAAGAACACGGAAAGATTGACGGGTTGATTGCGGTTATTTACGATGTCACAGAACAAGAGCAGATCGATCAAGAACGGAGAGAGTTTGTGGCAAATGTCTCCCACGAACTCAGAACGCCGCTCACAACGATGCGCAGCTATTTAGAAGCGCTTGCGGAAGGCGCGTGGCAGGATCCAAACATTGCGCCGCGCTTCTTGAATGTGACACAGAATGAAACAGAGCGTATGATCAGGCTTGTCAACGACTTGCTGCAGCTTTCAAAGTTTGACAGCAAGGATTATCAATTCAATAAAGAATGGATTCATTTTATCCGTTTCTTCTCATTGATTATTGAGCGCTTTGAAATGACGAAAGAGCAGCATGTTGAATTTATCAGCAATCTGCCGGATAGAGAATTGTATGTTGAAATCGACCCGGACAAGATTACGCAAGTGCTGGATAATATCATTTCAAATGCATTGAAATATTCCCCTGAAGGAGGCCACATCACGTTCTCTGTTGATGTAAATGAAGAAGAAGAGCTTCTTTATATCAGTGTCAAAGACGAAGGTGTCGGCATTCCGAGAAAAGACATGGAAAAGATCTTCGAGCGTTTCTATCGTGTAGATAAAGCCAGAACAAGAAGACTCGGCGGTACGGGGCTCGGTCTTGCGATCGCAAAAGAAATGGTACAAGCCCATGGCGGCGACATCTGGGCCGACAGTATCGAAGGAAAAGGAACAACGATCACATTTACCCTGCCGTATAAAGAAGAACAAGAGGATGATTGGGATGAAGCGTGAAACAATTAAAACGATAATACTGTCCCTTTTGGTTTTGATCAGTCTTCTTTTTACTTTTAATATTTGGGGATTTCAGGGGAATTACGAAAAAGTGGAAGATTCACAGGCTCAGGTCAGCGACAAACAGCCGATTACAAACCAGACAAAGTTGTTAAATGAAGCCGTCAAACCGCAGCAAATGTTCATTCATGAGAATGGACAGCATTATTTGCTGAATGATACGACGCTCTATTCTCAGCTCTGGGATGACATGAGCCGATGGGAAGTCAAATCGTTAAAGGATATCTCGGACAAATTTGACAGGCAGCAGTTCAAAAACTGGCTGTACGCTAAAAATAAAGAATCCAAATTGGATCTCGTCTTTAGCGACAATATTCCAATCGATGTGCTGCAGCCGCTTTTCAAATGGTCCGCCAATTCTTATGAATACAACTCTTTTGACAGAATCGTTCTTCCTTTCAATGAAGGACGGGGCATGAAAAAAATCTACTTTGTATCCTTCAGTAAAGAGACGGTTGTTGAAGCGGTGATTGAATCGGCTAATTACCGCAACATCCTTGCAGACATTGAAAAAGAAAAATCGCAGATGCCTCTTTACGAGGACTTTGCAATCAATTCGCGCAGAGATGTTTTGCTTCCGGTTAATAGGCTGAAGCTGTCTGAAAAAGAGTATTTTACAGAAACGATCAGCCCGACGCGTTTTAAAAAGGCTTTATTTGATGATCCGCAAACCGTCCGGCAGGAAACCAACTTAAACCGACCTGTATATACGGACGGAACAAGCCTTTTGGAGGTCTACTCGAACAACAGACAGATTAAGTTCCAGCACCGCAACCTGGAACCGAGTTCTGCTTATCAAAATGGAGAGCTGATCAATAAAAGCTTTAAATATTTAAACGACACTGGAAGCTGGACGGATGATTATCAATTTTTCGGCTTGAATGAAAATCAGCAGATCAACTTTAATCTATTTATGGATCAGCTTCCGGTCGTTAACAGCCAAAACCAGCCTTTCGGAACGACATCGATTGAACTTCGCTGGGCAAACAACGACATATTGGATTATAAACACCCAACATATGTCTTGGGCGCAAACGCTAATCCGGTCAGCAAAAAGGATAAAGAAATCATGAGCGGAGAAGAATTGATTCAGTTCCTGCAAGACAATGAAGAGTATGACTTTGATAAGATTGAGCAAATTTTTCCTGCTTATGAAATGGTCTCAGTATCAGAGGAACAAGACCCTCTTGTCAAACTTGTGCCGACTTGGTGCATTAAAATAAACGGTACGATAAAGCCGGTATCAAAGAAGGATTCAGCGGTGAAGGAGGGCATTGAGAATGGAGTGGAATAGAACAAAAACAATCTTCATTATCGTCTTCCTCATCCTTGATATCTTTTTGGCCTTTCAATACTTTGATAAGCGCAGCAACAATCAGTTTCCGATTTTAGAAAAATCAACGCTGCAGGAAGATATGAAAGCAGACCATATTTCATACGGAAACTTGTCTAAAGAGACGTCAAAAGGCTCCTCAATCTCTGCACAAAAGCGAGTCTTTAAGCAGAGCGAGATTAAATCGTTAAAAGGGCAAAAGCCGAAGGCGTTAATGAATACTGCAAAAAATAACGCTTTGACGGAAATAGAAATGGAATTTGAAACACCCATTGCACTTCCGAAAACGGATATGAAGACAAAAGCAAGGGAAATCGTCAACGAAGAGATTATCGACGGCAACAAGTACAAGCTTTGGAAAGTCGATAAGTCCGGAAAACAGATCGTTTTCTTCCAAACCTATAATGGAAATTACATCTTTCAGGATCGGCAAAACGATGATAACAACGAGATGGGCGAGGTCGTTCTGTACCTGAATAATAAAAACGAAGTTGTTTCGTATAAGCAGTCGATGCTGCAGGATATAAAAGAAGTCAAAACGGAAAATCTGGTCTCTGCAGTCGGCGCGGTTGAAGCTTTGTACTATCCGGATTATTTGAAGAAGTACAGCAAAATTAAATCAGCCGAGCTTGGCTATTTCACGCAGTATCCGCTGGCAAGCGCGCAAATTTTCGTGCCCGTTTGGCGGATCGAAGTGGAGCGCAAAACGGACGATAAAACCATTCACGAAGAATTTATCGTGGATGCGCGGGATGGAGCGCTTCTTCAATCACAAGAGAAAAAGGAAAAATCATAATGGAGTGAGAAACCATGAGCCTGCAATTTAGCGTACTTGCGAGCGGGAGTACCGGTAATGCTTTATATTTGGAAACCGATGACCACGCTTTTTTAGTTGACGCAGGACTTAGCGGGAAGGCGATGGAAGGGCTGATGGCGCAAATTGATCGAAAGCTTGATCAGCTTGACGGCATTTTTGTAACGCATGAGCACAGTGATCATATAAAAGGACTTGGTGTGCTGGCAAGAAAATATGAGCTGCCCGTTTACGCCAATGAAAAAACGTGGAAGGCGATGGAAGGGCATATCGGCAAAATGGATAACGGCCAAAAATTCGTATTTCCAATGGAAACCGTCAAATCGTTCGGCTCCCTTGATGTCGAATCGTTTGGCGTATCCCACGACGCCGCAGAGCCGATGTTTTACGTTTTTCATTACAATGGCCGAAAGCTCGCTTTGATTACGGATACGGGCTATGTCAGCGACAGAATGAAAGGCATCATCCGCTCGGCAAACGCTTTTGTTTTTGAAAGCAATCATGATGTCGGCATGCTGCAAATGGGCCGCTATCCGTGGAACATCAAGCGCCGGATTCTTAGCGACGTTGGACACGTATCCAATGAGGACGCGGCACTCGCAATGACCGATGTAATCGGTGATGAGACATCGAGAATTTATTTGGCTCATTTAAGCCAGGACAACAACATGAAAGAGCTGGCGAGAATGTCCGTCCAGCAAACGTTGGCTGCCAAAGGATTTGCGGCAGGAGAAACGTTTGATTTATATGATACCGATCCTAAGAAACCGACACCTCTCGTAGCGGTGTAAATTTTCCTGATTGAATGATTAATCTGCAGGCAGATGATCCACACTATATACATATATCGTTCCTTGAAAGGATTTGAATATAGTGGAGTTTAATCATGATGAGGAAAAATTCGTTCGGGAAAAGCCGGTGAGAAATTGGAGAAGCTTTTTGTTTTCAAGCCTGATCGGCGCCGTTATCGGCGCTCTTTTAACAGTGTTTGCCTTGCCGTACCTCTCGCAGCAGGGATGGCTGCCGTATAATCTGCAAGTCATCGAAGCGCGCGGAGGTCAAGGAACTCAGCAGGGCGGTACGGTCCGCAATGTATCCGTCAACGTGAATAATGAAGTCACGCAAGTGGTCTCTAAGGTTTCTGATTCTGTTGTCGGCGTTATCAACATCCAAAAGACAGGTGTATGGGATGGTGACAGCGAAGCGGGAACAGGCTCGGGCGTTATTTATAAAAAGGACGGCAACACATCCCACATTGTGACCAACCACCATGTCATTGAAGGGGCGTCCCAAATTGAAGTCAGCCTGAATGACGGAACACGGATTCCGGCAAAACTGATCGGCAGTGATAAGCTGATGGATCTGGCCGTTCTGCAAGTCAACAGCAATAAAATAAAAGCTGCTGCTGAATTTGGAAATTCTGATAAAGTGAAGACAGGCGAGCCTGTCATCGCGATTGGAAATCCGCTTGGCCTGCAGTTTTCAGGATCTGTTACACAAGGTATCATCTCAGGTACCGAACGTGCAGTTCCGGTCGATTCAAACGGAGACGGACAGCCGGACTGGAATGCTGAAGTATTGCAGACAGATGCTGCCATTAACCCGGGTAACAGCGGAGGCGGCCTGTTTAATATTGATGGAAAAGTCATCGGCATTAATTCGATGAAAATCGCTGAATCAGCCGTCGAAGGCATTGGCCTGAGCATTCCGGCCAACCTTGCCATTCCGGTTATCGAAGATTTGGAAACGTACGGTGAAGTGAGACGGCCGTATCTCGGAATTGAGATGAAATCACTTGGCGACATCGCAAGCTACCACTGGCAGGAAACGCTTAAACTGCCGAAAAACGTAACATCAGGCGTTGTTGTGATGGGCGTTCAGCCGGTGTCTCCTGCAGGCAGAGCCGGTTTGAAAGAGCTTGATGTCATCGTCGAATTTAACGGTGACCGTGTTTACGATATTGTTGATCTGCGTAAAAAGCTTTACACCAAAAACGTCGGCGACAAGGTAAAAATCAAATACCTGCGGGGCGGAAAAGAAAAAACAACAGAAGTAAAGCTGACCAGATCACAATTGGGAAGCTGATCAAGACAGTCTGGCCGGTACGGCCGGGCTGTTTTTTTATTATTATGACGCGCCCTACGAATGATCGTCAAAAGGAAAAAATGTGATTTTTGGAGAGTGAAATGAGATTTTTTCTGAGTGAATAATCGAATTTTTGGGTGTGAATTCCAAGTTTTTGCCCTATAAAAATTATAGTTTGTAAAAAATGGACAAAGCATCATATTGCGTTTCAATTTTGCGTACGATATGATGACTTTAATATTCTGACAAATGGCCGATTCAATGCAGAGTTTAAAAGATCAGGGCGGAAAGGAAGATAGGATGAGTCAGCATGCACTTGTATTACAATCTGATTTTGGCCTTGATGACGGGGCAGTAAATGCGATGTACGGTGTGGCTTATTCGGTTGACAGTTCACTCCGGATTTTTGATTTGACGCACAACATTCCCGTTTTTCACATTTGGGAAGCTTCCTATCGGCTGCTGCAGTCCGTTTCTTATTGGCCTGAAGGCACTGTCTTCGTGTCGGTCGTCGATCCAGGGGTCGGCTCAGAACGCCGCAGCGTCGCAGTCAGAACCTCTTCCGATCAATATATCATCACACCGGACAACGGAACACTCACCCATATCAGCCGGCAAAATGGGATTGTCGAAGCGCGCTATCTTGATGAAGCGCAAAACAGGCTTCCGAGATCAGGCGAATCACATACATTCCATGGCCGCGACATTTACGCTTACACCGGGGCAAGACTGGCAGCCGGGATTCTAAGCTTCGACCGGATCGGTCCTGAAGTTTCAACAGATTCCATCGTCAAACTTCCGGTCATGGAAGCTTATATCGAAAATGATTGGATAACCGGAACGATCGACATTTTAGATATCCGGTTTGGAAACCTTTGGACAAATATCAGCCGTAAACTGTTCAAGTCACTTGACGTTCAATACGGAGATCCTGTGGAAGTGGTCATCAAACAAGAGGACACCAAAGTCTATCAGCAAACGATGGCTTTTGGACGGTCGTTTGCCGATATGCCGGTCGGTAAGCCGGTTGTTTATATCAATTCATTAGACCGCCTGGGTATTGCCCTCAATCAAGGATCCTTTGCCAAAACACACCATATTGGCACCGGCATCAACTGGCAGATTTCTCTTCAAAAAAGTATACAGCGGTAAACAAAAGAGCCTGAATTCCAATCAGGCTCTTTGTTTTTTGTTTCATTCTTATGACATAAAAACGGTTGTCACACATTTTTCAGCTAATCGAGAAGGCGGCAATCCTTTTTAAAAAATAGTACATTTGTCATATTGGTACCTAAGTCATATTGTCTAAAAGCAGAGAAAAGAATATATTGAGGGGGTGTGCCGCTGCTATGAAAAAATTCATTCAATTCATTTGTTTGGAAAACGAGTGTCCGGAGGAATGATATGAACGACAATGTGCAGACTGCGTTGAAAACGCTGTCTAATGTAAAGAGCAGAAGTATCGTGTCCGTTTTTGTGCTATGTCTGATCACACTGGGGGTTTACATACCATACTGGTTTCTATCCAGGAAAAAAAGCTTCGATTTGCTGCCTTATCATGATATTCCCTACACCACGTTAAAAGCTATCATATTTTATCATTTATTTTCGATTCCAATTAGAATATCAGCAAAAATCGCTTTTCCTGACATGCATTACAGCCTTTATATGCTGCTCGACCGCGTGATTTTGATTCTGTCCGCAGGTGTTTTGATTTACTGCGCACTGGTGGTGACCGCTTCATTAAACAAGCTCTCAGGCAAAGAACCTGCGAATGGATCCATTTTTGCGTTCCTTTTGAATGTCATTTACATTCAGCACAGAATCAATAAACTTTCCGAGCCGAAAAGCGAATGGCTGAGCAAAGCATCATGATCAATAAACAAGGAAGTGAAGCACAATTTGATGTTGAAATCAAAAATTAAAATTGACTTAAACAAACCGAGAAAAAAACCGGCAATCCGTTTAATGCCAATGACGGAAGAAGACTTTAAGACATACCATGCCTATTCCATCCAGCATTACGCCATGGAGAAAGTAAAAGCGGGCACATGGACAGTGGCGGAAGCGATGGAGAAAGCAGAAGAGCAATTTGCAGCTCTTTTGCCAAACGGCATTGAAACGAACAACCATCATCTATGGTCAATCATGGACGACAGTGAGGATGCCGCAGGTTGGCTTTGGCTCTACGCTGACCCGCACCATCCTCAAAAGGAAGCATTTATTTACGATTTCGGGCTTTATGAAGCGTATCGAGGGCAGGGAATCGGCCAGCAGGCTTTAGCCGTCTTAGAAGAAGAGGCAAAGCAATTAGGAGTCCAAAAGCTGTCCCTGCATGTATTCGCCCATAATAAAAAGGCGAAGCGGCTTTATGAAAAAATGAATTTTGAGACGACGGATTTGCATATGAGCAAGAGGCTGTAAGATCAAAGCTGTGAAGCTTTGATCTTTTTTCATGGCCAATGTTCCACATGAAACAAAGCGTGTCATTATTCCTATTTGAGAGAGGTGGGAAATAACGAAAAAAAGACAAAATGATTCGAATGAACCTCTTTATGTTACGCAATGACAGATTGCATATTACAAAGGTAAAAATATGACGAATAATGTCCTATTGATTGTCGAATTTCTGCAGGTGAATACGAAATAAGGATTAGGTAAAATGATATAGTTTTTTTATTCAGGTCAAAAAAAAGAATCCATATACCTAAGAAAATCCCAATTTGACACTTCAATGGATTTTGATTTATTGCATTCAATATAGTACATTTTGATAAGGAAAGTGGAAAAGTATAGATGACAAGGATAAAAAGACCTGGAAGAACAGTTTTAAGGAAAGAAGAGTGTTTCAGCATGAGTAAGGAATTAGAAGAATTTCCGAAAATAAAAGCCATATATGCGGTGTTATTAACAATCATAACGTCTGGCATATACATCCCGTACTGGTTTCTTTCAAGAAGAAAGAATTTAGAACGATGCCAAATTAAGCTCCCCTATGTCGCCATTAAAGTGACGCTGCTGCTAAGCGTCTTTTCAATTTTGGAGCCTTTTTGGACTTTTTACTCAATCACATTTCAAAGAGAAGAGTTGCTGCCATACAGCAACAGCATTTTGCTTCTCCCGCTGCGCCCCGGACACAGCTTCCTCCCGCAGCTCTCATTTCTCCTTTTTTGGACGATAAATCTAGTTAGTGCATTTAAGGTTAGAAAATCGTTTATGAGGTTCTCTAAAAAGCCGGTTAACGGGTTTTGGACTTTCATTCTTAACGTTTCATATTTGCAGCATATCACGAATCAGCATTCTTTAGTTGTTCAGGAAAAAAGAGAAGTAGTATAGAAAAAGATTAGAGCATCAGCGAGGGTAGCTGGTGTTTTTTATTTAGGGAAAACAGAGTTATCCAGAGGAATATAAAAAGCTTGTGGATAACCGCGCGAAGTCATGCTAAAACCTACTAACATGTGCATAAATAGGGTATATTGAATAAGGAGCTTTTTTATAAAAGAGCCCAATGATACAGATATTGGAGGGACTTTTATGAAGTCTTGCGAAGAGCATATTGAAACCGTCATTGACATGTATGTGGATGAAGAAGAATTGGCCCCTGAAATCAGAAAAATCGAACATACACACAGTTTATCCACAACCTGTGAATTGTGCGATAAGCCTGCAGTATATATAGTGGGGAACGAATGATCGGACACTAAATACACAACCTTTATCCACAATTGTGGATAATGCTTCTGAATAACTTGTTCTTAAAGTGGGGATGACCTGTGAATATATCAATCGTAGCAATCGGAAAACTAAAAGAAAAATATTTAAAACAAGGAATTGACGAATACATAAAACGGCTTTCGGCATACGCAAAAGTCGACATCATCGAACTGCCGGACGAAAAAGCGCCGGAAAATTTAAGTGACCAGGACATGAAAATCGTCAAAGACAAAGAAGGCGAACGAATCCTCTCCAAAATCAGCCCCGACGCCCACGTCATCGCCCTGGCAATCGAAGGAAAAATGAAAAGTTCGGAAGAATTAGCCGATAATATGGATAGACTCGCCACATATGGAAAGAGCAAGGTAACCTTCGTCATCGGCGGCTCACTCGGCTTGAGCGACGCCGTCCTGAAGCGCGCAGATGAAAAGCTGTCGTTTTCAAGGATGACGTTCCCGCATCAGCTCATGCGGCTGATTTTGCTGGAGCAGGTTTATCGGGCGTTTCGGATTAACCGGGGGGAGCCTTATCATAAGTGAGTAAGACTATGTGTTAAATGAAAATTCATTAATAAAGATAGCTTATATCTGTAAAAAGATATAAGCTATCTTTTGGTATAATAATCGAGGACTTTCATTTTAAGGAGTGAAAAAATGAAAATAAAAAATATTGTACTAAATTCCATTAAACGTTTTAATTCAAGTATATGTTTGAATTTTGATGGTGCCAAAAGAATAAATACAATTAGTGGTCGAAATGGTTCAGGTAAAACGACTATCTTTGAGTCAGTAATGCTGATTCAGAAAGCATACTTTGCAAAGAGAATGATGAATAATTTAATGAATACATATAAAGATATAGTATTAGAAGATATGATAGGTAAGGAGTTTTTTGATTTTATTAGAAGTGAAGAATCTTCAATAGTTACAGAACTTCAATTCGAAAAAGAAGACTTTAGTAATTTATCTTCGCATAAAATTCAAAGGTTATTGCAAAATAGCGAATTCGGAACTGAAATCCCTGAGTATTTTGATATAAAATTAACTCTATTTGTGCAAGAAGTTTTAACTGAAAACGTAAAATGGAATATTAAAACAGAAAATTTTATTCAAGAGGAGGTTCTAAATAGTTTTTGGGACTTAGATCAACCCAAAAGCATCATTGCATATATTTCTGCTGACAAAACAGTAGGAGAGAGAGATATTACGTTTCAAGAGGTAAAACTTGATGGCAAGAATGAGTTCTCTCCAATAGTTGACTTTGTTTTAGAACCAGAAAAGATATACTATAATTTATATTCTCTAATGATAAATGATCATATCTATCAAAGAATAATTCCTTTGACACCTAAAAAGAATAAATACTTTGATGAAGCAAAAAAGTTACTTAATGAATTAATTCCATATATTAAAGTTTCTAATTTTTCTGGTAAGGTAAGAGAAAATCAATTTATACTATTAGCAAATAGTGATGGAAACGGAAAAAACTTTGACGTTAGAAAATTTAGTTCTGGAGAGAAGTTAGTCTGGTATAGCTTCTTGTTATTGGCTTATATAGAAGATATGGGAATTCTAGTTATTGACGAACCAGAGAATCACTTGCACGAAGAACTTACTTGTAGATTTACTAAACTTTTGGGCGACATAAGTTCTTCAAAAATTGATTTCACTAATTTAAGATTAGGACAAACATATTTAATTACGCATTCAAAAACATTAATTTATAATAATTTTGGAAACGGAGAAAATTATGTTTTAGGAAAAAGATCTATAGATAAAATTGAATATGAATCCTGTGAAAAAACACTAAGAAGTCTTGGTTTGAGCTATACAAATGATAAGATTTTATTTGTGGAAGGAAATACAGAAGTTACTTTACTTCAAAACCTATTAGCAGAAGAGAATATTAAAGTAAGAGAATTGGGGAATTGCGCTGAAATAATTAGAACTTTTAACGGTTTAGTAAAAGTTAAAAAATACCTTCTGGATCCAAGATTTGTATTTCTTATTGATCGAGACACAAGAGATGAAAAATCAATAAAAGAGATGAGGAATAGAGATGTAGATTATTTTGATAGGCACTTCATAGTATTAGAAAAACATGAAATAGAAAATTATTTTCTAGATTTAAACATCATTAAAGAAGTTTGCGATGAGTTTACAAATTTTTTTGGAATTAATGAGATAAGTATAAATGAAATAGAAGATAGGGTTAGATCTATTGCAGATGAACAATTACAATATACAAAGAAAAAATATATGAATTCATTATTAAGAAATAAGCTAAGTACTATAGAATCATTTATAAAACAAAAAGATTTAAAGGTAGACAATTTAAAAAATCATGAAAGTTATATTAAAAATCTTTTTAATGGTAATAATTGGAACGACGTTCTTGCCGATTTAATAAATGTTTTTAATTATATGGAAGAAACATATGCTGAAGAAAATTGGGAAACAAGCTGGCTAGAGTTATTAGATGGAAAAAATGTTTTTAATATTACGATGGGTATGATAGCGAAAAAATTAGGAGTAAGTAAAGATAAATTTGAAAAAAAGGTGTTGGAAAATATCGCATCGAATAATGATACCGATTTTATGCGACTAATAAACAAAATAATAGAACTATTTAATGATAATTAGCTTTCTTAACAGAATGATGGCTATTAATAATGTAATCATGTTAGTTTGAATAGACAAAGTTATAAGAAGTATGTTTTTTATTGGTAAACATTATTGTTTCAAAAACGCCTATTAGGAGTTGTTCAATAGATAGCAAGAAAGAAAATAACATTTATTTATCCTTCAAGTTATCCATCGGCAAGGATCATAGTTTGCTAATACAATTAATGAATAAAGTAGAGAAATACTATGCTAAAAAGGGTGGAGAAAGGTTGATATTTACCTATGGAGATGAAATTTCTCACAGTTGGTTTAAATTAACATTATTCAAATCCACCCCTCCCCCTCAGCAACCTTCGCCGCCTCCGTCCGGTTCTTCGCATCCAGCTTATGCATAATCTCAGAAATATAATTCCGGACGGTGCCTGCTGACAAAAATAACTCGGCGGCAATTTCTTTCGTCGTCATTCCTAAAGCCGCCAATCGCAGGATTTCCTGCTCGCGTTCGGTGAGCGGGTTTACCTTGCGGATGGCATCAAAGGTGAGTTCCGGGCTGAAGATTCGCTTTCCTTCCGTGCATTTTCGGATGGCGTCTGCGAGGTCGTCGATTTCCCCGTCTTTGAGCAGGTAGCCGTGGACATTGCTTTTGACGGCGCGCTCGAAGTAGCCGGGGCGGGCAAATGTTGTTAATATGATAACCTTACTTTTTGAGCCCCGTTTCATCAGCTCTTCTGCCACTTCTAAGCCGCTTTTGACGGGCATTTCGATATCCATGAGGCAGACGTCCGGTTCTAGTTTGAGAATGGCGGTGAGCGCTTCTTCGCCGTTTGTCGCCTGGCCGATCACTTCCATGTCTTCTTCAAGATCAAGCAAGGCCCCCAGCGCGCTTAACAGCATTCTTTGGTCTTCGGCAATAAATAAACGAATCATTGGATTGTTTCCTTTCGTTCAGCTTTCTTTACAATCGGAACGGTGATGTTTAAAACTGTACCGTTATGGGTTGAAACGTCGAGAGCGCCGTCGATTAATGCAAGTCTTTCTTTCATTCCGCGCAAGCCGTTACCAAATGGTGTTTGCTGATCCATCCCCATTCCGTCGTCTTTGATGGTAATGCTTATTTTATCATCTGTTTGAGAGATGGAAATGGTGCAATGGGTGGCGCGGCTGTGTTTGACGATATTTGTGGCGGCTTCGCGTATACCCATGCTGACAATGTTTTGTGTGACAGGAGAGATATTTGAAAAATCGGAACCTCCCATGTATTCGAATGTGATGTCTGCAGCCCGCAGGATTTGCTGGATGTGGATGAGCTCTTCTGCGATCGTTGCCGTTTTCATATCAGACACGAGTTCCCGGACTTGTTTTAAAGCTGCTCTTGATGTGGTTTCCATTTCTCTTGCTTCTTTTCGCGCCCGTTCGGGGTCGCTGGCGATGGTACGCTGGACAAGCTGGCTTTTTAATGTCAGCAGTGAGAGAGTATGGCCAAGTGTATCATGCAGATCACGGGCAATTCGTACACGCTCCTCGCGTTTGACCAGTTCCTTAATTTGCTGATTTGCCTCATCAAGCTCTTGTTCCAGTTCCATGCGGCGGTTCATGGAGCGGATGCCGTATGGTGAAATGAGCATAATCACAAGAAAGGGCAGAAAATAAAAGAGCCGATTTAGCAGGGAAGGATCTTTCAGCAGATGATAGATAAAAGGGGCGACCAATACAACAACCAGGCTGGCAAGCCCGCGCCGAAATATCTTTTTTTCCCTGTAATAGCCGATAAAGTTCGCTGAAAAAAAGCCTAAAAAGACTAAATTGATATCATAAAATACAGTGTAGATCAAAATGATCGAAAGCTGGATGGCCAGCCAGTAAGTAAATAATTTTTTTTGCGGCGAAATAAAAAAAAGCTGGCGGTACGTCACTAAGAAAAGCAGCACGAGTCCAAAACCGATCAGCTGTTTGATCCCAGAGGTCTGATTCGTCAAATAAGAAATAGGCAGCAGTAAATAGATTAAAAAGATATAGGGAAAAAAGCCGTACCGTTTCGGAAACATGCTGAAGTTTTTTTTCATTCTTACTCACACCGCTTCTTGTTTTCTTCTTATATATTTAGATAGTAGCATAATAATGACTAAATAGGCTAATAGGATGAGAATATTTTTCCAGTTTGGTATTTGACCTTGAGCGATTTCCCAGGCACCGCTGCCATAATGATAGGATGGCAGCCAAAAGCCGATATTCTGCATCATTTTTGGCATAATTTCAAGCGGCATCCACATCCCTCCGCATACGGCGAGCCCCATATACAGCACATTGCTGATTCCGGCTGCTGTATCCACTTTTTTCATCATCCCGATCAGTGTCCCGATCGCAAGAAAAGGGAGCGAGCCAAGCAGGGCCCACAATCCGCACAGGAACCATTCCAACGGGGATAAAGAAACGCCGTTAATCAAGGCGCCGGCTAAGAAGATGACTGTGATCGAAAGAATATGAATGACGCTTTGCCCCGCCATTTGAGCGATAAAATAAATGTGGTCGGGAAGAGGCGTTACGCGTATGAACGTCGACCAGCCTTGGGTCCGTTCTTGAACCATGCGGATGCCGAGCGTCATGATCGAAGAGCCCATGACGCTGAATGTTGTCATTGACATTAAATAATGCGCATTCCAAGCCGCAGGGTCGGGAGCATTCGTATTGACGACATTTGTAAAAATATAATAAAAAGCAATCGGCATGGCCAATGACCAAAAGACAAAATAGCGGTTTCGAAGCATTCTTTTGATTTCCATTCTGCATTGCATCTGAAATACATTCATTTTACATCGTCTCCTTTGCCTGTCAGCTGGCGAAACGCCTCTTCAAGGTTTCCGCGTTCAATTTGAATATCATAAGCGCCGATCTTTTCTGCGAAAATGAGTTCCAATATTTTGTCCGTATTGGCCGTGTCGATGTAAACCCGGTTGTTTTTACGAAAAATCTGTTTGATTTCCGGGTGCTGATACAGCTTTTCAAGCGACTGTTCGGGATCGACTATAAATGAAACTGAATGCTTCGATATTCTTGATTTTATTTGGAGCGGCGTCCCGTCAGCTACTATGCTGCCGTCTTTAAACAGCAAGATTCGTTGCGCGGCATCATCTGCTTCCTGTAAGTAGTGTGTAGAAAAAATGATCGTTTTTCCTTGCTCTGCGAGCGTTTGAACCGTTTGCCAAAAGCGGTTTCTTGAAGTGATATCCATTCCGACCGTGGGTTCGTCAAAGATCATCAGTTCTGGATCGCCGGCAAGCGCCAAGGCAAAGCCGAGACGCCGCTTTTGCCCACCTGACAATTTTTCCGCCTGTGTTTTTAAATCCTTGTCTGTCAAACCTGTCAACGCTCTAAGCTTTTGAAAGGATAGAGGCTTTGGGTAGTAGCTCCTAACGAGTTCGATGATTTCACCTGCACGCAAACCAGGCATGACGCTGACTTCCTGCAGCATCGTGCCGATTTTTTCACGCACCCGTTTTTCATGCGGCATGGAACCGAATAATGTGATATTGCCTGCCGTCGGTTTTAACAGCCCCAATATCATAGAAATCGTTGTTGTTTTCCCGGCGCCGTTTGGCCCTAGAATGGCTATAATTTCTCCTTTTTTAATTGAAAAATCTATCTGATTAACCGCCGTTTTTTGGCGGAATGTCTTTGTCACATTCGTCAAGCTCACAACATCGCTCATGGCTTACAGACCACCTCCTGATTTACTCATTCCATTGTATAAGCTGAGGGAGGCGGATTTTAGTAAGTGAGGTCATGAAAATCGGGTGACAAATGTCATTTTTTAAAAAAATAACAGGGAGCTAGCGAACGGTGCTAAAAAGCAAATGAAGTGGGGAGATTACGGTAAGTAAACGAGCAGAGCGCCATCATCATCAACGCATCATGGAGATAGAGAGAGCGGTCTTCAATTGGGAAAGAAGCTCTCTCTACTTAAAAGGAGAGTCTCAACCATTATGATTAACCGGATACTTCCTCCCATTCTTCACAATCTTCTCTTCCACAATCTCTTTTACATCCAGTCCAAGATCGTTACATAACATGAATGAGTAGATTAAAACATCTGCGATTTCTTCACGGATGTTTTCTTTATTGGCTTTGAGTGCTTCTTCACTGCTGATCCATTGGAAGTCTTCGAGCAGCTCGGCTGCTTCGATGGAGATTGAGATGGCGAGGTCTTTTGGGTTATGGTATTGTCTCCAGTTTCGTTCATCTCTGAATTCGTTGATTGCGTTGATTAGGTTTTGGATATCACTCATGATGATTTTCCCCTTTCTAACTCGAGTAGTCTTTTTCTTAATTTAGGGTCTGTCGCATAAATATAGAGGCCGTGAATGCCCCGTTTCATCAGGACATTTATTGAATTTAAGATAATTTGTTCTTTAACTTGTTCATTCTGTTCTGGCGACAAATCTGTACGAGAAATGAATGCCCCTGTATCTTTGTATTTGGAAGTATTAATTACCAGTTCGTCGTTGTCTTCATCATAGCTTACGGAAGGGCCGAGAACGACGCCGACGTAATTTAAATCAAACCCTTGAACAGTATAAATGGAGCCGACTTCTTTAATTGAAGTCGGATTTTCGGCCCATGTCACTTTATCCTGGGTGCTGTTCCAGGGCATGTTAATCCCTTCTTCATCAACGATGTACGTCTTTTTATCTTTTTTATGTAAATAATCAAATGTCGAGACAATCCGAGAGAGCCCGTCTTTGTTGTTTTTACTTTCAATGGCTTTCTTAAACGCAGCAGCATCATCGAATATTTTTAGCTCGAAGGAGGAGTCTTCAGTCGGCAAAGAAAGAATTTTCTTTTCAACAAAGCTGTCAATCCACTTCATCGTTTCTGGATTGGCATTCATTCTCATTTGGTCTGTAAGTTTCACAGTTTTCGCATCATACTGATTGATGATTTCTTCGAGCAATCTATCGTTCCAATAACTTTTAATCTTTAAGACTTGTTTTGGATCAAAGATCACAACAGTGATTTTACTTCGCTTAATGATCTCATCCAGCTGGTTTTGGTAGCGGAAATTGTTATAGGAATCTTCCTTTGTCAGAAGCAGATGAGCTTCGTCTACTAATACGATATCCGCTGTTGCTCCCGTCTTGGTTTTCTCATTAATAAATGTTGTCGGCTTCATGAAACTCTTTTTCTTTAAATTCGGTAAGCTGTTGGCGATGCTTTTATAGGTTTTCAGCATTTCGCTATGATTCACCAGCAAGTAATTATCTGTTTCTTCCAAAAAAGAGTCTTCGCTCTTAGCTAAATCTTGAATTGTATTAAACAGGGAGCTTAACAGGACACTTTTCCCTGTGCCGGCGTCTCCTTCAATAACAATGACATGATTTCCTTCTTTTTGTATATGTTCTTTACAGAAATCAAGGATCTTCTTTTTAATATCAAGCTGCTGAGGCGAGAGCTCTTTATAAGGAGATAATTTATAAATGTCTTTATTCCTAAGGTTTTCAAGAGAATCGCCCACAATTTTCTCTTTTCTCAGCTTCTCCCAAATGACTTGAAAGATATTTTCATTATAAAAGGGTTTCTGATAGTAATTGTGCATTTCCCTAGACCTGGTCTGGCTCACATTTTGCAGCTGATAGCGGTTATCGGCTATAAAATAGTTAATTAAATTTGATTCAATATTGTATGTCGCAGACTGATGAAATTTCTCATGCCCGATTAATATAAAGCGATTCAATTTCTTTCGCTTTTCATCATCTATATGATTCTTCAAACGCCGTGCAGCTTGAACCGTTTGCCCAATATATGCAGTCGGTTTCTTTTTCTCATTATAAAGGATGTACACAATCGGATAGTTATTTATATGCATTGCTTTTACAACATTGACATGATCTGAAGTAAATTCTCTCTTTTCAAACACAAGTTCATTCATTGTTTCAGCCTCTGAATCTCTTTTTTTAAAATAATAGTACCATATTTATGGCAGCCTATTGATATAAGTATGCAAATATTTTCCGGAGAAAGAGTCAGAAAAAGCGGCGTTCGGTTGTCACGGACTCTACGATGACAAGGAAGCAGCTATAACAAAGCAGTTTTTTGTTGAAATAAAACCGTAGCAAGCCTCGATAGAAGGTGGCTGTTAATCAGATCAGAACGGCATTGGATCAAAAGTAAATGAGGTTTTTTTAGATTTTCACTCTAATAGATAAAAGAGGTCGTCTGAAAAGAGAAAACGCCTTCCTTTCATACCACCTCTGCAAAATGGACTACCAAAGGGTTTGATTTAATGGGTCCATTTTGAAATGAATTTTTGGAGACTCATTGGAACAGCCTCGTTTTTATGGATTTTACTTTTTCAATAGCAAATAAATAAAATAAGGTGCCCCGATTAATGAGACCATGATTCCAGCCGGTATAGTGGTTTCAATGATATTACGTCCGATTGTGTCGGCGAATAATAAGAACCAACCGCCAAGTAGAATAGCAACAGGGATAAATAGTTGATTTCTGGGTCCTACTAAAGTTTTTGCGATATGTGGGGCCATTAATCCGATAAAGGAAATACCTCCTGTGACAGAAACGGCAGCAGCCGCTAATGCGACAGCTGTTAAAAGTAAAACGATCCACTCCCTTTCAATGGAAACCCCAACGCCAATGGTTACAGGCTCGCTTAATCCTAATAGATTTAGTCGATTTGCTTTGTACAAAGTAAACGGAATCAAGATGACTAACCAAGGCAGGAGCGCCCCAACGAATGGCCAATCTGTACCCCAAATATTCCCTGCCAGCCATTTGGCGATGAAATCAACTTTTGTCCGTTCAGCAGAAGAAATAATGACAATCATAGCTCCGGAAAGTGCAGTTGAGAATCCGACTCCGATGAGGACTAAGCCTATAGGCTGCATACCACTATTTTTGTTATAGGCTAACAGATAAATGAAGAAGCCCGTTATAATCGCTCCTATAAAGCCAACAATTGGAATCATATAAACAAATGATCCAGCTTCAGCTGGGAAAAATAAAAAGAAAACGGCAATGGCAACCCCAGCACCGGAGTTAATCCCAATAATGCCTGGATCAGCTAAATCATTTTTTGTGATTCCTTGCAAAATAGCACCTGACATAGCAAGTGCCATCCCAGCTAATAAAGTAATCAATATTCGAGGCAAGCGAATAGAATATAATATAAATTCCTCTTTAAAGGTTCCTTGACCTAATAGAGTGTGGATGAGTCTGTCAAAAGATAAACTAGCAGACCCTATTCCCATCCCAATTATAGCTGTAGCTATGATGAGTATTAGAGAAATCGATAAAATCATTCGCTGTTTTTTGATTAATGCTGAATGTATCATGAGAGTGTTTTTCCTCCCTTTCGGACAATGATCAGGAAGAACGGTAAACCAAGCATAGCGACAATGGCTATAACAGGTGTTTCATATGGTGCATTTAAGGTACGGCCAAGTGTATCAGCAAATAGCATAAAAGTAGCTCCGCAAGTTGCAGACATTGGTAAAATAAAACGATAATCGGTTCCAACAATTGCCCGAACAATATGAGGAATCATAAGACCGATAAAGGTCATATTGCCAACCAGAGCAACAGATGCTCCCGCGAGAATGATAATGATAATAAATAGAAGGATTTTAATTCTGATGATATTTTGACCTAAGCCAACTGCAACTTCTTCATTTAAGCTGAGAATGGTAAGTTGTCTCGAGAGGAAAAAGGAAACAACAATTCCAATGATAATAAAAGGTACGATGATTCGCAGTTGATTCCAAGTTGTTCCAACCATCCCTCCTGCTGTCCACATCGAGATATCTTTAGAAATTTTAAAATAAAGGCCAAGCCCTTCAGCAATGGCGTATAAAAAGGCGGAAACAGCAGAACCCGCTAATACAATACGGAAAGGAGAGAATCCGCCTTTTTTCATCGAACCGATTCCAAAAACCAACAAGGCACCGAGTGCGGCTCCAATAAAACAGGCAACCATCGTCAAAAAGTAATTGGCTGATGGAATGAAAGCGATCGTAACAGCCAATGCTGCATAAGCCCCGGCAGATAATCCTAGTAAACCTGGATCAGCAAGTGGGTTTCTTGTTATACCTTGCATGATTGCACCAGAGACAGCAAGAGCTGCGCCAACAAAAATCGCAGCTATTTCACGAGGTAACCGAATATCACGGATAATCGAAATATGATCGCCGGTTGCAGAAGACGAAAGAGCCAACCATACATCTTCAACTGAAACGTCTGCAGCTCCAAATACCATTGCCATAAAAAACATACCAATAAACACTAGAATTCCTAAGATGAGTTTGAAGGCAAATGAGGTAAAAGATTGAGTTTTTCTTATCATAAAGCTCATCATTTTCCTTTCTTAGAATGGGAAAGGGGCTGCCCTTTGGCCAACCCCTTTCAATAGACCTCTGCTTTTCTAGTCTTAGTTTCCTAGAAACGCTTTTTTAAAGAATGCTAGTTGTTTTTCAAGTGTGATTGGGTCAGTGAATGATGCGCCTTCACCTTGCATTTCAATGACATGTCCATTTTTGACAGCTGGAATGTTCTTGTATGTGTCTGTTTCTTGGAAAGATGTATTCGCATCAGAGTACTTACTTAAAATGACATAATCTCCCGCATATTTTGGAAGCACTTCAGCTGATAACGTATAATACCCTGCTTTTAATGCGTCTTTCTTTACTTTTTCAGGCATATTTAGTTTCATCGTTTGATATAAGATTTCTGTACCGCGCGCCCAGTTATTACCGTAAACATAAAGGTCTTTTCCATATGCTTCAATAACAGATACAGTTGAATCCTTGCCGATTTTTGTGCGAATATCTTCTCCGATTTCTTCTGCCCGCTGTTTAAAGTCGTCAACCCATGCTCGGGCTTCTTTTTCTTTGTTTAGTAGCTTGCCAATTTCCACGTGCTGAGTTAAATAATCTACTTTACCCCATGTATAAGTAACAGTAGGAGCGATCTCATTTAATTTGTCTAAATTTTTTACCGTTGATAACGCGATGATTAAATCTGGCTCTAATTCAATAATTTTTTCTAGGTCATCTTCTGAAACTTCTTGAACATCTTTTAACTTTTCTTTAAAGGTTGGATTGTTTTTAGACCAAGTGTCTACACCGACAACGTTGACTCCTAAATCTAACACATTTCCGGTATACCCTGAAAGCATAACAACTCTTTGCGGATCGGCTGGAACTTCGATTGGTCCTGTTTCCGCTTGGTATGTAATCGTTTTAGATTCTTTTTTTGCTGAGCCGCTATCCTTTGTTGCTGACTCTTCATTGCCGCATGCACTAATCATAAGCGTCAGCAGTAGCATAAACGGGATTAATAGTTTCTTCATGCTCATTTTCACCTCTTAATAAATTGTAAGTAACACACTTCGGTTTATTTGTTCTCGGGCCAATTTGAAAGACTTCCCGCAGTACTCGCCTCTTCACAAGCCCAGCCTTCACGACTTCGCCGTCTTTAATGCAATGATATAATCCGAAAAAAACGAGCAGCTCGATGTAAATCATGTCCGTCTCCCGTACAAGAGCCATAGCAATTCAAACACATTGGCGCTGACCTCAGGATATGGTTGTTCCTTTTTATCTGGAATCGTTACACAGAGATTTTTTACAATTAAACGTCCTCCAGAGCCAGTATTTAATTCTTCAGTAAATAGCTGTATGAACCGCAGAATGAAAATAAATAAACGATAATGATTATCAATATCAACAATAAATATATATTTCATTTTTCAATATGTCAATACAGAAATTGTGTCCTTATCATAGTACCCTCATGAAAGTGAAACCTTTTAGAAAGAAAAAATTAATTATGATGAAAACAAGTTTAATAACTTATCATTGATAATCAATTACGAATGATGTTTGGAAGTGAACGGTGATGAGTCAACAGGCCGGGGGTGCTTGTTTGCCGCGTTTATCGACTGCGATTTCGCCGATGCGGTTGCACTCGACTGATCCGTCTAACCACTCTGTGTTTGGCACGAGACCGATTTTGACGAAGACAGCTTGGAGTTCAACGTGTTGTTCTTCGCCTGTTTCACGATCCATGTAAGTGATGCCGTTTACGTTTAGGTCACCTGTAATTTCTTTCATTTGTACATGTTTCACTACAGTCGCGTTTGACAGGCTGTAGAGGCGTTTTTGCAGGACTTCCTCTGCCTTCAGCTCCGGTGCGAACTCAAGAACAGTGACATGGTTGACGATGCCTGCGAGATCAATCGCCGCTTACTTATCTATGAACGAGCAGAAAACCAGACCTTGTTAGCAATTTGCTGTACGAAGTGGAAAACCGTCAAAAAGAGCCCAGAGAATGATCCCTGAACTCCACATTTCCTCACTTCATATACCGATACTCCCGCAATCTCTCCAAAATAGCTACTTCCTTCAAGAGTTCCTCACCAACATTCGTTTCCTTTACTTTCTTCCGCTCAAGCTCTTTATCCACTAATCGCTTCACCGTTAAGACATCAGTTCCGGTGCTCAGCACTTCCGCCTTGGAATTAAAGTGTTTATGGGCGACGAGCTGCATGCCGTAGGAGTTGTATAACAGCGTGTAGCCAGCGATACCTGTTGTCGATTGGTAGGCTTTGGAGAAGCCGCCGTCGATGACGATCATTTTTCCGTTTGCTTTGATCGGATCTTCTCCTTCGATTTCTTTTACCGGTGTATGGCCGTTGATGATATGGCCATGATCCGGGTTGAGGCCGAATTCTTTCAGAATGTTTCGGCAGGTTGCCTCGTCTTCACGCAAATAGTAATACGGGTTTTTCTTCTCTTTATGTGTTTCCTTCTCTTTAATGAAATACCGTTCAAAGGTCGTCATAGCGCGTTTTCCAAAAAGGGAGGAGTGCTCGCCTGTCCATAAATACCAGACCATATCTGTCGCCAGATCATCGGTTTCTTCCGGGTGGGCAAACGCTTCCCGCAAGAATCGTTCAAATACATCAAGCAGCTCACGGCCCGCATACGGTTTATCCTCAATCATCATCGTTTCCATATTGCCGTTTTCATCAACTGGAATACAGCCGTGAATCAACAGGTTGCCGTTATATTTTAAATAAAGGCTGCCTTTTTTCATCATAAAATTCATATGGCGGCCCAACTTTTCGGAATGCTGGACAGAGAATAGCAGCTTGTCTATGACTTCTGCTTCTTCTTCTAATAGCTGATCTGGCTGCTCCGGATTCACTGTCGCAAAGCAGGTGTTTTCCAGCTGATATGTTTTTCCGTGCAGCGTGATTTCGTTTTTGTCGTAATCTATTTTCTCTAATAACAGCCGCTCTTCCATATTAAAGTTCGGCCGTCTCTTGATAATCGGGCTTTCAAGCTTGAATTGGATCATCGCAATCGCTTGATGAATTTTTGTGATTTGCTTAATCTCATCTTCCGGTCTGTTTTCGTCTGCTTTCGGACGGAAAGATGGGTTATCATCGTAATATTTTTCGGCAAGGTTCAAGAGCGGTCTCAGATTGATGCCGTACACGTCTTCAATAATATCCAAGTTGTCATAGCGGGCACAGATGCGGATAATATTTGCCAGGCATACTTTAGAGCCTGAATAAGCGCCTATCCAAAGGACATCGTGATTTCCCCACTGAATATCGACTGAATGATAGTTGATTAGTTCTTCCATAATCTGATCCGGCTGCGGTCCGCGGTCGTAAATATCGCCGACAACATGCAGATGGTCGACAACCAATCGCTGCGTGCTATATGCAAGACCGGTGATCAGCTTATCAGCTTGGCCAAGCGCAATGATCTGATCTACGATTTTGGAGTAATACTGTTCTTTGTTGGCAGCTTCTTCTGTTTTATACAGCAGCTCCTCCGTAATATAAGCAAACTGAGAGGGCAGTGCTTTGCGTAATTTGGAGCGGGTATACTTGGAAGAGCAATAAGATACGAGCTTAATCATTCGATTAATCGTTTCTTTATACCAATCGTTTAACGATGCTTTCGTATCGTAATTATGTTTTATTAACTTCAGTTTGTCTTCCGGATAATACACTAATGCTGCTAATTCATCAATTTCTCTATCATAAATGACACCGCTGAAAATATCGCGTATCTTCTCTTTTACTCTTCCTGAACCATTCCGCAGCACGTGCTGGAATGCCTGGTATTCCCCGTGCAAATCACTGACAAAATGCTCGGTGCCTTTCGGCAGGTTCAGTATCGCTTTCAAATTAATGATTTCCGTTACCACTTTTGCTTCACAATCGTATTTTTGTGCGAGTAAATCTAAATATTTGGTTTCCAAAATCGTCCATCCCCTTTTTAGAATAGGAGCTGTCCCCCTATGTACGAGCATTTGCATGATAAGGTGATTTTAAAAGTATGACATTATTTTTAAATAATTGACCTTTATATGATAGTACCGCATAACTCCTTTTTGAGACAATCAAAACGAGGGAAAGAGGCGCTGAGATGAGCGGAGAGAAAGCTTGAGAAGGCTTCTTTAACATTAATCGGACACCGCATTTCAACTTAGGAAGTAACCCGGCTTTGGCTTGGTCATTTTTCTATCGCAGGATTGTCTCGTTTTCAGAAATGAGAGGAATGAAAACTCAATACGTAGCAGGCCATGATTACTGTGGGTCGTACTTATAGCAGGGGAAGCTTCTGAAGAGACCGCGGAAGGGTTTTACAATCTTAAGCAGTATTTGTCGTGCTGATGGTTTGTCAGCGGCACAAATATGATTTGTTATTCTTATGACCACGAGATTGGAGGACATCCGGTCTCTTTGTTATGGGGCTTTTTATCATCGTCAAGAACTTGACCACCGAAGCGTTCAGCGACAATCCCTGTGCGGATGCCTTTACGGGCAGGGTGGATAGCTGCATTTGCACCAGCCTTACCATAAGTCGTCAATAAGGTTTACGCTAAAAAAATAACAGCACCTTCAAATTTGATGGAGAGGTGCTGTTTTGTCATTTGAATGCATGAATGGTTGTTATTTTTGCTTTGTGATGAATTTGCTTTTTTTCTCAACCAAGTTTTTCTTATCCGAATGAAGAAAAAGAAGGATCAAATACGAAAAATGACTGAATTCCGGCACTTACGCTTTTTACTTTAATATTCTCCTTTAATGACAAAGTAGGAGCCCCTAATGGTTCCAGCTAATTTAGACTTCTGCCTAGCGAACTTAAACTTCCCTTCTAACTCCTTTGGTACCTCCATCCCCTCAGAAAGCTTAAACCCAACGGCCCGCTTTTTAGGATCATCAATCGTATACATGACGTTGACTGCAAGACCATCCTCATAAAAAACATAGGCAATTTTGATATTTTCCACTTGAAAACGCGACGTTTCTATAGGTTTGGCCGCAAACTCAATATCACGTTCTTCTTTCAAAATTCGGTTCACATAATCAAGGGTCTCGCAGGACTCGCTGGCTGGTACAACCGTAAATTCATACTTGTATTTGTTCATAAAGTAACGGGCTTCATTAGCACGTAAACCAGCAAGTGCTTCTGCTGCAGGTGAAGACTCTAATCCAACCGTAGAGACATTTTTAAAATCAACGATATAGGACAATTCCAGCGCTCCTTTATCTTTTTATTTCTTAACAACAGGAATCCACATTTCACCGAATACTAAGCCGTTTCGCTGCCCCATCTCAACCGTTGCATTCGGCCCGCCAACATAGGCAAAATTCTTTGCTTCCGGCAAGACTTGACCGAAGGCAATGCCAGTAAGCTTATTGCTCAACTCATCAGCCGTCTTCCCTTCCCCTTTAACAACCAGGTATTCCCCCTTAGGAAATTGGATAACTCTGGTTTCTCCTGCCACCGACGCCTCTGCCTCTGTCATCACGCCAGCATAATGCATCATCTTGTTGTTTACCGCTTCGTTCACGGCAAAAATATAGTCATTTGTAGCTATGGCTTTTAAAGTGTCAAGCCTTCCATCTTGTTTGACGGCCGCCCAAAAGTCTGCCTTTTCCTTATTTATGCCAGCAGAATCTGTGTAATCGCTCTCAAGCTCCGTTCCAATACCAAAAACGGTAAAGCTGTCTTTTTCCTCCAGCGTGTAATTTTTCATATTCAAAACCTTCCTTTTTTTAAAATAATCAAATGATTTGTCTTTTCACTTGATGCGTTTATAATAACCTTAAATCATGTCAAAAAATGATACTGTTTAGGAGGCCCCGATGAAAAAAGTTGAACGGATTAATATCATCATGCGGTATATCAACAACCGCGCCCACTTTACAATTTCTGAAATCATGCAGGAATTTCACATCTCTCGTTCGACAGCTATCAGGGATATCAGGGAAATTGAAGCTATGGGGATGCCGCTTGTTGCTGAAGTTGGAAGGAGCGGGGGTTATTTTGTCATGAACCACTCTGTCCTGCCTGCTGTTCGCTTTACCGATCATGAGATTAAAGCTCTTTTTATCGCTTTTATGGCTACAAGAAATCAACAACTCCCTTATCTAAAGAGCCGTCAGTCTTTAGCTGAAAAATTACTGGGCCTTATCTCAGAAAACCAGCAAGAGGCCCTAGTTTTTTTAAATCGAATCTTGCTTTTTGAAGGGACAAACCCCAATAATCCCGACCTGCTTGAGCTTTCAGATCTCCCCCATCCCATGTTAGAAAAACTCATCCAGCTCCTTCTTTTGGATAGCTATTTATTGATTACCATCAAAGAAGAGAAGGTAATAAAGACTTATCCCATTTATCTTCTGCACCTTTATCATGAAAAAGGCCTTTGGCTGATTGAAGGCTTTGACTTAAAGGATGAAAGGAGGAGGATTTTCCCTGTGGACAATCTTACCAATGTCAAACCATACTCTGTGAAAAAAAGAATAAGTAAGAAAAAGATTTTAGAGAAACTAGGTAAGCAGGAAGAAGTAATCAACCTTGTGCTTGAACTTGGTCCACAGGCGATTGCCCAATTCAAAAAATATCATCCTTTAAAAATTTCAATTTCCTATACGAATCCTTATCAAACCGCAGCCATTCTAAAGACTTTTATCAATGTGAATCATCCCGAAGAATTGTCCGAAATAACAAATTGGCTGCTTTTCCTAGGTGAAGATATCAAGGTCAGGGAAGTACCAGAAGAAGTATTAGAAGGTTTACAAGAGAGATTATGCTTATTCTGCCCATGAGCAGTGCCAGTTAAACCCCAATTTTCGAAAGGATTCCGTAATAGAAGCTGATTTATAAACCAGGTGAAAATATTGTCGCTAGTATAGGTGAGTTTAAGAATACTAGCGTTAACTATAAATAGGACCATTGACAAATCACTCAACCTCTATTAAAATTAAAAGTTATCCGATAGTAATTATCTCTATCGAAAAACTCAATACATGCAAGCTATGATTGCTGTGGGTCGCACTACAGCAGGAGCAGCTTCTGGAGAGACCGCGGAATTCTGCGGCGCCGAAGGGTTCACAATCTCAGGCAAAAGGACAGAAGAGTACCGAATATGTATTTGTCGTGCTGATGATTGTCAGCGGCACAAATATATTTTGATATTCTTATGACCGCGAGATTGGAGGACATCCAATCTCTTTTTTTATGGGCTTTTTTACTGCTCGTCGTTCACTAGAGAGGTAAGGAGGAGTTTGATGTGGAACAGCGGGAATTAAAGAGGGACTTATCCAATCGGCACGTACAGCTTATCGCTATTGGCGGGACGATTGGCACCGGGTTGTTTTTAGGCTCCGGTAAGGCGATTCAATTGGCGGGTCCTTCTATCATCTTTGCGTATTTCATTGTAGGTATTGCGCTTTTTTTCGTGATGCGGGCATTGGGAGAATTGCTGTTATCTAAAGCGGGTTATCAATCGTTAACCGATATTGCCGAGGAGTATCTGGGGCCGCGTGCGGCGTTTGTCACCGGGTGGACCTATTGGTTTTGCTGGATTATGACGGCTATGGCGGATGTGATTGCCGTCGGTGTCTATGTGAAATATTGGTTTGATATTCCGCAGTGGGTCCCTGCACTTATCTGTTTACTCATTTTATTAGGGCTCAATCTGTTGACTGTCAAGCTTTTTGGAGAATTGGAATTTTGGTTCGCTTTAATAAAGGTGATCACGATTCTTGCGTTAATTGTCATCGGTGTTATTTTGCTGGTGATCGGGTTTAAGACGCATACAGGAACGGTTTCGGTTACCAACCTTTGGGAGCATGGCGGTTTGTTTCCAAACGGATTTTCAGGCTTTTTGCTTTCTTTCCAAATGGTGATCTTTGCATATGTCGGTGTGGAATTAGTAGGTGTATCGGCGGCGGAAACGTCGAACCCGAAAAAAAATATTCCATCGGCTATTAATAAAATTCCTTTACGGATTTTATTTTTCTACGTCGGCGCGCTTATCGTCTTATTATGTATTAACCCTTGGATGGAACTGAATGCAGCGGAAAGTCCTTTTGTGAAAACCTTCAGCTTAGTCGGCATCCCGCTTGCCGCGGGAATCATTAATTTTGTTGTATTAACGTCAGCCGCGTCTGCTTGTAACAGCGGGATGTTTTCAACAAGCCGGATTCTGTACAATTTAAGTAAAACGAAACAGGGCCCGGCCAATTTTGCGAAGCTGAATAAAAACCATGTGCCGAGTCACGCGTTATGGGTATCAACCATTGTCCTGTCAGCAGGGGCGCTATTAAGCAAACTGATACCGGAACAAGCCTTTGGGATCGTGACAACCATCAGCGCGATTTGTTTCATATGGGTGTGGGGTGTGATTCTTGTCAGCCATATTAGATACAGGAAAACCCGTCCGCACTTACACGCAGCATCAACATTCAAAGCGCCATTCGCGCCGTTTATCAATTATGTTGTCCTGGCGATGTTTGCGGTCATTCTCATGATTATGCTGTATGCGGATGCGACTCGCCCGGCCTTGCTGCTGACTCCTCTATGGTTTATTGTATTGTTTATTTTATTTTGGATGAAAAAAAACAGGACAAAAAGAACATGATGAGTCAAATTAAATCTCTTGAAAAAGACGGTGTACTGCATGCAGTATGCCGTCTTTATTTTTGATTAACCGTTTCCTTTTATAGGTTTATATTTAATGTAGACATGAGAACGAGAGGAATGGAGTCATGGAATACAATTCATACATGAATGGACAATCGCAATATCCCGCTTGGTCCTATCCGTACAATTTGATCATATGGAAAGCGTTTGTCGGCCATGATGTGAAGTCCCATTTATATGGGTTATAACATAAAAAAGCGCCATACTGCCGTTTAAGCAGCATAGCGTCTTTCGTGTTAGTTCCGGATCAAATAATCAAACGCCCCTAATGCGGCATTTGCCCCCGATCCCATTGAAATAATGATTTGGTTATATGGTCCGTCTGTGCAGTCGCCGGCAGCGAATAGGCCAGGGATGGTTGTTTCGCCGCGTTTGTCGACTGCGATTTCGCCGATGCGGTTGCGTTCGACGGTTTCAGGGAGCCATTCCGTGTTCGGCACAAGACCGATTTGGACGAAGACGCCTTGGAGCTCGACGTGTTTTTCTTCTCCTGTTTCACGGTCAACGTAAGTGATGCCGTTTACGTTTTCATCACCCGTGATTTCTTTTGTTTGGGCGTTTTTCACGACAGTCACGTTAGGGAGACTGTAGAGACGTTTTTGCAGAACTTCGTCTGCTTTCAGCTCCGGTGCGAACTCAAGAACAGTCACGTGGTTGACGATACCTGCAAGGTCAATCGCTGCTTCGATACCGGAGTTTCCGCCGCCGATGACGGCGACGTCTTTGCCTTCAAACAACGGTCCGTCACAGTGAGGGCAGTATGCGACACCTTTGTTTTTGAACTCTTGTTCGCCAGGTACGCCGATATTGCGCCAGCGTGCGCCAGTTGACAGAATGACGGTTTTGCTTTTCAGAACAGCGCCGTTTTCGAGTTCAAGATGGAAAAGATCTTTTTTCTCAAGACCTTTTGCGCGTTGCAGGTTCATGACGTCGATCTCGTAATCCTTCACGTGTTCTTCAAGGCTTGCCGCAAGCTTCGGCCCTTCGGTGCGCTTCACGCTGATGAAGTTCTCGATGCTCATCGTGTCAAGGACTTGGCCGCCGAAGCGTTCGGCAACGATTCCTGTGCGGATGCCTTTGCGCGCCGCATAGATTGCTGCGCTTGCACCGGCAGGTCCGCCTCCGACAACGAGTACATCGAACGGATCTTTATCAGAAAGCTCAGATGCATCTGTGCCGCTGCCCATTTTCGCAAGAATTTCTTCAAGCGTCATTCGGCCGCTTCCAAAGGATTCGCCGTTCAAGTATACGGTCGGCACAGCCATAATGTTTTTGCTTTCGACTTCTGACTTGTATGCCGCACCATCGATCATCGTGTGCGTGATGTTCGGGTTGAGCACGCTCATCATGTTCAATGCCTGCACAACGTCCGGGCAGTTGTGGCATGTGAGGCTGATATAAGATTCGAAGCGGTATTCGCCGCTGATGTTCTTGATTTGATCGATGATTTTTTGATCGACTTTCGGCGGTCGGCCGCTTACTTGCAAGAGTGCCAGCACCAAAGATGTGAATTCGTGACCGAGCGGAACTCCGGCGAATGTGACGCCTGTTTCTTCTCCGGCACGATTGACGCTGAAGCTTGGCGTTCTGTCGAGCTGCGCCTTTTCAACAGTGATTTTTGATGACATGGAAGCCAGCTCTTCTACAAGAGCCAGCATATCCTTAGAGACACTGTCATCGCCTGTACTGACTTTAAGGACGATGTCATTTTCAATCATCTGCATGTATTGGTTTAATTGTGCTTTGATATTTGCTTCAAGTACCAATTGAATGCACTCCTTAGATTTTGCCTACTAGGTCAAGGCTTGGTGTCAGTGTTTCAGAACCTTCTTCCCATTTAGCCGGGCAAACTTCGCCTGGGTTTTGGCGGACGTATTGAGCCGCTTTTACTTTGTTGATCAGGGTGCTTGCATCACGGCCGATACCGCCTGCGTTGATTTCAACAGCTTGGATCACACCGTCCGGATCGATGATGAATGTTCCGCGGTCAGCAAGACCTTCTTCTTCGTTCAGCACTTCAAAGTTGCGGGAGATCGTTTGAGACGGGTCGCCGATCATCGCGTAAGTGATTTTGCCGATTTTCTCAGAGCTATCATGCCATCCTTTATGTACGAAGTGAGTGTCTGTAGAAACAGAGTATACTTCGACACCAAGTTCTTTTAGGGCAGCATATTCGTTTTGAAGGTCTTCAAGCTCAGTCGGGCAAACAAATGAGAAATCTGCTGGATAGAAGCAGAAAATGCTCCATTGGCCTTTTAGATCTTCGTGTGTAACATCGATAAACTCACCGTTTTTGTAAGCTTTCGCTGCGAATGGTTGTACTTCTTTTCCGATTAGAGACATAATATCGTCCTCCTGAATGTAGTTTAAGAGAAATAAAAATTGTAAACTTTATTTCTCTGTAATTATTATAATTATATACAAATTATCAAGTAATAAATATTTTTTGTCAAGGGGAAAGCCCGTTAATTTTTTGTTAAGTATTTCAGCTAAAGAAAAGAGTTGGAGTTTCGTAACTTTCATATAGTATGATTGGCACAAATGGTAGAGTAGTGAGAATGAAGAGTCCTAATTGAAAACGAAAAGCCGTCGGAATGACGGCTTCTTTGGCTAAACTCCTTTATATGCGGAACGGTAAATCTCAGCAAGCTCCGAAACGAGCGGCAGCTTCGGATTGGCTGTCGTACACTGATCTTCAAAGGCGCGTTCGGCCATGAGATCCACTTTGCTTTCGAATACGGCAGCATCCACGCCGTTTTGTTTAATGCTCATCGGAATTTTAAGCTCTTTGGCGAGCGAGATAATCTCCTGGATCAGGCTTTCAACGCCTTCTGCAGTTGTTTTTGCAGGCAGGCCGAGCGTTCTGGCAATCTCCGCGTAGCGCTGATCGGCTATGAAGTGGCTGTATTTAGGAAATGCCGTGAACTTTTTCGGCTTTTCTGCATTATAGCGGATCACGTGCGGCAGAAGGATGGCGTTTGCCCGTCCATGAGCGATGTGAAACTCCGCGCCAAGCTTATGGGCTAAGCTGTGGTTGATGCCAAGGAAGGCATTGGAAAACGCCATTCCGGCAATCGTTGATGCATTATGCACTTTTTCGCGGGCCAGCTCGTCGCTGCCGTTTTTGTATGCTCTAGGCAGGTATTCGAAGATCAGCTGGATGGCCTTCATGGCCAAGCCGTCTGTATAGTCGTTAGCCATGCACGATACGTATGATTCAATTGCGTGTGTTAATACGTCCATTCCTGTGTCAGCCGTAATATGTTTCGGCACTGTCATGACAAATTGCGGGTCAATGATCGCGACGTCCGGCGTTAATTCATAATCGGCTAGCGGATACTTCGTATTCGTTTCTTTGTCTGTAATGACAGAGAATGAAGTGACTTCAGAGCCTGTGCCTGATGTCGTCGGGATCGCGACGAATTTTGCTTTTTCGCCTAGTTTCGGGTATTTGACAATGCGCTTGCGGATGTCCAGGAATTTTTGCTTTAATCCAAAGAATTCAGCATCTGGGTGCTCATAGAACAACCACATTCCTTTTGCGGCATCCATTGCAGAACCTCCGCCGAGGGCGATGATGACATCCGGCTGGAATTTGGCCATCATGTCGACGCCGTTCATCACCGTTTCGATTGAAGGATCAGGCTCGACATCAGAAAAAATTTCACAATGAACGTAATCCGGGCGCCTTCTTAAGTAGTGTAGGACGCGGTCTACATATCCGAGTTTCACCATCCCCGGATCAGTCACAATCAACGCTTTTGAGATGTCAGGCATTTTCGCTAAATATTGGGTTGCGTGTTTTTCAAAATAGATTTTTGGAGGAACTTTAAACCACTGCATATTGACATTCCTTTTCGCCACTTTTTTCGTGTTGATTAAATGAACAGCTCCAACGTTTGACGAGACGGAGTTTCCGCCATATGTGCCGCATCCGAGTGTTAAAGAAGGCATATAGGCGTTGTAAATGTCGCCGATCGCCCCTTGTGACGACGGTGCATTGACGATGATCCGCCCGGCTTTCATCCGTAATCCGAATTCTTTAACGGCTTCTTGATCGTTCGTATGAATTACCGCCGAGTGGCCGGTTCCACCGAACGCGAGCATGTCTTCGGCGCGTTTTAATCCCTCTTGAATTCCGCTGACTTTGTAGCACGCTAAAACAGGGCTCAGTTTTTCCCTGGACAGCGGGTAATCCGGACCTACGCCTTCTAATTCGGCGATGAGGATTTTTGTATCTTGAGGCACTTTGACACCGGCCATTTCAGCGATTTTGAATGCCGGCATGCCGACGATATCAGCGTTTACCGCGCAAGTATTTTCATTGATGACCAATTTCTCGACCTTTGATTTTTCGGTTTCATTTAAGAAATAGCAGTTGTTTCTTGTCATTTCGACTTTGACGTCTGAGTAGATGTCTTTGTCTATGATGACGGCCTGCTCTGATGCGCAAATCATGCCGTTGTCAAATGTTTTGGATAAGATCAGATCATTGACGGCTTGCTTCAGGTTGGCAGACTTCTCGATGTAGCACGGAACGTTTCCAGGTCCGACGCCAAGGGCCGGTTTTCCGGAGCTGTACGCTGATTTCACCATGCCGGCGCCCCCTGTTGCGAGAATCAGGGAAACGTTCGGATGGGTCATTAAGGCTTGAGTGGCATTCAGCGAAGGCGTTTCAATCCATTGGATACAGTTGTCGGGTGCTCCTGCTTTGACGGCTGCGTCCCGAAGGATTCTCGCCGCTTCGCGGCTGCATTTTTGGGCCGATGGATGGAAAGCAAACACGATAGGGTTTCTTGTTTTGATCGCTATCAGGGACTTGAACATTGTAGTGGAAGTAGGGTTGGTCACCGGCGTCACCCCGGCGATGACACCGACAGGCTCCGCGATTTCAATGACTCCGTCGTGTTCGTTTTCATTGATGATGCCCACTGTTTTATCGTATTTGATATGATGGTAGACATACTCTGTGGCAAACATGTTTTTAATGATTTTATCTTCATAAACGCCGCGCTTCGTTTCTTCGACGGCAAGTTTGGCGAGAGGCATGTGCTGATCAAGGCCGGCAAGCGCCATCTGTTTGACGATCTCATCAATCTGCTCCTGATCAAAGCTGCGGAATTCTTCCAATGCCTTTAGGCCTTTTTCGACTAGCTGATCAACCATGGTTGAGGCATTTTGCTTTTGTTTCATTTCCTTTTCTTCGATTGCCATTGTAAACCCTCCAGTGAATGAATAGGAATTTGATTACAACAGGATGTTCAGGGATGAATGATGCGGACATTATTTGTGAAACATTTCACAAGTGGAGTTAAAAAATTTTATCCCTGAAGCGGATATCTGGTTTATTTTGGTATCAGTCCTCCTTTTCTGTGGCTGAATTTATCATATCACGAATTTGAAGTATGAGTTTGTGAAATGTTGAACAAAGTATGAAATTCATTCTTGAGTAAAATAAGAATGCACCCCGAGGTCCGGGGTGCAGCTTTTAATACCAGTCCGTATGAAACACGCCTTCCATATCCGTCCGCTCATACGTGTGAGCGCCGAAATAATCGCGCTGCGCCTGCAGCAGGTTTGCGTTTGAGCGGCCCGTCCGGTAGCCGTCGTAATAGGAGAGGGCGGTGCTCAGGCACGGGAATGAGATGCCTGAGCTGATGCCTTCGCAGACGACCTTTCGCAAGCCGGACTGGTATTCTTTTAGTTTTTCAGCGAAGTCAGGTGCGACCAGCAGGTTGGACAGGTCCGGCTGTTTGTCGAAAGCTTCGCTGATGAGATTTAAAAATTGTGCGCGGATGATGCAGCCGCCGCGGAAGATGAGGGCGATGTCCTTTAACGGCAGGTGCCATCCGTTCAGATCAGACGTCATTTTATATTGAGCGAAGCCTTGGGCATAGGCGCAGACTTTCCCCATGTATAACGCCTGTCTGACGCGGTCGATCCACACGTTCTGATCCAGGGACCGTTCTTCTGTTTCTGGCCCGGCCAATACGTTTTCGGCAGCTGTCCTTTCGTCTTTTAATGATGACAGGTAACGGGCAAACAGGGATTCCGTGATAATTGATGATGGAATGCCGTTGTCGATGGCCTGCAGGCTCGTCCATTTGCCCGTGCCTTTTTGGCCGGTTTTGTCGAGGATGACGTCGATGAGCGGAGCGCCCGTTCGATCATCCTTTTTCCTCAGGATCTCTGCCGTGATTTCGATTAAATAGCTTTTCAGCTCTCCTTGATTCCACGTGTCGAAAATGTCAGCGATTTCATCTATCGGCAAAAGAAGCTTTTCTCTTAAAAATGTATACGCTTCAGCGATAAGCTGCATGTCTGCGTATTCGATGCCGTTGTGCACCATTTTGACAAAATGCCCCGCGCCTTTTGGACCGATGTAGACACAGCATGGATCTCCTTCTACTTGGGCGGCGATTTTTGTGAGAATCGGAGCTGCTTTTTCGTAGACGTCCCGATCTCCGCCGGGCATAATGGATGGGCCTTTTAAAGCGCCGACTTCGCCGCCGGAAATGCCGATTCCCAAGTAGCCGATACCTTTCGCTTTCAAACTGTCATATCTTCGTTCCGTATCTTCGTAGTGGGAGTTGCCGCCGTCCATGATGACATCCCCTTCTTCAAGCAGAGGAACGAGCGAGTCGATAACAGAATCAACCGGTTTGCCTGCTGTGACCATAAGAAAGATTTTTCTCGGTTTTTCTAAAGACTGTACGAAATCTTCAAGTTCATAGTACGGCTTGACTGTTTGGCCTCCCGTTTTTTGGACGAGTTGATCGGTTAAATCCCTTGTGTAGTTATAGACGGCGACTTGTTCGCCTTTGCTTGCCATGTTCAGGGCGATATTGCTCCCCATGACTCCCAAACCTATGACACCGATTGTATTGCGCATGTAATACCTGCTCCTTCATTTAAGACTTTTTTATACAAATAGGCTTAACAATAAAGTAAATCCTAATCCGGCCACCGCGATAATGGTTTCAAGCAGTGTCCAGGTGGCAAATGTCTCTTTCATGCTTAGTCCGAAATACTCTTTGAACATCCAGAAGCCTGCGTCATTGACATGGGAAGCGATTACACTTCCGGCCCCTGTTGCAAGCACAACCAGCGCAAGATTGACATCGCTTTGTCCGAGCATCGGAAGAACGAGTCCGGTTGTGCTTAATGCAGCAACTGTCGCGGATCCTAAGGAGATGCGCAGAATTGCGGCGATGACCCAGGCGAGCAAGATCGGCGACATGGCTGTTCCTTTGAATAACTCAGCTACATAGTCGCCTACTCCGCCATTGATCAAGACTTGTTTGAAGGCGCCGCCGCCCCCGATGATCAAGAGCATCATTCCGATTTGTGTAATGGCGGTTGAACAGGAATCCATCACTTGTTTGATCGGGATCTTTCTGGCGATCCCCATCGTATAGATCGCGACCAACAGGGAGATGACCATCGAAGTCGAGGCATTCCCGATTAAGCGAACAGCTGCCAGCAGGCTGTTGTCTGCAAGACCCATCGTTTCTTGAATAAGCGTAATAACAGTCGAAATAGACATGATAATGACCGGAAGCATAGCTGTGAAGACGCTGATGCCGAAGCCGGGCGTCTCTTCAAGCTTGAACGTTTTCTGCTCACCGAGTGAAGCGATGCTGCCCATTTTCTCAAATGATTGCGGGACGATTTTTTTCGCCAGTTTCGTAAATAAAGGTCCGGCCAAAAGAACGGTTGGAATTGCAACAATGATACCGTAGAGCAGCACTTCCCCGATATTGGCGCCGAGCTCTCCCGCGATAGCCGTCGGTCCCGGATGCGGGGGCAGGAAGCCGTGTGTGACGGATAAGGCCGCCGTCATTGGAATTCCAAGGTATAAAATAGATATCTTCAATTCTCTTGAAATGGCGAATACAATTGGAATCAATAATACCAATCCGACTTCGAAGAATAATGCAACCCCGATGATAAAGGAGGCGATGACGACCGCCCATTGGATGTTTTTCTCTCCGAATTTGTTGACGAGGGTCATCGCAATGCGCTGAGCGCCCCCTGAATCCGCGATCAGCCTGCCCAGCATGGCGCCGAGCCCGAAGATCAATGCGATATGGCCGAGCGTTCCGCCAAGGCCTTCTTCAATCGTTTTGACGATGTCGTCAAGCGGCATTCCAAGCGCCAATGCAACCCCGAACGATACGATAATCAAGGAAACAAACGTATTCAGTTTTAACCCCATAATCAAAAGCAATAATGCGACAATCCCGATTGCTACGATCAGTAATGGCATGATAACGCCTCCAATTCTCCCCTATTTTTTGCTGGATAAGCTTCTTTGATAATTTGCAATTTGTGTATATTCGTTTTCAAGTGCTCGAGATAAGTTGATAAAAAGCGGCATTAATTTTCTGTATTCTTTGGCCGATTCTTCTTTCGGCGCGTGTCTGTGCGTGCTTCCGATCATGTCGGAGACGACATCGAATGAATCGATTTTTCCCGTCGCGTACAGCCCCAAAATGCAGGCGCCGAGACAAGAGCTTTCATAGCTTTCCGGCACGACGACTTCCGATTCGAAAATATCGGCCATCATTTGCCTCCATACGTCAGACCTTGCGAAACCTCCGGTCGCCTGAATTCGGGCAACTGGACCGTCCATGCATTCTGTCAACGCCAGGAAGACGGTGTACAGATTGTAAATAACCCCTTCCAATGCCGCGCGAATCATGTGTTCTTTTTTATGCGACATGGTGAGGCCGAAGAATGAACCGCGCACATCCGGATTCCAGAGCGGCGCCCGTTCGCCTGCGAGGTATGGATGGAACAGCAGTCCGTCGGCACCCGGCCTGACGCGTTCGGCAATTTTGGTCAAGACATCGTACGGATCAATGCCGAGACGTTTTGCCGTTTCGATTTCTGATGATGCAAATTCATCTCTGATCCAGCGAAGGACGATCCCGCCGTTGTTGACTGGCCCGCCGATGACCCAATGATTCTCAGTTAAGGCATAGCAAAAGATTCTGCCTTTTTCATCGGTTTGCGGTTTATCGATAATCGTGCGAATCGCACCGCTTGTCCCAATAGTGACGGCGATTTCGCCTTTTTTAATCGCGTTGACGCCGAGGTTGGAAAGCACGCCGTCGCTGGCACCGATGACAAATGGCGTTTGCGGATCAATTCCCATCATCGCCGCCAGTTCCGGATTGCAGTGATGGAAAATGGCTGTTGTCGGAACGAGCTTTGATAGGTGGTCAGGTGTGATGCCTGCAATGGCAAGTGCTTCTTCATCCCAGGCCAATGTTTTGAGATTCATCATTCCCATCGCCGAAGCTAAGGAGTAATCGACGACATATTGATCAAATAACTTTTTAAAAATATATTCCTTGATTCCGATATATTTTTTTGCTTTGGCAGCGATTTCAGGATGCTCGTTTACAATCCATGTGATTTTGCTTAGCGGCGCCATCGGATGAATCGGCGTTCCCGTCCGTTTATAGACATTGTGCCCGTTCATTTCTTCTTTGATTTTATGAGCCCAGCCTTCGCTTCTGTTGTCTGCCCAAGTGATGCAGGAGGTGAGCGGCTTGTCGTTTTCGTCCATCGCAATCACGCTGTGCATCGCGCTGCTGAATGAAATGAATGACGGCTGTTTGTCAGGATGCTGCTGCATGATTTTCGCCGTTGACTGGATGACGGCCTGAAAAATCTCATCCGGGTTTTGCTCAGCGGTCGAGATGTCCGGTGTGTAAAGCGCGTAGCCGATGCTTTCCTTTTGGATCACGTCCCCTTTTTCACTGAATAAAACCGCTTTCGTGCTTGTCGTACCGATATCTATGCCTAACATATAACTAGTCATTTTCTTGTTCGGCCCCTTTCGCCAGCATTTGTTGCGACAGCCACAGATCTTCAACTTTACCTTGCACGTCATCGAAATTTTGATGTAGGGATTTAAGCATCAGATCCCTGTCTTTCGTTTTGATCGCTTTGATATAAAGTTCATGGTTATCGAGAATTCGTTCAAAGTCTTCGTATTTTTCTTTTAAGCGGGCCCGCATGGATAAAAGAATAAAGCTTTCCATCACAGGTTTGAGATTGTTCCATATCATCAAAATGTAAGAATGATTGATGGAGCGGACAATCGTTTCGTGAAATAAGACGTCTTGAAATGAGAACTCGTCGGCATCTTTGTATTTGATGGAGACTTTCATCATCTCCAATATTTTGCTGAGGTCTGTTACCAGTTCGTCGACATTTGCCCGTCCAAGCCGTTCAAATACGAATGTTTCCATCACCAGACGCACATCATAAATTTCTCCAATTTCTTTTTCGGTTAAACCGATGACAACGGCGCCCATCCGTTCCAAACGGATGATTTTTTCCGATGCCAGTATTTTTAAAGCCTCGCGGATGGGAGACCGGCTCACCGAGAATTCCGCAGCCAATTTATTTTCAGATAAAATGGTACCGCTTTCAATCAAGCCGGAAATAATGCGCATTCTCAGCTCGCATGCGACGCGAACACCTGTTGAAGCTCTTGAAAGCCACTTCTCCGGATATAAAAGATTTTTAGATTGGCTCATACACTCACCTTCCTAGTTATACGAGTATACTTGTATACAAGTATGATAACGCGATTATTTTGATTATGCAAACACTTTCATTTCAAATTTTCCGAAAAATTTTTTCCATTTATAAAACGATTGTTTTGCCAATGCGCTCGAAATACTCCACTAAAGCAAAAAAATATAAAGGGAGCAGCTGCCCTTTATATTTTGACCATTTGTTTAACGATGAGTTTGAAGTCATGTTCGCTAATTTCTATGTGCCCAAATCGAAAGGAATAACCCCAGTGCCGTTTGTTTTTGATGAAAGAGAGGTTGGGAATGAATGGGTGGATCGGCGTTTCCCGGCATTTTAAAAAGTTGATCTTCCTTCTGTAAGGTGAGAATCCTTCTCCCGCATGAACCTTGTAAACTCTGTTATCACTCACTTCCCCTACAGCTGTAAACTTTTGATAGGGCGCATCATCTTTGAGATTTTGTTTTGGCGAGTAATAAATGATCCAATCATCGGGATTCATTCTTTTTAAAGGCGCCTCTTTTCCGTGGCAAAGTTGAGCAAAGCCTCCGGATACACCCTTCAAGACGTGATCGCGCGAAGCTACGCCGATCCAATACCTTCTTTTCATTCCATTCAGCATCCGCAAGCATCCTTGTCAGTATCCCCTTCGGTGCATGCTGACACAGGAAAATTCATTTCTCTCCATGCCGCGATCCCTCCGGTCAGCTCTTTCACTTGATAGCCTTTTTCTAATAAAAATTTAGCTGCTTTAGCTGCCGTATTGCACCAGACATCCCAGCAGTACACAATGATTTCTTTATCTTTTGGAATATCCTCTAATCGATGAGGGAGATCGTGTTCAGGTATCGCTTGAGCACCTTTTATCGTCAAACTCCTGACTTCGCTTGGCCCGTTTCTTACATCTATTAAAAAATATTTTTCAGGGTGATTCTTTGAAGATTTAAAATAATCCATTGGGCTAATGGTGGCTTCTAAACGTGCATTAAAAAAATCGAGTGAATTCATAGGGTATGCCTCCTAGTTTTTATACTTTTTCCATACTTTTAAAAGCAAATCTTTAAATAATTTTTTTTCATTGTCAGTCAGAGGGGATAAAACCTCATATTCTGTCTGTACTAAAACCTGTTTGCATGATGACAGTACATCGCTGCCTTTTTCAGTAAGGATTAGGCTGTATGCCCTGCGATCACTTGCGTTTTTTGTCCTTTCCACAAAGCCTGAAGCTTCTAAATGGTCAACATGGCTCACCATTGTCGTACGGTCGATCTGCAGTTGTTCAGAAATCAGTTTTTGAGAAGAAAAAGGGTTTTCTTCAATAAATACAAGTACTCCGAATTGCCTGGCATTCAAGCTATACGGAGCGAGAACATCAGCAAATTGATCCTCCATTTGCTGAAGAACCTTTCCTAGCAAAAATCCGTAAAATTGACTTAACTGTTTCAAAAATCATCACCACCTAAAATAATCACCAAACAATATAGTCAGTATAACTGATTATATTTTCGAACGCAAGCCTTCTTGTTTTCGTTTGTTAATTTAATTAATTAACCGTGGTACAATAAAACCTACGATATGGTGTAAATGGAGGATTTCACATGCAGCGTGGTACATTTCAATTAATGAAATCGGTGAACAAATCGATCATTCTTAATAAAATCAGAACTTCAGAGCCGATTTCGAGAGCCGAGATCGCCAAGGAAACAAAGATTACCCCTCCCACGGTCTCAAGCATTGTCAAAGAGCTGATCGAACAAGGGCTCGTGAAAGAAAGCACGCTCGGCCATTCGAGCGGCGGAAGGAAGCCGACAATGCTGCACATCAACACAGGTGCCTATTATGTCATTGGCATTGATGCCGGGCCTGAGACGGTGGAGTGCATCTTAACCGATTTAGCCGGAGGGATACTGCAGCGGACATCCAGCCTGCTGAAAAAACCGCTGACAAACGAGACGTTCATTGATGTTTTAAAAGAAAATGTTTATGCGATTTTGGGACGGGCCGATGTCAATCAGGAAAAGATCATCGGGATCGGCATCGCAATGCACGGGGTCGTCGATGCTGAAACGGGAATGTCACGCATCGCCCCGATTTTAAACCTAACCAATATTCCCATTAAAGATGTGCTGGAACAAGAATTCAACTTAACGGTCAGAGTTGAAAACGATGCCAGGGCGATGGCGCTTGGCGAATCGTGGTTCGGCGGCCGCGATGATGCAGGCAGTATGGCGGCCGTAAACGTCGGCCACGGTGTCGGTGCGGGGATTGTCATCAACGGAAAACTGTACCATGGAGCGGAAGGAATCGCAGGGGAACTGGGCCATATGATCATTGATATTAATGGAGAAAAGTGCGAGTGCGGCAACCGGGGCTGCCTGCAGACGATTGTGAGCGGCAAAGCGATTGCCGAGCGGGGAAACAAACGGTTAAAAGAAAGTCCGGACAGCCTGACAGCCAAAGATTTGTTTGAAATGGCCGAGAACGGCTGCCAAACGTGTATCGAACTCTTTCGGGAAACCGGTGTGATGATCGGAATCGGGCTGACCAACTTCATTCATCTTGTCAATCCGGGCAAAATCGTGCTGGGCGGCGGAGTGATGAAAGGCGGGAGGTTCATATTGCCGGCGATACGAGAAACGATACAGCAGAAAGCCTTAACAGCCGAAGCGAGGCAGACAGAGGTGACGATAACGAAGCTCGGCGATGAAGCGACGCTTTACGGAGCCGTTTCATTGCTGTTGGCGGAGCTGTTTGATCCGGTGTTAAAATAAGCCTTTTTTTCGCCTGTTTTAACACCGGTGAAGCCTTACCCCTGACGATTGACCGTGTGGATGAAGCGCATGAAAGCTTCGCGGTTTTTGAATACCCCGGCATCCTCAAGGGCTTTAACAAATTTCCGGCCAAGTTCTTTTCGTACAATTGATTCAGCATGCTTCGGCCCGGACAGCTCTCCGTATTCGGTTTTGAGCTGTTCGGCCCATTCCCGGTGATGCGCTTCAACGGCATCTGACTGACCGAGCAGGAATTCTTGGACACCTGCCAGTTCGGTCTTTAAGCGGGGAGGAAGAACGGCCAGGCCCATCACTTCGATTAAGCCGATATTTTCTTTCTTAATATGGTGAACGTCAGCATGCGGGTGGAATATGCCGTATGGATGCTCGGCAGATGTCCGGTTGTTTCTGAGCACAAGGTCGATTTCAAAAACACCGCTCATGTTTCTTGCAATAGGCGTAATCGTGTTATGAGGCGTTTCATCAGTAAAAGCCGTAATATCCGCTTGTTGATCCGAGTAGTTTTTCCAAGTCTGAAAAATATGATCCGCCGCATCGACAAGGCTGTTGATCGCCGTTCCTTTCAAGCGGATGACAGACATCGGCCATTTTAAAACAGAGGCTTCGATGTCCGGATGCTGTTTGATTTGAAAGGAGAACGCGTCTTCTGCGCGCGTCATCGCAAACTCATATCGTCCGGCTTGATAATGGTCATGGCTTAAAATAGACCCGCCGACGATCGGCAAATCGGCATTCGATCCGATAAAATAATGCGGAAACAGCTCTGTAAAAACAAGCAGCCTGTGAAAGGCAAGCTTATCAATTTTCATCGGCCGATGCTGCTCAGAAAATAAAATGCTGTGCTCGTTATAGTAAGCATATGGAGAATATTGAAAATACCAGTTTTCTCCGGCGAGCGGGACTTTAATAATCCTGTGGTTCGCCCGGGCGGGATACCCGATTCGTCCTGCATACCCTTCGTTTTCTTTGCACAGCAGGCACGTCGGATAGCTGCGTGCTCGTTTTGCAGCGGCGCGCTCCCGTTTGATTTGCTCAGGGTCTTTTTCCGGCTTTGACAAATTGATCGTAATATCCATTGTGCCGTAAGGTGTATCCGCCTGATACGAAATATTTCTTTCAATTCGTTTTGTCTGGATATAGTTGCTGTTTTTGCTGAGCTGATAAAAATAGGCGGTCGCCTCCAGCGGCGATTGCTCGTATTTTTGCTGAAACACGGCATTGATGACAGAAGGTCTTGCAACAAAGCAATTCATCACATTTGCCGCCAGCATGTCTTTCGCGTCTGCGTCGTCGGTTATGACGCCGTGTTCAATTGCATAAGCGGCGAGTCTTTCCAAAAGGTCGGGGATGGAGTCGCCGGAAGCCGCAGGGGCTTCTTCGGGAAACGAGTCCAGACCCAGCAGGTTCATCACTTGGTTGCGTGCGTAGTTCACGTCATCCGGTTCGATTAACCCTGTTTCAAGCGCTTTTTGAATGAGTCCGGCTATGTCTTGTTCAATCATGTTGACACTTCCTTCCTGTACCCGTTTGGATGTGATGAATGCCACTTCCAGGCGTCTTCAATGATCTTTGCTACAGAAGTGCGCGAAGGCCTCCAGCCTAGGACCTGCTTTGCTTTGTCAGAGCCGGCAATCAGGATGCTCGGGTCACCGGCTCTGCGCTTGCCGATCTCGGCGGGAATGTCTTTGCCGGTGACCTTTCTCGCCGCATCAATCATTTCTTTCACCGAAAATCCTTCGCTGCTGCCGAGGTTGAATATATCGCTTTTGCCGCCTTCTCTTAAATAGTCCAAAGCCGACAGATGAGCGTCAATCAGGTCTTCGACATGAACATAGTCGCGGATGCACGTGCCGTCGGGCGTATCATAGTCATCCCCAAAAATCGTAATATGCGGTCTTTGTCCGAGAGCGGTTTGCAGGATGATGGGGACCAGGTGTGTTTCCGGATGATGGTCTTCTCCGATCTCTCCCGTTTCCCTTGCTCCTGCGACATTAAAGTACCTGAGAGACACAAAGCTGACTCCATGGGCTTCTTCAGTCCGCTTCATGAGCTTCTCCATGATCAGTTTCGTTTCCCCGTAGGTGCTTGTCGGCCGCGTCGGCATGACTTCTGTGATCGGCACCGATTCAGGCTCTCCGTAGACAGCCGCCGTCGAGGAGAATACGATTTTTTTCACATCGTGCTCAAGCATCGTCTGAAGCAAAACCTGTGTCCCGGATACATTGTTGTCGTAGTATTTAAGCGGATCTTTCATTGATTCGCCGACAAGTGAACTGGCGGCGAAGTGGATCACTTCTTCAATACGTTCCTTTTCGAAAACAGTGCGGAGGAAGTCGCGATCGCGCACATCCCCTTCATAAAAGACTGCCTCAGGATGTACGGCCTGTCTTTGGCCGGTCTCAAGGTTGTCAACGACAACGACGGTTTCGCCCCTGTCCAATAATTGATACACGGCGTGTGAACCGATATAGCCGGCACCGCCCAAAACCAACACACTCATATCCAATTCCCCTTTCTATATTTCTTTGGCGCCGTCGCCTATCGCCGCAGTATAAAATGCGGCATCATAGCCAACCGTTTCGCGGTAGACGGCATTCACGCGTTCTTTAAAGCTGTCTGTCCGGTCTTTTTCTACAATCGCAATCGCACAGCCGCCGAACCCGGCGCCTGTCATGCGTGCACCCAGGACGCCGTCTTGTTCCCAAGCCGTCTGGACAATGGTATCAAGCTCCAGCCCTGTCACTTCATAATCATCCCTTAAAGACATATGAGATTCATTCATCAGCTTGCCGAACCCGGCGAGGTCGTCCCCGCGAAGTTTTTTCAGCGCTTTCAGCGTCCGGGCATTTTCGTACACCGCATGTCTGGCACGTTTTCGATTAATTTCATCTCGGATGAGGTGCTGATGAGCTTCAAATGCTTCCGCCGTCATTTCGCCCAGGCTTGCAATCGGTAACTCCTGCTGCAGATCGCGGAGCGCCTCTTCGCATTGGGCACGCCTTTCATTATATTTAGATCCGGCCAGCGTCCGCTGTTTGTTTGTATTGATGATGATCACATCGTGTTCCTTCAATACGAAGGGAGCGTATGTGTAATGAAGTGTTTGGCAGTCTAACAAAATCGCGTGATCCTTTTTCCCCATGCCGATCGCAAATTGGTCCATAATGCCGCTGCCTACGCCGATGTATTCGTTTTCGACTTTTTGTCCGAGCTTAACCATGGAGATCGTGTCTGTCTGCAAACCATAAAGCCCTTTTAAAAGAACGCCTGTCGCAAGTTCAATCGATGCGGAAGAAGAGAGGCCCGCCCCGTGCGGAATATTTCCGTAATACAAAATATCGGCGCCGTGAACGATTTGATGGCCTGCCGCTTTCATCAAAAGGAACATTCCTTTCGGATAGTTGGCCCAGCCGTCAGACCGGTCAAATGCTAAATCGCTCAAGCTGCATTCAATTATGCCTTTGTCATGGAAGTTCTTTGAATAGAAACGGATCATTTGATCATCTCGTTTCACGCCAAGGGCATAGGTGCCAAATGAAATCGAAGCGGGGAAAACATGCCCTCCATTATAATCCGTGTGTTCGCCGATTAAGTTGATTCTTCCCGGAGCAAAAAAGGTTCGCGGTGTCTGTTCTGTCTTAAAAATAGAGCGAAAGTCGTTTGATAAAGCGGCTGCAGTATTCATATATCCTCCCATTCATTTGACGTGCAGACTTAATAAATTAATTTAATTAAGTTTAACCCCAGTTTACTACGGGTTTTCAATTGGTGCAATAAAAAGTGTTTTTTCAAATGAAACGTTTTCATGTAAAATCCTTATTGACAGGGATAGGGCAATCAGCACTTGACTTTTACAAAAATCAACGTTAAATTAGTAAAATATTTTACTAAAAAATATGAAAGATGTTCATGGAGGTTTTGCAATCGTGGCGACGATAAAAGATGTTGCAGAAAAGGCGGGGTATTCCATCTCGACGGTTTCCCGCGTATTAAATAACGACGAAAGCCTATCCGTACCCGATGAGACGCGGGAGAAAATATTTGAAGTGGCGGAAAGCCTGAACTACCGCAAAAAAACGATCAGAACACTGGTAAAAAACATCGCGTTTCTGTACTGGCTGACGGATAAAGAGGAACTCGAAGACGTGTATTTTAAAACGATGAGGCTGGAAATCGAGAAGCTCGCAAAGCAATTCAACGTTGAACTGACGACGTATAAAATTTCGGGGGGTATTGACGCCATCCCCGAAAACATTGAAGGATTCATTGCGGTCGGATCATTTTCAGATGATGAATTAACCCGGTTAAGGCAGATGACGCCTCACGGAGTATTTATCGATTCGACGCCGGATCCGAATCATTTTGATTCAGTCAGGCCGGACTTAAAGCAGATGACGAGGAAAACGGTGGACTTTCTTATTGAAAAAGGGCATGAAAAGATCGGCTTTATCGGAGGCACGTACCACAATCCCAATACCGATGAAGACGAAATGGACGTAAGGGAACGAACGTTTCGCGATTATATGAGGGAAAAAGGGCTCTTGGAGGAAGGCTTTATTTTTTGCCGCAGGGGATTTTCTGTGGAAAACGGCTACCATCTGATGGATAAAGCGGTTGAAACATTGGGCGAAAAGCTGCCGACGGCCTTCTTTACAGCGGCGGATCCGATCGCCGTAGGCTGCCTTCAGGCTTTAAATGAAAAAGGGGTCGCCATCCCGGGCAGGGTGAGCGTCATCAGCATCAACAACATCAGTGTGGCGAAATACGTATCTCCGCCGCTGACGACATTCCATATCGATATTAAAGAACTTTGCAAAAACGCCATTGAATTGCTTCTTGAACAAATACTTGAAAAGAGAAAAGCTGTAAAAACGCTATATATCGGTGCAGAACTGGTGGTCAGGAAAAGCACCAATTAAAAAAAGGCGCGGGCTGTTCATAAGCCGCGCCTTTTTCGTAAAACATTTTACTATAGTCGGTAAAATAATTGTTTACACTTTTTCTTAGACATGCTATATTGTTTTTGTGAAACGCTTTCAATCCAATAAAAGGAATGATACAAATGATGAATATGAAAAAATATGTTGGAATCAGCAGTGTGATTGCTCTCAGTTTGTCTTTAACTGCCTGCGGACCTAAAGAGAGCAGCAATGAAGCATCAGGCTCGAAGCAAAAGGAACTCGTGGTCTGGGAAGATAAAGAAAAAAGCGAAGGCATTAAAGATGCCGTTGCCCAGTTTGAAAAAGAGCACGGCGTATCTGTCAAAGTCGTGGAAAAGCCTTACGCAAAGCAGATCGAAGATTTGCGGATGGATGGACCGGCAGGAACGGGGCCTGATGTGTTAACGATGCCTGGAGATCAAATCGGAACAGCGGTAACGGAAGGTTTGATCAAGGAATTAAAGGTGGACAAAGAGATCCAATCGATCTATACGGAACCAGCAATGAGATCCCAGGTGACAAACGGTAAGGTCTACGGCCTGCCGAAAGCGGTCGAAACGACGATGCTCTACTATAATAAAGATTTGATTTCTGAAAAAGAACTGCCGAAAACGCTGGATGAATGGTATGAGTATTCGAAAAAAACGGCTGACGGCAAAAAATTCGGCTTCCTGGCGCTGTTTGACCAGATTTATTATGCACAGAGCGTCATGGGAGGATACGGCGGCTACATTTTTAAGAGCCATGCAGACGGCACTTATGATCCGGCTGATCTCGGCTTGAATAACAAAGGTGCAGTTGAAGGAGCCGAGTACATTCAGAAGTTTTATCAAGAAGGGCTGTTCCCTGCCGGAATTATTGGGGAGCAAGGCATCAATGTGCTGGAATCGCTGTTTACGGAAGGAAAAGCAGCAGCGATTATTTCTGGTCCGTGGAATCTGGAACCGTTCAAAAAAGCGGGCATCGACTACGGGGTTGCCAAGCTGCCTAAGCTGTCCAACGGCAAACATATGAGTTCTTTTGTCGGCGTGAAGAGCTACAATGTAAGCGCTTATTCGAAGAATGCCGATCTAGCGGAAGAATTAGCCGTCTTTCTCGCCAATAAAGAAAACTCAAAGAAGAGATATGAGATCACAAAAGAAGTTCCCGCTGTCAAAGAACTGGCGGATGATCCTGCCGTCACAAAAAGCGAAGCGGCTCAAGCTGTTGCCGAGCAATCTCAGTACTCAGAGTTGACGCCGAATATTCCTGAGATGAATGAAGTATGGACGCCGGCGGATGCGGCTCTGCAAACGATCGCAACCGGAAAAGCGGAACCGAAAAAAGCGCTTGATCAAGCCGCGGAAACGATACAAGGACAGATCAAAGCGAAGCACAGCGGCAGCAAATAAGCCGCAGCATTGGTGTCAAACTTGTCTTAAGTTTGGCGCCATTTATGATCAGGACGTCCATATAAAGAGGTGAAAGAGAAGGTGCAGCATCGCAAAAAAGCTTTACTATTATCAATCATTCCCGGTTTGGGCCAATTCTACAATAAACAATGGATAAAGGGTCTGTTATTCCTTCTTTTAGGCGTCTCGTTCTTTGCGGTTTTTGGCGATTTGCTGAATATGGGGCTGTGGGGCCTGTTTACGCTTGGAACCGAAGTGCCGCGCGATAACTCGATTTTTCTATTGGCAGAAGGCATCATCGCCGTGATTGTCACCGGTTTTGGGCTGGCTGTCTATTACGCCAATTTGCGGGATGCCTACCAAAACGGAAAGCGGCGCGATGAACAAAAGGAGCTCAGTTCACTCAAGGAACAATATCATAATTTAATGGCTCAGGGATATCCGTATCTCATCAGCGGACCATCACTGTTCATTTTGATTTTCGCCGTTGTTTTTCCGATTTTGTTCAGCTTTGCATTAGCTTTTACAAATTATAACCTCTACCATTCTCCGCCTGCCCACCTTGTCGATTGGGTAGGGCTTAAAACGTTTTCCGAAATTTTCACCGTTGATATTTGGCGGTCGACCTTTTTGGATGTTTTAGCTTGGACCATTGTCTGGACGCTTGTCGCTTCCACGCTCCAAGTCGGGTTGGGAATTTTGTTGGCGGTTGTCGTCAATCAGAAGGAAGTCCGCTTCAAGAGATTTTTCCGGACGATTCTGGTTTTGCCTTGGGCCGTGCCCGGCTTTGTTACCATTCTTGTGTTTGCCGGCCTCTTTAATGACAGCTTCGGTGCATTCAATCATCAAATCCTCGCCGCATTCGGCATCGATCCGATTCCTTGGATGACGAATGCCAATTGGACGAAGCTGGCGCTTATCCTCATGCAGGGGTGGCTCGGTTTTCCTTATGTGTTTATTGTGACGACCGGTGTTCTGCAGTCGATTCCGGACGACCTGTATGAAGCGGCGACAATTGACGGCGCGTCCGCGTTTTCGAAATTCAGGCATATCACAATGCCGCTGATTTTAATCGCAATGGCGCCGATTATCATCACGCAATTCACTTTTAACTTTAATAACTTCAACATTATCTATCTATTCAATGGAGGCGGTCCGGCTGTTCCCGGGTCAACAGCGGGAGGAACCGACATTCTGGTGTCCTGGATTTACAAATTGACGATGCAGTCGAGCCAGTACTCTTTAGCCGCCGCATTGACGATCCTGCTGTCGGTCTTTGTCATCTCGATCGCGCTGTGGCAGTTCAGACGGACAAATTCTTTCAAAGAGGGGGCTTAACATATGAAGAAAAGAAGATTCTTTCGGCTCCTTCTGACCTATTCTCTGTTGGTTTTTATGACAGCCGTTATCATATATCCTCTGCTTTGGACGGTGGGAGCCAGCTTTAATCCCGGCAACAGTTTGGTCAGTACTTCTATCATTCCGGCAAATCCGACATTGGATCACTATAGAGAATTATTTGCAGGAAAAGAGAGCCTTCAATACGGGCAATGGTATATAAACTCGCTTAAAATCAGCATCTTTACGATGATCGGATCAATCATCAGTGTTTCTTTTACAGCTTATGCTTTTTCACGGTTTCGTTTTAAAGGTAGAAAAAACGCTTTAGTTTTATTCATGCTGCTGCAAATGATTCCTCAATTTTCGGCTTTGGTTGCGCTCTTCGTTTTAGCGCAGATGCTCGGAATGATGAACAGCCATTGGCTGCTGATTTTGCTGTACATCGGCGGGCTTATACCGATGAACACGTATTTGATGAAGGGGTATATGGATTCCATTCCCATCGATTTGGATGAGAGCGCTAAGATTGACGGCGCTAGCAATACAAGGATTTTTCTGCAGATTATTATGCCGCTATCCAAACCGATGATCGCGGTCGTCGCCATGAACGGATTCACCGGACCGCTCGGGGATTTCGTTTTGTCTTCGACCATATTGCGGACGCCAGAGTCGTATACATTGCCGATCGGTTTATACAATTTAGTCAATGAAGTCATGGGAGCCAGCTATACGACGTTTGCCGCCGGCGCCATTTTGATCAGCATTCCGGTAGCCGTCATCTTTATCATGCTGCAAAAGAACTTTGTATCAGGGTTGACCGCAGGCGGAACGAAAGGATAGTCGGAGAAGAATATGGTCTAAAAAAGGAGAGTATTATGCCAAAAATTTATACGACACAAGCAAAATACATGCTTCACGGGGGAGACTACAATCCGGATCAATGGCTTGACCGTCCGGATATTCTTGCAGATGATATCAAGCTGATGAAGCTTGCCCATACGAATACATTTTCAGTGGGGATTTTTTCATGGAGCGCTCTTGAGCCGGAGGAAGGCGTCTATACGTTTGAATGGCTGGATGATATGTTTGAGAACATTCACCGGAACGGCGGACGGATTATAATGGCGACACCGAGCGGCGCCCGTCCTGCTTGGCTGTCGCAAAAATATCCGGAAGTGCTGCGCGTCAATGCGGAACGTGTCAAACAGCTGCATGGCGGAAGGCACAATCATTGCTTCACTTCATACGTATACCGTGAAAAAACGAGAAAGATCAACCGCTTGCTGGCTGAAAGGTACGGCAGCCATCCTGCCCTTTTGATGTGGCATGTCTCCAACGAATACGGAGGAGAATGCCATTGTCATCAATGCCAGCACGCTTTTAGAGACTGGCTGAAAAAGAAGTACAACAATGATCTTAAATCTTTGAATGATGCATGGTGGACGCCTTTTTGGAGCCATACCTTCAACGATTGGTCACAGATTGAATCGCCGTCTCCGATCGGTGAAAATGCGGTGCACGGCTTGAGTTTGGACTGGCGCCGCTTCGTCACTGATCAGACGATCTCTTTCTTTCAAAATGAAATCGTTCCGTTGAAGGAAATCACGCCGAATATTCCGATTACGACCAACTTTATGGCTGACACGCATGATCTCATTCCATTTCAAGGGCTGGACTACAGCAAGTTTGCCAAGCATCTGGACGTGATCAGCTGGGACGCGTATCCCGCCTGGCACAATGATTGGGAAAGCACAGCTGATTTGGCCATGAAAGTCGGCTTTATCAATGATTTGTACCGCAGCCTGAAACAGCAGCCGTTTCTTTTAATGGAATCGACGCCAAGCGCTGTCAATTGGCACAATTTTAATAAAGCGAAACGGCCGGGGATGCATCTCTTGTCTTCTATGCAGATGATCGCCCACGGATCTGACAGCATTCTCTATTTTCAATGGCGGAAATCCCGCGGCTCATCGGAAAAATTTCACGGTGCGGTTGTCGGCCATGACAATTGTTCCGAGAACCGCGTATTTAAAGAAGTGGCAAAAGTGGGGCAAACCCTTGATGAACTGTCTGAAGTCGTCGGAACGACCCGGCCCGCGAATGTCGCGATCCTCTATGATTGGGAAACCCATTGGGCGCTCGAAGATGCACAAGGATTCGGGATGAAAACCAAGCGGTATCCCCAAACCTTGCACGAGCACTACCGCGCGTTTTGGGAGCGTGATATTCCAGTCGACGTGATTACGAAGGAACAGGATTTTTCGCCGTACCGGCTGCTGATCGTTCCGATGCTTTACTTAGCAAGTGAAGAAACAATCGCGCGTTTAAAAGCCTTTGCTGCAAACGGGGGCACATTGGTGATGACGTATATTAGCGGAATCGTCAACGAATCTGACCTGACCTATTTAGGCGGATGGCCGCAAGATCTGCAAGAGATGTTTGGCATGGAACCTGTTGAAACCGATACGCTCTATCCGGGCGACAAAAATAGGGTCCGTTATCAAAACCGGTCCTATGAGCTGAAAGATTATGCGACCGTGCTGAAGCTGGATACGGCAGATCCCGTGGGATTCTATGAGGACGATTTTTATGTGGACACGCCGGCTGTTACATGCCATTCATACAAACAGGGGAAGACGTACTATATCGGTGCGCGCTTAAGCAGTCAATTTCATCGGGATTTTTATGAAACATTGATCAAAGAGCTATCGATTCAACCGGCTTTTGATGTGAAACATCAGCCTGGCGTCTCCGTTCAAGTCAGACAGGATGAAGAAAATGATTATATTTTCATCATGAATTTCACAGAAAAACGCCAGCCCGTCGTGTTGGAGTCGGCCGTTAAAGATATGCTGACCGGAGAAACGCTGACCGGCGAAATCACATTGGAAAAATATGAAGCCAGAATAGCGGTAAAAACAAAAAAATAAGCCCGGGGGACATCCGCTTTAATGTGGGTGTTTCTCTTAAAAAAATGAAAGCGTTTTCGTTTTGGCGTGTGTCAATCATGAAAGGGGAGAAGCGAGATTCATGAAAAACGTGGTGGCTGTTTTTGTGGTGCTGATTGTTGTTTTGGGCGCACTTGGAACCGGCGGTCCGGCGGAAGCCGCCAGAGGTTCCAAGGCGGCAGAAAGCGGCCTTTTTGTCGAAAAGGTTTCAGGGCTTCACAAGGATTTTATAAAAGGGGTTGATGTTTCGAGTATCATCGCTTTGGAAGAGAGCGGCGTCGCCTTTTACAATGAATCCGGAAAGAAACAGGATATATTCAAAACGCTGAAAGAAGCAGGCGTCAATTATGTCCGGGTGCGCATCTGGAATGATCCCTATGATGCCAACGGCAATGGCTATGGAGGGGGCAATAATGATCTGAAAAAAGCGATTCAGATCGGAAAACGGGCCACTGCCAACGGAATGAAGCTGCTGGCGGATTTCCACTATTCCGATTTCTGGGCGGACCCGGCGAAACAGAAAGCGCCAAAAGCATGGGCAAACCTAAACTTTGAAGATAAAAAAACGGCGCTTTACCAATATACAAAACAAAGCCTTGAAGCGATGAAAGCAGCGGGCATCAACGTCGGCATGGTGCAGGTCGGAAACGAAACAAACGGGGGTCTTGCCGGTGAAACGGACTGGGCGAAGATGAGCCAATTATTCAATGCGGGGAGCCAAGCGGTCCGGGAGACGGATTCGAATATTTTAGTCGCCTTGCATTTTACCAATCCGGAGACGTCCGGCAGGTACGCTTGGATTGCCGAGACGCTTCACCGGCACCATGTCGACTATGATGTATTTGCAAGCTCGTATTATCCATTTTGGCATGGCACACTGAAGAATCTAACATCCGTCCTGACATCCGTCGCGGATACGTACGGCAAAAAGGTCATGGTAGCCGAGACATCTTATACGTATACGGCTGAAGACGGAGACGGACACGAAAATACAGCCCCTAAAAACGGTCAAACGCTCAATTACCCGGTCACCGTTCAAGGACAGGCGAACGCGGTCCGTGATGTGATTCAAGCGGTCAGCGATGTAGGAGAAGCCGGAATCGGCGTTTTCTATTGGGAACCGGCATGGATTCCAGTAGGACCGGCACGCCAGCTTGAGAAAAATAAAGCGCTTTGGGAGACATACGGATCAGGCTGGGCCACAAGCTATGCCGCTGAATACGACCCGGAAGACGCAGGAAAGTGGTTTGGCGGCAGCGCCGTAGACAATCAGGCATTGTTTGATTTTAAAGGACGTCCATTGCCGTCTCTGAATGTATTTAAGTATGTTGATACGGGAACACCATTCAAAAATTGACTTGCAGCCGATTTCTCGGATGAAGGCGAACGCCGTTTGCCGGAAAGCGGTTTAAAGCAGAATGAAAAAAGGCCGGATGATATCCGGCTTTTTTTCGTGAAAGGACAGTCAGAAAGCGTAATTAAAATGTTTTCATTCAATTGACAGAAAGATAGGGTCCGCTTAACCAGCGGTTACCGTTTGAAATGCATCTTCTACAGATACGTATTCATATCCAAGGTCGCGCGCGACGGCCTTGTAGGTAATGCTTCCGTTTGCAACGTTGACGCCGAGAGCGAGCGCCTGATTTTCGGCGACTGCTTGTTCAACGCCTTTATTTGCGATTTGCAAAGCGTAAGGCATAGTGACGTTTGTTAAGCCGATCGTTGAAGTACGGGGAACGGCTCCCGGCATATTGGCGACTGCATAATGGACAACGCCGTGCTTCGTATAAGTCGGATCGTCATGCGTAGTGATCTTATCAACCGTTTCAATAATGCCGCCCTGGTCAATCGCCACGTCTACAACAACTGAGCCTGGGGACATCGACTGAATCATCTCTTCTGTGACAAGTTTCGGCGCTTTTGCACCAGGGATTAAGACGGCGCCGATGACAAGGTCAGAGTCTTTTACGGCTTCCGCAATGTTGAGCGGGTTGGACATAAGCGTTTGAATGTCTTTGCCGAACTGGTCATCGAGCTGGCGGAGGCGCTCAGCGCTCAAATCGATCAAAGTGACGTCAGCGCCAAGTCCGACTGCGATTTTGGCAGCGTTCGTACCGACTACTCCGCCGCCGATGATCGTAACCTTGCCGCGTTTTACGCCGGGTACGCCTGATAACAGGATGCCTTTGCCGCCTTTTGATTTCTCAAGAAATTGCGCGCCGATCTGTGAAGCCATGCGTCCGGCGACTTCACTCATTGGAGTCAGGAGCGGAAGCGTCCGGTTCACTTCGACCGTTTCGTAGGCGATGGCTGTGACGCCGCTGTCCACAAGCGCTTTCGCAAGCTCAGGCTCAGCTGCTAAGTGCAGATACGTAAATAAAACAAGTCCTTTTCGGAAATAGCCGTATTCAGAGCTGATCGGCTCTTTCACCTTCATGACCATATCCGCTTTTGCCCATACATCCTTCGCTTCAACCAAAATGTCTGCCCCGGCTGCTTTGTAGTCAGCATCCTCAAAGCCGCTTCCAAGTCCGGCTCCCTGTTCGATTAAAACTTGATGACCGCTTTTTTTAAGCGCGACTACTCCGGCCGGCGTAATGGCTACACGGTTCTCATTGTTTTTAATTTCTTTCGGAATTCCAATGATCATGATGTCGTCCCCCTCAAATGAAATATGATTCTACCGCTAGTATAAATCTCTGAACCGGCAAGAGCATCGTGTGTAAAATTAAAAATGTAAGCGCTTTTTTGTGAAATTTAACAAATTGGTGAACGTTGAATGAAGTGAAAGGATTGATATGAGGAGTTATCTATTAAAATTTTTTTCTTTAAAAAATAGTTTTGTTAAAAAAACAAATGTAAGCGATTACATTTTGTGTCGTTTCACAAACATAACCATATTTCGTTGTGATAGAATATCTCTTGCAGCTATGAAAGCGTTATCTTTGTTGGGAGTGAGTCATATGGATATCTTAGAAATACTAGGCAAGATTAATAAGGTATTATGGGGGCCGCCCAGTTTAATTTTATTATTTGGGACAGGCTTATTTTTAACGTTTGTTTTAAAAGGACTGCAATTTCGCCGCCTGATCTATGCGTTTAAGATCGGATTTGGCAAGGAAGACAGCAAAGACGCAGCTGCCGAAGGGGATGTGAGCCATTTTAAAGCTTTAATGACAGCGCTTGCCGCCACGATCGGAAACGGAAATATCGCAGGTGTCGCGACGGCATTGACACTCGGCGGACCGGGTTCGATCTTCTGGATGTGGGTTGTCGGGCTGTTGGGCATGGCAACGAAATACGCGGAAGCCTTGCTTGCTGTTAAATTCCGCGTAAAAAATGAAAAAGGGGAATATTCAAGCGGGCCGATGTATTATATCGAACGCGGACTCGGACGCAGATTTAAAGGACTCGCCATCGCTTTTGCGCTGTTTGGAGCTTTTGCCGCTTTGGGGATAGGCAACAGCGTCCAATCCAATACGATTGCCGATATTACAAAGAACAGCTTCGGTATCGAAAACTGGGTGACAGGGCTGATTCTCGTCATTCTTGTCAGCATCATCATCTTCGGCGGCATCCAGCGGATCAGCACGGTTGCCAGCTTCTTTGTGCCGATCATGGCTTTTCTTTATATGGGCGGGGCGATCTTGATTCTGATTTTGAATTATGACAAGATTATTCCGGCTTTTGAGCTGATTTTCTATTATGCTTTCCACCCTGTGGCAGCAGCCGGCGGTTTCCTTGGAATTGCCGTATCTGAAGCCGTTCGGAACGGGGTGTCCCGCGGCATTTTTTCAAACGAAGCAGGCCTTGGGACGGCTGCGCTAATCGCCGGAAATGCGCGTGCAGATCATCCGGTAAAACAGGCGCTCGTCGCAATGACCGGGACATTTATCGTTACGATCGTGGTGTGTACGATGACCGGTTTAACCCTTATTATTACCGGTTTCTGGGATCCGTCTGGCGGCTTGATATCCGGCGTGGCCCATAATGCCAGCCTTGAAGGCGGGGCATTGACGAGCGCGGCATTTGCCTCAGTACTCGGCGCGGCTGGCGAATATATTGTGTCGCTGTCGGTGATTTTCTTTGGGTTCTCTACAATTGTCGGCTGGTATGTTTACGGAGAAAAATGCTTCGAGTATTTGGCCGGTTCCAAAGGAATTGCGGGCTACAGGCTGGTCTACATCCTCGCCTGCGGCATCGGGACGGTCGCCAACCTCGTCACCGTCTGGGCATTTGCCGATATGGCGAATGCACTGATGATGATTCCAAACCTGATCGCCATCCTGCTGCTTTGGAAAGTTATCAAAGCAGAGACAAATGATTATTTTCATCACTTCTATGAACATACCAAATCGGCGGGTCCGCCAAGTAAACCAATTCATTAATCAATTAAAAGCTCTGCCTTCCAGGCAGAGCTTTTTCTTTGTTTACAATCATACAAGATCTCAAATTTTGACGAAAAATGTCGATACTATGAAATGAAGAAGATCTTTAATTTGAAAATTGCATTTTATCATTGATGACATAAAGGAGAAAGGATCACCATCATGAAAGTAAAAACAAAACTGCTGGGAATTATATCAATTTTAGTCGTTTCCATTATTGGAATCGGAGGTTCCTCTGTTTTTATGATTTCTTCTACGGTGAAAAAGAATGAAGAACTTAAGGACAAGATGGAATTTCAAAAAGAGATTAAGCATATTCAATATCGTCTGACCGGTTTGTCGAATGACGAAAGAGGCCTTATTATGACCGGAGATAATGAATACAGTGAAGGAATGAAGGACAAGGCCGACGATGTTTTAAAGAGTCTTGACCGCGCAGGAAAACTGATCCGGGAAGACACATACAAAGCGAACGTCGAAGAAATTAAAGAAAATTTTAAGGCTTATTGGGGTTTAAATCAACAAGTTATACAGTCTTACGCTTCAAGCTCTAAAAAAGCTGAATCGATTCATTTCGGAGAGGAAAGAACATTAAGAAAAGAAGTCCTCGATCCGTCTGTCAACCAGCTGGTCGAAAGCCTGGAACAAGAGGTGGAAGATCTGAAAGCAGAGATCAGCGCCAACGGGACGATGAGCGAATGGGTCATCATCACTGTCACAGCAGTATCAGCCATAGTTGGAATTGTCTTGAGTCTGCTGCTCTTGAAGTCTATTCTGGTACCGTTGAGAAGCCTGAATCAGCAGCTTGGGGACATCGCTCACGGTGAGGCGGACTTAACCAAGAAAGTGATCGTCAAAAATAAAGACGAGTTCGGCCAGCTTGCAAATTCTTTCAATGCTTTTGTTCAGTCGCTGACGCAAATTGTGAAGCAGATCAGCAGTTCGTCTGAGCAAGTCGCCGCATCCTCTGAACAGTTGTCGGCAAGCGCGGAGGAATCGAAATCGACCTCCGAACTGATTTCGGAAGAGATGCAGGCGATTGCTGACAGCAATATGACGCAAAGCGAAATGACAGAACAGAGCTCGGAATCGATTCATGAATTGCTGGACCGTTTATCATCCGTTGCCTCCAATACAGGCAGCATAGCGGATCTGTCGTCTTCGATGAGAGACAAAGCCGAAATCGGCTCCGAATCCGTTCATAAAATGCTCGAGCAAATGAACTTCATTGATAAATCCGTCGACTCAGCCGGCAGCGGCCTCGAGGCGCTCGTGTCCAGCACGGCGGAAATCAGCAACATTTCTTCGCTTATCACCGATATTTCGGAGCAGACGAATTTGCTGGCGCTAAACGCGGCAATTGAAGCAGCAAGAGCGGGAGAACAAGGAAAAGGGTTTGCCGTCGTGGCGGAAGAGGTCCGGAAATTGGCGGACGAAACGAATAAATCGGCGAACCATATTCAATCGTTAGTCACAACGATCCAAAATGAATCGGTAGAAACGGTGAATAATATTAAAGTCGTTCAAGAAAATGTCAGCTCCGGAATCGCTCTGTCCCAGGAGACAACCGGCAATTTCAACGAAATTTTGAACTTGGTGGAACAGGTTGCTTCTCAAATCCAAGAAGTCGCAGCTTCTACTCAGCAGCTGACATCAGGTGTCGAAATGGTTCAAAACACCATTCAAACATTAGCTTCCGGATCACAGGAAACGTCGGCTGGCACAAAAGCGGTTGCTTCCTCAACTCAGGAGCAGCTGGCTTCGATGGAAGAAATCTCTTATGCAGCAGAATCGCTGTCTCAATTGGCTGAAGAACTTCAAACCGTCATCAATCGATTTAAATATTAAGCAGAAAACCCCATCAGGCGATGGGGTTTTAATTGGTTTTCATGGCGGCTATAGCGCCCTCGGGGATTTCCTCTTCGTGTACTTCAGTCAAGCTTCCGGCTTTCGTTCCGTACGCCCATACTTTGATGAAAGCGCCGGGACGCAGTTTTTCGTCCGCCTCTGCTTCAATCTGCTGTTTGTGTCCGCTCGCGTCATATCCGGTTAATGTGTAGTTGTACTTTCCGTTATTCAGCTTTTCTGCATGATCTTCGGCTTTGAGATAATAAGCCTCAGGCTTTCCCTGGCCTTGTATGAAATGATCGGCCAGCGGCACAAGGCCCCCTGTCGCTTTCTGCAGGATAAAAACACCGGCAATAAAAACGCCGGCAACGGCGATCAGAACCGCGGCAATCAGGCCGCCTGCCCGTGTCTTCATATACCTTCTCCTCTTTCATTCAGTTTGTGAATGGTATTATTTTATAAAAAAGGCGCAAGGAGAAGAAATTGATTCATATTACAGTACAATTACATGATTGTAAGGTAGGACGAATCGCGGCGGCTTTTGTTTATCAGACAGCTTCGTGTCATAATATATCCAAACAAAAGGAGAGACCGAGATGCAAAAAGTGATGATTGTAGAAGACGACCCGAAGATTGCCGATCTGTTAAAATCGCATATTGTCAAATATGGATACAACGTTCATGTCGTGAAAGACTTTGACCGTGTCATCGATGAGTTCAGAAGCACGGCGCCTGATCTTGTTCTGCTTGATATTAATTTGCCGAGCTTTGACGGCTATTACTGGTGCCGGCAAATCCGCCAGGAATCGATTTGCCCTGTCTTGTTTATTTCGGCGCGGACGGGCGAAATGGATCAGGTCATGGCATTGGAAAACGGCGGGGATGACTTTATCACCAAGCCGTTTCACGCCGAAATCGTGATGGCAAAAATACGCAGCCAGCTTCGCAGAGCTTACGGGGAGTATGCAGCAAAAGCGGAGGAACGGCTTCTCGAAAAAGAAGGACTGCGGCTGTATCCGGAAAGACTTGAACTGACATTCGGCGGTCAAACGGCTGCTTTGACGAAAAAAGAAGCCGATATTATCGAAAGCTTAATGGAACGCCACCCGAGGATTTCCGGCCGGGAAGATTTGCTGGCCAAACTGTGGGATGATCAGGCCTATGTGGATGAAAACACGCTTAATGTCAACATTACACGCGTCAGAAAAAAGTTTCAGGAGCTCGGAATTGAAGATGCGGTGGAAACAGTGCGGGGCGCAGGCTACCGCTTGAATATATCCTGGGTGAAGGCGGGAGAGGAATGAAGCTTTTTTTCAAAGAACACTATTTGTTGATTGCCGTGCAAGTGCTGCAGTTTATCACGATGCTGTCGGTGTACTGGCTTGATGGGTATCAGCACATCAGGCCGGCTTTTTATGCCGTTTTTCTCGGCTTTTTCTTTCTTGTCTGCTATCTTTTCTACCATTACTATACGCGCCGGAAGTTCTACAAACGGATGACGAGCGGGCTGGAATCATTGGATGACACCTTCAGGCAATCGAATCAGCCCCAATCCCCTCTTTCAGAAGCGCTTGAACAGCTGCTGAAAAGCCAGTACAGGCAATACCGTCAAGAATTAAAGAAGCTGGAGCTTGGACAAAAAGAGCATTTGACCTTCATGGATCAATGGGTGCACCAAATGAAGACGCCGCTGTCGGTCATCGAACTGACGGCTCAAAATTTGGATGAACCGGAATCATCAAGCATCCGCGAGGAGACCGAACGGATGAAAACGGGCCTCAATACGATTCTCTATATGGCCAGATTGCGGACGATCGAGCAGGATTTCCGGATAAAACCGGTCGCATTGGCGGATATCGTTCACGAGGTCAATCGTGAAAACAAGCGCTTCTATATTCGCAGTCAAGTTTATCCTAAGTTCAAGGAAGTCAAAAAAGGCATCACAGTCGAAACAGATGAAAAGTGGCTGTTTTTCATCATTTCCCAATTTGTCAACAATGCGGTCAAATACTCAGCGGGAAAAAGCAATACGGTTATTATTTCTATTGGTGAAAACGATTCGGAGGCGGTATTGGAAGTGACAGATTTCGGCGCCGGCATCCCGGATACAGATCAAAAGCGGGTATTCGACCCGTTTTTCACAGGAGAAAACGGACGCCGTTTCAGAGAATCAACCGGAATGGGTCTCTATTTGGCAAAAGCGGCGGCTGACCAGCTTGGACACCGAATCGAACTTGACTCACAAGAAGGGCAAGGCACGACAATCCGGCTGATTTTCACGGCTACACAAAACCTTACATCGATGTAATGAAAGTGAAAGAAGAATCGATAGTTCATCAACAAGAAATTTAGGTAAACTGATCACAGATCAAAAGTTAAAGGTGAAAGGGGATCTTGTGATGCTTCAGGTCAAACAAGCCAGTAAGATTTACGAAGGAAAAATTGCGTATCGCGCGTTAACGGATATTAACCTAACGATTGATAAAGGTGAATTCGTCGGCATCATGGGGCCGTCCGGAAGCGGAAAAACGACCCTATTAAATATGATTGCAACGATCGATGAACCGACGACGGGCGAAATATTGATCAGCGGCCAAAACCCGCATGTTCTCAAAAAAGAAAAATTGGCTAAATTTCGCCGCAGAGAGCTGGGATTTGTGTTTCAGGACTTTAATCTTCTGCCGACATTAACCGTTGAAGAAAATATCGTACTTCCTTTGACGCTTGACGGTGAAAAGGTCAGGGAAATGAAGCGGAGGGCAAACGATTTAGCTGAAAAGCTTGGAATTACCCACATTATGAAAAAGCGCACATATGAGATTTCGGGCGGTCAGGCCCAGCGCGCTGCTGTAGCGAGAGCGATGATTCATTCGCCGAAGCTTCTGCTTGCCGATGAGCCGACAGGCAACCTTGATTCAAAGTCATCCAAAGATGTGATGGAAATGCTTGAATCGATCAACCGCAACGAAAAAGCGACCATGATGCTTGTCACGCATGACCCTCAGGCGGCAAGCTATTGCAACCGGGTCGTCTTTATTAAGGATGGAAAGCTGTATTCGGAGATCAACCGCGGCGATAACCGCCAAGCGTTTTTCCAAAAGATTCTCGATACACTGTCCTTGTTGGGAGGGGATGCAAATGACCTTTCGTCAGTTCGCGTTTAACAACGTCATTCGCAACAAAAGGCTGTATGCCGCTTATTTTCTCAGCAGCATGTTTACAGTGATGGTTTTTTTCGCATTCGCGATCTTTGCTTTCCACCCGGTGATGACAAGTGATTCTTTGACCTCCGGCATCGGGCAGCATGTTTCCATTGGCCTGTTAGTCTCCAGCGGCATTATCTTTGTCTTTTCTTTCTTCTTTGTGCTGTACTCAATGAGTTCGTTTCTTCAATCGAGAAAAAAGGAATTCGGCGTTTTAATGATCCAAGGGATGTCTATGCGCCAAATTCGCATGATGGTATTTCTTGAAAATATGCTGATTGGGCTTTTTGCGACAATCGGCGGGATTGTGCTCGGACTTGTCTTCGCCAAATTGATACTGCTCACAGCGGAAAATGTGCTGATTATTGATAACAAGCTCGATTTTTATTTTCCGTTGATGGCGATCATTGTGACGTTTATTTCTTTTAACGGCCTGTTCTTATTTATTTCTTTTCTTGTGTCATTTGTGCTCAGGAGCGAGAAGCTGATTGTTCTGCTAAAAGGAAACAAAATCTCCAAAGGGGAGCCGAAAGCATCTGCCTTGCTTACAGTGGTTGCAGCTGTTCTGCTTACCGGAGGCTATTACACCGCTTTGATTGTCAAGAAAATAGGCGTTCTTGTGGCGATGGTTCCGGTGACGATTGTTGTCATTATCGGCACATATCTGCTGTTTACGCAGCTGAGTGTTTATGTGATCCGCAGGCTCAAAAAACGGGAAAGCCTGTTTTGGCGGAAAACGAATATGATTTTGTTTTCTGATCTGTCTTACCGGATGAAAGACAATGCGCGGACGTTTTTTATGGTGGCCATTATCTCTACTGTCGCGTTCAGTGCGATTGGGACGCTGTATGGTTTCCAAACTCTGCTGACAAACGGAATTAAAGATATGAACCCGCATACGTTCTCGTATAAACCGCCGAAAACAAACAAAGACACCGAACAAGACGTGGCTTTCATCAACGACACGCTAAAAGAACGAAATATCAAAACTGACAAAGCATCAGCTGTCCTTCAATATTTCGATGTCGATGGCCATGACATGCTGATTGTGAAAGAATCTGACTATAACAAGTTTGCCGATCTGGTCGGGGCCGACCACGTCAAGCTTGAAGAAGGGAAAGCCGCAGCTGCCGAGTATGATGTCAAGGTTGGCCTAGAGGGAGAAGACGACCAGCCGCTCCCTTCATCAATCCCTCTTGCAACCGGACAAAAGCTGCAGGCTGACAAAACGGTCCGTTCAAAAGCGTTATCTGAAAACAGTTATTATATTGTGACAGACAAAGATTTCGCACAGTTGAAAAAACCGAAAAGCGAAAACCGGTTCTATGCCTGGCAGGCAAAAGAATCTGACGGCATGGCTTTAGTGAAAGCCGGGGAGGTTCTGCAAAAGAAACTGGATCGGATTTATTTCGCGGCTGTAGATTATGAGGTATATGATATAAGCAAAGGGTATGGCCCGGTATTATTTGTTGGACTGTTTATCGGAATCGTCTTCTTCGTTTCAGCAGGAAGTTTTCTCTACTTCCGATTGTACACTGATTTGGACGATGATAAGCAGAAATTCAAATCGATTGCCAAAATGGGCTTAACAGACCGGGAACTGCATAAAGTGCTGAACAGGCAGATCGGCATTCTGTTCTTCGCGCCTATCGCTGTTGCCCTTGTCCATGGAGCTGTGGCGCTGACCGCTTTATCGCATGCCTTTCAGTACAACCTCTTCAAGGAATCTGCAATGGTGCTCGGCGTGTTCTTCGCCATCCAGGTTATATATTACTTCATTGTCCGCTTCTACTATACAAAACAGATAAAAGCGGCGATTTAAAAAAGATTAGACTGCGTCTAACCGAAGCTTGTAGAGAAACCTGTGTTTTTCTACAAGCTTTTTTTATACTTGCAGCCGGAAAATTTGGGACCTATGTATTTTGCCTCTTTCTTCATTTGGATGATTATGTTAATTTGATATTATTTCAAATTTGAAAGAGGAGTGATCGATTTGCAGGTAAAAGAAATATTTGTTATTCGCTTTATTTCCTGCTTAAGCGTTGTTTTGCTTCATGCGATATCGATGGTGCTCATGGTGCGGGCGGACATGCTTGGAGATACGGTTTTCCGGGTTGTTGAATCTTTCAGGACGCTTCTGATGTTCAGTACGCCTGCGTTTATTTTTATTTCCGAATTTTTGCTCGCGCATGCTTACCCTGGCGGCGTTCCGGAAGGGTTTTTAAAAAAGCGGTTTAAAACGATTTTCATCCCTTTTCTATTTATCGCTGTTTTGGATGCTTTTATGACCGCTGGTCTGATGATGCAGCAATTTCATGCATCGGTCATTTTAAAAAAACTGTTGGCGAATATTTTCCTGGGGAATTTCATCGGATATTTCATCCTCGTCATTTTTCAATTTTACTTGTTGCACATGTGCTTCCATTCATTTTTGCAAAAGGCGTCGCCTAAATGGGTGCTTTCGATTTCTTTTGCGGTCACAGCGGCTTATTTGAGCTATTTCACGTTCATTCAACCTCCGGTTGTACAGGAAGAGGCGCCGTTTCCTTTTTCATGGGTGCCGTTTCCCGGCTGGCTCTTTTATTTTTGTTTGGCCTATTATTGCGGCAAAAATTACGAGCGCTTTTTGGCATTGCTGGAACGATACAGGCATGCGGTATATGCAGCGGCTGCTGTGACCGGATGTTTCATTGTAGCGGTTTCCTACTTCGGACAAGACATCGCAGTGACGTCAAAGCGTCCGGATATCCTGCTTTATTCAACAAGCATCATTTTCTTATGCTTTCACCTGTTTTCAAAACTGAAGTCGGTGCCGAAGCTGATCATGATGATCAGCAACTATTCTTTTTCTATTTATTTATTGCACGCTTTTATCCTGATTTTCGGGTTGGTCATTTTAACGAGCTTTGAAAGCATCGGTACGGTTTCGGCTGTTTTGCTCTTGTTTTCGATCTCTACAGGCGTTGCGGTTTTCATATCTTGGGCTGTAAATAAATTGAAGTACGGCTATATGTTTGTCGGAAAAATTTACGTGCCGAAAAAGAGGAGAATCGAGCAAAAAGTGAGCCATCATGCCGGTTAACGACTTAGATTGATAGAGCGAAAAGCCAGAACGGCAGGTTGCACCGCCGGAGCTTTTCGCTTTTTTATATTCTCGCAAAAATGTTCCGGTTTTGACACATCTTCTTTTAAATGGAAGGTGGCTTATTGCCTATAATCATATTATGATAACGATTATCATTTTCATAAGGTGGAGGCCTCAACAATGGTTTTAGCTGAATTAAAACAAAAAGAGAGAGCAAGAATCATAGATTTTTCAGAAGTGAATGAACTTGTTCAGCGCAGGCTCATACAGCTCGGGATGAAAGAAGAAGCTGAAATTTGCGTGCAGCGGAAATTGCCGTTTGGCGGACCGTTCATGTTTGAGTCAGGCGGACAGTGCCTCGGCATACGGCTTGAAGAAGCAAAAAAGATCAGGATTGAAAAACTATGAACAGCCGGCAGATTGCCCTTTTCGGAAATCCGAATACGGGGAAGACGTCATTGTTTAATGCGCTGACAGGCTCCTATGAGTATGTCGGAAATTGGAGCGGGGTGACCGTTGAGAAAAAGGTGGGACTGCTTCGCCATAAACAAGGAATGATGGTCGATCTCCCCGGCGTTTATACATTGAGCCCGCTGTCCCGCGATGAAGGGGTCGTCACTGACTTCCTGCTCAACGAATCATTTTCAGACATATTGAATATTGTCGATGCATCCCAATTAAAGCGGAATTTGCACTTAACTGTGCAACTCCTCGAATTTGGTCATCCGCTCACAATCGGTTTAAATATGATCGATGTCGCAGGACAGCGAGGCGTCTTCATTGATCATCAAAAGTTGTCTGCAGCGCTAGATGTTCCGGTGATTCCTGTGATTGCCCGCAGCGGCAAAGGGTGTGATGAACTGAGCCGGCATTTGCTTCTTGAAAAAGAAAAGAGAACAAAGCCGCTCGTCATCAATTACGGAAGCACAGTAGAAGAAGCGATTGGCAGGATCGAGTCGATCATACCGGAACGTCCCGGCGTTTTAAAACGGTGGATGGCTCTTCAATATTTGGAAGGCAACTCGAAAATGAAAGAGCAGCTGGAAGACGCGGCCGACAGCGAACGGTTAAAGGAAATTTACGAGGAGACAGAAAAACGCCTTCTTCAGGAACAATCCGCAAAATCGCTGCATCAGCATATTTACAATGAGAGAGAACGATGGATTGACCGCATCATGTCATCCTCTGTTGAATATCAGTCAGATCGAAAACAGACGCTGACTGAACGCGTGGATCAGATCGTTACGCATCCGGTGCTTGGCATTCCGATTTTTTTGTTGTTCATGTATCTCATGTTCATGCTGACGTTTGACTGGCTTGGTGTTCCATTGTCTGATACACTGGACGGTTTCATCGGCGGACCGCTGACGGAATGGACGGCTTCGGCACTGTCGGCAATGGGAGCCAGCCCGTTTATCGAGGCGCTCATTCTCGATGGGATCATTGCCGGTGTCGGCGGTGTCCTCGTTTTCGTCCCGCAGATTTTTATTCTGTTTTTCTTCATTTCGGTGCTCGAAGATTCCGGGTACATGGCGCGTGTGGCCATGGTGATGGACCGTCTGATGGAGGCGATCGGTTTAAACGGTAAAGCCTTTATACCGCTGATCATCGGCTTCGGCTGCAATGTTCCGGGCGTCATGGCTGCACGAACTGTAGAGCAGCCTAAGGAAAGACTTTTGACGATTATGCTGACGCCATTTATGTCCTGTTCGGCAAGACTTCCGGTTTATGCTTTGTTTGCAGGGGCTTTTTTTGCGGCTCATCAGGCTTTCGTCGTCCTGACCTTGTATGTGCTGGGCATTGCTGCGGCGCTGGTGCTGGCGAAGTTTTTATCCTCATCCAAGCTCAAAGAAGAAAAGTCGTTTTTCGTGATTGAACTGCCGCCTTATCGTTTGCCTCAAGCGCGTACATTGTGGCGGGCAACATGGGAAAAGGGCAAAGGTTTCGTCCGCAAAGCCGGGACTTACATTTTTGGCGGTTCTGTCCTCATTTGGCTTTTATCGTATACAGGGCCCGGTGGAACGGGCGTTGAGATGGATGACAGCTTTTTAGCAATGATCGGCGGAGTGCTCGCACCGTTGTTGATGCCGCTGGGGTTCGGCACATGGCAGGCAGCGGCATCACTATTAACCGGTTTTCTGGCGAAGGAAGTTGTCGTTGCTTCGATGAGCATCATCTATTTCGTACCTGAAGCCCAGCTGCAAGGCATGATGGCTGAGCAATTTACACCGCTGGCCGCTTACGGATTTATGGCTTTCGTTCTTTTATACGTACCATGCCTCGCGACAGTCGCGGTGATTAAAAAAGAAACAAACTCGAAAAAGTGGATGTTCCTGTCCATTGTTTACGGACTGGCCATTGCGTATGCGATCGCGTTCTTGATTTATCAGGGCGGAAGATTGCTTGGGTTATCATAGGAAGGATGTGAGGGCATGTTGTTTAATATCACGATCGGAGCGCTCATCTTCGGTTATGCGGCATGGACGCTTATTAAATTTGTCAGACGAAGCCGGAAAGGAAAATGCGCCGCCTGTGAATTAAATCGTACGTGTCAATCGGCTTGTGATGATGTGAAAAACAGCTGAGGTGCTCAGCTGTTTTTTAGACTTGCATTTCACTCATCAAAGCGAGGGTATTTCCTTCGGTATCTTTAAAGAAGGCCATCCAGGTTTCCGTTTGCTCGATTTTCGCCGCCACATGCGGCTCTATTGGAAAAGAAACGCCTTTTGTAGCGATTTCATTATATACTGCCGGCAAATCTTCAACTTGAAAATAGATGACGGAGCTTGCATGAGCAAATTCATCTTTTTCCGGGAGACTGAGAAGAAGCCGCAGCCCGCCGCGGTCTTGAACCGGTACCCCAATTTGTCCAACCTTTTTGATTCCCATCATGATCCCTCCCTTTTTTGTCATTATTTTCATTTTACGCAATTGATTCCAAAATATCTATTTTTCGCTGTGTTTTTTGTTTCACGTGAAACAGCGGGGGGCATGCGTGTTAAATCATTGTTTTCATGGATGTTTATTGTTAACATGGTTTCTGTTGGTTTAAATGGAAATAGTAGAGAGGAGGCGAACGTAATGAGTGAAAATCAAAAGGCTGACCAGGAAAGAAAAGTTGGATATGAAGGGTTTGTGCTTCTTCTTTCACTCATCTTTATTTCCATCTTTATCACGACCTCATACGAGATACCGAGCAATCTGTTACTGATCATTCTTTTTTTCATTGGCAGCGGCTATTATTCTATTAGGCTTGTGAGCAAAGGTCTGTTGAGAAAAAAGAGGGGACTTGGCTTTAAAGCCGGGTTGTTTGCCTTTGTCGTTTGGATGGCATTATCTTTTCTGTTTCATGACATTTCTTATCCATTTACTTTGGAAGGGTTATCATTTCAAATATTGATGTTTTTTCTTTTCTACATTCCTTTCTTTTTTATCTTTCAATTTGCTTTTAAGATTTCAAACATTCAAGAAAGAAAACAATAAAAAAAGCTGGAAATTCCAGCTTTTTTACTTATTCTCTTTCTCACGCTTCACCAGCATTTCCGTAATCAAATCAACCTGTTTGCTGACAGAGATCGGATCGTACGGGTAGAACGTGTCAAAGTCGTTGATAAAGACACGATTGTTTTTGACGGCGTCAAGGTTTTTCCAAATGGAAGACTGCTTGAGTTTGTCCAGCGTCTTGCTGTCGCCGTTCGGGTTATAGTCTGTTACAAACATGTAGTCGGCAGCATATTCAGGTACGACTTCCAAGGATAGTTCTTTGATGTCGCCTTTTTTGAAGATGTCCTTTTGAATCTTTTCAGGCGCTTTTAAGCCGAGCGCGTTGTACACGGCTTGGCCTCCGCGGCCGCCGTTGTCATTGAACACCCAGAATTGTCCTTTTTCTGTGTTTTCATAAATACCGAAAGTAGCCTTTTTATCGACGACTTGAGCGATTTTTTTCCTTGCTGATTTCGATTTCTGTTCGAAATCGGCAAGGAATTGTTCAGCTTCTTCTTTAGCTCCTGCAATGTCGCCAAACATCTTAACGGTTTCCTGAACATTTTTCGCCGTATTATAAGGAATCACAACGGTCGGTGCGATTTTGGACAGTTTGTCGTAATTTTCATCGTTCATGACAACAATTAAATCAGGCTTCAGTTTCATGACTTTTTCCACATTAATTGGGTCGCCTAAATCTGTCACATCTTTCATACGGTCCTTTAAAAACGGATTGGAGAAAGACCACGAGCCGGAGCCGACGACATTGGCGCCGACCGTGAACAGTTCACCGGCATAAAAGTCTGTCACGATGCGCTTTGGATGTGTTGGAATGTCTACTTTTCCACGCGTTGATTGATATGTTCTTGTCGTTTCTTCAGACGCTTTTTCTTTGTTGCTGTTTGACGAATTGCCGCCTCCACAGGCGCTGATCACGATACACAACAGCATAACTAAACCGATTATCAATAAGTTCTTTTTCACTTGACCCTCCTGTTGATATAAAGCATATGAAATTATCTAAGTGATAATGATTCGCATTATCAATGTAAATATAGCAAATGAATCCCTCTTTCGTCTATCACTTTTTTTGCTAAGTATGATTAGTGCTGTTTTGGTTAATTTGTTACTATAAACAGAAAAAGGATTGATGAAGTATGGCAGAAACGAACCCGGTGATCAAAAAACTGCAGTTCAAGGATAATGGACAGCCTGTACTGATCGTGAATCCGCCAGAGGCATACAGCGGCATCATGGCTGAATTTCAAGGCCATGTCGATCATCAGGCCGAAGCTGACCGGTACGATTTTGTTCAGGTATTCGCAGCGACCAACGCAAAGTTGCAGGCTTTAGCTAAAGAGGCTGAGCGTCATCTGGCTGAAGACGGACTGTTTTGGCTTTGCTACCCGAAAAAATCTTCGAAAGTCTACAAAGGATCGGACTGCAGCCGCGACACAGTAGCCGGACTGCTTGCGGACCAAGGCTATGAACCGGTTCGGCAAATTGCAATAGATGAAGATTGGTCTGCGCTCAGGTTTCGCAAGACGGAAAACATTAAAACGATGAAGCGCAAATTTGCCGTGACGGAAAAAGGTAAACAGCGTACAGATCAAGAATGATCATATATGTCTCTTTTCAGAGAGGCAGATGATTCAGCTTGTGAACGAAAGTACACAAAAAAGAAATAATATTATGTTCAATGTTTCACAAACTTTTTGTATAATGAATCTAATCTTTTAAAATACCATAGAAAAGAGGTATGCAGTATGAAGAAATGGGCATTTGTATCAGACTTTGATGGGACGATTTCCAAACAGGATTTTTACTGGATGGTCATTGATAAATATTTTCCGGAAGGCCGTGAATTGTTCAAGAAGTGGAAGGCCGGAGAATTAAAAGATATCGAGTTTTTGGGAACTGTTTTTGCTTCAATTCATCAAAGCGAGCAAAAAATCATTGATGACATTCATTCCATACCAATTGATGAATATGTGCCAGACTTCATTCAGCATGTCCAGAAAAACGGCGGCGATTTCTACATTTTAAGCGCCGGCACGAATTATTACATTCATTATATTTTAAAGAAATACGGGATTACAGACGTTGAGGTCTTTTCAAATAAAGGCTTTTTTAAAGAAGACAATGTTCATTTGGACATTGATGAGAATCATTGGCATTACTCTGAGCGCTATGGGATTGATAAATCAAAGGTCATTCAGAAGCTGAAAGAAGAGTACGAGACGATTTATTTTGCAGGTGACAGTGAACCGGATTCCCACCCGGCTAAATTTGCGGATGTAACATTTGCAAAGGATGCGCTCCAGGATTTGCTTCGTCAGCAGGGGGTGCCATTTGTAGCCGTTGAAACATTTGAAGACATTGAACAGTATCTTAAAGAAAAAGGGCGGATCGTCTAATGCCGCGCCAGGTTACCAGCATAGCCATTCCCGCGGTTTTGGACATTAGTGAAGGCGTGCTTGGCCGGTTGGATGAGATATTGAGAAAGCATCAGTTTGACAAGGCGATCATGTTTTTTGACGATTTTTCCTATCAGCAGTATGAGCACTCATTAAAAGCCGCCTTTCAACATGTCAAAGTAGAAGCTGTTTTGCTGCCGTCCAACCTGGACATACAGGAGCTTTTGAAGCAGGCATTTTCAATCGGGAATTACGATGTCATCATTGCCATGGGCGGCGGGTATGTTGTCGATTGCGGAAAATACATCGCTTTTTCCAAGCGGACCCCGTTCATCAGCATTCCGACGTCGGCATCCAATGACGGGTTTGCGAGCAGCAATTGCTCGCTTCAAGTCGAAGGAAAAAAAACAACCGTGCCGGCAAGGGTTCCGTATGGAATCATAGCTGATTTGAGTATCATTCAAAAAGCGCCGGAGCACTTTATTTTGGCGGGGATCGGCGATTTGATGTCCAATATTACGGCACTTTATGATTGGGAGTTTGAAGAGCGGCACGGGGTCAGCGATGTAAATGCGTTTGCGTCGATGCTCAGCAAGAAAGCGGTCAACAGCTTTGTCCGTACACCGATGCAGGATATTAAACAGCCGATCTTTTTAAAAGAGCTTGTCAGCTCTTTGACAATGGGAGGCATCGCCACGGAAATCAGCGGAAACAGCGCGCCGATCAGCGGTTCTGAGCACCTGATTTCCCATGCGTTGGACAAAATTGCGGAAAAACCGCAGATGCACGGCATTCAAGTCGGGGTAGCCACCTACATCATGGCTCATGTACAGGATCACCGGGCTGAGCGGATTGAAAAGGTGTTTACGAGAACAGGCTTTTTTCAATATGTGAAAACACTGAATCTGAACAAAGATGAGTTTCGCGAAGCGATCAATTTGTCGCACACTGTCAAGCCGAACCGCTATACGTACTTGCATGAAGCCGGCTATCGCGAAAAAGCGCTTCGCATCCTTGATGAAGATCCGATTCTGCAGGAAATATTTTAAGCAGGCCAAGCGGCTCGAAAAACGCCTTATTTGCTGTAAGGCGTTTTTTCCGTGGGCATCAGACGAAAATGACGGGGAAAAGCTGTGATACAATAAAGAAGGTATGGGTCATAAGTACGACGTTAGGGCTCGATTCTGATCAGGGAGAGTGTAAAATGTACAAACTAATCGCGATAGATATGGATGGAACATTGTTGAATGATCTTCATGAAGTAACAGAGGAAGTTCGGAATGCCCTGCATGCTGCAAAAAAGCAAGGCGTCAAAATCGTTCTCTGCACGGGCCGTCCTCTCGGCGGTGTAAGCCGCTATCTGGAAGAACTGAATCTAAATGAAGACGGCGATTATGTCATCGCCTATAACGGAGCGCTCGTTCAAAATACGCACACTCAAGAAGTCGTGTCAGAGCTGACACTGGGCTATGATGATGTGAAATCGTTATATGAGCTTAGCCAAAAGCTTGATACGCCGATGCATTTTTTTGATTCTGCTTATTTATATACGCCAAACCGGGAAATCAGCCCGTATACTGTTCACGAATCATACGTCACCAAAGTGCCGCTCCGGTTCCGGACGATCGAAGAAATCCCGAAAGACCTTCTCGCGCCAAAGGCGATGTACATTGATGAACCGGAAAAGCTGGATCGGACGATCGCAGCAATACCGGAAGACGTCAAGGAACGTTATATAATGGTGAAAAGCTCGCCGTTCTTTTATGAAATTCTTCACCCTGCGGCAAGTAAAGGAAATGCCGTTCAGCAGCTTGCAGACATATTAGGCATCGCGCAAGAAGAAGTGATCTGTATTGGAGACAACGGAAACGACATGTCGATGATCGAATGGGCTGGATGCGGAGTCGCCATGGGGAATGCGATCCCTGAGGTAAAAGCTTCGGCCGATTATGAAACGCGTACGAATAACGAAAACGGCGTTGCTCACGCCATTCATGAGCTTGTATTGTCCAAATGAAAAAGCCGGCCCTTCGAAAGGCCGGCTTTTACCTATTTGCGGCGCCATGCTTCAATCCGCCAAATATGAGTCACCCAGTCTTCATAAAAAGACGGTTCATGGGAAACGAGCAAAATCGTTCCCTTGTAGTCGCAGAGCGCTTGCTTTAACGCACGCTTTGCTGATGTGTCAAGATGGTTTGTCGGTTCATCAAGAACAAGCAGATTGCTGTTTGAAAGCATCAGTTCCGCCAGCCGGACCTTTGCCTGTTCACCGCCGCTTAGCGTAGCAAGGGGCTGGCTGATATGCTTTGGCGTCAAACCGGATATCGCGAGCGTCTGCCTGATGTCTTTTTCCGATAGATCAGGAAAGAACGCCCGCAATTTTTCAAGCGGTGTATGATGAGAAGCCGGACTTTCCTGTCTGAAATAGGCCGCCTGTAAATGCTGTCCTGCTGTGACGGTGCCGCTAAGAGGCTTGAGATCACCGAGCAGCGTTTTAATGAGCGTCGATTTTCCGGCGCCGTTTTCTCCGGTAATGGCGATTTTATCGCCCCGTTTTACGGTCAGAGAAAGAGGCTTAAATAATGGAACGGTGTAGCCCGCCTCAAGATTTTCCGTTTTGAGTACGGTCATCGCCGGATTTCGCCCCGTTTTAAATGAAAAGCTGGGGACATAAGAATCTGTCGGTTTTTCGATTCGCTTGATTTTGCTTAATGCTTTCTCCCTGCTTTTGGCCTGCTTCGCCTTTCGGACCCTGTTCCGGTCGATAAACCCCTCTAGCTTTTTAATTTCCCTGTGTTGTTTGGCGTATGCGGCTTCAGCCTGTGCCCTGCTTTGCACATATTCCTTCAGAAAATATTGATAGCTGCCGGAGTACCGTTTGATCGTTTGATGCTCCAGATGGAATGTCACCGTCGTGATCTCATTTAAGAAGTGTTCGTCATGTGAGATCACGAGAAAGGCGTGCTTATAGTTTTTCAAATACCCCGTCAGCCACTCAATATGGGCCGCATCCAAATAGTTGGTCGGCTCATCCAACAGGAGCACATCAGGTTCTTCAAGCAGCAGTTTGGCCAACAGGAGCTTCGTACGCTGCCCGCCGCTTAAAGCCGCGACATCCTGATCAAGCCCGATTTCCGTAAAGCCGAGGCCTTGAGCGGCATCCTCAATTTTCGTTCCGATTTGGTAAAATCCTGAACTCTCCAGTTCGGATTGGAGCTCTCCGTATCTTTTCAAAATGGCCTCCAGATTGTCTTCGGCGTCGGCCATTTTTTCGGCAAGCCGATTCAGTTGCTTTTCGATTTCAAACAGCCGGTCGTACGCTTGCTCCATGTACTGAAGGATGGTTGTGCCTTTCGTCAGCTTGGCATGCTGTTCAAGAAAGCCGGCCCGAATGTTTGGCTGCCATTCAATGTTTCCGTGATCGGGCAGAAGGCTGCCTGTCAAAATCCGCAGCAATGTCGATTTTCCGGCTCCGTTTGCACCGACAAGGCCGGCGTGTTCGCCTTTCAGCAGGCGGAACCCGGCGTCTTGAAAGATAATACGGTCTCCATATATATGGGTCAGATTCGTGACATGAACAATACTCATGGTGATTCTCTCCTTCAGGCTTATTTTTTTTGAAAAAACAAGCCATCAAAAGAGAACAGCGTGAAGCCTCGCTATCCTGTCCGGCAAAAAAAACGGGTAAGGCAAACTACACCTTACCCGCTACATATTTAAAATACAGCAAGAAAGGATGTCAAATCATATCAAACTGTTCCCGAGATGGCTTGTCTAAAAAAGGGCAGACTTCTCCCGTCTTTAAGCCAATTCTCTTTTAAGAACAGTTGATAAGATTTTCATTCCTTTCCACCTCGTTTTGGTCAAATTTACCTTCACAACACATTATATGAAGCGGAGTGCCGGTTGTCAAACCGCTGCCATATGAATTGACATCGTGCAGGCAGTGTGTTATTTAATTTGTGAACAGAATCGAACGATATATGTATATCATATGAGCAAAAGAGGAGAGAGACAGATGGCTAAAAAAGAATTTAAAGCAGAATCCAAGAGATTGCTGGACATCATGATCAACTCGATTTATTCCCAAAAGGAAGTCTTTTTAAGGGAGCTGATATCCAATGCGAGCGATGCCATCGATAAAATCTACTACAAAGCGCTGACAGACGATTCACTGACGTTTAACAAAGATGATTACTACATAAAAATCTCCGCAGACAAAGAAAACAGAACGCTGACGATTGCGGACACCGGGATCGGCATGACGAAAGAAGAGCTTGAAGAACATCTTGGAACCATTGCCAAGAGCGGCTCGCTTGCGTTTAAACAAGAAAACGAATTAAAAGACGGGCACGATATTATCGGCCAGTTCGGCGTCGGTTTCTACGCCGCTTTTATGGTTGCGGACACCGTCACCGTCATGACAAAAGCCCATGGCAGCGATGAAGCGTATCAATGGGAATCAGCGGGGGCCGACGGCTATACGATCGAACCGGCTGCGAAAGAATCAGCAGGAACCGATGTCATTTTGAAGCTGAAAGAAAATACAGACGACGAAAACTATGATGAATACTTGGATGTTCATCGCTTAAAAGCGATCATCAAAACATATTCTGATTTCATCCGCTATCCGATCAAGATGGATGTCACCGTTAACAAGCCGAAAGAAGACGCTGAAAATGAATTTGAAGAAGTTCAGGAAGAACAGACAGTCAACAGCATGGTGCCGATTTGGCGAAAAAACAAAAGCGAACTGAAAGATGAAGATTACGAGGCGTTTTATACGGAAAAGCGTTACGGTTTTGACAAGCCGCTCGCTCACGTCCATACAAGCGTGGACGGCGCAGTGAGATATCATGCGATTTTATTCATCCCTGAAAATATTCCGTTCAACTACTACACGAAGGAATTTGAGAAGGGTCTTGAACTGTATTCGAACGGTGTGCTGATCATGGAAAAGTGTCCGGACCTGCTGCCTGACCACTTCAGCTTTGTCAAAGGAATGGTCGATTCAGAAGACTTATCGCTCAACATTTCGAGGGAGATGCTCCAGCATGACAGGCAGCTGAAGCTGATTGCCAAAAACATCAGCAAAAAAATCAAGAATGAGCTGAAAAGCTTGCTGAAAAATGACAGAGAAAAATACGAGTCTTTTTATCAATCGTTTGGCAGACAGCTTAAATTTGGGGTATACAATGATTTTGGAGCTCATAAAGATATGCTGAAAGACCTGCTGCTTTTCTATTCATCAAAAGAGAAAAAGCTGGTCACCCTTGATGAATATGTATCCAGAATGCCTGAAGATCAAAAATACATTTACTATGCGTCAGGCGACTCGTATGACCGAATTGAAAAGCTTCCTCAAACCGAGCTGGTTTCGGAAAAAGGGTATGAAATCCTTTATTTCACCGAGGACATCGATGAGTTCGCCATCAAAATGCTGGCGAATTATCAAGAAAAAGAATTCAAGTCGGTATCCAGCGGCGACCTCGGAATCGAAAACGATGATGAGCAAAATCAATCAGACGGGGACGACAGCCAATACAAAGACCTTTTTGAAGAGATGAAAAAGACCCTGGATGGAAAAGTGAAAAGCGTAAGGGCGTCAAAACGGCTGAAGACACACTCTGTATGCCTTGCCGCTGACGGAGAAGTCACCATCGAGATGGAAAAAATCTTAAACGCAATGCCTGACAACCAGCACGTAAAGGCTGATAAAGCATTGGAAATCAATACAAATCACGAAGTCTTCAAAACACTGCAGGATGCTTTTGAAAACGACAAAGATAAATTCAAGCTGTACACCGGCATCCTGTACAACCAGGCGCTGCTGATAGAAGGCTTGCCAATCGAAGACCCCGTTGAATTTACGAATGATATATGCAAAGTGATGGCATAAAAATAAAAAAGATACATCTCAGCTTTAGGCGAGATGTATCTTTTTTTGATGTTAATGTTTCACAACTTCCTGTCCCCGCACATTCCATGTCATCGCAAAGATGAGTGCTGCGATTGCACATGAAGCGGTTAAGAGCGTAAAGCCCGCATTCCAGCCGGATGCATCGACGATAACACCCATCAGCGCATTTGCCGTCAAGGTTCCGCCCAGGTATCCGAACAGACCCGTCAATCCTGCAGCCGTACCTGCCGCTTTTTTCGGAACAAAGTCAAGTGCCTGAAGACCAATCAGCATAACTGGACCGTAAATGAGGAATCCGATCGCGATCAATGATGCCATGTCGATCATCGGATTGCCGGCTGGATTGAACCAGTATACAAGCACCGCGATCAAAACACCTACCATAAAGACAAAGCCTGCCGGTCCGCGGCGCCCTTTAAACCATTTGTCAGAGATCCAGCCGCAAAGCAATGTCCCCGGAATCCCCGCCCATTCATACAGAAAATAAGCGACACTTGATTTGCTCATATCAAAGCCTTTTTCTTCGCTTAAATAGGTTGGCGCCCAATCCAGAACGCCGTAGCGGACGAAGTACACGAAAATGTTGGCAAGTGCGATCGCCCACACCCATTTATTATTTAATACATATTTAAAGAGGATTTCTTTCGTTGATAATTCCGTTTCAAATGTTTTCTTCGACTTGCTTGAATAATCGTTGCGGTATTCCTCGATTGGAGGCAGTCCGACAGACTGCGGCGTATCCCGGATCAGCCAGTAAGAAATGACGGCAACGGCGATGGCGACCAAGGCGGGCAAAATAAATACGCCTTCATAGCCTGTAGCAGATCCCGTAATGCCTGAGAAGATGGCGACGCCGGCAACGGCTATAGGCGCCATCAGTCCCCCGCCGACATTGTGGGCGACATTCCATATGGCTGTTTTATTTCCCCTTTCGCTGACGCTGAACCAGTGGACAAGGACGCGTCCTGACGGCGGCCACCCCATGCCTTGGAACCAGCCGTTTAAGAACAGCATGATAAACATAATGGCGATCGATGAGGTGAAGAAAGGAACAAACCCCATCAACAAGCTGATGACAGCGGAAAGGATCAAACCGGCGGGCAGGAACATCCGCGGATTGCTCCGGTCTGATATCGTGGCCATCACGAACTTGCTCAGCCCGTAAGAGATGGATAGAGCGGATAAGGCAAAGCCGAGCGCCGACTTTGAAAATCCCTCTTCGATTAAATAAGGCATGGCAAGCGAGAAATTTTTGCGAATTAAATAGTATGCCGCATAACCGATGAAGATGCCGAGAAAAACTTGCAGTCTGAATTTCTTATATTCCGAATCAATTTGATCGTCCGGCATCCGCTCAATCGGCGGTGCTGGTTTAAACAGTTTTAACATGGTATACCCCTTCTTTATTCATTTACTTCTTTTCACGCAAAACATCGCGCAGCCGGTCCGGAAAGTTGGTGAACATTCCGGTCGCTCCCCAATCGAGCAGCCGCTTCATATCTTCTTTTTCATTCACGGTATAAGGATGGACCAGCATGCCGGTGCTTCGAATTTTTTGCACGTATGCCCGGTCAATGCGGTCAAAGTTCATGCCGAGTCCGACGCTGTAAGATTGATATTGTTTTAATTCGGCGTCAGTAATGGCAGCCGGTTTGTCGTACCATAATAATTGCACAAGCGGAATGTTTGGATTAGCGTTATGAATGATTTGTAAGCTTTCAGGACTAAAAGATTGAATGATGACTTTGCTTGAATGAATGTTTGCCCCGGTCAGTTTGTATTGCTTCAGAATGTCCAGGAGCTTTTCTTCCATATGATCATAGTCTTCCGGTGATTTTGTTTCGATATAGTAGCGCGCGCTTCTCCCGAATGTTTGGATGATTTCTTCCAGGGTAGGCACTTTCAGCCCAACGTACTCCGTTTTTGCCCGCTCAGGATATGCTTCGTTAAACCAGGAGCCTGCATCAAGCTGTTTGATTTCTTTCAGCGTATAGTCTTTGACAAAACCCGTACCATTGGTCGTGCGATCCAATGTCTCATCGTGCATGGCGACCAAATGTCCGTCTTTTGTCATTTGAAGATCGATTTCTATGTAATCGCCTTTCATTTTTTGCCCAAGCTTATAAGAAAAGCGTATGTTCGGGAGCATGACCCGATGCGCCGCGGTGTGCGACATTTAATAGCTGACTCGGATTGAGCTGCGGCTGGGAATGGCTTGCGGCCTCCGCATGCCCGCTGAGTCCAAAACCGGCGGCAACGATTGCAGCTGTTATAAGGAAGATGCTGCGGACAAGTTTTTTCATCAAATGATTTCCCCTTTCAAGTCGGTATGCAGAATGTTGGTTTCCGGTTTTTTTTCGCCTCCTTATGTGACGAATAAAAAGAGAGATCCACAAAAAAACCCCTGGCACAAGAGGGTCTTATTGTGAATCTCCCATTCTCCGTCACTTGTATTAACTTCTTTCCTATCATACCAAAAATGGAAGCGCTGTCAATATGATTTTAAAAATAAAGAAACCTATCTTTTAAGATAGGTTTCCTGATTATTTAGCGGGCGAACAGCCGGTCGATGAAATCAATGTCCTCTTGAGACAGATTGACTTCTGCCGTTTTGAGGTTGTCGATCAGCTGATCTGCGCGTTTGGCGCCCGGGATCAACACATCGATTTCAGGTCTTGCCAAGTACCAGGCCAACACGATATGTGCGATGTCAACATTGTGTTTTTCCGCGATCGGCGCAAGCTGGTTCACTTTTCTAATGTTTTCTTTGAAGCGTTCGCCTTGGAAGTTTTCCATTTCTCTTCTCAGGTCGCCTTCCGGGAACGTTGTATCTTCGCTGTATTTTCCGGCGAGCAATCCGGAGACAAGCGGGAAGTAAGGAACAAATGAGATGTTATGCTCCTGTGTATACGGGAAGAATGTCGCCTCAGCTTCCCTGTTCAGCAAGTTGTATTCGCCTTGGAGCACATCCACCAATCCGTCTTTGTTCGCTTCTTTCAGCTGCTCAAGCGAAAAGTTGGATACCCCGATCGCTCTGATTTTGCCTTCCTGCTTCAGTTCATGGAGCGCTTGAACCGCTTCGTCTTTCGGCGTGTTCTCATCAGGGAAATGGATATAGAAAAGGTCGATGTAGTCAGTTTGCAGACGCTCCAGACTTTCTTCAACGGATTTTTTCAAAAATGCAGGGGAGTTGTCAAAGACAAAATCGTCGCCTTCTTTCTTATGGGCGGCTTTTGTCGCAATCACGACATCCTCGCGGTTGAATTCTTTGAGGACTTCGCCGATTAATTCTTCGGAACGGCCGATGCCGTATATGTAGGCGGTATCTAAAAATGTGACGCCGTTTCTGATCGCTTCCCGCACCAATTCTTTTCCCGTTTCTTCATTGAGATTCGGATAAAGGTTATGTCCTCCGACGGCATTGGTTCCCAAACCAATCGGGAATACGTGCAAATCTGATTTGCCAACTTTAACTTTTTTCATTGGATTCCCCTCCTGAAATGATATGTTGATCAATAAACTTGGCCGGCCGCTTGGATACAGCCGGTCAAGGATGTCCAATTCAACTATACATGTTTTGCCAAATGGATTTCAATGTTGCGCTCTTTACAGTACTCGTGATATTCCTCATCCAGCGCCTGAGATGTGACGATCGCGTGCAATCTGTGAAACGGCGCGTACGTCAGCAAGGTCGACTTCCCGAATTTGGAATGATCGGCCAGCAAGTATACTTGTTTTGCTTTTTCGGATATTTTCTTTTTAATTTCATATTCAAGCAGATCGGAGTTTGTCAGTCCATGGGTAAGTGTTGCTCCTGTTGCCGACATGAAAGCTTTATTAATATTATATTTATCCAATGTTCCCGGATCATCCATGCCGACGAAGGACTGCGTTTTCCGTTTGTAGTTGCTGCCGATGATGATCAAGTTTATATTTTGCATCGCGGCAGCAGCGTTGATAATGTCGAGGCTGTTCGTTAAAACGGTTACATTTTTATTTGGATCAAGAGTTTCCAATATGGATTGGGTCGTTGTGCCGGAATCGATAAAGATCAGGTCATGGTCTTCAATAAAGCGTGAAGCGTAGTGCGCGATTTTCATCTTGGCATCCTTGTTTTGAATGGTTCTGTTTTCAAATGGGATTAAGGCCGTTTTTTCGATCGCCGTTACGCCGCCGTAGACTTTTTTTATGACTCCTTTCTCGGTCAGCTTGTTAATGTCGCGTCTGACCGTGTTTTTGGAAACATTAAAGACCTGGCAAAGCTCATCAAGCGAAACGGTGCCATTGGTCAAAATATATTCTTCCATTTCTTTAATCCGCATTAACTTCATACCAAGTATCTCCTTCTAGTATATTTGGCTAAATATATATAATAAACCCAAAAGTTAACCAATAATTGTTTAAAAAATGATAACATTGGTGATTATTTTTTGCAAGATTTGTCCTGTTCCTTTTTATTATACAATGTTTTTCTAAATCATTTTAAGGTTTTCTATAAATCTTACAAAAGAAAAATTTAATGATTTTGATTGACTTATGGGTAAGAGCGGATTAGAATATAACCAAGAAGTGACCAAAACGTGATAAAGTTGAGAAATTTCTGAGTGTAAACGTTTTATTGCGTTGCGGTTCTTTTGATAAAATCATCGTTCTATTCATTAATTTCTTTTGTAAGCGTTTAATTCCTGTTTTTTGCGAAAATCCGTTATGCAATGAAGAGCCGTTCGGCATTCATACATAATGGTTGGAACCTGCCCCATCTGTACCAGGAGATGTTTAATATTCAAGGAGGTTATAAGAATGGCAGAAATCAGAAAGTTAAGAAACTATATTAATGGAGAATGGGTTGAAAGCAAAACCGACAAATACGAAGATGTAGTCAATCCTGCGACGAAAGAAGTGCTTTGCCAGGTGCCGATTTCGACGCGCGAGGATATCGAATACGCAGCGCAAACAGCGGCTGAAGCGTTTAAGACATGGTCAAAAGTGGCCGTTCCGCGCCGGGCAAGAATTCTATTTAACTTTCAGCAGCTTTTGACTCAGCATAAAGAGGAGCTCGCCCACCTCATCACGATTGAAAACGGAAAAAACACGAAAGAAGCGTTGGGCGAAGTTGGACGCGGCATCGAGAATGTCGAGTTTGCAGCTGGAGCGCCATCCCTGATGATGGGAGATTCACTTGCTTCAATTGCAACCGATGTTGAAGCGGCGAACTACCGTTACCCGATCGGAGTCGTCGGCGGAATTGCCCCATTTAACTTCCCGATGATGGTACCGTGCTGGATGTTCCCGATGGCCATTGCGTTAGGAAACACATTTATTCTGAAACCTTCCGAGCGGACGCCGCTCCTGACGGAAAAGCTTGTTGAACTGTTTGAAAAAGCCGGACTTCCTAAAGGGGTCTTCAATGTCGTATACGGTGCTCATGATGTAGTAAACGGCATTCTCGAACACCCGGAAATTAAAGCGATTTCATTCGTCGGTTCAAAACCGGTCGGAGAATATGTCTATAAAAAAGGAAGCGAAAACCTGAAACGCGTTCAATCGCTGACAGGCGCTAAAAACCACACCATCGTTCTGAACGATGCCAATCTTGAAGACACGGTAACAAATATTATCGGCGCTGCTTTCGGATCTGCCGGCGAACGCTGTATGGCATGTGCAGTAGTGACGGTTGAAGAAGGGATCGCAGATGAATTCATGGAGAAATTGGTTCAGAAAGCATCTGAAGTCAAAATCGGAAACGGACTAGACGACGGTGTATTCCTCGGACCTGTCATTCGCGAAGACAACAAGAAACGCACACTCGGCTATATACAAAAAGGAGTTGAAGAGGGTGCGAGACTTGTCTGCGACGGACGTGAAAATGTGACAGATGAAGGCTATTTCGTCGGCCCGACAATCTTTGACAATGTCACAACTGATATGACGATCTGGAAAGACGAGATTTTTGCTCCCGTATTGTCAGTCATCCGTGTGAAGAACTTGAAAGAAGCGGTTGACATCGCCAACCAATCCGAATTTGCAAACGGCGCATGTTTGTTCACATCGAATTCGAATGCGATCCGCTATTTCCGTGAAAACATTGATGCGGGAATGCTCGGCATCAACTTGGGCGTACCGGCTCCGATGGCATTCTTCCCGTTCTCAGGATGGAAGTCTTCGTTCTTTGGCACATTGCATGCGAACGGAAAAGACAGCGTCGATTTCTATACGCGCAAAAAGGTCGTCACTGCAAGATATCCGGCGCCTGACTTCAATTAATTGTGAAAAAACCGAGCGGCGCGGTTCCCGCGCTGTTCGGATCATGTTTCAAGTTTGAAAAGGAGGCTTTATCCATGAGTCATTTGTTGCGCAAGCCGCAGGCGAATGAGCTGTCACAAGGCGTGAAGCTTGTACACGAAGTGAAAAAATCGAATTCGGATCTCAGTTATGTCGAGTTTAAAGTCCTTGATCTCGCACCGGGATCCAGCTATGAAGAATCGCTGAGCAAACAAGAATGCTGCATCGTCGCGCTTACCGGAAAGATTACCGTAACCGATCATGAACAGACATTTGAAAATATCGGCACGAGAGAAAGCGTTTTCGAAAGAAAGCCGACCGACAGCGTGTATGTGTCAAATGACCGCAAGTTCGGCATTACCGCGGTTACAGAGGCAAGAGTTGCCCTGTGCTATTCCCCTTCTGAAAATCAGCTGCCGACGAAACTGATCAAAGCTGAAGACAACGGTATTGAAAACCGCGGGAAATTCAGCAATAAACGAACCGTTCATAACATACTTCCGGATTCAGATCCTTCAGCGAACAGCCTTTTAGTCGTCGAAGTCTACACTGAAAGCGGAAACTGGTCCAGCTATCCGCCGCACAAGCATGATCAAGACAACCTGCCTGAAGAGTCCTTTTTAGAAGAAACATACTACCATGAACTTGACCCACAGCAAGGCTTTGTATTTCAGCGCGTCTACACAGATGACCGTTCTATCGACGAGACGATGACTGTTGAAAATGGAAACGTTGTCATCGTGCCGGCCGGATACCATCCTGTCGGGGTGCCTGACGGATACACATCCTATTATTTAAACGTGATGGCAGGGCCGACGCGGAAATGGAAGTTTCATAACGACCCTGACCATGAATGGATTTTGGAACGCTAACAATAAGGCAAGGAGAGGCTGTTGAAGATGAGGTATACGTTTAATGAAGAGAAAGAATTTGACATTGTAGCGATCGGCCGCGCATGTATCGATTTAAACGCAGTCGAATACAACAGGCCGATGGAGCAGACGATGACATTTTCAAAATATGTCGGCGGCTCCCCGGCTAATATTGCAATCGGCAGTTCCAAATTAGGATTGAAGACCGGCTTTATCGGGAAGATTCCGGATGACCAGCACGGCAGATTCATCGAAACCTATATGAGAAATACGGGTGTCGATACGTCACAAATGGCGGTTGATAAAGACGGACATAAAGCGGGGCTTGCTTTCACAGAAATTTTAAGCCCTGAAGAATGCAGCATTTTAATGTACAGGGATGATGTTGCAGATCTTTACCTTGCCCCTTCTGAAGTGAACGAAGACTATATTGCAAAATCGAAGATGCTTCTTGTGTCAGGTACGGCGCTGGCTAAAAGCCCTTCCCGCGAAGCGGTGCTGAAAGCCGTGCAGCTGGCGAAAAAGCATCAAGTGAAAGTGGTCTTTGAGCTTGACTATCGTCCATATACGTGGACATCTGCGGAGGAAACGTCCGTTTACTATACGCTTGTTGCCGAACAATCAGACATTGTCATCGGAACGCGTGATGAGTTTGATGTAATGGAAAATAAGAGCGGCGGCAGCAATGAAGAATCTGTTCAGCATTTGTTTGCACATTCCGCAGATCTTGTCGTTATCAAGCACGGTGTCGAAGGTTCATATGCATACAGCAAATCCGGAGGCATCTTCCGGGCGAAAGCATACAAAACGAAGGTCTTAAAAACGTTTGGAGCGGGGGATTCATACGCTTCCGCTTTCCTCTACGGACTCGTTTCAGGCAAAGATATTGAAACTGCGCTGAAATACGGAAGCGCTTCCGCATCCATTGTTGTTTCCAAGCACAGCTCATCTGAAGCGATGCCGACAGTCGCCGAGATTGAAGAGCTTATCGCGGCTCAGTCTTAAATGAAGAATATGAATAAAGGTGGGATCGTTTGTGGGCAAGAAAATACGTTTAACCACAGCACAAGCGTTAATTAAATTCTTAAATCAGCAGTACATCCATGTAGATGGTGAAGAAACACCGTTTGTCGAGGGGATCTTTACGATTTTCGGCCATGGGAACGTCGTTGGCATCGGCCAGGCGCTTGAACAGGATGCGGGTCATTTAAAGGTGTTTCAAGGCAAGAATGAGCAGGGAATGGCACATGCGGCAATGGCTTACAGCAAGCAGATGCTGAGGAGGAAGATCTATGCTGTATCAACATCAGTCGGACCGGGAGCAGCTAACCTTGTGGCAGCTGCAGGTACGGCGCTTGCGAACAATATTCCGGTCCTCTTGATTCCGGCCGATACATTTGCAACAAGACAGCCTGATCCTGTTCTTCAGCAAGTAGAACAGGAATACAGTGCGGCGATTACGACGAACGATGCTTTGAAGCCTGTTTCGAGATATTGGGACCGGATTACGCGCCCTGAACAGTTGATGAGCAGTCTGATTCGCGCTTTTGAAGTGATGACAGATCCTGCAAAGGCGGGTCCTGCAACGATTTGCATTTCTCAAGATGTTGAAGGGGAAGCCTATGATTTCGATGAAAGCTTTTTTGAGAAACGCGTTCACTATATTGATCGCAAAGAGCCGAGCGAGCGTGAACTGAAGGGAGCGGCGGAGCTGATCAAGTCGAGCAAAAAACCGCTCATCTTGGTCGGCGGCGGAGCGAAATATTCCGGAGCGCGCGACGAATTGATCGCCATGTCTGAAGCGTACAATATTCCGCTGGTGGAAACCCAGGCCGGAAAATCTACAGTGGAAGCTGATTTTGCCAACAACTTGGGCGGAATGGGCATCACAGGTACGCTGGCGGCAAACAAAGCGGCTCGCGAGGCTGACTTGATCATTGGAATCGGCACGCGCTATACCGATTTCGCGACATCATCAAAAACCGCTTTTGACTTTGACAACTCAAAGTTTTTAAACATCAATGTCAACAGAATGCAGGCATATAAACTGGATGCTTTCCAAGTCGTTGCCGATGCAAAAGTAACGCTCGGCAAGCTGCACGGTTTATTGGAAGGCTATAAGAGCGAATTCGGTTCGATCATCAAGGAGCTGAAAGACGAGTGGCTTGCTGAGCGTGAGCGTTTGAGCAAGGTAACATTTAAGCGTGAAAACTTCACACCTGAAATTAAAGATCATTTTTCTCAAGAAATACTCAACGAATACGCGGATGTGCTGCAAACCGAACTGCCGCAAACAACGGCATTGCTCGCCATCAATGAAACAGTTGATCCGGACAGCGTCGTCATTTGTTCAGCAGGCTCTTTGCCGGGGGATCTGCAGCGGCTGTGGCATTCAAACGAACCGAATACGTACCACTTGGAATACGGCTATTCCTGCATGGGATATGAAGTATCGGGAACACTCGGCTTGAAATTGGCTCATCCTGATAGAGAGGTTTATTCACTGGTCGGAGACGGAAGCTTCCTGATGCTCCACTCAGAGCTCATTACAGCAATTCAATATAATAAAAAAATCAACGTGCTGCTCTTTGACAACTCAGGATTCGGCTGTATCAACAACCTGCAAATGGACCATGGAAGCGGCAGCTACTTCTGCGAATTCAGAACAGCAGACAATCAGATTCTCAATGTCGACTACGCGAAAGTGGCCGAAGGGTATGGAGCAAAAACCTACAAAGCGAACACGATTGAAGAATTAAAAGCGGCGCTTGAAGATGCCAAAAAACAAGATGTCTCAACATTGATCGAAATGAAGGTGTTGCCGAAGACGATGACGGACGGCTATGACAGCTGGTGGCACGTAGGTGTTGCAGAGGTTTCCGAACAGGAAAGCGTGCAAAAGGCGTATGAAGCAAAAGAAAAAATGCTGAAATCTGCAAAGCAGTATTAAAGGAGGCACCAGGATGGGCAAGACACAAATTCTATGGGGCATCGCCCCCATAGGGTGGCGGAACGATGATATTCCGGAAATCGGCGCGGGAAACACACTTCAGCATTTGTTGAGCGACATTGTTGTTGCAGGCTTTCAAGGCACAGAAGTGGGCGGCTTTTTTCCGGAACCGGCCATTCTCAATAAAGAGCTCGAGCTGCGAAATCTAAGGATTGCCGGCAAGTGGTTCAGCAGCTATATCATTCGGGACGGCATTGAAGAAGCAGCCAAGGAATTTGCGGCTCACTGCCAGTACTTGAAAGACGTCCATGCCGATGTTGCGGTCGTATCAGAACAGACGTACAGCGTGCAGGGCTTGGATAAAAACGTGTTTAAAGAAAAGCCTTATTTCACCGATGAAGAATGGCAGCGGCTATTTGAAGGGTTAAATCACCTCGGGGAAATCGCCGGCCGGTACGGCCTGAAGCTTGTCTATCATCATCACCTCGGCACAGGCGTGCAGACAGAGGAAGAGGTTGACCGGCTCATGGCGGGAACTGACCCGGCCCTCGTGCACCTTCTGTATGATACTGGGCATGCCTACATTTCAGATGGAAATTATATGAACATACTAGAGAAGCATATGGACCGTATTGGCCACGTTCATTTTAAAGACGCGCGCCTCAAGATCATAGAGAAATGCAAGCGGGAAGGAAAATCGTTCCAACAGGCGTTTTTGCAAGGGATGTTCACTGTTCCAGGCGATGGGTGCATCGATTTTAGAGAAGTCTATCAAACGCTATTAAAGCACGGCTATTCCGGCTGGATCGTTGTGGAAGCCGAGCAGGATCCCGATGTTGCCAACCCGCTTGAATACGCATTGATCGCCAGAAAGTACATCGATCGTCACTTGTTGAATGTCCCAGCAACCAATTAGGGGGGCTCTAAATTGAGCAATGGAAGTGCAGCAGTCTCACCATTCAATAAACGAACCGTCGCAGCAGCTTTGGCAAATTACATTGATGCAGGCTCCATTGTCGCAGGATCGGCAGGATTATCTTTATGGGTCAGTTACCTAAAGCTTTCTGATACACAGATCGGACTGCTCGGCGCGTTTAGCGCCAACGCCATCTCAGCGGCAATCGGAGCGCTGCTCGGAGGCTTTTTGGCCGACAAGATTGGCCGAAAGGCTGTCTATACGAACAGTATGCTGGTTTATGCACTGGGGATTTGTTTAGTATTGTTCGGCACCAGCTTTCCCTTTTTGTTAAGCGGTTACATTATTATCGGTTTATCGGTAGGAGCTGATATTACGGCTTCCTGGACGATCATCGCGGAGAACGCACCTAAGAAAAACAGGGCGCGTCATTGCGGGGTTGCACAGGTCGCATGGGCGGCGGGAGCGGTTGTGGTCCTGCTGCTGTCGGTCCTGCTCGGTGATATAGGCTTATTGGGCAATAAAATCGTGTTTGGGCATTTGCTCGTTATCGCACTGATCACATATGTTCTGCGGAAAAGGCTGCCGGAATCCGATGCCTGGCAGGGTCAATCCGAATCGGCTCAAGCCGTCAGGAAGCCGAAGGCGTCTTATCTCGATTTGCTTCAGCCTAAGTATTTGAAAAGCATTTTATTTTTAATGGGCGTGTACTTGGTTTGGAATCTGGCTGCAGGTGTCATGGGGTTTTTTATGCCTTACATTTATCAGCAGGTCGGCGATGTGTCAGCGACCATGGCAAACATTTTGCAGATGGGGCTGTTTATTTTCACCGGGCTTGGCGTCGCTTTTATCTTCATGCCGTTTGCAGACAAATACAGGAAGACAGTGTTTGGGATCTCCGCATTTGCAGCGGTGATCGGCTGGTCATTGTTTCTGCTTCCGGCAGAGGGCATGCCGATCCTCATCCTCTTTATCGTGATGATCGGCCTAAACAATGGGGCCGGGCAACAGGCCAATTATCAATTATGGGCGAGTGAAATTTTCCCGACGGAATATCGCGCATCTGCACAAGGATTGATGTTCTTCCTCGTTCGTATTTCAATCGGGGCTTGGAGCCTTTTCGTTCCAATGATCATCTCGAATTTTGGAATTGCATTTATGGCGGCCATTCTCCTTGGATGTGTAACGGCCAGCATGCTCATCGGGCTCTTTTTTGCACCGAATACATCCGGTAAGTCGCTTGAACAAATTCAGGAAGAGCTGTATGGGACTCCTCCGGCTCAAGCTGGGCAAGTGCAAACAAGAAAAATTATGTAATTATTTTGAAGGAGTGGCTATCAATGAAATTACGCATTGGTGTTATTGGTACAGGAGCAATCGGAAAAGAACACATCAACCGCATCACGAATAAATTAGCCGGCGGCGAAATTGTCGCGGTCACCGATGTAAACCAGGAGGCAGCTCAGCAAGTTGTAACAGACTACAGCCTGAATGCAAAGGTCTATCCGGATGACGACAGTCTCATCGCAGCCGAAAATGTAGACGCAGTCTTAGTCACAAGCTGGGGACCGGCACATGAATCAAGCGTTTTGAAAGCGATTAAAGCGAACAAATTCGTATTTTGCGAAAAGCCTCTGGCGACGACTGCGGAAGGATGCATGCGGATCGTCAATGAAGAAATCAAAGCGGGCAAACGTCTCGTTCAAGTCGGCTTTATGCGCCGTTATGACAGCGGTTACGTACAGCTGAAAGAAGCGATCGACAACCGGGTCATCGGCGAGCCTCTCATGATCCACTGTGCGCACCGCAACCCGGTTGTAGGCGACAACTATACGACAGATATGGCTGTTGTCGATACGCTTGTCCATGAAATAGACGCCCTGCACTGGCTGATCAATGACGATTACGAATCCGTTCAGGTCATTTATCCGAAAAAATCGAAAAACGCGCTCCCTCATTTGCGTGATCCGCAAATCGTCATCATCGAAACGAAAGGCGGAGTCGTGATCAATGCGGAAATCTATGTCAACTGCAAATACGGCTACGATATCCAGTGTGAAATCGTCGGAGAAGACGGAATCGTGAAGCTTCCTGAACCATCAAGCATCTCTCTCAGAAAAGACGGCAAATTCTCGACGGATATTCTCATGGATTGGCAGCGCCGCTTTGTAGACGCTTATGATGTAGAAATCCAAGATTTCATTGACTCGATCCAACAGAAAGGCGAGGTCAGCGGGCCGACTGCATGGGACGGCTATATCGCCGCCGTGACGACGGATGCCTGCGTAAAAGCTCAGGAATCCGGACAGAAAGAACCTGTGGCGCTTCAAGAGAAACCGAAATTCTATCAAACGTTTACAACTGTTCAAAAATAAAAACTTTCCGAGGAGTGAAAAGTATGAAATTAGCATTGGATCCATCGATGTATCGCGATGATTTAACTTTGGAGGAAACGGTCTATAAAACGGCGGAGCTTGGCTACGAATATATCGAACTATCGCCGCGCGAAGATTTTTGTCCATTCTATAAATATCCGAAAGTCGATTCAGCTAAAATCAAACAATTAAAGCGGCTTTTAAAAGATACCGGTGTTAAGCTTTCATCGCTCCTTCCGCTTTACCACTGGGCCGGTCCTGATGAAGATCGCCGTCAGGCAGCGGTGCGCAATTGGAAAAGGGCGATCGAAATTGCGGTTGAGCTTGAAGTCGATTTGATGAACAGCGAATTCAGCGGTTCAAAATACGATCCTTTAACAAGTGAAGAAAAATTTATCAAATCCATGGATGAGCTTCTGCCAGTCTTTGAAAAAGAAGGCATTAAACTCAATCTTCAAGCCCATCCATACGATTTTATCGAAACACACAAAGGTGCGATGGATATGATCCGAGCGCTTGACAAGGACTGGATCAATCTTGTCTACTCGACTGCGCACACATTCTTCTATGACGACGGAAAAGGCGACATCGAGACAATGTTTGACGAAGCCGGCGACCGCCTCACGCATGTTTTATTTGCAGATACTTATAATCATAAAGCGGCTCATGGCCTTCGCTACATCGTCAATCCGCCTGACGCGAAAGTAACGGTTCACCAGCATTTGGACATTGGCCAAGGCGAGGTTGATTTTGATACGATTTTCAGAAAGCTGAGAGAGATGAAGTTCGACGGAATAGCGACGAATGCCGTGTTTGCCTGGGTTGACGAAAGAGCGGATGAATCAAGCAGATTCATGCTTGAAAAGCTGAAACAGGAATTACTAGGATAAGCCCCTGAGTTCGGCGCCCCGCCGAACTCTCTCTTCACAAGGATATTTAGATAAGGAGAATCTAATATGAAGCTATGCTTTAATGAAGCAACGACATTAGAAAATTCAAACCTAGCAAAAGACCTCGAATACTGTGAGAAGCACGGATACGATTATATCGAAATCCGGACGATGGATAAGCTGCCCGAATATTTAAAAGACCATTCTCTCTCAGAGTTAGCCGAGTATTTTCAAACGCATCATATTAAGCCGCTGGCCTTGAATGCCCTTGTCTTTTTCAACAACCGCGATGAAAAAGGGTACCGTGAAATCATCGAAGAATTTAAAGGCATGATGGAAACATGCAAAACGCTTGGTGTGAAATATGTGGTCGCGGTACCACTTGTCACCGAACAAAAAATCTTAAAAGAAGATATTAAAGCGAGCTCCGTCGAAGTGCTGACAGAGCTGTCAGACATCGCGGAGCCGTACGGTGTAAAGATCGCTGTCGAGTTTGTCGGTCATCCGGAGTGTACAGTCAATACGTTCAGCCAGGCCTATGACATCGTCATGACCGTGAACCGCGATAATGTCGGCCTTGTTCTTGACAGCTTCCACTTCCATGCAATGGGTTCGGACATTGAGGATTTGAAAAAGGCGGACGGCAAGAAGATTTTCATTTATCATATCGATGATACGGAAGACTTCCCAATCGGCTTTTTAAGAGATGAAGACCGCGTTTGGCCGGGACAGGGGGCCATCGACTTGGATGCCCACTTATCAACTTTGAAAGACATCGGTTTTTCGGATGTCGTGTCAGTTGAATTGTTCAGACCTGAATACTATAAGCTGAGCGCGGAAGAAACGATTCGAACGGCCAAAGAAACAACAGTTGAAGTTGTTTCAAAATACTTCAAGATTTAATACGGGATAGGAGGGGTGAACGTGGCTTTCGTTTCCATGAAAGAACTTCTTCAAGAAGCAAAGGAACATCATTATGCAATCGGTCAATTTAATATTAACGGCCTTCAATGGACAAAAGCGATTCTACAGGCGGCGGAAGAAGAACGGTCACCTGTCATCGCGGCCGCCTCAGACCGGCTCATCGATTATTTAGGCGGATTTAAGACGGTTTCCGCAATGGTTGCGGCTTTGATTGAGGAAATGTCGATCTCCGTTCCCGTCGTCCTTCACCTTGACCATGGCAAAAATCCGGAGCGCTGCAAGCAAGCGATTGACGCCGGTTTTAGCTCAGTCATGATCGACGGCTCGCATTCACCAATCGATGAAAACATCGCCATGACAAAAGAGGTCGTGTCATACGCCGGAATTCGCAATGTTTCGGTTGAAGCAGAGGTTGGCACCGTAGGGGGCATGGAAGACGGGCTCATCGGCGGGGTGCAGTATGCCGACATCGGTGAATGCGAACGCATTGTCAAAGAAACCGGTATCGATGCTTTAGCAGCCGCGCTCGGCTCTGTTCATGGAAAATATCAAGGCGAGCCTAATTTAGGATTTAAGGAAATGGAAGAAATCTCACGGGTGACGGACATTCCGCTTGTTCTTCATGGAGCTTCGGGCATCCCGGCTGATCAAATCGCTAAAACGATCCGTCTGGGCCATGCGAAAATCAACATTAATACCGAATGCATGGTGGCCTGGACCGAGAAAACGCGCAGCATGTTTAAAGACAATCCCGATTTATATGAACCCCGCGCCTATATGACGCCAGGGATCAGCGCAGTCAAAGAAACGGTCAAACATAAAATGAGAGAATTCGGGTCATCCGGAAAAGCGGTATGCACCCAAAAGATAGAAATATAATCTAGACCCGTATCGCCTCACTCACTTATCGAAGTGAGTGTTTTTTTGTGCGCAGTATTTGTAAAGATATTCTAAAGGTTCAAAAGAATGATTGACTGTAATTGATATAATAGTTATAATTTCCCTCATAATCCATTTTGATCAGAAAAGATTTTATTTTCTGAAAATAAATGACAGCAAGACAATAACAAAATCAGGTGAATGCTATGCGGACAAACGTTTTAAAGTATCGGGTTCATATTTTATTTATCGTATTATGTTTGATCGGCGGGACGACATGGGCTTTTCAAAAAGCCGGGTTGAGTGACAGCCTTCCATTTTGGTCCGCGGGCATGCGGTTTATGATCGCAAGCATTTTGATCGCGGCGTTTCTTTTGATACGAAGGCAGTTTGTGCTGTCAAAGGAACTGCTGGTGCTGTCGTTTTTGAACGGCATCATGTATTTTTCCGTTCCATTTGGATCTGTTTATTGGGCCTCTCTTTATTTGCCGAGCGGGTTGGTGTCTATATTAGCGGCTAGCATTTCAGTCTTTGCCCTGATGATCAACCGCCTTGTCAAAGGGACACCGGCGACGAAATTGCAGAAATGGGGCATTTGCCTTGCGTTGCTCGGCATTACAATCGTGTTTGGCAATCAGCTGTTGATCAAAGTCGATGTTATTGAAATCGTCGCCATGATTGTGATTTTGTGTGCGATGTTTGGCTCGGCTTTTATTCAAATCAAAGTACAGCAGAGAATTCGTTCGCTTCCGATCTTGAGCTTTAACTCCCTTTCGATGCTGAGCGGCGGAGCGGTATTGCTCATCAGCAGCCTCATCTTTGAAAGCGGGACAAGAACGTTTTCCGGCGTGAGCCTTTATGCGCTGCTTTATTTAGCGGTTGTCGGCTCGATATTGGGTTTTTGGATCAACATTTATCTGCTTAAAAAATGGCACATCTCAAAAGCGACTTCCCACTTGTTTATCTCCCCCGTCATTGCGCTTTATATCGGATTTCTGTTTCTGGATGAAAAACTGAATGCGAATATTTATTTAGGAACGCTGTTTGTCATATTCGGTGTGATGTTCATCAACTTAAAAAAAGAAGAGAGGATCGCGAAAATTGACGATACGAAACAAAAACTTGGCCATCATTTGTCAAAATAAGCACTTGCCGTTTATTTTTGAAGAAGCTGAGCATTTAGGATTGAAGGTCACGTTCTTTTACAATTCAGCCGAAGATTTCCCGGGCAATCTTCCGGCTGTGGAACGCTGTGTGCCGCTGCCGTTATTTGAAGATGAAGAAGCGGCGCTGGAAATCGTCAAACAGACATTTGTCGAATTTCCGTTTGACGGCGTTGTGACACTGTTTGAGCCGGCATTGCCTTTCACGGCAAAAGCCGCTGAAGCTTTGAATCTGCCGGGGCTTTCTTTCACAACAATGGAAAACTGCCGCAATAAAAATAATACCCGCAGCATCCTTCAGCAAAACGGCCTGAATACGCCGGTTTTCCACGAGTTCCATACGCTCGCTGATCTCGAAGACAGGAAACTGACTTATCCATTAGTTGTTAAGCCGGTCAACGGCTTTTCAAGCCAGGGCGTCGTCCGTGTTGATGATAGGAAGGAGCTTGAGGAGGCCGTCAGGAAAGTCGAGGCTGTTAACGAGACGGACCTTAATCGATTCGTACACGGCAAAACGGGCATCATAGCCGAGCAATTTATCGATGGGCCGGAATTTGTGATTGAAACGCTGTCGATTCAAGGAAACGTACATGTTCTTTCGATTGGATACAAAGGGAACAGCAAAGGTCCGTTTTTTGAAGAAGGCGTCTATATTGCTCCGGCTCAATTGAAAGAAGAGACGCGCCTTGCGATTGTTAAGGAAGTGACAGGAGCCGTTTCAGCGCTGGGCATTCATCAGGGGCCGGCTCATACGGAGCTGAGGCTGGACAAGGTCGGAACACCTTATGTTATCGAGGTGGGCGCCAGAATCGGCGGTTCAGGGGTTTCGCATTACATCGTCAAAGAGAGCACGGGCATCAATTTTATGCAGCTTGTCTTGCAAAACGCAATAAAGCCGCTGGAGAGCAGCGAGTTTAAAGAAGAGATCCGGCCTGTAAGGACAGCCGGCAATTATATCATTCCTGTACAGGGCTCCGGCACTTTTGAAAAAATCGACGGACTGGAAGAAGTCAAACAGAGGCCGGAGGTAAAGCGGGTGTTTCAATTTATTAGAAAAGGCGCGAAAATTCTGCCGTACCCGCATTTTTCCGGTTATCCCGGATTTATATTCACAAGCCATCATTCATATGAAGAATGCGCAGCTTTCTACCGGGAACTGGATGATGAGCTTCATATCATATATCAAAATAATTTGACGGGTACAATAGGAGGTTAAGATGATCTCGACTAAAGTGCAGGAAGAACAAGCCGTGATGATTGTCCATACGCTCGGTCCCAAAGGCACGAACTGCGAAAAAGCCGGCCTGCTTTGGCTCAAAAACAAAGGGGTCCGCGGGGAAGTCAGGCTTTATGAAACGTTGGAAGAAGCGCTCCCTCATGTTAAATCGACAGAAAATTCAGTTCTTTTAGGCTGTGCCGTTTACCCGTTTTTGCATCAAATTGTATTCGAGAATCTCGCTGACTTAAAGATCATAGACAGTTTTGTGATGCCGACATACAACATGGTTTTTGCCGCAAAACAGCACACGATGGCATCTGACATTCAAACCGTCGCTTCACACCCTGCTCCCGCCCATCTGGCGAAGCTGTTCAGCAGTCAAGTCCAATTTGTCACCAGCAATGCACAAGCGGCCCTGGCCTGCGCTTCAAACGCGGCTGACGGCTGTATCACGACGATTAAAGCAGCTGATGAACACCGTTTGAAAGTCATTCAAGATTTTGGAGAAGTGCCGATGTGTTTTACGATCCACGGGCTTAAATCAATCGAAGGAGGAAGCCGATGACGACATTGACAGGGGACATTGTAAACTTGGTCAACGAGCAGATTGTACCGAACATTCATGAATTACAGACGTACCAAAATGATAAAGGACAGATTACAGAGCGTCACGAAAGGGCGGAACAGCTTCTGCTGCAATTGATAGAAGACGCTGGAACCATTTATGAAGCGGTTCACCTAACGGCTGCAAAAGAGGCGTTTAAACAGGACGTCTTGGATTGGATCGGACGCGGATTGGGGGAGACGCCGTATTTTGACCGGTTATTGACGGCTTACCGGGCTCCGAATGATCAGGAGACGACCTTTTTTGCGGCGCCGATCGTGACGCCGAATGGGCCACATGCGAAAGGCTGTTATTTTGAAGCCTTTTTGGCCGTTCGTGAAGAACCTGCCATGATGAGGCCGATAGAAGAAGAGCTGCCCCATCCTGAAAACGGCTGCCAATCCCTCAAGCTTCTCGCCGGAACAAAGGGGTTCACGGAAGAAAAATGTATCGTATTCTTTCCGGAAAATGTGAAAACAAAAGAGAACATTACATCACAGACATTCGCGATTTTCTATTTTAATAAGTTTTATCACATTTACCATGAGGATACGCTGAAAAGAGCGAGGGCCATTTTTGAACATGCGCCTTTCAAGTCGGCTCAGCTTTCCCCCGACCGCACATATGAAGCAAGGGTGCTATGGGGCTACCTTCATGACTATTTTCATCATTGCGGAAAAAAACCTTTTCACCTGCATATTCAGGCGAAAATGAATTTTTTCGCAGGCATTTTAGAAGAAGTCAAGGTCGATTGCCAAGCGATCCTCACTTTGTGGGAGCGGCAATATGACGGCTGGGAGGAAATAATCGAATTTGTTTTGTATGAACGGCTGCTGCGCTATCCAAGCCAGCATAATGCAACGCGGAATTTTGATTCCGGGACAGGCTATTTTCTGTTCAGCTGGATCATTGAAAACGGCCATTCCATTCAAAGAGGAGAAGAGAAACCCGTGTCGCTTGATCTTTCCCGATGCATGGACGATTTAAAAAAGCTTGTGGCTGAAATCGAACAGCTGGAAGAGATCGAGGATGACTCGGCATACAAAGAGGCGGCGGAACGCTATGTCAGACAATACCTGCCTCCCGGGCGTGAAGGCGAGCGGTTCAGCGTTCCGGAACAATATTTCATTGACGAGATCAATAAGAAAATCGAAACCGCCCGTCTTCGGTTTGAGCGGGAGAGACTGGAAGCGTGAAGCCGGCATTAAGCAAAATCGGAGAGAAAATGAATGAGAAGACAGGGGTCAGGGCTGTGATGAACGATATTCAGGAAGTCCTGGCCGGCGGAGATCGGTCATACATTAATTTAAGTGCGGGCAATCCAATGATATTGCCCGGCGTGTCAGCCATGTGGAAGTCGGCTCTTGCCAATCTGCTCGAAGATGACAGGTTTTCTTCGGTAATCGGCCAATACGGATCGAGCTATGGAACCGATGAACTGATTGAAAGTGTTGTCCGCTTCTTTTCAGAGCGGTATCGCGCCGACATTCGAAAAGAGAATGTGCTGATTACAGCCGGAAGCCAGCAGCTGTTTTTTCTGGCGATTAATTCGTTTTGCGGAATGGGAAGCGGGTCTGTGATGAAAAAAGCCTTGATTCCGATGCTTCCCGACTATTCAGGATACAGCGGAGCGGCGTTGGAGCGGGAGATGATTGAGGGGATACCTCCTCTCATTTCGGTATTGGATGATCATACGTTTCGATATGAGCTCGACCGTGAGGCGTTTTTAGAGAGGATGAGGACCGATCCGTGCATTGGCGCTGTCTTGCTTTCACGGCCGAACAATCCTTGCGGAAACATCCTGCCTGGCGAACATGTAGCATTCATTTCTGACGCCTGCCGAGAAGCGAATGTTCCGCTGTTCATTGATTCCGCATATGCTCCGCCTTTTCCGGCGATTCATTTTATCGACATGGAACCGATTTTCAACGATCAGATTATCCACTGTATGAGCCTTTCAAAAGCAGGCCTGCCTGGCGAAAGGATCGGAATCGCCATCGGGCCGTCCCGGTACATTCAGGCAATGGAAGCATTCCAGTCTAATGCGGCGATCCATTCTTCGAGGCTGGGGCAGTATATGGCGGCATCTGTTTTGAATGACGGGCGCCTCGCCGACATTTCGCTAAATGAAGTCAGGCCGTATTACCGCAATAAATTCAAGCTGCTTAAGGATACGCTTTTAGGCAAGATGCCTGAAGACATCAAATGGTATTTGCATCAAGGGGAAGGGGCGCTTTTCGGATGGCTGTGGTTTGAAGACCTGCCGGTGACTGATGCCGCGCTGTATGAGTACATGAAAGCCGACGGAGTCATCATCGTTCCCGGCTCATCTTTCTTTCACCATCAATCCCGGTACATGGCGCATTCGCACCAGTGTATACGAATCAGCCTAACCGCGGCGGATGAAGATATCATAAAGGGAATCGATGTTTTAGCTAAAATTGTGAAGGAAGTATATGAGAAGCAGGTAGAATACTTATAAAAAAACAGGGGCTAGAAGCAAGCCCCTGTTTTATTCGTCAATCTTTCCGCCGCCATTGGCCTTTCTTTTTCTCCGCCTGGCGGTTGTCAAAATCAGAATAACCGCTGCCGCTATGATCACGATCAGGATGGCAATGTACATCACATGTTGCTGATTGCTTTCTTGTTTATCATCCGTCTTGGTTTCAGCTGATTTTGCTGTCAGCTGCTGATGGTTTGTAAACAGCTGATGGCTGTCCGTTTCATTAACGACGGTTGCTGCGAAGTCATTGCTGTTTAAAAAGTTGATCATTTCTTTTGTGACAGCTGTGCCTTGCCCTTTAAACGGCGCGAAAACAGCCATCGAGTAATTTGAATCCCAAAGCGATGTTTGAGTAAACGCGATTTGTTTCGTCGTTTCATTCAGCATTTGAAAAGATGACACATCAAATGTCCCGTTTTTCGCCGTCGGAACAGCCAATTCGGAGGTTTTTTCCTTCAGCAGAGAGAATTGATCGACACTTCCGATGAAGATGATGTTTCTTCCTTTCATGTCATCCGGTTTGACTTCAGCGGATGTTTTCACTGTGAATGCCTGCCTGGCTTCGCTGCCGAAGGAGCCGACCACAAGTGAAAGTTCATGAAGCTTAGACTGATCCGCCTTGTCGGGCAGGATCATCAGCGTTTTGTTATCCTGATCTCCCGCGTAGGGAAGCGGCCACTCTTGAAAATCGGCTGAAGCTGACGTGTCGCTGACATGGTAAGACAATGCACTCTGTTTATCGATGAAAATCCACTTGTCACCGTTCCCCGCATAGCAGGGGTTGTTCTCTTTCAACCCTGAAGTGGCAAATTGAATATCGATGTAACGGTTTTTTTGCAAAAGTTTCGGATCGACTTTTAAAGAAACATGGTAAAAGCCGTTTTTGTCTTCTTTTCCTAAATCGTCAAGTCCGACGGAATGAGGCTGACCATTGATCATGACCTTCAGCTCCGCCTGTTCCGCAGCTAAGTCGCTTTGACGGGCCTGCTTTTGAATCGTCTCCGATTTTTTCATCGTAAGCGAAAGCTTTGCAGGTTGATTCTTGTCTAATAGCGCCGGTGCGGGGTAATAAAAATGCTCGGAAGATGTCTGTCCGGACCCGATTGTCAAATCCCCCGTCCCGAAATCCTCGAGTGTCAGCTTGCCGCCTTCCCGTTTATTATGCTGCTGAAGTTTGCCGATTGCCAGCGTGTCGCCGCTGAGCTGGGCGGCATACGTTTTGTCGGTAATGACGCTGATCTTTTCAGAAAGAACATCATCAGATGATGCAGCTGCAAACAATACAGGCTGTTGCTTATCCTTTGCTTTGAGCATCCGTTCCGCAAGCAAAAGCTTGTCTTCTTTTGCTTCGAGCTTTGCTTGTTTTAACAGCTTTTTCACTTTGCCGCTCCAGTGATGCTGGACGCCGATCACAATCGTCGGCCTGTCGATTTTCGCCAGGTCAGATTCACCAAAGATCTTCGTGCTGATGCTATTGTCAACCGTTTTAAGGTAGGCTTCTGTTTTAACTGCAGCTTCGATTTCAGCCGAACTTGGATGGTCCGGAATGACGATTGCCGTTTTTTCCACGGAGCTGCCGGACTGGGCGAACGGATAAGGATAATGTTCGAGCGCCATTCCTTTAGATTCGTTCTTTTCTCCGATATTCAGACGGCTGTCCGGGTAAATTTTGATCCAGTTCCCGGAAGAGTCCTGTCTGACGCAGACGCCTTCATGAACCACACCGTAGAACTTCAGTGATAGGCTGTGAAACCCTGGAGACGACTGGCTTTTGTTTAGTGCGAGTTTCAGCGTTTTCTTCCCGGCATTCCCTGCAAGCTTAACCGTTTTGACCGGTTCGCCATCAATCTCGGCTGTTAAAGAAGACGGTGAAATTAAAAGGTCTGAGGCCTCGTATTCAAGTGTGAGCTGCTGATGGGCAGAGGAGGCGCCCGCTGGAATTTGATACGTCAGCTCGGCGTTGTCTTTTGCCCCGTACAAGGTTAAGAGATCGTTTGTAAGAACTTGCTGTTCGGCTTGTTCCCGGCTGTTTTTCCCGAGGATCGAGCCGTCTACTGTAACGTCTTTGGCAGCTGCAGCTTGTCCCGTCGCCGTGATCAGCATAAGGCTTGCCAGACATATGATGATATATTTCAAAAAAGTCACCCGCTTTTCTTTTGATTGTATCGTTCTGTTTTGTACCATTTAACCTCTTGCTTGAACAGGCGGTGCTTGATTTCGACGAATAAAGAATAAATCACGAGCGCAATCCAAGCCTGCGAGTATGTAAAGTACATCAGAAAAACGATGAAAAAGTTCTGCCTGTTCATTTCTGTTTTTTCGATGCTCAGTGTAATCATGACCTCCGTCATAAATAGAAAGAAAGCCAAAACCCATAAGATGATAGACAAAAAACCGAATGAAAGATGCAGATTATAAAATAAATTGATCACAAAAAGCGCATTTGACATGATGACACCAAAGAAAAACAAAAAATAGGTAAAAAAGAAATAAAACAAATCAAAAATAATCCGTTTCCTCTTCAGCTTGAAAAATTGAGCCAAAAATTTCAGGACGACATACTGGTTGCCGCGCGCCCATCTTGTCCGTTGACGCCACCAGACTTTCCACGTTTCCGGCTCCTGCTCCCAAGTGACGGCCGCCGGGAAGAAGCGGATGTGGTAGCCGAGGTTGTAGACCCGGATCGTAAGCTCGGTATCCTCCGCGAGCGCCTGATCGTCCCAGCCGCCCAGCTGTTCGATAATGCTTCTCCTGATGGCGAAATTGGTGCCGGGGATCGTGGCGATTTTGAACCATTTCCATCTCCCGCCCTGTGCCATCCATTGGAAACAAATCGTTTCGATGTTGATAAATTTTGTGAGCAATGTTTTCGCCGCATTGATGACGCGGAATTTTCCCACCACTGCTCCGGCTTTCTGATCATTCATGAGCCCGAGGACAAGGTAATAAACAGCCATTTTTTCGGGCGTGTTGTCGGCGTCATACACACAAATGACATCTCCGCTTGATTCGGCAAAACCGCAATTGAGCGCCGTCGATTTTCCCTTTCCGGCATGCGGAGGTTTGGTCACGACCATTTTAATAAAGTCGTATTGTCTGGAAAACTCACCTACAATGTCGCCCGTCCGGTCAGATGAATTGTCGTTGATGACGATAATCTCCAGCCGGTCCTTCGGATAATAGAGATTCACCATCGCCTTCAGCGTCTGCCGAATCACGACCTCTTCGTTATGCGCAGGAATCAGAACGCTGACCTTCGGAAGATCCTTCACGTTCTCTTTCCACTTCGGCATGTTCCGTTCGAAGGTCATATAGTGGCGGAATCCGCCCTGCATCAGAAACATGTGATACAGAAGCATGACCCATATTAAGCTTAAAGAGACTAGGAACAGAACATTACCCACGGTTTTTTCTCTCCTTAAAGATTCGTTTTTTTAATGTGGCTCTCAAGTAAAGGGTATAGCTCACAAACATGACAACAAACAAGAGCACAATAAGAGAGAGAATCCAAAGCGCCTTTTCCAGCGGGCTTTGCTGGTGATGATCGAAAAACGTCTCAATGGCGCTGACTTTGCTTTTAACTTGAATCGTTCCATCTCCGCTTGTGTGAATTTCCACTTTATCTGTTTTAACGGTTTGCTTTGTCTTTTTAATATCGAGCCATTCGCTGTTCGGAATGCGTTCCATTTGATCAACCAGCTCAGGGAGATATTTCATTCCAAGATAAGGATGATAAAATGCGCCGGCTACTCCGCCTTCAAAATCGATCATTTGAGAGATGCGTTCCTCGACTTTGCCGAGCGGATTTTGATCCGATTGATCAACATAGCCGATGGTCTCAGGATAGAGCGTCATCCCATGGAGTATTGCCGGTTTGGTAACAAAAGGCCCGGCGCCTGACGTTTTCCATGTTGTATCGCTAAGCTGAACCTGGCCGAACAAGCTTGTGAAATACTGTGAGGCGATCTGATAGCCGTGCTCTGACATCGTATAGTGCGGCGCTTCAAACGCGAGCGGATACAGCCCTTCTGCGGTGAGATCTTCAATAGCGTTCGTCAGCTTCTGCCGCGTGTACGTTTCCTCATTTTTTCTGAACGGCTTCAAATAGTTTTGATATGCTTCTTCATTCGGAAAGTTCTGTTCCTTTTGCAAAAGGGTCGCGGGCTCTTTCGCATTTTGCGATGTGATCGGCTGATCGGCTTTAGCATCCCAAAACTCGAATCCTTCACCGGTTTCGCTGTAGCGGTATGTATGGGTATACCCGTGAACAATTACACTGCCGCCCATATCCTGCAGCTTCCTCAGCACGTTGACAAGCTTCGGCTTTTCAGACATATAGACTTTGTCGCCCGTTTCAGGATTGACATATACCGGAATCACAGAAAGGATAAAAGGAATATTTCGTTTATGCAGATAAGCCCCGGCTTGGAGCAGCAGTTTTTCATCCGACATTGGGCTGATATCCTCAAGCCGCAAATATAACAGCGTGCTGTCCGGGGTTTCACCAAATGCCTGTCTGAGCTGCTTAGCGGCGAGGAGGTTGTTGTTGAGCAAATCGGTTAAACCGATGTACACGTTACTTTTGCCGGTTTTCCATGCGAATGGGTGAGCTTTTCCGTCGTCAGCTTTGTATGTGTACAACGCTTTTCCCTTCAAGCCTGATACCTCAAGGACACGAATTCCGCTTTCTAAAGAGGTATCGTGTTCCTCATTTGTGCTGCGAATCTGATACACATTGTCTTCGCTTTTCAGCGAAAGATCTGCAAATTGGCTGAACTGCCCGGCGTTAAAGCCGATCGCTGTCACAGGTTTTTGGAAGGAGCTGATCAGCTGCGCGAGCTTTTTGTTCAGCTTTCTTTTCGTTTGTCCGTAATAGATGACGCGGTCTTTTCCTGCCAGATCCGCAGCTTTGACATCCGCATCATTTACAACGGTCACATGGGATGTAAAATGGCCGGCGATAAGGTCGAGCATTTTCACATCGGCTGATTTTTTGCCGTCCAATGTTGAATAGATGATGAGAATGCCGCGCTCCTGCTGCTTTGCCCCGGCGGTGTCCGGAACATGAAAAACCGCAGCCAGGATAAGGACAGCCGCGCATAGAAGTAATATCCGCTTACAGTTCATTCATCATCATCTCGTTTTCTAGTTCTTCTAAAAATTGCTCAGCAGTCTTTAAATCGTTTTGATATGATAAGTGGCACACGTGGAAGGTCAAGGTGACATACTTGCCGTTTTTCAGCTGGTATGTGTTCAGCTGTTTCTTCAGTTTTTCAAGGACGGCAGGCATATGCTCAGCAGGCGTGTGTGTCAGCAGGATGCCAAACCGCTCTTCGGCAGGCCGGAATTTTTTATCCGTTTCCCGGACACATGATCTGATTTGACTGCTGACAAATTGAAAGAGACGGTCGGTTTCTTTTTCTCCGTACAGGGATTTGAACTCTTTGAAATAATGCATTTGCAGCAGTAAAAAAACAAATGAGTTGCCATACCGCTCTGCCCGCTTGATTTCTTCCGAGAGCTCCAGCTTCATCCTCTGTTTATTATCAAAGCCTGTCACCCTGTCAATTGCAACGAAGCTATTGATCTCGTCTTGAAGGTGTTTGACAGAGCGGTGAAGTCCGATCGCGATGTCATGGATTCTCCCTGACATGAAGGAGAACAGCAAAAGCGCTATTCCCCAGATGACGAGGGTTTGCAATTCCGTTTCAGACGAAGCGTCTGTGTGAAGAAACATCATCAAAGTTCCGAGAACAAACAGGACGATGATCGTCCCAGCCAGTGCGTAAATCGATCCGAGCCATATTCCCGCTGCGATGATGGCAAGTGTGATGCAAATGATGAGAATGGATTCGGACTGCGGGGCTGAGACATAATGGATGAACAACGCAAGAGCTGCTGCTATTCCCGTCATATAAGCGAACATTTTTTGCGAATCATTGAATGATATTTTCATTTAAAAGCTTCCTTTCGGCTAATAGGGGCAGCAGGTTATCAAAAGAATGCGTATCATTTCCGCTCATATATCCCCCATAATACGTCTCAGACGAATCAAGAATTTCAAAATCATTCATTCGATCATACAGCGCTTTGATGACGTCTTGATCTTCGTTTTGGTTGATGAAAAATAATATCGCCAAAGCGTAGACGGATGGAGATTCGTATTGAACCGCCGGCTTTTTTGTATCGATCGAGTACCGGCCATACAGTTTGCCGCCGGTTTGAAACGTCTGTTTGAGCCAATCCGCTAATACAGCGGCTTTTTGATCCTTCGGCGGTAAATGCCAAGCTGTGTAAAGCTGATCAATGAGATTGACTTCATGGTCATAGGTGTATGCTTTCGTTTCTGTACTGTACACTTTCGGGAGAAAACCGTTTTTCAAAGGGGCGCGGTAAAGAATGTTGGCGTTCCGCCTTTCGGTATCCTTATCTATCACTCCGTTTTTTTTCAAGACGGATAGCGCATCTGGCATGATATAGGAAAGCGTGATATCCTTTGATGCGGATTGAGAGGCGGAGTCGTAAAAGTCCGTCAATATCCCGTTGTTCATGTTGTGCGTTTTTAATGCGGAACCGATGTTCAGAGCGGTTTGTTTATACTCGCTGTTTCCCCATAGAGCTGCCGCTTGATCGAGGCTCACCATGATTCTGAGATCATCGATCAAGGCGTTTACCCCGCTTGCCTGGCCGTTTTGGATTTGCCATGAGACCAGGTTGTTTTTCATCAGAAAGGATTCGGTCAGGTGCTGATATTGCTCATGAAAATGCTCGCCGTCTTTTTTACTGATCAAAAATTCCATCCACAAGCCAAGCGATTCCGACAAGTAAACAGGCTGGTCAGAAAAGCTGGTTTTAATCAGCCCCTGATCGCTCATTAAATGATGGTAAACGAAGTGTTCGGCAGGCTGCAGCGCTTCATCATTTTTGTCATCATCTGACTGATCTTCAGCTTTGATACAACCGACGGCCAGACTGGCCGATAAAAAGCACAGGATCATACCAATCCATATATACCTCACGGGTGCTTTCACGATAGATCACCCCGAATGTTTTTTTTGAGAATAATTTTGACTTACTTATTATAAATGAAAAATGGAGATTACTAGATTTTTTTGATCTTTTTGGACTATCCAAAAATAGGACGTAAGTCCAATAATAAAATGTTTTTCCATCAATAGAAGGATTTTCGTATTGATTTTCATAAAAAAATACCAAAAGAAATAAACGGAGGACGTGAATGGATAGCCTGTGTGAGACCAGAGCAACCAGAAAAAATCTTGGTGAGGTATTGATTCAGCTATGAGATGAAACCGTGTTTTACCGGCGGACAAGCGCAGCTGAAGAACTGACAGCAGAAAAAGATGTATATATAAAGGATAAAGATATGATATGAACACATGTAGTGGCGCATGGGCCGGCATACTGGCCGTCTTTTTGCAATTCAGCTGGATGAGAAGGAGCATGAACCTATATAATATGGGTTAAAGCGTTACTAAAGGGGAGGAACGTGATGGACAAGGAAAAACAGCAATTGAGCATTGAAGCTGCGAGGCTCTATTATCAGTCTGACTACAGCCAGCAGCAAATCGCCGAACAGCTGCAGATTTCAAGACCGACGGTATCAAGGCTGCTGCAGTTCGCCAAGGAAAAGGGGTATGTCCAAATCCGCGTCATGGATCCGTTTGAAGATATGGATGCGCTCGGTGCGATGCTTGAGGAAAAATACGGGCTCATGGAAGCACATGTTGTTTTTTCGCCGACCGCGGATTATACGACCATCACGCATTATCTCAGCCGCTTCGGAGCCGAATACATGCACGGCGCAGTCAAGGACGGCGACATTGTCGGCGTCAGCTGGGGAACGACAATGTACCAAATCGCCCAAAATATGCAGCCCAAACAGGTGAAGGGCGCAGAGGTCGTACAACTGAAAGGCGGAATCAGCCACTCAAGTGTCAACACCTATTCGTCTGAAACGATTCAGCTGTTTGCCGAAGCCTTTCAAACGATGCCGAGGTATTTGCCGCTTCCGGTCGTGTTTGACAATCCGGAAGTCAAACAGATGGTAGAGCGGGACAGGCACATTAAGCGGATCATAGAAATGGGCAAACAGGCGAACATTGCGTTATTTACAGTCGGCACAGTCCGTGATGAAGCCCTGCTGTTCAGGCTGGGTTATTTTCATGAAGAGGAAAAAGCCCTTTTGAAAGAACGTGGAGTCGGCGATATTTGTTCGCGCTTTTTTGATGCGGAGGGAAACATTTGCAGCCATGCTATCGACTCGCGGACGATCGGCATTGAATTGGCTGACTTGAGGGAAAAAGAACGGTCGATTCTCGTAGCGGGCGGCAGCCGGAAAAAAGCCGCTATTCATGGTGCACTAAAAGGCAAATATGCCAATGTGCTGATTATTGATCAGCATACGGCGAAAGAACTGCTAGATGATTAAAGTGTCCAGGAAGAACAGCCTGGATTTTACTTTATTTTCTATTGAACAAAATTTCATATGGTAATTTACATTTGTTCAAAAATCGGTTATGCTGAAACTATCTTATACAAAGGAAGTGCTAGTATATGACGATTGCAAATCTCATTGATCATACAGCATTGAAACCGCATACACAAAAATCCGAGATTGAAAAATTAATAGAAGAAGCGAAAACACACCAATTCGCTTCAGTTTGCGTCAACCCGACATGGGTTGAATTTGCCGCCAAAGAGCTGAAAGGAACGGAAATCGATGTTTGCACAGTCATCGGTTTTCCGCTGGGCGCCAACACGACAGAAACAAAAGCGTTTGAAACGAAAGACGCGATCGCAAAAGGCGCGACAGAGGTGGACATGGTCATCAACATCGCCGCTTTAAAAGACGGAGACGATGACTTTGTCGAGGCGGACATCCGCGGAGTCGTTGAAGCCGCAAAAGGTAAAGCGCTTGTTAAAGTCATCATTGAAACGTGTCTGTTGACAGACGAGGAAAAAGAGCGGGCTTGCCGCTTGGCTGTTGCTGCCGGTGCCGACTTTGTCAAAACTTCAACCGGGTTCTCAACCGGCGGAGCGACAGCGGAAGATATCGCCCTCATGCGGAAAACAGTCGGACCCGACATCGGTGTCAAAGCATCCGGAGGCATTCGAACAAAAGAGGACGTTGAAAGCATGATCTCAGCCGGAGCGACCCGGATCGGTGCAAGCGCAGGCGTTTCCATCGTCAGCGGAGCAGAAGGAAAAAATGAAGATAACTACTAAGATCCAGTGCGGCGGGAAGCGAAAGCTTCCTGCGCACAGATACAAAAATGTAAGCGAATACATCCCCAGGAGGATCAAAACATGAAATATCTTATCGGGCTCATCGGTTTATTTGTCGTCTTAGGGCTTGCATGGCTGGTCAGCAGCGGAAAAAAAAGAGTGAAGTACCGTCCGGTTATCGTCATGATCGTGCTGCAATTTGCATTGGGATATGTTTTGCTGAACACGGGCGTCGGAAACTATCTCGTCGGCGGGTTTGCCAAAGGCTTCGGGTATTTGCTTGAATATGCCGCAGAAGGTGTAAATTTTGTCTTTGGCGGGCTGGTGAATGTGAATGAATCCACATTCTTCATCAGCGTGCTGCTCCCGATTGTTTTTATCTCTGCTTTAATCGGTATTTTGCAATATTGGAGAATCCTTCCGTTTATTATAAAATATATTGGTCTTGCGCTTAGCAAAATCAACGGGATGGGCAAACTTGAGTCATACAATGCCGTGGCCTCGGCGATACTGGGGCAATCTGAAGTATTCATTTCGTTAAAAAAGCAGCTGGGGCTGCTGCCTAAGCACAGACTTTACACGCTGTGCGCTTCAGCGATGTCAACCGTCTCGATGTCTATCGTCGGCGCCTATATGACGATGCTGAAGCCAGAATACGTTGTCACCGCGCTCGTATTGAACTTATTCGGCGGATTTATTATTGCTTCGATTATCAATCCTTATGAAGTCGATCGAGAACATGATATGGTAGAGGTACAGGAAGAGGAAAAACAATCCTTCTTTGAAATGCTGGGCGAATATATTATGGACGGCTTTAAAGTCGCCGTCGTCGTGGCCGCTATGCTGATCGGATTTGTCGCGATCATCGCAATGATTAACGGCATTTTCAGCGCCGCACTAGGCATATCATTCCAGGAACTGCTCGGATTTATTTTTGCGCCGTTTGCCTTCCTGATGGGTATTCCATGGCATGAAGCGGTGAATGCTGGAAGTATCATGGCAACCAAGATGGTCTCAAATGAATTTGTCGCGATGCAGTCTCTCGCACAAGGCAGCTTCCATTTCAGCGGCCGCACCGAAGCGATTGTTTCTGTCTTCCTCGTCTCATTTGCCAATTTCTCATCGATCGGAATTATCGCCGGCGCTGTTAAAGGACTGAATGAGAAACAAGGAAACGTCGTCGCACGCTTTGGCTTGAAATTGCTGTATGGCGCAACGCTCGTCAGTTTCTTGACAGCGACCGTTGTAGGATTGATCTATTGATAAACATTGAAAAAAGGACTGGTGATCACAATGAGAATGGTTGATATCATCACTAAAAAACAAAATGGAGAAGAATTGACAACAGAAGAAATTCAATTTTTCATTAAAGGCTACACAGACGGCAGCATTCCTGACTATCAGGCGAGCGCTCTGGCGATGGCCATCTATTTTCAGGACATGACGGACAGAGAACGGGCCGATCTCACGATGGCGATGGTCAACTCAGGCGAAACGATCGATCTTTCCGCGATTGAAGGCATCAAAGTCGACAAACACTCAACAGGAGGCGTCGGCGACACGACGACGCTCGTACTTGCACCGCTTGTTGCGGCTCTCGACGTCCCGGTCGCCAAAATGTCGGGCCGCGGCCTTGGACACACAGGGGGAACAATTGACAAGCTCGAAGCGATCAAAGGGTTTCACGTGGAACTTTCTAAAGACGAATTCATCGAACTTGTCAACCGCGACAAGGTTGCCGTCATCGGCCAAAGCGGAAACTTGACGCCAGCTGACAAAAAACTGTACGCCCTTCGCGATGTGACAGGCACGGTCAATTCGATCCCGCTGATTGCCAGCTCGATTATGAGCAAGAAAATCGCCGCGGGGGCGGACGCGATTGTCCTTGACGTCAAAACAGGCGCCGGCGCCTTTATGAAAACGGATGAAGACGCCGTCAACCTTGCAAAAGCGATGGTCCGCATCGGAAACAATGTCGGCCGCCAAACGATGGCTGTCATCTCTGACATGTCCCAGCCGCTGGGGTTTGCCATCGGAAATGCCCTTGAGGTGAAAGAGGCGATCGATACATTAAAAGGGGAAGGTCCGGAAGACTTGACTGAGCTTGTCTTAACATTGGGCAGCCAAATGGTCGTTCTTGCCAAAAAGGCAGAGACCCTTGACGAAGCAAGAGAGAAACTGATCGATGTAATGAAAAACGGAAAAGCGCTGCAAAAATTCAAGGATTTCCTTCAGAACCAAGGCGGCGACAGTTCTGTCGCGGATAACCCTGAAAAGCTGCCTCAGGCTGCCTACAAAATCGACATTCCTGCCAAAGAAGCGGGCGTCGTGTCTGAAATCGTCGCCGATCAAATCGGCGTCGCGGCCATGCTGCTGGGCGCCGGCCGCGCAACAAAAGAAGACAAAATCGACCTCGCCGTCGGTATCATGCTTCGCAAAAAAGTCGGCGACGCAGTCGAAAAAGGCGAACCATTGGTTACCCTATACGCAAACCGCGAAAATGTCGATGACGTCATCGCGAAAGTCTACGACAACATTCAAATCGCTGAAAAAGCCGAAGCGCCGAAGCTCGTGCATACGGTGATTACGGAATAGAAGAGCATGCAGAAACAGCACATACCCTTGGGTGTGTGCTGTTTTTATGGGCCTTTTTTCTCATTTACCTATTTTAATCTTTCTTGTAGCATGAATACGTCTTAGGTGTCATCTTTTTACATGGACGGAAAGGTATAGATAAATAGGAGGTTTTTTTAAACGTGGCCAAACGTATTCTGGTATCTTCTGGTATTAGTGTTTTAATCTTTATCCTTATAGGTATATGCTCATTTATCCTATATGCCATACTGTCGCATTTTTACATGCAATCTTTTGTGACGGGCGAACCTTCCCAGGATGAAGCGCTGGGATGGGGGTATTTGGGTTTGTTGTTTATTTCATTCATATTGGCAATTTTGACAGGCATAATTGGCGGAATCATTTCCTTTTGTATATATTTCAAAAAATTCAAGAAATGGAGCAGTTAAAAGAGAACCGCCGGAAAATCCGGCGGTTTTTAAAAACGGATATTTTGAGAAAACCTTGGGTGTGTGCTGTTTGTTTAATGGCAAGATTTGAAGAAGGTCATTTGAACTAAGCACCTGATGCTATTTCAAAGAACATTGTGAGAAGCTTGAATGGATCAATTCAAGAAAATCCAAAAAAACCAAGTCCATTATCCTATTTACCTATTTTGGATGATATTGTAATATGAAAAAGGTCTGATTTATAAGAACGTTGGATTCAATCGGAGAGCAACAATATACCTAACCGAAATACTGTGGAATAAGCGAATAGTAACGTGCAGACGTTTATTTTCTGAAAAACGAGGTGAACCCGATCCAAAAGGGAGATCAATGTTAGATTCTAAAATTACTTTAACAACACAAGAACTCGTTGCTGCATTGCTATTATGCAGATATGAAAAAGCTGCTGAGGACATTATTCATGAACAGCAGCTGATTCGAGATGAAAAAGACATTGAACCATTCTCTATTCACGCCGAAAACCTTTTAAAGCAAAAAGGACATTGGGATGATGATACAGAATCCAACTTGAAAGAAGGATTAGAAAGCATAATTCATCTCCTTGTACAATCAAAACGAAAAGTTCGTTGTACTCATCGAAAAAAGGAGATGATCATTCATCATGTCCAAAAAGATGAAATGGTTGTAGAAGAAATCGAGAAACAAAATCATAGCATCTCAATTTTAAAAAGCAGAGAGCCGTTTTTAGAAATGTTGAAAACATTTTATCATTCATATAGTAATAAAAAACCAGAGTGTGACATATTTCAAATGGATGAAGATTCGTTTGATGAGTTTCATAAGATGGAAGCTGAAGTCATCAAGAGAATGGCGGAAGATCCGAAAACACATCCGACTAGTAGCCAATTTTCTTTTGACTTTTTGGCAAATGATCAAGAGCTGGATAATATTTCGTTTTTTGAAAGTGACTCGATTACAAGACAGTCGAGATTAGATCAAGTTGTGTTTTTATTAAGAAACGATAATTTCATTTGGCATTTAGGTTATGAAAATATTAAAAAAAACGGTTCACTTTATCTTCAGCCTGTTGCTGTAAATGAATATTTTGAGAAAATAGTGGATACAATGAATGAATTTTTTGATTTAGAGGACAAGGGATTTCTGTTTAAATTCTCTTTTGAAAAAAGCCGATTCCTTTGGCTGAGAAGCAATTTTATTCTTTTGTTGTTAACTGCTTTATTGTTGTTGAATAAACCTTATTGGGAAAAAGACGCCAATGTTATGTTCTTTATGTTTGTTTTCACTGCCGAGCTGTTTATCATTTTACTTTCGTTGGTATATGGTTTTCAAACAAAAAAGACAGTTACGCGCCCTCCTTCAAGGGCTATAAGAAAGACCAATATCCCAATAGGTATATTTGTTTTTTCTATTTTTAGTTTATTTTTTGGATTTGCGATGTCAGGGGATATACCGTATCCGAATTCTGCGCTTATCATATATTTAACAATCAACATGGTGTTTGCATTTGTTTCTTTGTTTGTACCAACATTAATCATTAAGCTATATGAAACCAATGTATATGATGAATCAAATGGGCTAGTCACCGACTTTTTTCGATATGTAGCCATTCTGGTTTCCTCTTTAAATTATGAAGTCCAAATCGTTTTAGCCCGCCTCCCTTTTGTATTACAGCGTCTAATGGGCGTCATTTTCATCGCTGCTTTGCTGTGGGAGCTTACTATGATCGGATTAATTTTTGAAAACAATTGATATTGTAGGTGTTTCTTGCGGCTGTGTCTATTACAGCCTCTTTTTCATGTCTTTTTGAAATCAGTCATGATTCGCGTATAATCACATTCATAACACCATCATTCACTGGAAATCATATGACCAAAAGGAGTTCATACATGAGCAAAGCCAGTTTTACAGACTATGCATTAAGCGGCGATATTACGAAAGCGCTCGATCATTTAGGGTATAAGCAGCCGACTGCGGTGCAAAGCGAAGTGATTCCCGCGGCGCTTAAAAAGCGGGATGTTGTGGTGAAATCGCGGACGGGGAGCGGGAAGACGGCCGCGTTCGGAATTCCGCTTTGCGAGCTAACCGAATGGGAAGAAAACAAACCACAAGCTTTGGTTTTGACACCGACGCGCGAGCTTGCCGCTCAGGTTAAGGAGGATTTGACGAACATCGGCCGCTATAAAAGAATAAAAGCAGCGGCTGTTTACGGGAAATCGTCCTTTGAACGGCAAAAAACAGAGCTCAAGCAAAAATGCCATATCGTTGTCGGGACACCTGGACGCGTATTGGATCACATTGAAAAAGGGACCTTTCCATTAGAAAAACTGAAATACCTTGTCATCGATGAGGCCGATGAAATGCTGAATATGGGATTTATCGATCAAGTAGGAGCGATCATCCGCCATTTGCCTGAAGAACGGCTGACGATGCTGTTTTCAGCAACTTTTCCGGAGGATGTAGAGCATCTATCCCTTCAATATATGAAAGACCCTTTGAAAATCGAGATTCAAGCAGGCGGTACGACAACTGCAGATATCGAGCATCAACTGATCATTGTAAATGAAAATGATCCATTTTCGCTTTTAGTGGATCTGTTCATTGTTGAGAATCCGGACAGCTGCATCGTCTTTTGCCGCACACAGGAGCAAGTGAATGAGTTGCAGCGGAGCTTAGCCGGTTTGGGTTATCCGTGCGCGAAAATTCACGGCGGCATGCCTCAGGAGGAACGTTTTGCCGTGATGAACCGCTTTAGACGGGGAGCGTTTCGCTATTTAATCGCGACAGATGTAGCGGCAAGGGGCATCGATATTGAGAACATCACACATGTCATCAACTATGAGCTGCCATTAGATCAAGAAAGCTATGTGCATCGTACCGGAAGAACAGGCCGAGCCGGCAGCCGGGGAAAAGCGATTACGCTTGCCAGTCCGCGTGAAAAAAGGATGATCGCTGACATTGAAGACTATATCGGTTTTTCCATTCCTATTATTGAGGCGCCGTCAAAAGAAGAAATTGCACGGGCAAAAGCGGCATTTCAAAAGAAAATCAATAGGAAGCCTGAGCTTAAACAGGACAAGAGCGAATCGTTAAATAAAGAAATTATGAGACTCTACTTTAACGGGGGAAAAAAGAAGAAGCTGAGAGCTGTTGATTTCGTTGGGACGATTGCTAAAATTGACGGCGTCTCCGCTGAGGATATTGGGATTATCACGATACAAGAGCAAGGTTCATTCGTTGAAATTTTAAACGGCAAAGGACCGCTCGTCTTAGAAGCGATGAAAAACACAACCGTGAAAGGGAAATTGCTGAAAGTGCATAAAGCGAGGAAATAAACTTAGGCTGCCGACTTTGTCGGGAGCTTTTTTGTTCGTAATAAACCTTGGATAAGCAGCATATGATGAATTGTCAAAAAATGAAAGCGCTTCAAAAGAAAGGAGAACAAATGAATATGAGAAAGTGTTTCATCCAAGTCCTTGCATTGCTTTTCATCATGGCTGCATGTTTCGCGCCAAACCAAGCTTCTGCACAAACTCAAAAACCTGTATTTTCAGAAGTGGCGGTTCACGATCCATCCATTATTAAAGCGAATGGCACGTACTATGTCTTCGGCTCCCATTTAGCTTCGGCCAAATCGACGGACCTCATGAAATGGACGCAAATTTCCTCGAGTGTCCACGATGGCAATCCTCTGATTCCGAACGTATATGAAGAATTAAAAGAGGCCTTTGAATGGGCTGAAACTGATACGTTGTGGGCGCCTGATGTCACCCAGCTTGAGGACGGCAAGTTTTATATGTATTACAACGCCTGCCGCGGGGATTCTCCGAGATCTGCGCTCGGACTTGCTGTCGCGGACGACATTGAAGGCCCATACAAAAATAAAGGCATTTTCCTGAAGTCGGGAATGGACGGGATCAGCAATGACGGCACGCCTTATGACGCGACAAAGCACCCAAATGTCGTCGATCCGCATACATTCTTTGATCAAAAAGGAAAGCTGTGGATGGTGTACGGCTCCTATTCCGGGGGAATTTTTATTTTAGAAATGGATAAGAAAACCGGACTTCCGCTTCCGGGACAGGGGTACGGCAAAAAGCTGATCGGCGGCAATCACAGCCGGATTGAAGGCGCATACATTCTCTACAATCCTGAAACACAGTATTACTACCTGTACATGTCCTTCGGAGGGCTTGCCGCTGACGGCGGGTACAACATTCGCGTCGCCCGCTCAAAAAACCCTGACGGCCCTTATTATGACGCAGAAGGCCATGCGATGATTGACGTCCGCGGCAAAGAAGGAACGTTTTTTGACGATCGCTCAATCGAACCGTACGGTGTCAAACTGATGGGGAATTTCTCATTTAGCAATCAAAACGGCTATGTATCGCCGGGCCATAACTCTGCCTTTTACGATGAAAAAAGCGGCAAATCGTATTTAATCTTCCACACCCGCTTCCCGGGACGGGGCGAGGAGCACGAAGTCCGCGTCCACCAACTGTTGATGAACAAACAAGGCTGGCCGGTTGCCGCCCCTCACCGCTATGCCGGAGAGAAGCTCGACAAGGTGAAAAAGTCAGATGTGATTGGCGCCTACGAATTGGTGCGTCATGGAAAAGACATATCTGCAGATATTAAAGAATCGAAAGAAATCCACTTAAATCAAAACGGCAAAATAACCGGCGCAGCGGCCGGGACGTGGAAGAACACGGGAGACAACAAAATCGAACTCAAGCTCGACGGAAAAACATATGATGGCGTATTTTTGCGCCAGTGGGATGCAGCTTCTGAGCGGAAGGTGATGACGTTTAGTGCGTTGTCTCGTGAGGGAGATGCGGTTTGGGGGAGTAAATGATGTGATTAAAAATGACCTCTGTTCTGGAGGTCATTTTTATCTTAATCCCTTTCATTTTGACGAATCATTTCCAATTCGATAACATGGAAATAAATTGTTCACGAAGTGTAATATCAAACGAAAAGGATGAGACGCAATGTGTACAAGTATCACGTTGACGACTGCGGGTCGGGAGCATTTATTGGCGAGGACGATGGATTTTGATTTTGAGCTTAACGGGGAAGTGCTGTTGCATCCGCGTCGCTACAAATGGAAAAGTGAAGCAGACGGCAGCGAGCATGCCGGCCGGTATGCGTTTATCGGGATGGGCAGAAGGCTCAATAATGCGCTGTTTGCCGATGGTGTGAATGAAAAAGGATTGTCTTGCGCGGCGCTTTATTTCCCGGATTATGCTGTGTATGAAAGCGAGACGAAAGAGCAATGCCGCAATCTTGCGCCGCACGAATTTGTGACATGGGTGCTGTCGGAATGCGGCGATTTGGAGGAAGTGAAAAAAGCGGCTGTTTCCGTAAACATTGTTGAGAGAGAGGTCAGCTTGCTCAGTACGGTGACGCCGCTTCATTGGCTATTAACGGACCGCTCCGGTGCGAGCATCGTTGTTGAACCGGCATCCGGAGGCATTCAAATTCATGATAATCCGGTCGGCGTGCTGACGAACAGTCCGGATTTTCCTTGGCATTTGACCAATTTGCGCAATTATATCGGTCTTCAGCCGGGACAGTTTGCCGCGAAAAAGATGGGAGACCTGACGCTGTCGGCTTTTGGCCAAGGTTCCGGGCTGTCCGGATTGCCGGGAGACTTTACACCGCCATCCCGTTTTGTCAGGGCGGCAGTTTTGAAAGAGCACATGAAGCCCGTGTCCAACGAAACAGAAGGCGTTTCTGCCGCGTTTCATATTCTCTCCCATATGAATATTCCCAAAGGGATTGTCATAACTGACAATGGCGAAGACGATTACACCCAATATACGGCGGTGATGTGCAGCGAGACGTGCAGCTACTATTTTCACCATTATCAAAACAGGCAGATTCAAAAGGTTTGCATATTACAGGAAGACCTGGACAGCAACGAAATAAAGGCGTTTCCGCCAAAGCAGGAAGAGACGTTTCATTCTCTTCAATCATAAACGAAAGAAGGAACAATATTGCAAAACAAAACAGCAAACAGACTCATTTTATTAGGCATTAGTTTACATAGCATATATTGGTTGTTTATATTATTTTTGTTTTTTCATTTCAAACATCAATTTGACGTTTATGCCGTTTGGAATCCGAATGTCACGGACGGATATATGGAGGCTGGGACTTTCGTGGCCGCGCTGAAGTTGATGATCTACTCAGGCACGTTGTTTAATTTGGCTCTCTTGTTCATTTTGAGCTTGTTGATTGTAATTTTAGTACAGTCGGTCATTTTTATTGCCTTGGAAATCACCGCTTACGTGAAAATCAAAAAAGATCCGTTTTCTCCATGGGGCTCTTTTATTTTAGCGATGGGCATTAAAAACATTTTCACAAACTTATCAGGGATTCCGTTCATGGCCGCCGGATTCATTCTTCATAAGCAGCAGGAACCGAAAGACGCAGTTGCACAGCCGGCAGCGCGAAGGAAAGCAAGGCGAAGCCCCGCATTGCTTATGAAAAAGGCGGCGAAAGCTAGAAAACATAGAAATAAAGGTATAAAGTCTTAGTTTCTAGTTTGCGTGTATTCTATTTTTTATGAGACAATTGTAATGAAAGCGTTGACATGAACAAAAACAGGTGCTACAGTATAGTTACAAACTAATATCAGCAAGTTTCTTAAGGATTGTTACTGCTTTTGCAGGCAAAACCTAAGTTGCGTACAGCTTTCTGGGACATCGTCCCATTCAAGCCGGCGTAATTTAGGTTTTTTTTATACCCAAAATGAGGAGGTGATGTGAGATTCCGAGGATTCATTGCGGTTCCAAGCCAATAAAAAAGCCGGGTGAAGGCGGCCACCTTCAGTCCGGCAGATTCCCCCAAAAGAGGAGGTACTCATATGGATTATAATAAAGTATCGAAGGACATTTTACAACTCGTGGGCGGTGAAGAGAACGTACAGAGCGTGATTCACTGCATGACAAGACTGCGTTTCAACCTTTATGACAATGCGAAGGCAGACCGCGCGAAACTGGAAAGTCTTCCGGCTGTAATGGGCACCAACATCAGCGGCCAGCAGTTTCAAATCATCATTGGAAATGATGTCCCTAAGGTGTACAAAGCGATCATTGCCAACAGCGGGCTCAGCGATGAAAAAGCGGGCGAGCAGCAAGCCGGCAAAAAGAAAAACGTGCTGTCCGCCATTTTTGATGTGATATCAGGCGTATTTACGCCGATTCTCCCGGCGATTGCCGGAGCGGGTATGATCAAGGGGATCATTGCTATCGCCGTCACGTTCGGCTGGATGAGTGAAAATAGCCAGGTCCATACCATTTTATCGGCTATCGGCGACGGAGCATTTTACTTCCTGCCGATTTTGCTGGCGGTCAGCGCCGCGAGAAAATTCGGCAGCAATCCTTATGTTGCGGCGGCGATCGGAGCGGCGATTCTGCATCCCGATCTGACAGCGCTCCTCGGTTCAGGGAAAAGCATTTCTTTTGTCGGATTGCCTGTAACCGCTGCCACTTATTCGTCCACAGTCATTCCGATCCTGCTCGCGATTTGGATTGCATCTTACGTTGAGAAATGGATTGACAGAGTCACCCCGACTTCGTTGAAGATGATTTTTGTACCGACACTGACGCTGCTGATTGTGGTGCCTGTCACATTAATTACAGTCGGTCCGCTCGGTGCGATTGCAGGGAACTATCTGTCAATCGGTGTGAACGGTTTATTTGAAAACGCCGGTTTAATCACGATGATCCTTTTAGCCGGAACGTTTTCTTTGATCGTCATGACAGGAATGCACTATGCTTTCATTCCGGTTATGTTCAACAACATTACGCAAAACGGCTACGATTATTTGATACCTGCGATGTTCTTGGCGAATATGGGGCAGGCTGGCGCGTCATTTGCCGTCTTCCTGCGATCCAGAAATAAGAAATTCAAATCATTGTCGCTGACGACAAGCATCACGGCTTTGATGGGGATTACAGAGCCGGCGATGTACGGTGTCAACATGAGGCTGAAAAAGCCGTTTGTTTCTGCGCTTCTCGGCGCCGCTGTCGGAGGTGCATTTTACGGCATCACCGGCGTAGCAGCATATATTATTGGCGGAAACGTCGGTTTGCCGGGAATTACAACGTTTATCGGTCCGACTTTTATACAGGCCATGATCGGGATCGTCATCGCGTTCTTTGCCGCTACAGCGTTTGCTTTTGTATTGGGATTTGAAGACATTCCGTCAGATGAAGCCGATGAACCGGCGGCTGCTTCTTCTACGACTGGCGGTAGTGAAATTATTCAAAGCCCGCTGAAAGGCGAAGTCAAAGCATTGAGTGAAGTGGATGATGCGACATTTTCAGGAGAAGTCATGGGAAAAGGTGTTGCCATTGAGCCAGAAGAAGGCAAAGTGGTGTCGCCTGTATCAGGCACGATCACGACCGTTTTTCAAACGAAGCACGCCCTCGGCATCACTAGCGACAATGGGGCAGAAATTATTATCCATATCGGAATCGATACGGTGAAATTGAACGGTGAGCACTTTACCGTGCATGTCAATAAAGGAGACGCTGTAAAGCCGGGAGACCAGCTTGTCTCATTTGATATGGATGCGATTAAGGATGCAGGCTATCAGTTAATCACGCCGGTTATCATCACAAATACGGACCGGTACCAGTCGATCAAGTCTTTGAAAACAGATGAAAGCGTTGACATTGAGGAAGCGCTGATCGCGCTGGCGTAGAGAGAGGAAAGCTCGACAAATTTGGATGAGGTGAAAGGATATGACTGAACAAACGAAAAAATTCCCTGATGGTTTTTTATGGGGCGGAGCGGTTGCCGCAAACCAAGTAGAAGGCGCCTATAATGTCGGCGGAAAGGGGCTCTCGACAGCTGATGTGTCGCCGAACGGGGTTATGTATCCATTCGATGAGTCGATGGAGTCATTGAACCTGTATCACGAAGGCATCGATTTTTACCACCGCTACAAAGAAGATATCGCTCTTTTCGCCGAAATGGGATTTAAAGCGTTTCGGACATCGATTGCCTGGACGCGGATTTTTCCTAACGGTGATGAAAGTGAACCGAATGAAGAGGGACTCGAATTTTACGATCGCCTCTTTGATGAGCTATTAAAATACAATATTGAGCCAGTCGTGACGATATCCCACTATGAAATGCCGCTCGGTTTAATTAAAAAATACGGAGGCTGGAAAAACCGGAAAGTGATCGAGTGCTATGAACATTATGCGAAAACGGTTTTCACCCGCTATAAAGACAAAGTGAAATATTGGATGACGTTCAACGAAATCAACATGGTCCTGCATGCGCCGTTTACAGGCGGTGGCCTTGTATTTGAAGAAGGCGAAAACCAGTTAAATGCGATGTACCAAGCGGCGCATCATCTATTTGTTGCAAGCGCCCTTGCGGTAAAAGCAGGCAAGGATATTATTCCGGACGCTAAAATCGGCTGTATGATTGCCGCAACGACGACATACCCAATGACGCCAAAACCGGAAGACGTGCTCGCCGCGATGGAAAATGAGAGAAGAACGCTGTTTTTCTCGGACGTACAGGCACGCGGAGCTTATCCGGGCTATATGAAGCGCTTCTTTAAGGAAAATGGAATTGCGATTGAGATGGCTGAAGGTGATGAAGACATTCTGAAGGAAAACACAGTCGACTATATCGGTTTCAGCTACTACATGTCAATGGTTGCGAGCACGAATCCGGAAGATTTGGCAAAAACGGGAGGCAACTTGCTCGGAGGGGTTAAAAACCCGTACCTTGAATCGTCCGAATGGGGCTGGCAGATCGACCCTAAAGGAATCCGCATTACGCTGAATGCATTGTATGACCGCTATCAAAAGCCGCTTTTCATTGTTGAAAATGGGCTCGGCGCCGTCGATGTCGTCGAAGAAGACGGTTCGATACAAGATGACTACAGAATCAACTATTTGCGCGATCACTTAAAAGAAGTAAGAGAAGCGATCGCAGACGGCGTCGACTTAATCGGCTACACATCATGGGGCCCGATCGACTTGGTCAGCGCATCCACCGCCGAAATGAAAAAACGCTACGGCTATATTTATGTCGACCGTGACAATGAAGGAAACGGCACGTTTGCAAGAACGAGAAAGAAAAGCTTTTACTGGTATAAAAAAGTGATCGAAACGAATGGCGAGAGTTTGTGATATTTAAAATGGCTGTCCTTTACAGGACAGCTTTTTTCTCTGTAGCGCATGAAAACGATTTGCTATACACTTGACTTAGAAAAAAGACAAAAAGTGCGGTGAGGCAAATGTTTAAACTGCTGTTGATCGAAGACGATGAATCGCTGTTTCAGGAAATAAAAGAACGGTTAACCGGGTGGTCATACGAGGTGTACGGCATCGACGATTTCAGCGAAGTGATGCAGGAGTTTGCGGCGATTAAGCCCGATTGCGTCATTATCGATATTCAGCTGCCGAAATATGACGGGTTTCATTGGTGCCGGCAGATCCGTTCCCGTTCCAACGTTCCGATTCTCTTTTTATCTTCGCGCGACCATCCGGCTGATATGGTCATGTCCATGCAGTTTGGAGCAGATGATTATATTCAGAAACCGTTTCATTTTGACGTGCTGATTGCCAAAATCCAGGCGATTTTCCGCCGTGTTTACGACTATAATACGGAGCCTGAGATTCTGAAGAAAGCGTGGTGCGGTGCAACCGTTGATCCCGAGCAAAACCGCGTCAGCAATAAGGCGGGGTCGATCGAGTTGACGAGGAATGAAATGTTCATTTTAAAACAATTGATCGACCAAAAAAACAAAATTGTCAGCAGGGAAGAATTGATGAGAAGCTTATGGAACGATGAGCGTTTTGTCAGCGATAACACGCTGACGGTCAACGTAAACCGTTTGAGAAAAAAACTGGATACCTTGAACTTGGGGCAATATATTGAGACAAAGGTCGGCCAGGGCTATATGGCGAAAGAAGAAGGATGATGAGAATGCTGAAAGCGTTTTTGACCGAGAGGCGAAGCTGGATCGCCATATTTGTCTTGCAGCAGATCGTCTTTCTGTTTATCGCTTATGTCGATTCATCCATTCCTTTTGCATCGATTTTATATATGACCTATTTGTCTTCATTTATTTTTATCGTTTTTGTACTTGTCCGCTTTCGGAGGGAAACGAAGTTTTATAAAAGCCTGGAAGAATGGGATCACAATCTCGATGTGACAAACATTCGAGAGGCGGAAACGCCTTTCGAAACGATGATTGAAAAAAGCATAGCCGAACAAACGAAACAGTTAAAGCAAGAGGCGGCGCAGCATCGCCTGGCATTGGAGAATGAAAAAGATGAGCTCATGGCCTGGATACACGAAGTCAAAACGCCGCTTACCGCCATGCATTTGATCATGGAGACGATTGACGATCAATCATTAAAATCGAGACTCGACTATGAATGGCTGCGCGTTCACCTGCTGCTCGATCGCCAGCTTCATCAAAAGCGGATGTCGTTTATCGAAAATGACTTGTCTCTTGAAGCTCTAGAGCTCAAACCTTTAATCTTTAAAGAACTAAAAGATTTGCAATCATGGTGCATTCCAAAAGGGATCGGGTTTGATATACAGCTTGAGGCCGGGGAAGTGCTCAGCGATGCGAAATGGCTGTCTTTTATCATGAGGCAGCTGCTGACAAACGCAGTGAAATACAGCGAAGCATCCGATATTTTGATTAAAAGCTATGAACAAGATGGCCAGGTGCATCTCGCAGTTCAAGATTTTGGACGGGGCATCGATCCAAAAGATATACCGCGTGTGTTTGACAAAGGTTTCACATCAACAACGGAGCATCATGATCAGGCCGCCACGGGAATGGGGCTGTATTTGGCGAAAAAAGCGGCAAAGCCGCTCCTGATTCATATCGAGGTTGATTCTAAACCAGGAACGGGGACAACCTTTACGCTGATTTTTCCGAAGCGGAACGAATTTTCCCGTGTGCTTGGCGTGTGACAAAAGTGTCACACGCTTTTCTTTTTTGTTCGCTGAATCGAAGGAAAACGGCTGTCCTCCTTTCTATAATAAAAATATCCAGTCAAAAGGAGATTTTAAAAATGATGATTTTAGAAGCGAAAAAAATACGAAAAAGCTATGGAAATAAGCACAATAAACACGAAGTGTTAAAGGGAATTGACATTCAGATCCAAAAGGGTGAATTTGTCAGTATTATGGGCCCGTCAGGTTCAGGCAAAACAACATTGCTCAATGTTCTGTCCTCTATTGACCAGGTGAGCGGCGGAACGATTAACATCAACCAAGCTGAGATGACGAATCTGAAGGAAAAACAGCTTGCTGAATTCAGGAAGCAGCATTTAGGATTTATCTTTCAAGAATACAATTTGCTCGATACGCTGACAGTGAAAGAAAATATCCTTCTGCCGCTGTCGATTACGAAAATATCAAAAAAAGAAGCCGGTCAAAAATTTGAGGAAGTCGCGAAAGAATTAGGCATCTTTGAGCTGAAGAATAAATATCCGAATGAAATTTCCGGCGGGCAAAAACAGCGCACATCAGCAGCCAGGGCGTTTATTCATGAACCGAGCATTATTTTCGCTGACGAACCGACCGGTGCGCTTGATTCGAAATCCGCATCAGACTTGTTAAACAAGCTGAGCCAGTTAAATCAAAAGCGCCGGGCCACAATCATTATGGTCACCCATGATCCCGTCGCCGCGAGCTTCTGCAGCAGAGTGGTTTTCATTAAAGACGGACAAATTTATACGCAGCTGAATAAAGGCGGACAAGACAGGCAGATGTTCTTTCAGGACATCATGAAAACGCAAGGCGTGTTAGGCGGGGTTCAGCATGAGTATTAATCAGCTGATCTTCCGCAACCTGAAAAAGAATATACGGAACTATTACCTTTATGTGTTTGCGTTAATCTTCAGCGTGGCGCTTTATTTTGCGTTTGTTACGCTGCAATATGATCCGGCGATCGATGAAGTGAAGGCATCGATAAAAGGCGCAGCGGCTTTGAAAGCAGCTTCCATTCTTCTAGTGGCAGTAGTAGCAGTTTTTATTTTGTATGCCAATACGATTTTTATTAAGCGGCGCAGCAAAGAAATCGGTTTATTCCAGCTAATCGGCATGAGGAAGCAAAAAATCTTCCGCATTTTAAGTTTGGAAAATGTCATGCTGTATTTCGGCTCTTTGGTCATTGGGGTGTTTGCCGGGTTTTCGATCTCAAAGCTCGTGCTTATGACTTTATTTAAAATAGTAGATGTTCAAGCTGAAACCGAATTGAATTTTTCCGGAGAAGCGCTTGTGCAAACTGTCATTGTATTCTGCGGAATCTACCTGCTGGTGATGGTGATGAATTATACGTTTATCAAAAAGCAAAGCATTTTATCATTATTTAAAGCGACATCAGCTACGGAAGATAAGGTAAAGAGAATATCCGTTTTTCAAATGATCATTGGTTTATTGGGCATCTTGTTTATTTTGTCGGGATATTACATTTCTACTGAGTTGTTCAGCGGAAAATTCAAGACCATAGATGAGCTGTTTTATGCGATGAGCTTTATTCTCGGTACCGTTATCATCGGAACGTACTTCTTTTATAAAGGATCGGTCAGCTTTGTCTCCAACATCATCCGCAAAAGCAAAGGAGGCTACTTAAATATTTATGAAGTGCTGTCCCTTTCATCGATCATGTTCCGGCTGAAATCAAACGCTCTATTATTAACGATCATCACCACTGTTACGGCACTGGCGATCGGTTTGTTATCCTTGTGCTATATTTCGTACTACTCTGCAGAGAAAGCCGCCGAACAAAATGTGGCGGCTGATTTCGCTATGACAAATCAAAAGGATGCAAAACGGTTCGAACAACTATTGGATGAAAACAACATTCCATACAGCAAAAAAGAAATTCATGTCATTCAGGCGACTTTCAATCTGGAACAAGTTGTCGAAGGGGATCCTGAAAATATGGCTGGCGACCCGGGGAAATTACCTCTTGCTGTGGTCAGCGATGCACAAATTGACGGGATTGACGTGCATAAAGGAGACGTCATTTTCTCAGGGTATACCGACCTTCTCCAGAAATTTATGGCTTTAAAAGAGACCGGTGCCGTAAAGGTAAAGAGCAGGCATGAGACAATCCCATTAAACTATATAGGCTTGAGAAAAGAGTCGCTCTTATCCTTCAACTTTACCAGCGGCGGATTGCCTGTAGCCGTTGTGGATGATGCGCTGTTTAAACGTCTGAGCCAAGACAAAGATCCAAAATTACAGCAGAAGTCGAGTCTTTTTTACGGGATCAATTTAAAAGATGAAGATCAGATTCAGCAGGCAAATGAATTGTTTGCAACAGTGAATCAAAACGATCAGCATTTATCGCTCCTCGATGCAAGCACAGCTCAAAAATCGCTTTTCGGACTTGCCATGTTTATCGTAGGATTTCTAGGACTTACGTTTCTGATCACATCAGGATGCATCCTTTACTTTAAACAAATGGACGAAAGCGAAGATGAGAAACCGAATTACACGATCTTGAGAAAACTTGGTTTCACGCGCGGGGATCTTCTGAAGGGGATACGAATCAAGCAAATGTATAATTTCGGAATTCCATTGGTTATCGGCCTGTCTCACAGTTACTTTGCTGTCCAATCCGGCTGGTTCTTATTCGGAGCAGAGGTGCGGACGCCGATGATCATCGTGATGGTGCTGTACACCGTTCTGTATTCTATTTTCGGTTTGCTGTCCGTTCTTTACGGTAAGAAAGTGATCAAGTCGGCGCTGTAGCTGAGCCGTGTGGAATCTCGTGCAGGTCGGCGGCAAACGATGACCCTATATGGAGAAAAACTTCTTTACCATATTGAACATCATCCGCCGGTTATTTTTAGAAAAGCATAATCAAAAGCCCATCGGATGAGTCCGATGGGCTTCCTCATATTTCCTACAGCTCAACCTTGTAGAGTGTTTGCTGCTGTCCGCCGCCCAGGCCGCCCCTTGCGCCCTGTTGTGCGGAGCTGTCTGTATTGTTCGTGGTACTGTTGTATTCATCAGACGAAATTTCGGTTCCGTTTTCTTTAATCCAGGAGACGAGCTCACTGTTGCCTGAGTTGTCACTGATCAGAAAGTATTTTATTTTTCCTTCTTTGACGAGGTTTTTCAGCTCACTGACCGACAAGATCGGATCTGTGCCGTTGAAGCCTCCGAGCGCCATGACATTTTCGTCGGCATTGATGATATACGGGGCTGCGGTTACCGTTGTCAATGTCGCGAACAGGTACTCTTCGTCGGTATTATTTTTCCGGAGGTATGTGAGCAATCCTGTGTCCACATCCGAGCTGAACATTCCGCCTCCGTTGGAGCTTTGCAGCTGAGGCCCCGATTCAGGAAGAACGCTGTTTCCTCCGTAAAGGATCGGTGTTGCTGACCAATAGACCGGTGTCAAAAGAAGCACGCACAAGCTGATGATGGTGAGCTGCTTTCCGAATGGATGACTTCGCTTCAGCATCAGTAAGGCGATGCTGACACCCAGCCCCAAGAGGCCCATGACATACATCCAGGCGTTGCCGATTTGGCTTGTATATGCGCTTAAAATATACACTTGGAATGCTGCCGTTGTCAGAACGGCCGCCGGCAGCAGATAGCTTGCCCAGTCTTTGTGATTTTTGTAAAGGCCGTACATCGCGTACCATCCAATTCCTGACAGTGCGGCGATCGGCGGCGCCAGCATAATCAAGTAGTAGTGGTGAAAGAATCCGGCGATGCTAAAGAACCCGGCAACAGGAACGAGCCAAGCAGCCCAAAAGATTGTTTCTTTCATTTCGCCTGCATTTTCACGGCGGCTGCGGAGCCAGCTGATGATCATGCCGAGCAGTCCGAATAATGCGAATGGAAGCATCCAGCTAATTTGGCCCGATAAAGCAGATTGGAAGAGCCGCAGGGGTCCTGCGTCACCGGTGCCGAACATGTTCATGCTTTGTCCGCTGCCTTGACCTGCACCCGGTCCGCCATTGCCACCGGGCCCGCCGTTGCCTCCACCCGGTCCGCCTCCGGTTGGCGGCTGACTGCCGCCGTTTGCTCCTTGAGAACCGTCATCGGTCGCGTTGCCCGCAGCCGGCGGCTGCATTGCACCGTTTTGTCCATCGGAGCCGTCGGATGAACGGCTTCCGTCTTGAGTTTGCGCATTGCCGTTGGTCGCGCTGCTTGCACCCGGCGGCTGCATCGCGCCATTTTGTCCATTGGAGCTGTCGACTGCATTGTTCCCGTTCTGAGTGTGTGCATTGCCGTTCGGCTGCTGCATGTCTCCTCTAAAACCGTTCATATCGCCGCGGACGTTGCCCGTCGTCTGGCCGAGCAGCCGCTCTGTGCCGTTGTAGCCGAAAGCCAGTTCAAGCACGGAGTTGGTTTGACTGCTTCCGACATACGGGCGGCTGTCGGCCGATGTATAGTCGACAGCAAGCGCCCAAGAAAGCGAAACGCCGGTGAGAACAATAAGCGATAAAACAGCGGACACAATTTTTTTCTTCCAATTCGCATGGGCCGCGATGAGATAAAACAGCAAGAACGCGGGAAGCACCATGAATGCCTGAAGCATCTTCATATTGAACCCGAGGCCGATGAGGCCAAATGCAGCGAGCAGCCAGAGCAGCCTGCCTTGTTTGACCGCCTTCATCAGGCACCATGTACCAAGAAGGAGCGTGAAGACGAGCATGCTGTCGATATTATTCGTCCGGCTTACGGCAACCGCGATCGGCGTCAGCGCCATCACCAGCGCTGAAATGCGGGCGGCTCCTTTTCCGAATTTCGGTTTAATCAGTGCGTATAGCAGATAGACGGAACCCGCACCTGCAAGCGCCTGCGGCAAAATCACACTCCACGTATGCACGCCGAAAATTTTCGCAAATATGGTCTGAATCCATAAAACGAGGGGCGGCTTATCTACTGATACGAATCCGGAAGAGTCGAATGACGCAAAGAAGAAATTGTGGAAGCTTTGCGTCATGCTTTTGACCGCCGCCAAGTAATACTGGTTGGCGGCATTGTCCTGCCAAATGTTATATGTATTCAGAATAAGAGCTGCCAACAAAATCAGAATCAGAGTGACATCAAGTTGTTTGTTTTTTATTTTCATCATCACTTTCACCTCTTTATGTTCCCTATTCTAGAAGAAAAATATGAACAAGTTATGAATAAAAAGAGAACAATCTATTTTTGTTTGAATGGAAAAAAATAAATATTTTTTGGAAAAAGGTGTGTACTTTTTTCTTTTTGCGCTGTATACTGTACTACAACAGAAATTAAAAACATAAAACTGTTCTATAAAAAGGAGAGTGACACAAATGAGCTTGAAAAGTCCGATGGAATTTTTCAGAACGCTTCCAAAAAAAACTTGCCCTGAATGCGGTGAAAAGATGGAGGAGCAGGCTGAATCTTACTTTATGGAATGTGAGCGCTGTCTTTCCAAAAAAGGCGAGTAAGCAAACTGTTTTATAACAATGCATGTAAAGGGGTAGGGAGACATGAAAACAGAGGAGAAGAGAACTCAGATAACCGGATCGATGAATCCGCAGTATGAAGAGATTTTGACAAAAGAAGCGCTGGAGTTTATCGGACGTCTTGAACGACATTTCGGGGGAAGAAGACGGGAATTGCTGCATTTGCGAACGATCAGGCAGGCTGAAATTGATCAAGGGAAGAATCCCGGTTTTTTGGCGGAAACGAAGCACATCCGCGAGGCGGACTGGACGGTCGCGCCGCTCCCCCGGGATTTGGAGGACCGCAGGGTTGAAATCACTGGCCCGGTCGACAGAAAAATGGTCATCAATGCTTTAAATTCAGGAGCCAAAGTCTTTATGGCCGACTTTGAAGATGCGAACTCGCCGACTTGGAAAAACTGCATTGAAGGCCAGGTTAATTTGCGGGACGCGGTTCGCGGGACGATTTCTTTTACGAATGAACAGGGCAAACGCTATGAGCTGAAAGAAAATCCCGCCGTCATCATTGTAAGACCGAGGGGATGGCACTTGGAAGAGAAGCATGTGCTGATCGGCGGCAAGCCCGTGTCAGCAAGCCTGTTCGATTTTGGCCTTTATTTTTTCCATAACGCAAAAGAGCTGATCAAAAAAGGAAGCGGCCCTTATTTCTACCTTCCAAAAATCGAAAACCATCTGGAAGCAAGGCTGTGGAACGACGTATTTGTTTATGCGCAAAACGATTTGCGCATTCCGCAGGGCACGATTAAAGCGACGGTTCTCATTGAAACGATCCTGGCGGCTTTTGAAATGGATGAAATCCTCTATGAATTGAAGGAGCATTCAGCCGGACTTAACTGCGGCAGGTGGGATTATATTTTCAGCTTTATTAAGAAATTCAGGAACAGGGAAGAAGTCATTCTTCCAGACCGCTCAGCCGTGACGATGACGGTTCCAAACATGAGAGCGTACTCCCTCTTGGCGATTCAAACGTGTCATAAACGCAATGTCCATGCGATCGGGGGAATGGCGGCGCAAATTCCCGCTAAAGACAAACCTGAGATCAATGAAGCCGCATTTGCCAAAATCCGCGAAGATAAGGAACGTGAAGTAAAAGACGGACATGACGGAACATGGATCGCGCATCCCGGCATGATTCAAACGGCGCTCGATGTATTCAATCAGCATATGCCGTCGGCGAACCAGATTCATAGAAAGCGGGAAGACGTAAAGGTCGAGGAAAAAGACTTGCTGGAAGTACCGCAAGGCCGGATTACAGAAGCAGGCGTCCGTACCAATATCAGCGCCGGCATCCGCTATTTAGCTTCATGGCTGTCGGGCAGAGGCGCCGCTCCGATCGACCACTTAATGGAGGACGCAGCAACGGCGGAGATTTCCAGAGCCCAGCTTTGGCAATGGATTCGCCATCCGAAAGGGGTTCTTGACGATGGCCGGAAAGTCAACGCCGAAATGGTCAAGATGATGAAAGAGGAAGAAATGCAGAAAATCTTCGAAGAAGCCGGCATAGAACATTTTCGGAGCGGCCGGTTCGAAGAGGCCGGACAGTTATTTGAACAGCTGATTTTGGATGATGAATTCGCGGAATTTCTAACGATACCCGCTTATGAAAAAATATGATGGGGGAATGTGCGATGCTGAAAGAAAAACAACTCGCAGAAAGCTGGGAGCATGAAGAACGCTGGAAAGGGATCACAAGGCCGTATCAGGCGGCTGACGTTATTCGGCTGAGAGGCACGCTTGAGATTGAATACACGATTGCAAGGCGCGGCGCCGAAAAGCTGTGGAAGCTTCTCCACACAGAGGACTTCGTGCCGGCGCTGGGCGCTTTGACCGGAAATCAAGCCATGCAGCAAGTAAAAGCCGGATTGAAAGCGATTTATTTAAGCGGTTGGCAGGTGGCGGCCGATGCCAATTTGTCAGGGAGCATGTATCCTGACCAAAGCCTTTATCCGGCAAACAGCGTGCCGGAAGTCGTCAAAAAAATCAACCGTACGCTGCAGCGCGCCGATCAAATTCACCATATGGAAGGAAAAGAAGACATCGATTGGTTTGCTCCGATTGTGGCCGACGCTGAAGCGGGCTTCGGCGGACAGCTGAATGTGTTCGAGCTGATGAAAGGTATGATTGAAGCCGGCGCCGCGGGAGTTCACTTTGAAGACCAGTTGTCGTCTGAGAAAAAGTGCGGGCATTTGGGCGGGAAAGTGCTGCTTCCGACGCAAACGGCGGTGCGTAATTTGATTGCCGCGCGCCTCGCCGCAGACGTGATGGGAGTCCCGACCATTCTTATTGCCCGTACGGACGCGAATGCGGCCGACCTGATCACAAGCGACGTCGATTCATATGATGCGCCGTTTTTGACGGGAGAGCGAACAGCGGAAGGGTTCTTCAAAACAAAGCCGGGTCTTGATCAGGCGATTGCGAGAGGTTTGGCGTATGCGCCGTATGCCGATTTGATCTGGTGTGAAACGTCTGAGCCGAATATTGAAGAAGCCCACCGGTTTGCACAGGCGATCCATGAAAAATTCCCGGGCAAACTGCTCGCCTACAACTGCTCCCCTTCGTTCAACTGGAAGGCCAAACTGGATGACAACACCATCTTGAACTTCCAGAAACAGCTCAGTGAAATGGGCTATAAATTTCAATTTGTCACACTGGCAGGCTTCCACGCCTTAAACCACGGCATGTTTGAATTGGCCCGTCAATATAAGCACCGCGGAATGGCGGCGTATTCTGATCTGCAGCAGGCCGAGTTTGCCAGCGAAGTCCACGGCTATACGGCGACAAGGCATCAGCGCGAAGTCGGAACGAGCTACTTTGATGAAGTCGCCCAGGTTGTGACAGGCGGGACTTCATCAACCACTGCACTGAAGGGATCGACTGAAGCGGAACAATTTCAATCCTAAAAACGTAAAAAGCCGCCCGTCATTGGGCGGCTTGCTTGTTGTCTATCAAGTTAGCAATTGACATCATTGGAAGGGGCGGTAAAAGGGTTTTCCCTAATAACAGTCAGTGTCTGATGATTCTTGTTGTTTCTTTTGGCCGGCCGGTTGTCTTTGCTGAAAGAATAGAACAAATACACAGCCATTGTCAAAATCAAGATAAACATCATCATAAATATCCCCTCCAAATTTTTTTGTCTTCACTATATTAGACGAACAAGCCCGCAAAAGGTTTCAGAAAATTAACATTTTTCCATAAATATTTTTACCCGCTGCATCTTCTGTATGAAACCCGGCGGTTTTATACAAGAATAAAACTGAAAAACTCAGGTTGACATCATAATCATTGATGTGTAGAGTAAAAGTTAATGTAATAGGAAGTCCACTAGGGGAGCCGTAAGCCGGCTGAGACAAGTAGCGATCTTGGACCCTTTGAACCTGATCTAGTTCATACTAGCGTAGGGAAGTGGAGCCGGTGTCTTTATGATTTCATCATACAAAGGCCGCTCCATTTTGGGGCGGCTTTTTTGCGTATAAAGCGGCTCGCTCCCCCCTGTGCCTTCCTTATAAAACCGATTGCTGAGGAGGCTATCTACATGAGTTTTTCTGCAGAACTTCGCCGCGAGGCAGACCCTATTTTTGAAGCCATTTTTGAGCATCCGTTTGTATTGGGACTGGCGTCCGGCAAGCTGAAAAAGGAGCAGCTTATTCATTATGTGAAGCAAGATTACGAGTATTTGAACGCTTTTATTCAAATCTACGGAATTGCAATTTCCAAGTGTCAAAACCGGAAAGACATGGAGATGTTTCATGAGCAGATTTCATTTGTATTAAACAGCGAAGTGCACCCGCACAACAACCTGTGCCGGGCCGCGGGGGTGGAGTATGAATCTCTGCAGGGCTATCCGCTTGCGCCTTCTGCCCATCATTATATCCGCCATATGCTGACGGCGGCGCACGAAGGCACGCTGGGAGAGATATTAGCCGTCTTGCTGCCTTGTCCGTGGACATATTGGGAGATCGGAAAAAAACTGATGATGGACGTTCAGCCTGACCCGTCGCATCCATTTTATGACTGGATCTGTTTTTACGGAGACCGAACCGATTCAATCACGACGAAGTTTTGCGCCCGCCTGGATGAATGGGCCGAAACAGCGGGCAAGGCTGAAAAAGAAAAAATGAAGGAGCTTTTTTTGCAAAGTTGTCAGCTTGAATACGGCTTTTGGGAGATGGCTTATACAGTTGAAGATTGGCCTGTGGAAATGGAGGCGGTGAGACGATGAATTGGAACATGAAAGAAGTCGTGATGGCAGTGATCTTGTCCGTTGCATGCGGCGTCATTTACTTAGGATGGTCCACCTTGTGGATCCCTGTTTCAGCTATTGTCGGGCCTGTCGGAGCGAACTTTATGTTCGGCATTTGGGTGATCGCCAGCCCGATTGTCGCTTATATCATCCGTAAACCGGGTGCGGCGCTGATTGCCGAGACGGCAGCTGCGGCGGTCGAACTGCTGACCGGAAGCCACTTTGGACTGTCAGCATTATTAATCGGTGTGTTCCAGGGAGCCGGTGCGGAAATCGCTTTTGCGATCTTTCGCTATAAGCGTTACAACTTGTTTACCCTTATGCTTTCCGGTGCGCTTGCCGCGGTCGGAAGCATGACATACAGCCTGATGGCGAACGGTTTTGCCTACTATACGACGCAAACGCTGATCATGACGCTTATCATCCAAATCATCAGCGGCATTGTACTCGGCGGCTGGCTGGCAAAAGCCGTTGTCGAAGCGCTTGCGAAAACGGGCGTCCTGAATCAGTATGAGATCATGAAGGAACAGCGGAAGAAGGATGATGCCGATGCGTTCATTTCTCGGATGCAGTAACCTTTCCGTCCTGTCGATTGGGCAGGGAGAGAAAGTGCTGATACTCGGTCCGAGCGGAAGCGGCAAATCGACACTGTTGTCCGTGCTTTCCGGCATCATTCCTGAACATGTCGAAGCTGAGGTCAGCGGAGAGGTCAATCGCAGAAAGAGCGCCGGCGTTATGTTTCAGGATCCGGATTCGCAGTTCTGCATGCTTCATGTTGATGAGGAAATCGCTTTTAGCCTAGAAAACCGGTCTGTCTCCCCAAAAGATATGGACGGCATCATCTCGGAGCTGATGGAGCAAGTCGGATTAAAGATAGATAAGAAAACGCCGATCGAAACCTTGTCAGGCGGTATGAAGCAGAGACTGGCATTAGCGTGCCTGCTCGCTCTGGAGCCTGAAGTGCTGTTTTTTGACGAGCCGACGGCGCAGCTGGACCCGGCCAGCCGGAAAGACATCTTTGCCTTGCTTCGTAACGTTTCACGAAAAAGCGGACAGACGATGGTGTTCGTCGAACACGTGCTGGACGGCTGTATCGAGTGGATGGACCGCGTCATTCTTTTCAATGGAAAGGGACAGATCATCGCTGACGGAAAGCCGGAAGAAATCGTGAAACATTTTCAGCCGGAGATGAAAGCGGCGGGCATCTGGCAGCCGAAACTGTACCCTGCGGTATGGGAAGATGTCATCACACAAGATGATCATCCGCTCGCCGTCAAGCTCTCTTCTACATTGAAAATGAAAGAGGAGGAGGCGAAAAACAGGCCTACAGCTGACAGAGACATATTGATCCGCGCAGACGACGCGGCGATCGGCTATCGGAAAAAGATCGTTGCCGACGGCATCACCCTTGAGATTCCAAGGGGAGAATGGATTTCGGTCATCGGCGAGAACGGGAGCGGAAAGAGTACGTTTTTAAAAAGTCTGATCAGGCTTGAAGCCGTCAAAAAAGGGCGCCTTTATCTTGAGGATCGGGAGCTGAAGAAATGGTCCGACCGTACGCTCTATGAGAAGGCCGGCTTTGTTTTTCAAAATCCCGAGCTTCAATTTATTCGGGACACGGTGTTTGACGAGATCGCGTTCGGGGCGAGGCAGCGGGGATGGCCGGAGGACCGGGTCGAAAAGAAAACGGCTGAATTGCTGCGGGAATTCGGACTTGACGCTCATCAAAAAGCGCACCCCTTTACATTAAGCCTCGGGCAGAAACGGCGTTTAAGCGTTGCGACAATGCTTTTGTTTGACCAGGATCTGCTGCTGCTTGACGAGCCGACATTCGGTCAGGACGAAAGGACGGCGCAAGAATTAATCAAGCGGTTAAAGGAACGGCAGGAACGGGGAACGACGATTGTGATGGTGACGCACGACATGGACATCGTAGATGAGCATTCCGGCCGTGTCATCGTGTTTCATCAAGGGAAAGCGGCATTTCAAGGAACGCCGTATCGATTATTTTCTGATCAAGGCCTCGTCCGCCGCTTTTCATTGATACCGCCGCTTCATTACCGGTTCATGCATGAAAGAAAGGAGAGGGTTCCCGTATGAAAAGCAATGGTTCACTTCTTTCGGCATTGAACCCGAGCGCCAAGCTCTTTTCCCACCTCCTGGTCATGTGCTTGCTCATGTTTGTTTCAAATCCGAAACCGACTCTATTCATTTGGCTGTTTGCGGTTGCCATCGGAATTTTTTTCGGGGGATGGACTTTGTCTTATTTAAGTAAGCGGCTGTTGCCTTATCTCGTCTTTTTTATTCTCGTCTTTTGGATGATGGCCGCTTTTGGAAAAGGCGAGGAAACGATTTGGGAATGGGCCTGGTTCCGCGTCACCGAGGAAAGCGTCGGCAATGGGCTGACAATCGCGCTCCGGATGCTCGGGTTTGTCACATACGGTCTTTTGTTTACATCAACAACCGATTTGACGCAGTTTATTATGAGCCTGGTTCATCAATGCAGGCTGTCGCCTAAATGGGCTTATGGCTTGCTGGCCGGCTTCCGTTTTGTCCCGCTTTTTCAGTCTGAGCTTTCGCAAATGAAGGCGGCGCACAAAATCAGGGGCTATAAGCAAAAAACAGCTGGAAGGCGTTTATTCGCTATGCGCTGCCTTTGTTTTCGCAAGGCATCCGCAAGTCGGAAAGAATCGCCGTTGCCATGGAAGCGAGAGGGTTTACCGGTGCAAAAGACCGCACCTACTATCAAACAGCGCGGCTTTCCGGAAAAGACTTCGTTTATTTTGCGGGTCTGGCGTCAGTCACAGCGGGAATTTTGCTCATTTTTTAAGAGGGTTTTTTACAGGGCCGCACTGCGGCTCTTTTTTTATAAATCGGGCATTCTGTAAAATGTAAATATTTCGGACGTTGACTGAAACATATTGACCTAGGCCAAAAAGATTGTACAATCAATGTGTACCATATGAAAAAAGAAATATAAAAAATCCCCTTACAAGATGGGAGTGGCGCGATGTGAAAATTGCCAAAGTGATCAACAACAATGTGATCAGTGTTTTAAATGAACAGGGTCAGGAATTAGTGGTCATGGGCAGGGGAATCGCTTTTCAAAAAAAGCCTGGGGAAGCGGTGGATGAATCGAGAATCGAGAAGATTTTCAGGCTTGATAATAAAGATGTATCAGAAAGATTTAAGACGCTGTTGGACGAAATTCCGATCGAATTTATGGAAATGTCTGAAGAAATTATCTCCTATGCGAAATTAAAGCTCGGCAAGAAGCTGAATGACAGCATTTATGTCTCGCTGACCGACCATATTCATTTCGCCGTCGAACGGCATAAAAAGGGTCTGGATATTAAAAACGCCCTGCTTTGGGAGACAAAACGGCTGTATAAAGATGAGTTCGCCATCGGCAAAGAGGCGCTGGCCATCATTGAAAAGAAGACGGGGACAGCTCTTCCGGAGGATGAAGCCGCTTTTATCGCACTCCATATCGTAAACGCCGAGCTGAATGAAGAAATGCCGAACATCGTCAATATTACGAAAGTCATGCAGGAGATTTTAAGCATCGTCAAATATCACTTTCATATCGATTTTGATGAAGAATCGCTTCACTATTACCGCTTCATTACCCATTTGAAATTTTTCGCGCAGCGGCTGTTCAGCGGAGCCTATATGGAAAGCCGGGACGACTTTTTATTTGAAACCGTCAAAAATAAGTACCGCGACGCTTATGTGTGTACAAATAAAATCAGGCAGTACATCGAAAAAGAATACGGTCATCAGCTCACAAACGAAGAGCTTCTGTATTTGACGATTCATATCGAGCGGGTCGTTCATCAAAAATAGAGGATGATGCTAAAATGAAAGCGTTGACAATTGGATAAATGTATGCTACTTTTTACTTACATCAACTTATACAGGTTGTTAGGATTGTTACTGATCATGCAGGCAAAACCTAAATGACTGTGAGCGGGATTCTTATGCCCTTGTTTTTCACAGTGATTTAGGTTTTTTTATTTTCATCATGTCTTAAAACGGGATTGTTACTGTTCGGCAGGCAAAACCTAAACTAAGCCTTCTTTGTACTGGCTTTAGTTTAGGTTTTTTATTTTTTAACAGCTTAATAGGGCTTTAGGAGAGACAGGAGATGATCAACGATGGATGTTCAATCAATGGCAAAAGAAATTCTGGAGCGCGTCGGCGGGGAGAAGAACGTTGTATCGCTAGTCCATTGCGCGACAAGGCTTCGCTTCAAACTGAAAGACCGTTCCAAAGCAGACAGGGAAGCGCTTGAAAATACGGATGGCGTGGTAACCGTAGTGGAGAGCGGCGGACAATTTCAAGTCGTTATCGGCAATAACGTTCCTGAAGTCTATAAAGAAATCGGCCGGATCTCTCAACTGTTGGAAGGTTCTGCGGCCGATCACAGCCAAAAAGAGAAAGGAAGCCTCGCCGGTAGATTAGTAGATATCGTATCTAGCATTTTCACTCCGCTGCTCGGCGTCATGGCAGGAGCGGGGATTTTAAAAGGCATGCTTTTGATTTGCACAAACGCCGGCTGGCTCTCGCCGGAAGAGACGACATATACGATTCTATACGCGGCAGCCGACAGCCTGTTTTATTTCCTGCCTTTGCTGCTCGCCGTTACGGCCGCCAAAAAATTTGGAGCGAACCCGTTCATAGCGCTGACGATTGCCGGGGCGCTGATCTATCCAACGATACTCGAACTGAAAAACAGCGGCGCCCAGACGGAGTTTTTCGGCATTCCGGTCGTCTTGATGAATTATACGTCGACCGTTATCCCGATTATCCTTGCCGTATTTGTAATGAGCTATCTTGAAAGATTATGTATGCGCTTTATTCATGAAAGCGTGAAGAACTTTATCACCCCTTTATTATGCCTGACGGTGATGGTGCCGTTAACTTTGATCGTATTCGGACCGCTCGGTGTTTACACAGGAAACGGGATTGCGGCGGCGATTCTGTCCGTTTTTGATGTCAGCCCGATTCTGGCAGGAGCGATTATCGCGGCCTTATGGCAAATCCTTGTCATCTTCGGCATTCACTGGGGGATCGTCCCTGTCATTTTGAACAACATTGCCGTCCACGGCAAGGACTACATCAAACCGGCGACGGCAGCCGCCGTCTTTGCCCAAACAGGAGCTGCGTTTGGTGTCATGCTGAAGACGAAAAACAAGAAGTTGAAAGCATTGGCAGGATCTGCTGCCGTTACCGGGATATTCGGGATTACAGAGCCGGCCGTCTACGGGGTGACACTCAGGCTGAAAAAGCCGTTTGTATGCGGTGTCATCAGTGCAGCGGCAGGCGGAGCCATTATCGGATACTCCGGCAGTGTCGCCCTCGCTTCCGGCGCTCCGGGCTTGTTGACGATTCCGATTTTTTACGGACCGGGCTTTCTCGGCTTTATCATCGGAATTACAGTTTCGTTTGTTTTATCAATTTTGCTCACTTACATTGTCGGCTTTGACGACCCTGTGGAGGAGACGAAAGAGCAGCCCGTTGAAAAAAGCGCCGGTGAACCAATTTACAGCCCTTTGCAAGGAGAAGTCCTGCCGTTAACAGAAGTATCAGATAAAGTGTTCGCATCGGGGGCGCTTGGAAAAGGAATCGCGGTGCTTCCGTCAAAAGGCGTTGTCACCGCCCCTGCGGACGGCATCGTGACAACGGCATTTCCGACGGGTCACGCATACGGCATAACGTCAGAAAGCGGAGCCGAGATTTTGATTCATATCGGGATGGACACGGTCAGACTCGATGGAAGGCACTTCAATTCCAAGGTCGAGCAGGGGCAAAAAGTGAAACGGGGTGATATACTCGCAGAATTCAATCTGGACGCTTTGAAAGAAGAAGGGTTTGACGTGAAAACACCAATCATCGTTACAAATTCCGGTCAATACACGGATATCATTCCAACGGATCAAAAACAGGTGAAAACTGAAGAACCGATCATCACTTTAATTTCATCACCATGGGAGGAAAATAATCATGAAATATAAAACATTAGCTCAATTTCCGGAAGAATTTTTGTGGGGTGCGTCTACTTCCGCTTATCAAGTGGAGGGCGCTTGGGATGAAGATGGAAAAGGGCCTTCTGTCATCGATGCGCGCGAAAGCTACCCGGAAGGGACAACCGATTTTAAAGTCGCAAGCGACCATTACCACCGCTATAAAGAAGATATCGCCTTGTTTGCGGAAATGGGCTTCAAAGCGTACCGTTTTTCGATTGCCTGGACGCGCATCATTCCGGACGGGGACGGCGATATTAATCCGAAGGGCATCGAATTTTACAGCCGTTTGATCGATGAACTCCTGAAATATGGAATCGAACCGATTGTTACGATGTACCACTTTGATCTGCCGAATGCTTTGCAGAAAAAAGGCGGCTGGTCGGACAGGGCCACGATTGACGCCTTTGAAAAGTATGCGAGAATCCTTTTTGAAAGCTACGGAGACCGCGTCAAATACTGGCTGACCATCAACGAGCAAAATATGATGATTCTCCACGGATCTGCACTCGGCACACTTGATCCAAACTTGGAAAACCCGAAAAAAGAGCTATATCAGCAAAACCATCACATGCTTGTCGCACAGGCAAAAGCGATCAAGCTTTGCCATGAGATGCTGCCGGAAGCGAAAATCGGCCCTGCGCCGAATATCGCGCTCATCTATCCTGCTTCTTCGAAACCGGAGGACGTGCTGGCGGCTTTTAACTATAATGCGATCCGCAACTGGCTTTACTTGGATATGGCCGTATTCGGACGGTACAATACAACGGCATGGGCATATATGAAAGAAAAAGACTGCACACCGGTCATCGCCGAAGGAGATATGGATATTCTGCGGTCAGCCAAGCCGGACTTTATCGCGTTTAACTACTATACGTCGCAAACGGCTGAAGCGAGCAGGGATGACGGCAGCGACACGGCTGCCCGAGGCGGCGACCAGCATTTGCAGACGGGAGAAGAAGGCGTATACAGGGGAAGCAGCAATCCGCACTTAAAGAAAAACGCATTTGGCTGGGAGATCGACCCTGTCGGTTTCCGTTCGACGCTGCGCGAGATCTATGACCGCTATCAGCTGCCGCTGATCATCACTGAGAACGGCCTCGGCGCGTTTGATCAGCTTGAAGACGGAGATGTCGTAAATGACGACTACCGCATCGATTATTTAAAGGAACATATCAAGCAAATTCAGCTGGCGATCACGGATGGAGTCGATGTTTTCGGCTACTCCCCATGGTCTGCCATCGACTTGATTTCAACCCATCAAGGCTGTTCAAAACGCTACGGATTTATTTATGTGAACCGCGACGAATTTGATTTGAAAGACTTGCGCCGCATTCGCAAAAAAAGCTTTTACTGGTATAAAGACTTGATTGCTTCAAACGGCGAAACACTAGATTAAACAAAGAAAGAGGATGTTCAGATGATCTCTGAATATCCTCTTTTTTGTTGTGGAAATGATCATTTTAAAATTTACAGAAAATTTTAAAAATGTAAATGTAATTAGTTTTAAAGCATGTTACATTCGAAACGTAACGAACAACAATCAGGAAAGGAAGAAAAAATCTATGACATTCAAAGTTGAAACACTTCCAAACTATCGTATTGCTTATATGCGACGAGTTGGTCCGTACGGTCCTGCCAATATTGAGGTAATGGAGGCATTAAAAAAATGGGCTAAGGAAAAAGGTCTTCTTGAGTCTGCCATTCTGTTTGCGATTCCACAGGATAACCCGGAAACAACATCTCCTGATCAGTGTAGATTTGATGCTTGTATTGTGATACCACATGATTATCAAGTCGATGATTCAGTTTTTGAAGGGGAAATTTCCGGCGGAAAATACCTGATTTACGATGTTAAACATACAGCAGAAGATATTCAAAAAGCATATTCTGATATTTTTTCATCTCTGCAAAACAATGAATTTCAACTGGACAATAGACCAATAATGGAAAAATACACGGGGGATATGTTGAGCAACCCGTATTGTGAAATATGTGTACCTTTAAAATCGGTTTAATTCATTTTCTTGTGCAAACTTTGAATTTATTAAAATTACATTTCCCTTTAACGAGCGCTGCGTTTAACTCGCTGATAGACAGGGTAAATCATAAAATAGCAATCCAGATCAACTACATAGGGAATAAGAATGGGGAGGGATGACAAGTGAATAACAATGATGGCCGCCGCAACGTCAATGAGCACAGCAAGGATCAACAACTTGAACAGTACCGGTCTGACAACCGGGGCAAAAAAATGACGACGAACCAAGGTTTACGCGTATCTGAAGACGAGCACTCTTTAAAAGCAGGCGTGCGCGGTCCGACGCTGATGGAGGACTTTCATTTCCGTGAAAAAATGACCCATTTTGACCATGAACGGATTCCGGAGCGGGTCGTCCATGCGAGGGGTTTTGGCGCGCATGGCTATTTCCAGGTTTACGAGCCGATGACGAAATATACGAAAGCAAAGTTTCTTCAAGATCCGTCAGTGAAAACACCGGTGTTTGTCAGGTTCTCGACTGTAGCCGGTTCCAGGGGCTCGGGTGATACCGTCCGTGATGTCAGAGGATTCGCGACAAAGTTTTATACAGAAGAAGGGAACTATGATCTCGTCGGCAATAACATCCCCGTTTTCTTCATTCAGGATGCCATCAAGTTCCCTGACCTGGTGCATTCCTTTAAGCCGGAACCGAATAACGAAATGCCGCAGGCTTCTACAGCGCACGATACGTTTTGGGACTTTGTCGCCAACAATGAAGAAACGGCTCACATGATCATGTGGGCGATGTCTGACAGGGCGATTCCGCGAAGCTACAGGATGATGGAAGGCTTCGGCGTTCATACGTTCAGGTTTGTAAATGAAGAAGGCAAGGCGCGCTTTGTTAAATTTCACTGGAAGCCCGTCCTTGGCGTCCATTCGCTCGTCTGGGACGAAGCGCAGACAATCGCCGGGAAAGATCCCGACTATCACCGCCGCGATCTTTGGGAAGCGATCGAAAGAGGCGATGAAGTGGAGTATGAGCTCGGCGTGCAAATGATTGACGAAGAAGACGAGTTCAAGTTTGACTTTGATATCCTTGATCCGACAAAGCTTTGGCCGGAAGAAATGGTTCCTGTTAAGATCATCGGTAAAATGACGCTGAATCGAAACCAGGATAACGTTTTTGCCGAAACGGAACAGGCCGCTTTCCATCCGGGCCACGTTGTTCCGGGAATCGATTTTACAAACGATCCGCTTTTGCAGGGCCGGCTCTTTTCCTATACGGACACACAGCTGATCCGATTGGGAGGTCCGAACTTTCATGAAATTCCGATCAACCGGCCGGTCTGTCCGTTCCATAACAACCAGTATGACGGCTATCACAGAATGACGATTAACAAAGGGCCTGTCGCTTATCATAAAAATTCGCTGCAAAACAACGATCCGGCGCCTGCTTCAGAAGAAGAAGGCGGATATGTGCATTACGAGGAAAAAGTCGAGGGCAAAAAAATCCGCCGGCGCAGCGAAAGCTTTAACGATCACTATTCGCAAGCGAAGCTGTTTTGGAACAGCATGTCTCCCGTTGAAAAAGAACATATCATTTCGGCGTTCCGCTTTGAAGTCGGAAAGGTCAAAAGCAAGGACGTCCGCCGCCAAGTCGTTCATATGTTTAACAGGGTTGACAGGGAGCTTGCCAAGCAAATCGCTGCGGGTGTAGGTGTAGAGCCCCCTGAAAAAGACGAAGGCTCCAATGTGACGTTCAAATCCCCTGCGCTCAGCCAGGAAAACACGGTCAAACTGCCGCAGACGAGGACCGTCGCCATTTTAGCAGAGCAAGGTTTTGATGATGAGGACCTCAGCCGGGTGTTGAAAGAGTTCAAAAAAGCCGACATCATTCCGGACATTGTCAGCTCGGCACTCGGCGTGATCAAAGGGACCGGCGGTACAGAAATAGAAGTCGGTAACACTTTGCAGACGGTCGATTCCGTGCTGTACGATGCCGTTTATATTCCGGGCGGCCAAGAAAGCATTGAACGCCTGCAATTGCATAAAGCCGCATCGGATTTTATCAATGAAGCATTCGGACATTATAAAGCGATCGGAGCCGCAGGCAAAGGGATCGATCTCCTGCTGTCCGCCGCCGGGTCCCACGCGGCAGCACAGCCGGGCATTATCACCTCTCGCGATGATAAGAGCAAAGACGACTTCGGCAAAAAGCTGGTCGAAGCGATCGGCGGGCACCGCCATTGGGATAGACAAGTTTCATAGTGAAGAGATTTCTAAGCACCCTGTTTCAAGGGTGCTTTTTCAAATAATGAATAAAAACAGTTTAAAACTTCCTGGATAAAATAATCCATGATGAAAATACCGTGATAATCTGTAATGAAACCAGTATCCGAATCACATCAATTCCCGCTAATGTGATAAAGCCCATTTGCATTCCGATGATGAGCACCAAAAGGTACACAGATAAAGCGATCATGGAAAACTGCATTCCTTTTTGTCTGATGTGTTGAGATCTTTCATCCTTTTGTTTGAATTGCGGATAAAGGTATCCTCCGGCAAAACTTAAAAAAGCTAATGTGCCAAACATTAAAAGTTCGATTAAAGATATTGAACCAGCAGCTATACCGAAGGCCAGTTTTGCAAGAAATATAAAGACAAACAATCCTCCAATGATGTAATAGGTTTTTCGCAAAGCCATGATATCTCCTCCTTACTAAAGTATTAGAAACTTTCTTTTTAAATGACCAGTGTGTGATTTTACCATTTACCTAATTATATAGTAAAGTGAGCTTTACGTAAAGTCAGCTTTACAAAAAGAACAAAAAAACTTGCCACGTGAATGGCAAGCTAATACATGATGGATTAATAATCAGGTTACCAAACAAACAGCCCGACAATCCCCGCGCTCAACAGCGACACCGCTATTCCACTGACAAGGAGCTTCCACACATTTCTTCCGATAATCGCTGATTTTTCTCCGTTAAATAAGGAATTGTATGTTCCATAGATCATTCCGATCGTACTGAAGTTGGCAAACGACGTCAAAAATGTTGTGGCCACGGCGGCTGTATGGGGCGAAATCGTATCTAGCTGCGTTTTTAAATCCATCATCGCGACGAATTCGTTTGTTGCGAGTTTCATCCCCATCAGCTGTGCGACATACATCGCGTCACCCGGCGCCAGTCCAAGCAGGAATGCGAACGGACTGAAGATGTAAGAAAAGATTTTTTGAATCGTCAAACCGTCCATGATCAACCCCAACATTCCGTTCAAACATGAGGTTAAAGCGACATATCCGATGACCATGGCGAGAATGACGATGACCATGTTCATTCCGACCATCATGCTGTTTGAAATCGTTGAGAAAAAGTCCTTTTTCTCTTCTTTTGGCGGTACGTAAATGATGTCTTCATCCTTAGTGACTTCTACCGGGTTTAAAATGCTGGCCAAGATCAACGCATTTAAGCAATTCAATGGAATCGCTGTAAATACGTATGTTGCAGGAACCATCGTTAAATAAGAACCGAGAATCGATCCGCTGATACTGCTCATGCTCATAATGCCGAACGTCAGCAGGCGGTTGTCCTTTAATACGGCCAATTGCCCGCGAATCACGGCGAGCGCTTCAGTATTCCCCAGAAACATCATTTGAATCGAAAAGAAACTTTCTAATTTAGGAAGGCGCGAGACTTTCGAAATCACCCAGCCGATCTTATCAATCATCCATGTTAAAATTCCGAAATAAGCCAGTATATCAAAAAATGTCACCACAAAGATAATCGGCAGCAAGGCGCTGAAGAAAAAGTCAACGGTTTCATTGCCCATCACTGACGGAAAGGCAAACGCAATACCGTCGCTTGCACAAGCGATCAGCCACGAAAAGAAAGAGGCGATCAGGTTGATGGCCCATCCGCCGATTTTTGTCCCAAGCATAAACCAAGTCACCAAAAGCTCAACGATGAAAAGGGAGAGAATCGGCCTCCATTTTACGCTTTTCTTTCGCGGGGAACAAAAATAAATCACGGACATGACAATGAAAATGCCTAAAATGTTAATGAGAAAATACATGATGCCAACTCCCGAATGTTTTTTGAAAATAAAAAAGCTCTTACTTTTCATGGGTTCCGATAAAGAAAGCATGAAAAATAAGAGCAAATAAAAAATAGATATATTGTTTGCGCAATACACTTTTTACATGATCAAATCTATTCAAACTTCCTTGTAGTCTGGCGATTTACGGTTGCCAGGTAGAAACAATCAGACCCTATTACTGATTATATACAAGAAGTGAGCTTCTATTATTTTGACTGTATTTTATCTCGAGATTGTGTAAAATTCAAGCTAAAAAATATATTTTCACAATAATTTTTTAAATAAAGTCACGTCTAAAGAAGGTTGCATATTGAGAGATGCACAGCAAATCATCTGAGAGAAAGCCGGCTTTTCAAGCGGGAAGTCACCATGCACAGAACAACAGACGAAAAATGGAAGGTGATAAGATTCTTTTTATTAGAGGAGAAGCGTAAGCGATTGCGCTTTATATTTCATGATGCCGCCGCCTACTATGGCGGTTTTTTTGTGAAACTTTATCTGAAAGGTTCCGTAAGTATGATGAATCGTTTCAGTGCTAAGTGCTCACTGTAACATACTAATGACACCGACAAACCTTACATAAAGAGCGAACCTTAAATCAAAAGTCTTTGATTTGAATAGGTAAAATTTCACGGTACTTTAGTTCGTTGAATGAAATGATACCTTTTTGCTATGATTTTCCTATGTTTTTACAACTTGTATATATGTCCAATTTCAGAGAAAAAGAGGGATAATCAATTATGCTATTAAAAAAGAACTATCTTCCTGTCGGCAGTGTTGTCGGCTTACATAATGATTCAAGACGTCTGCTTATCATCGGGCGGCAAATGTTTTCTGAGACAAACCATGTCATCAGAGATTATGCAGCTGTCGACTATCCAAACGGTTTTACCGATCCGAAAGAGCAGCTAGTTTTATTTAATAAACAAGATATAGAAGTTGTGTACCATTACGGATATGTAGATCAAAAAGAATTGCAGCTTGATGAGTTGCTAACAGAAGCTGAAGCAGGAAAAAACGAAAATAAGGAGCAATGACGATGGGACATTTTCGCTTCAACAAAGAACTTTCACATAAGGCAGCGGGGACCATTAGTCAGCTGGAAAACGCCTTTAGCCATGTATTTGAGAACATGGTGTTTTTTCGTGAAGAATTAGACCGGCACAGCGGAAAAGCCGCCGCAGCGCTGCAGAAAAAAATGAGTGACAACATCAACTTTTTCAGTAAAGCGAGCAGCTGTTTATTATATTTTGCAGACAGTGTGCGGTGTTTTGCAAAAGCGGTCGAACTAACGGACGAATCCGACAAACCGGCCAATGTTCAGCCGCAGTCAAGATCGGAAAGAAACCATACATTTTCGGCTGAAAGAGTCCAAAGTGAAATAAAAGTAAACGGCGAATCGTTACACCAGGCAACCGGAAAGTTTGAATCAAATCTATCTACATTAGACGAAGTTTTGCACCATTTTGACACAATGCTCAGAGAAATGATGTATGAAACAGAGTTTCCGTGGGAAAAATTCGATGACGTCTGGTCTGATGCAAAGTCGCACATCAAATCGATCATGACGGAGCTTAAAAAAAGAGTCAAAGAACTTTCAGCAAATGCCAAAAACATCATTAAGGAATTAAAGCGCGTCGATAACGTAATCTCACAACAACTGCAAAGAGTGAAATGATGGAAGGGAACTAGAGTTATGGCATATTATAATAGAGAGCCAGAAATCACAAACATGATCAAAAGCCATGAAAGAAGAGCAAATCGAATGCTGCAGCATGCTCAATCCAGCCGTTTGCTTGAAGCTTTTAATAAAATATGGGTTTCGATAGAAAATAAAGAACTTCCGAACTTTGTATCAAAAAACGTCATGAATTTTAATGTGGCGGATATCAAATCGGAAATCAACGATTGGATAAAGGATTTAAAAGATTGTCAGGAGAATGCCAGACGCAAGTTTGAGTCTATGGAAGACCCCTCACCGGAAGACATACAGAAACGCAACAATATTACGAGTGACGTCGTTCTTTTAATTAGCCAATACGAGAATCTAAAAAATGGCCTTGATCAGGTGGAACAAGATTTCAGCAATGTCGCCCGCACCCACCGCGCCCCAATGCGCGAAGCTTTGACAGATATCTCAATCTTGTATAATTCAGTTAACCATGTGAAAGGCGATTTTTCGGATTATAAGAATGTTTCGGTTTATGTGCATGGGATTGAGGATAGTGGGAATGGATTTAACAATAGTGTAGAAAAAGGAGCGCAGAAAGGTGATGTGATCGTTCGTATCAAAAAAAAGGGTGATAAATATGATTATGAATATACTTATATTGACAAGCGTGGTAATAGAAAAACAGTAGATGAATATAAAAAGTTGTTTAGGATTGATGGATTCAACACAGACGGTCGTCTCCATATTGTTTATGACACAAATGAACCAAATGAGCATCGGCAAGCAACAAGTGACGATTTAGCAGAAAAGTTAAATGAGATGGGGTTGATGAATGAGGAGATAAAGATCGATATGTTCGGCCACAGCTATGGTGGAAGAAGATCACTGCAATTTGCGATGGATTACCCTGACCATGTGCGAAGCATCACAACAATCGGAACGCCATATGATAAAAATCTCTTAGCTACCGGGGCTAATAGAGCACGCTGGCTCGCAGACAATGCTGCTGGAAGAGATACTATGAATACGAGTGATTATTTAGATTTTAATAAAGAAAACAAAAACAATGATAATGGAAAAGACTACAGTAATGCCTATACTGATATGGACAGTGAAGCTATGACTGAAGACATTAATCATTTGAAATCTGCCAATCCTGAGGTGTATCAAAAGCTTCAAAAAATGGACATTACCGCTGCGGCGGGATACAGAACAGAGGATACTGTGAGTTTTTCCCCTTACTATACTGCAAGTGGAAAACATAAAATAAACAGTGATGATATCGTTTCAGTTGAAAGTCAACATGGGGACATATTAGGCGATCTCATTGATGAAAAACCAGAAATTGAAGTAAAAGGTTCCGGTGTCACCAAACCTGGACATATTTATGAAGTTGAAGACTCTGAATTTGTTGACTTGATTCGAGAAGTTAACAAAAAAGAAGCAGAATAGGAGCAGTTCAATGACAAAAAAAAGGTTTATAAGCTTTAGCGTAATAATACTCTTGCTGATGATCACCGGCTGCGGCAAAGATGATATTCAGGCAGTCAACTATGAAAAAGGCTTGCCGAAAGAAGACAGCCCGGCATTTAAAGAATTTATGAGAAATGAATTTGGATTTCCTGATGATATTACTTTGAGAGTTCAAGATTCAATTTATACTATGATGAGTAGTCAAAAAAATGGAATTCGTTATTATACATATACGGATAAACAGCTTAAGAATAGTTATAAACCTATTTTTTCTACCAAAGAAAATGTCTCAGCCAAGTTGTCTGACTTAAAGCAGAAAGATTCATTAATAGATGAGGGAGAAACAGTCCATGATAAAATAGGGCAAGGTCTTCCTGAGATGAAGATAGTCAATAAAAATGTTATAAAAGTAAAAACAACATTTGGTGAGAAGAAAATAAAATTACCGATACCATCAAGTGCTAAAGAAGTTTATCTCAGCCTTTACGCGGTTGATAAAGAAAATATGCTTATAGGAGTATCCGATCATACAGGTGAAGAGACTCCAAGAACATATTACTTATTTTTAAAACAAGATCTTTCGCAACATCTGATTGTGAAAGAAGATAAATTACATGCAACACTTGAGTCTGGAAAGTTAAATAATTATCTATCAGTATTTCCAAAAGTTACAGAAGATGGATCATATCTTAAGTTATTCGACAAATATATATTCGAAAAAAAGACGAACAAAGTTAGGAAAATCAAAGACACTGATATTCTAAGCAAAGACGGTAAATATGTTTATATTAACGGAGCAAAAGAAAAAGAAACAAATGTAATGGCTGATGGTATTCAACAGATACAAACAGTGGATAATTATCTAAAAGGAAATGAAAAATATGAAGCTCAGTTTAAGATTGACTTCAAACAAATTGCGAAAGAGATGGATTTTAACGCGGGCGATGCAAGGATAGCTAATATTCATTATTTTAATAAAGATTATGTAGTTTTGTATATTTCCTATCATGGGAAGCCAATTGGGACAGCAGGTTCTGTTAATGTACTAATTGATTTACAAAAAAACAAACAACAGCCAACGGCTTATTTAGTTGATTTAGGAATCGAATCATAGAGGGACTGAAGAGTTTTTATTCAGTCCTTTTCTTATTTGACAAAGGTAGGCCACAAAAGTGGGATAAGCCTTCTGTCTTTTTTGGAACTCAAATAAAAAGGAACATAAACGATAGAAACACTCAATGAAAAAAAGATGGTTTATATACTTAGGCATTTTCATAATATGCTTGCTGGTGATCACCCACTGCGAAAAAGACGATGACGCATTCACAATTTTTTAATAAAAATTATGTGGCCATCCAATTTTCATATGATTTCATCTGGTATGGCTCGGGATATATTGATATGCTGATTGATCTGCAGGACAAAAAACACCCGACTGCTTACTTGATAGATTATTAGGATGATTGGGTAGTCGATTAGATTTACAGTATCCATTTATCATTAGAAAAAACCGCACCTCCATAGTTAGACACTATCTAACGATAGGAGGTGCAGTTCATTTTTCACCCTTGCTTCACCTTCTCCGCCGCATATCCATTCGGATTCGCAGAGTGCCAGTTCCAGGCGTCGCGGATGATTGCGATCAGGCTGTTGTGCTTTGGAGTCCAGCCTAATTCTTTTTTGGCTCTGGAGGAAGAAGCGGCAAATGTTGCTTGTGAGTCGATGTCCGTTTCTGTCAGCTTTGCGGCGATAAGAGGAATGCCTGTGACATATTGGGCGGCAAGAATGATTTGTTCAGCGGAGTAGCTTTCGCCATAGCTGAGATTGTAGATTCGGCTATCCCTGCCTTTCCGCAAATGGCTGATGGCGAGCACGTGTGCTTCTGCCAAATCCTGCACGTGAACATAATCGCGGAAGCCAGTTGCTTCTTCAGGTTGATCTATGTGAACAAAAGGAAGGTGTCCGAGAGCGGTTCGCAGAACATTGGAAATGAGATGTGTTTCACTTCCCCGGTCTTCGCCGATGATGACAGATGGGTGGGCGCCGCACGCATTGAAGGAGCGGAGGATCACATATTTCAGACCGTACGCTTTTTCCGCTTCCATCAGCATTTTCTCCATCATCCATTTGACCTTCCCGTGCGGGTGAACGGGTTCTGGTTCGGTTTCTTCTGTGACAGGGAGGTTCTGCGGACAGCCGTAGACCGCAACGCTTGATGCAAAAACGATCCGGCCGACATCGTATTCTTTCATCACGTCAAGCAGTGTTTCCATGCCTGTCATGTTTTCGTTGAAAGAAGAAAAAACGCGATTCGACTGTAATGGAATAGGTGATGCTGCGAAATGCATGACGGCTTCAATGTCCTCATTTTCAAATACTTGCTTGAGAAAATGCCGGTCGCGAATATTCCCTTCATAAAACGCAGCTTCGGGGTGAACGGCTTCTGCGTGTCCCGTTGCCAGGGAATCCACAACGACGACTTTTTCTTTTTTCTCAATTAACGTGTAAACGGCGTGGGAACCGATATAACCGGCTCCCCCGACAACAAGTATGCTCATCGGAATCCCTCCTTTTGGATCTCTTATCTTCTACATGATATGGCGCTGCGGAGCTGCCGCCCGCCGCTGTTCTTCAAATCCGTATTTGCCGTCAATGATATATAGCGGCCTGTCTTTCACTTCGTCATAAATGCGGCCGATGTATTCGCCGATCGCTCCGAGGATGATCAGGATAAAGCCGCTGAACAAGCATTGCAGAATGATCATCGAAGACCACCCGGTAATGGTGCTTGTCGTAAACAGCTTCATGCAGACGACGATGAAGGCATATATAAAACCGACCGCTGACAGCGCGATTCCTGAGTAGCTTGCCAGTTTCAGCGGCTGAAAGGAAAATGAAGTGATGCCGTCGAGCGAGAGCTTCAGCATTTTTTTGAGCGGGTACTTCGTTTCCCCTGCAAGCCGTTCGTGGCGCTCGTAATAGACGGCGGTCTGCTTGAACCCGAGCCAGCTGACAAGGCCGCGGACGAACGGATTTTTTTCTTTCAGCTTGTTCATTTCATTGACCACCTTCCGGTCCATGAGCCGGAAGTCTCCCGTATCCACCGGGATATCAACGTCTGTGAGTTTTCTTAAAATACGGTAGAACATGGCGGCCGTTTGCTTTTTGAAAAATGTTTCTCCTTCCCGCTTTGTGCGGACGGCGTATACAACGTCAAAGCCTTGGCGCCACTTTTCCGCCATTTCCAAAATCAATTCGGGAGGATCCTGCAAATCGGCATCGATCACCACGATCGCTTCGCCGGCAGCATAGTCGGTACCGGCCGTAATGGCGATCTGATGACCGAAATTTCTTGAGAAATTGATGCATTTTACTGCCGGGTCTGACTGAGCAAGCGACTTCAGCATGTGAATGCTGTCATCGCTTGAACCGTCGTTTACAAAAATCAGTTCATAAGGGTCGCCTGTCGAGTCCATGACGGTTTTTAATCGGTCATAGGTGCTTTGAAGCACTTCCGCTTCGTTGTAGACAGGGACTACGATTGAAAATGTGACTTGTCTCTGCATATTCATCACCTTTCCTTTCATCAATCAAGCTCCACTTTATAAAGCGTCTGATTTCCGCCAGGTCCGCCTGACTGGGAATCGTTATCTGAAGAAGAGCTGCTGTATTCGTTTTTTGAAATTTCTTTTCCGTTTTCTTTAATCCAGTTAGTGAATTCTGAGTTGTCTTGGCCTCGACCGTCGCTGATCATGAAGTACTTGACTTCGCCGTTTTTGACGAGCTTCTCAAGTTTTTCAACCGTCAAAATCGGGTCGCTTCCAGAGAATCCGCCCATCGCCATGACAGCTTTACCTGTTTTGATGATGTAAGATTGAGCAGACGTTGCGCTGGAGACCGCAAATAAATATTTTTCACCCGTGTTGTTCTTTTCAAGGTAGCTCAACAGTTCTTCATCGACTGATTCGCCGCTTCCAGGGCTGCCGCCGCTTGGTCCGCCTTGTTGACGGCCGCTTGCGCCTTCGCCGTTCTGATTTTGGCTGTTTTGGCCGGAACCGGTATCAGTTGAAGAATCATTGCTGTTTGAACCAGGACCGAAGCCAGGTCCGTTATTGTTGTTTTGATCACTGTCTGTTTGACCGTCTTGGCTGCCGAATCCGGGAGGTCCGCTGCCGTTGTTATTCTGCATCTTCCCTCCGCCACCGCCGCCAAATGATTGTGCGGATTTAGGTCCGGCCTGCGGAATCATGCCGTTTACACCGTCAGCGAGCGTTGCTGTTGTCCAATAGAAAGGTCCGATCAGCATGCCGAGCAGCGCTGCAAGTGATACATAGTAGCTGAATGACTTTCCTTTTTTGAAAAAGATGAGAAGGCAGCTTGTGACAATGCCAAAAGCGCCGATCAATATGCTCCAGACGATGCCGATTTCGCTGAGATAAGGACTCAAAATATACAATTCAAATGCGGTTGTCAGCAAAATTCCGATCGGCAGAAGCTGTTTTTTCCAGCCGCTTTCCTCCTGATAGAGGCGAACGAGCGCTGTCCAGCCTGCACCTGATAAAGCGGCAATCGGTGCTGCCAGCATGATCAGATAGTAATGGTGGAAGAATCCTGCGACGCTGAAGAATGCAGCGACTGGCAGAAGCCACATCATCCAGAAAATCGTTTCAGTCGTTATTTCATTGAATTTGCGTTGACCGCGAAGGCCCGTGATCAGCAAACCGATGATGCCGAAGAGTACAAACGGGATGAGCCAGCTTGCCTGTCCGGAAAGCTCGGATTGGAATAGTCTGAGAGGGCCAGGGTTTCCTGTGCCAAACATGCCGCTCGTGCCGCCGCCGGGACCTCCGCCGCCGCTTTGAACATCACCCTGCTGGCCGTCCGGTCCGCCTGAAGGCATCTCGCCCCCGCTCGGCGGAGCCATTTGTCCATTTGTCGAGTCTGAGTTGTTTTCGGTATCGCCGCTTTGCTGCTGCGGCATTTCCTGCTGCTGGTTCTTTTGATTTTGATCAGATGAGGGGGTTCCGCCCCCGCCAGCACCGTTTTGGCCTGTGAGACGCTGGATGCCGTTGTAGCCAAACGCCAGCTCAAGGACAGAGTTGGTCTGGCTGCTTCCAATATAAGGGCGCGAACTCTCCGGCTGACTATCGACGACTACCGCCCAGGAAACGGAAACGCCTGCCAGAACGATCAAGGCTGTGATAAGAGACACAATTTTTTTGCGAATCGTCGTTTTTGCTGCAATCATGTAAAACAGCAGGAATGCCGGTAATACCATGTATGCTTGCAGCATTTTGACGTTAAAGCCGACGCCGACCATACAGAATGCGCCGAGCAGCCAGCCGATTTTTCCTTTCCGGACTGCTTTAAACAACATCCAGGTTGCAATCATCAAACAAAGGGTGAGAATGCTGTCGACGTTGTTTGTATGGCTGACCGCAACGGCAATCGGCGTACACGCCATAATAAGAGCTGAAATTCTGGCCGCCGTTTTGCCAAAAGTAGGTTTTACAATAAAGTACAACAGTGCTACGGAAATCACTTCGGCAATCGCTTCAGGAAGAACGACGCTCCAGCCGTGCACGCCGAACACAAGTGCAAAAAGTGTCTGAATCCAGAGTGCAACCGGCGGTTTATCAACTGTTACAAAGCCTGCTGGATCAAATGATGCGTAAAAAAAGTTATGAAAACTTTGGGTCATACTTTCAACGGCCGCCGTATAGTAGGCGTTGTCTGTGTCACTATTCCAGATGCCGTACAAGTTTAAAGCTGCAGATAATACAAGAATGAAGACCAGGAATATATCGATTTTCCTTTTCTTAATCATTGTTCGATCACCTCACTAAAGAGCATTATAGAAGCCAAATATGATCAAACTATGAACAAATCAAGAAGGAATTTTAAATTGTATAGAGGGGCAAAAAAAAGAGACATGCCGTCAGGAGGCATGTCTCAAATATGAGGTGTTATTTCCATACGTCTTCTGCGATCTCGACGACATGGCGCAGTTTTTCCCATTGCTGCTCTTCCGTCAGGAGGTTGCCTTCTTCTGTGGAGGCAAAGCCGCACTGCGGGCTTAGGCACAATTGGTTCAGGTCGACGAAGCGAGCTGCTTCGTCGATGCGCCGCTTAATATCATCCGGGTTTTCAAGCTCTCCGAATTTGGACGTGATCAGACCGAGGACGATCTGCAAGTCTTTCCGTTTGACATAGCGAAGCGGTTCGAAGCCGCCGGAGCGCTCGTCATCAAATTCAAGGAAAAGTCCGTCTAAATTGAGTCCGTCGAAAATCGTTTCTGCAGCCGCATCGTAGCCGCCTTCCGCCACCCATGTTGACTGGAAGTTGCCGCGGCAGATGTGCATGGTGACCGTCAAATCGTCCGGGCGTCCTTCAACTGCTTCATTAATCGTGTTGGCGAAGGACTGGCGCAGTTCATCAGGCTGGCGGCCGAAGGCTTTGATCTGCTCATGTCCTTTGTCTGAGAAAAATACCGACCAGGCCGTGTCATCCAGTTGCAAATAGCGGCAGCCGGCATCGTAAAATGCGCGGATCGCTTTTTTGTAAGCCTGCGCGACATCGTGATGGAACTCATCCAGATCCTCGTACGGGCTTTCTCCAAGTTTTCCTCTGAAAAACAGCATATTCGGGCTCGGAATCGTCATTTTCGGCGTATGTGTGCCCGCAATATCATGAAGAAATTTATAATCTTCCAGCATCGGATGGTTTGTAAAATCGACTTTGCTTGTTACTTTGATTCCGCGCGGCTTCGTTTCAACATTATGAAATTGAATGCCCTTATCCGCTGTATATCCTTCTACGCCGTCAAGCCCTTCAAGAAAATCGAAATGCCACCATGACCTGCGGAATTCCCCGTCAGTAACGGCTTTAAGGCCAATTTCTTTTTGCTTTTCGACAATGCGCTTGATCTCTTCGTTTTCGACTTCGCGCAGTTGTTCAGCGCTAATTTCACCGTTCGCTTTTTGAATACGCGCTTTTTTTACGGGCGCAGACCTTAAAAGACTCCCCACCTGATCAGCTCTGTACGGTCCGATTTTTTTCCCAGGCGTTTGCTTCAGTACATCGGTTGATTGTGTCATGCTTCATCCCTCTTTCTTTATAGACATAAAAAAGCTCTTCCCGATAAGGAAGAGCTTGATATATTCAATCTCCTCCTTATCTTCAAGAGCACGTACATGCTCTTAAGGATTTAGCACCATTCTGTCATAGACAGCGGTTGCCGGGTTTCACAGGGCCAGTCCCTCCACCACTCTTGATAAGGAAAACCTTTTTATGCAATTTTTTAATAGTTTTAATATTAATACTTTTTATAAAAATGTCAATGGGTTTAAAAAAACTATTTGGTTTTTCATTTTCTTCTTCTGCGGTTAAACCGGAGGGCGTATCGAATCAGCGTGTGAATTTTTTGTCAAGACAGTCGTTCAAATGGTCAACAAGGTGCTGAACGAACAGGGTGAATTAGAATATTTTTCAATTTTTATCTCCGAAAATAGAAACTTTCTCGCGAGTTCACCGGTCTATCATGTGTACCCGATTTCAAAATGGGTATGATAAACAATGACAGATTAAGGAGGGTTCTTATGAACAAAAAAACAGTGTTTAAAGCGTTAGGTATGCTGATGACAGGGGTATTGTTTTTTGCGCTGTACGGTGCGGCCGCACTTCCTTCTGCACACGCGGCAAATGAAAAAAAGCCGACGGTCACGAGCCATACTTACAAAAACATTAAGGCTTTGAAATACCCGCAGGTTGCAAATGTAAGCAGCAAATCTCTCCAAAATAGGATCAACAAAGATTTTAAACGTTATATTGAGCAGTCCTACAAAGATTATGTAAAAAACAAGAAAGACGGCCAACAGCACGGATACCAAACAGATTATCAAACGTCCTTTGAAGTGAAATACCGGACCGGCCAAAAGCTAAGCATTCTGACAAGTAATTACGTCTACTCCGGCGGAGCGCACGGAAATACGGCAGTCCGCTCTTTCAACTATGACCTTGCCTCTAAAAAGCGGGTGTATTTATCAGATATCTTAAATACAAAATCGAAAATGGATAAGACAAAAACATACATTTACGACTATATTCAAAAACACAGCGACATTTTCTTCCCGGATGTGAAGAAGAAAGACATCGTCCTTGGTAAAAACACGGCTTTTTATTACACAAAAGACGGCATTGCGATCGTCTTCCAGCAATACGATGTCGCTCCTTATGCTGCCGGAAATCCGGTCGTTGCCGTGCCGAAAACGGTGTATCAATAAATAACAGCCCCTGTTTCGCAGGGGTTTTTGTTTTGAGGGAAGAAGGAATGGGGAGGTTATGGAAGCCTTTTCATGAAGTGGCAGCTGACGGGCATGATTCAGCCCGCAGTCCGTTCGCAGATTTTTTCTAAATCGAATAGCTCGCAGACATAGAACATGCACTGCCGGCCGCTGATAATCTGATATTTTTTAAAAGCATATGTCCGGTCTGCTGAAACAGGTACAAGTTGTGTGAAATGTTTTCCCAGGCAGTCGCCCGTACTGAAAATTTCACGCCTTGACTCCAGTTCTGCAATGATTTTCCCGATGGGAAGCCTTTCTGCCTGCAAATCTTGTTTGATGGCGGGCGGCAGTAAGTTTGTTTTAACATAGACATAATTATAAGATAAATAATCATCGCCTGTTTTCAAAGAGGAAGTTCTAAACAAGATGTCATCATCGCGTTGAAACAGCCTCGCTTCTTCAGGTGACAGCTTGTCATAATCAATATTATTTTGCTGAAAAACTTCGATTTCGGCTTTGCCGCCGATCAGCGTTTCAATCGCTTTGGTTGTTGAACCATCGGTTTTGGTTAACATGTCTTTTACAAGAGCAACTAGAGTTTCAGGAAAAAAGTGGCTTACGCTCAATGAAAGGCACCCCCGTACCAAAATTAGAATTTTTTGAAAACTTGTCTTTAAATTTATCATGTGGAGATGCGTTTGTCTAGAAAAATAAGTTAAATTTTAGGTTAGTAATGTAAATTTTATATTTTTAACAATTGGATAGATCAGGATATGTATGGAAAAAGGAGACGTCAATGTCTCCTTTTTTTGTGCGATTCATTTAAGTCGTCTCTCCTTCTAAAAGCTGTACGGGCAAATAGGTTTCCAGCGGTAAATCATCGAATTCGCCTTCAATGGCTTTGGACAAAATCTCGATGGCCGTCTTGGAAATGAGTTCAATCGGCTGCTGGATGGTTGTCAATTCCGGGAGGATGGACTGAACGGCTTCCGTTCCGTCGTAGCCGATCACCTTTAATTGCCCGGGAATGTCTTTTCCGCGTTTTTTTGCTTCGGTGATGACTGTAGCGGCCATGAGGTCATCGCTGGCAAAAATGCCGTCAGCCGCAGGCTGTTCATCAAACAGTTTTGAGATGATTTCCCGGTAATTTTGATGAAAGGGAACCTCATATGTAATCGGCTGCCTTCCGTGTTGTCGCATCACATCTTCATATGCTTTTCGTCTAAGATTTGCCGGTGTTTTCAGCTCAATTGGTCCGTTGAGATGGATGATGTGCCGGCAGCCTTTTGCAATTAACAGTTCTGTCGCTTTTCTTCCTCCGTCATAGTTATTGGAGCCGATGACGGGAATCGTTTCCGATAAGTAATGATCGATGGCGACAATCGGCAGGTTTTGCCGATGATAGTTTAAGATTCCCCTGTTGTAGGTCACGGCGATGACGCCGTCCACTTGATTTCGCATCAGCATTTCCAAGTATTTTTCTTCTTTGTCTTTGCGGTTCAAGCTGTTGCAAAGCAGCAGTTTGTAGCCCATGGCAGCGCAGATGCTCTCAATATGAAAGGCCAGTTCGCCGAAAAACGGGTTGCTGGAGTTAGGGATGATGAGCCCTATTAAATGAGTTCGTTTACGAAATAAAGAGCGGGCCAAATCGTTTGGAAAGTAATTGATTTCTTCCATCGCTTTATAGACTTTTTCTTTTGTTTTTTCACTAATATAGCCGCGGTTATTTAATACCCGCGATACGGTTGTTGGTGAAACTCCCGCTTTTTTTGCAACGTCGTGAATGCTAGGCTTCATTCCCTTTTCCCCCTGCTAGTTTACTGAAATGGCTTACAATTCTCGTCACGCACTTATTTTAGAGAATCGGACTGATATGTGCAAGAAAATGCCATGATTCTGAGAAATGTACCGGGATGAATAATTGGGGAAAAAATATGTCAACCGGTTGACATGTGAAACCGGTTGACATACAATTCACTTGAAAGCGCTTTTATCTGTTGATTTATGAAAAATGGGGGGAAGTGACAAAGATGAAAAGGTGGCTCTTCGGAATTTTTTCGTTGTTACTGATGTTTGCGATGTGGGGCTGCAGCAATAGCAAAAGTGCAAATAGCCAAGATGGGAAAACGCTTACGATGTGGGTGCACGTATCTGATGATAGTGAAGAAGGAAAGGTCTATCAAAAGCGGGTGGACGCTTTTAATAAAAAGTATGCCTCCGAAAACGTCAAGGCAAAAATTGATTTCATCCCCAGAAGCGGAAACGGCGGCGGATATGAAGACAAAGTGAACGCGGCGCTGACAACGAACACCTTGCCGGATGTGATCACTTTGGACGGACCGAATACGGCGGCTTATGCGAAATCTGGTGTAATTGCGCCATTGGATGAGTATATCAAAGACCAGGATGATTTATTGCCGAGCATTAAGCAACAGGGAACCTACCAAGGGAAACTGTATGCGATCGGCGTCAGCGAATCGTCGGTCGGTATTTACTATAACAAAAAAATGCTGAAGGACGCCGGCGTTGACTTGAAAACGCTGCCAACGGTTGAGAATCCATGGACGTGGGACGAATTTCTTGAGCTTTGCAAAAAGCTGAAAAATAAATATGACAAACCGGCCATCGATATGCAGTTGCAGTCAAAAGACGAAATGCTGACTTATGCGCTTTTGCCATTTGTTTGGTCGGCTGGCGGTGATGTCCTTTCAAAAGACGGCAAGAAGTCGGAGGGTGTTTTTAACGACAAACCGACCGCTGCAGCGATGACATTTATTCAAACAATGCTGAAGGAGGGTTACACGACCCGGACTCCGGTTAAGCAGGCGTTTGAAACGGAAAAATATCCGATGAAAATGAGCGGTGTCTGGACGGTAACCGACATGGAAACAAATTTCCCTAATGTCGATTATGGTGTGATGCCGTATCCTGTTTCGCCAAAAACAAAAAAGCTTGTGTCCCCTTCAGGAAGCTGGCAGTTTGCCATGACACAGACGTCTGAAAACAAGGAATGGTCGGCAAAATTGGTCGATTGGATGACAAACAAGGAATCCAACCTGGAATTGAGCCGTTCGATCGCCGCGCTGCCTGTGCGCTATTCATCAGAGAAAGTGATGGCAAAGGAATTCTCAGATGAAATGAATGTCTTCTTGCAGCAGCTGAAAGAAACGGGGCATGCACGACCGGTGACACCGGCATATCCACAGGTGACACGCGCATTTCAGCAAGCGATCGATGACATCAGCTTCTTTGATCAGCATCAGGATATTCAATCGGTGCTGGATACGCGTGCAAAAGAAATGCAATCAGCCATTGATAAGGCAAACTAGAAGGTGGAGCCATGAATAAAATTCCGTTGAAAGAAGCAAGGACGGCCTTTCTGCTGAAAAAAACCCCTGCCAATAAAATAGGGTGGCGGGACAATGTGCTGGCCTATACATTTTTAGGTCCGTCCTTGCTGATTTTGTCAGTGTTTCTCGTGATTCCTTCGATTATGGCGGTTTACTACGCATTTACAGATTATTATTTGTTAACACCTGACCTGCGCAAGTTTGTCGGTTTTGACAACTTTATCAAATTGTTCAAAGACCCTATTTTCTTGAAAAGTTTGAGCAACACATTGAAATTTGTTGTCCTTGTGATTCCGTTGCAGATCGGGGCCGCTCTCGGGCTGGCCCTTCTGTTGAATAAAAAGCGCAAGGCCAATACGTTTTTCAAAGTCGCATACTTTAGCCCCGTCGTCATGTCGCTTGTTGTCATCTCCGTTTTGTGGCTGTACTTGCTGAATCCGAATGAAGGAATGATCAATAACGTACTGACGCATGTCGGTTTACCGCCACAGCCGTTTTTGACAAGTCCTGATCAGGCGATCTTTACAATTGTTTTCGTTTCAGTCTGGCAGGGAGCGGGATTTCAGATGCTGATTTTTTTAGCGGGCCTGCAAAACATTCCCGGAGATGTCTACGAGGCGGCGCAATTGGATGGTATGAATAAATGGCAGCGGTTTATTTATATTACATTGCCTTTGTTGAAACCGACGTCGATTTTTATCTTTATTACAACGCTGATCAGTGCGTTTAAGCTCCTCGTGCAGCCAATGGTCATGACCCAGGGGGGACCGGTCAATTCAACGATGACAGTTGTCTATTATATTTATCAAACGGGATTTACCGATCGGATGGTCGGCTATGCAAGTTCAATTGCGCTCTTGTTTGGCACGATAATTGGATTGGTGACGCTTGCGCAGCGCAAGCTGGTGAAGGAGGATGAAGGCGGATGAGAAGGAAATTCGGGCCTTTAACGATACTGGAATATATATGCCTTGTTTTGCTGGCGGTTCTGTTTATATTTCCGCTGATTTGGATGGTCGCTTCATCGATGAAACCGGAAGCCGATATTTACAACAATATCAGCAGCATTCAAGCGTTTCTCCCGTCTTTTCATCCGTCGGAATGGTTTCAATCCTACAGGGAAGTGCTGTCACGGTTTGATTTACTAATGTATATCGGTAACAGTCTGTTTTACGGTTTGTGTGTGGCAGCGGGAGCTGTCATTATCAACGGAATGGCGGGCTTCGCATTCGCCAAGCTGCAATTCACAGGTAAAAAAGTGCTGTTTACCATATTGCTGGCGCTTTTAATCGTGCCGATGGAAACGATTTTAATCTCGCAGTTTACAATTGTTCATAAGCTCGGACTTGTTGATACGCGCCTTGCCGTGATTTTGCCGGCGCTTGCCGGGGCTTTCAATATTTATTTGTTCCGAAACTTTTTCATGGCGATCCCGGGGGAGATGATTGAGTCGGCCAAGCTTGACGGAGCCAACACATGGCAGATTTTCTGGCGGGTGATGCTGCCGATGTCGAAACCGGCTGTTGCTACTGTGGGGACATTGGCTTTTATCGGCAGCTGGAATGACTATATTTGGCCGCTGATGGTTTTGACGGATAAGTCGAAATTTCCGATCCAGGTGGCGATTACAGCCATCAACAGCACCGAGCCGGTTTATACGAACCAGGTAATGGCTGTCTTGACGATTTCCACGATTCCGCTGATTCTCATCTACATTGTAGCCCAACGCTACATTTTAGATGGCCTCGGCGGTTCAGGGACAGGCATCAAATAGATACATCCAAATCGGGTTAAAGGAGCAAATGAAAATGAAAAGCTCAAACAGTCTGTATTGGAAACTAAGCGCTTATTTTTTCTTTTTCTTTTTTACTTGGTCTTCCAGCTATTCTTTATTTGCGATTTGGTTAGGGCAAGAAATCAATTTGAACGGGTCCGCGACAGGCATTATCTTTTCTGTAAACGCTATCTTTACTTTGTGCATGCAGCCTTTGTACGGTTTTATCTCTGATAAGCTCGGTCTGAAGAAAAACATATTATTTATGATCAGTTTGCTTCTCGTATTTACGGGTCCCTTTTATATTTTCGTCTACGGACCGCTTTTGCAATACAATGTCTTTCTCGGGGCTATCGTCGGCGGAATTTATTTGGGAACTGCTTTTCTCGCCGGAATCGGCGCGATTGAAACCTTTATTGAAAAGGTCAGCCGCAAATATCACTTTGAATATGGAAGAACAAGGATGTGGGGATCCCTCGGCTGGGCTGCGGCGACATTTTTTGCAGGTCAGCTGTTCAATATCGACCCGAATATCAACTTCTGGGTTGCTTCCGTTTCAGCAGTCATATTGGTAGCCATTATTGTTTCCGTAAAAATTGAGATGACAGATTATGAAAAGGAAAGGGCAGACTCGGTCGGATTAAAAGACGTGGGAGGGCTTTTTCTCTTAAAAGATTTCTGGTTTTTGATGTTGTACGTGATCGGCGTAACTTGCGTATACGGCGTCTATGACCAGCAGTTCCCGCTTTACTACGCTTCCTTATTTCCGACTCCGGCTCTGGGGAACCAAATATTTGGATACCTTAACTCATTCCAAGTATTCATTGAAGCGGGCATGATGTTTCTTGCGCCTTTCATCGTCAATAAGCTTGGTCCTAAAAAAAGTTTGATTTTAGCGGGGCTGTTAATGGCTTTCCGCATTATCGGCTCCGGACTTGTCAGCGGACCGGTCGGAATTTCATCAATGAAACTCATTCATGCTTTAGAATTGCCGATTATGCTGATTGCGGTGTTTAAATATTTGGCGACTAATTTTGATAATCGTCTTTCATCCGTACTTTATCTTGTCGGCTTTCAATTCGCATCCCAGGTAGGCACGTCGATTTTTTCGCCGCTTGCGGGAGGCTTATACGACAGCATCGGATTTCGCCACACTTATCTTATCATGGGAGCAATGGTCCTTTGTTTCACCATTATTTCGATTTTTACCTTGCTAGACTCAAAGAAAGACGTTGAATTTGCTCAAAGTCTACAAAGAAAGCATATATAGAAAGGGTGTCACAGATGAATAGAATTCACCAGGCAGAAGAAGCATTGAAGAAAGCCGGAAAAAAAGTGAATCACCGATACCGAATGGGCTATCACATGATGCCCCGGGCAAACTGGATAAATGATCCAAACGGACTGATTCAATATAAAGGGGAGTATCATGTCTTTTATCAACATCATCCGTATGATGAGAATTGGGGGCCGATGCATTGGGGCCATTTGAAGAGCAGGGATCTTATTCACTGGGAACACTTGCCGATCGCTTTAGCCCCTGGCGATGCATTTGATGAGAGCGGCTGCTTCTCAGGAAGCGCAGTCGAATATAACGGCGACCTTGCTTTAATCTATACAGGGCATAATATGATAGATGAAGAGAAAGACGATTTCTATCAAAATCAGAATATAGCAGTTAGCAAAGATGGTATCACCTTTGAAAAACTGAAAGAAAACCCTGTCATCGCAGAGCCGCCGGAAGACAGCTCCCGCCACTTTCGCGATCCGAAAGTATGGAGGCATGGTGAGACCTGGTATATGGTGATCGGAAACGCCTCAAAAGAAAATGTCGGTCGGGTCATTTTATATCGCTCGCCTAACTTTGTAGATTGGGAATATGCAGGCGTCCTCGCCCAAAGCGACGGGAATCTCGGCTTTATGTGGGAATGTCCGGATTTCTTTGAATTAGACGGCAAACACATTTTGCTGATTTCTCCTCAGGGTATAGAGGCGGATGGTGATTCATATCAGAATCTGTATCAAACAGGCTATTTGATTGGAGATTATGATGAAGGCACGAATGAGTTTGTACATGGCTCCTTTAAGGAATTGGACCATGGCCATGACTTTTATGCCGTGCAAACTTTGTTGGATGACAAAGGGCGCAGAATTGCGATTGGCTGGATGGATATGTGGGAGTCAGAGATGCCGACGAAAGCGGACGGATGGTGCGGGGCTTTAACTTTGCCGCGTGAATTGACGTTGAAGAATGATCACAAAATTTTAATGAATCCGGTTGAGGAGACTCAATTACTTCGTGAATCGGAACATCATGAATGTGCCAATCAATCGATTTCCGGCAGCTATTTGATAAAGACAGCCGAAAAGCTTCTTGAAGTGGTGGCCGTTTTTGATTTGACAATTTGCAGTGCCGAAACGGTTGGCTTAAAGATTCGGGGGATTGGTCAGGAAGAGACAATCATCCAGTACAGCTTGGCTGATCAAAAGCTGACGCTCGACTGTTCAAAGTCCGGCAAAGCGCGGGACGGTGTGAGAAACGTACGGCTTGAAGCGGAGGAGAAGCTCACCTTGCATCTGTTTCTTGACAGATCGTCTATTGAAGTATTTGCAAACCATGGTGAAGCGACAATGACCAGCCGCATATATCCCAAAGAAGGAAGAGCCGGGATTGAGCTGTTTTCTGAGAAAGGCAATGTACGGGTCGAAGAGTTCACTTACTGGACGCTGAAAGATATTTGGAAAGGCGATGAAGCTAAATGAGCAGAATATTTTGCATCGGTGAGACGTTAATCGGCTTTATGCCGAAACATGTTCTGATTTCGGCAAAGCGCAGATAAAGATTGATCTGACAAAAAAGCGGCTGTCGTGTCTTGCAGCCGCTTTTCGCTTTTTTCGTATTACGCTCTTTCTTCAAACAGCTTCACAATTTCCACGATGACATTGGCGGCTTTTACCATATTGTCGGCGGAAATATACTCGTATTTTCCGTGAAAGTTTTCCCCGCCTGTAAAAATGTTCGGACAAGGAAGCCCCATGTATGAGAGCTGGGAGCCGTCTGTACCGCCGCGGATCGGTTTCACAACCGGCTCGATGTCCAGATTTTTCATTGCTTCATAGGCAATGTCGACAATCTCTTTGACCGGTTCGATTTTTTCCCTCATGTTGTAATATTGATCATTCATGTCTACTGTGATGCTGTTTTCGCCGTATTTGGCTTTAAGGTCGTTTGCGATTTGTTGGACGTTGGCTTTTCTCTCGTTAAATCGGTCTCTGTCAAAATCCCTGATGATATAGGAGAGAGTGGTTTCAGAGACATCGCCCTTGATCGAAAGCAGATGGTAGAAGCCTTCATAACCTTCAGTAAATTCAGGGGCTTCGTTTGCCGGAAGTCCGGCGTGAAACTGCATCGCGATTTTGGCGGCATTGACCATTTTTCCTTTTGCTGTGCCGGGGTGGACGTTCGTTCCTTTACAAGTGATTTTCGCGGCTGCAGCATTGAAGCTTTCGTACTGCAGTTCGCCGAGCGGTCCGCCGTCAACCGTATACGCGAATGTGGCGTTGAACGCCTCTACGTCAAACTTGTGGGGCCCTCTGCCGATCTCTTCATCAGGCGTAAAAGCGACTCTGATCTTCCCGTGTTTGATTTCGGGGTGCGCAATTAAATATTCGATTGCCGTCATGATTTCAGAGATTCCCGCTTTATTATCGGCGCCGAGCAAAGTCGTTCCGTCGGTAGTGATCAATGTATGTCCCGCATAATCTGCAAGCTCGGGAAATTCCTTGGGCGATAAGACGACATTGAGAGATTCATTCAGCACAATGTCCTTTCCGTCGTATTGTTCGATAACCTGCGGATTGACGTTCTTTCCGGTAAAATCTGTTGCTGTATCCACATGAGCCAGGAAGCCGATCGTCGGCACCTCTTTTTCCGTATTCGAAGGAAGCGTCGCCATCACATAGCCGTTTTCATCGATTGTGACGTCCTTCATGCCGATCTCTTTCAGCTCTTCAACAAGCATATTGGCAAGCGTCAGCTGCCCGGGAGTGGAAGGCGTCGTCTGACTGTTTTCATTTGACTGCGTATCCACTTTCGCATAAGAAATGAGACGTTCAATCAGTTTGTTCTTCATGTTTCCTTCATCTCCAATTGTTGGTTTTATGTTTATCTTATCATTCATGGCGGGCGGATCGAAAACTTTTATTCCTGTATAGGAAAATTTAGTATAATATAGTTCTAAAGGATCATCACAATTGTAAGGGAGTATCACAATGGCTAAAGGTTATACAAATGAAGGAACAAAATGGGAGTTTGCACATTCTTTCTGGCTTGTGTTCACATGGGTTCCTTTTGGATTTTTAAGCTGGTTTGCATTTATTTATATCGCAGCGCGAACGAAACAAAGAAAATGGTTATTTGCCGGGATCGGATATGCAGCGGCTGTTTTATTCGCTGCTTTTACAGCCAGAACGTTCCTTTTCGATTTGGCTATGAAAGCCTTGCTTATCGTTTGGATCATCTCAATCATTCATGCTTTCAAAACAAGGGCCGAATATTTGGTTCGGCTTGAAGCCGTCTATCGAATCAAACGATCAAGTATGAATGAACTGAGGGAAGAGCTTAAATATGAACAGGAACCGCACGGCCAAACCGGAACTTCTAAAGTGACGCTGACAAAGAAATAAATAGAATCCGCTATTTTTGATGAAATAGCGGATTTTTTTAATGCAGAGAAAAAATTCCGTCCTTTTGAAACTTTTCTCATCCATTCTCTTCTCTAATGTTTGAAGGAGGCGCAGCAGTGAAGCAAATCAGATTAGTTAAGAAAGCTGTCGCAGGCAATGCCAAAGCTTTTGAAATGCTGTTTCAAAAGCACAGCGATCAGCTTTACAGAACAGCTTACATATATGTGCGAAATAAGGAGGACGCGTTAGATATCGTACAGGAGACGGCGTACAAGGCATTTTTATCGATTGCCCAGCTGAGGAATCCCGAATACTTTTTGACATGGCTGACGAAAATCCTCATTCATCATGCATATGCCTTATTAGACAAGAAAAAGAAAGTGGTTTTAATGGACAGGCCGCTGCAGGATGAAGGCCAGGAGCAGGAGATGGATGCGGACGACAGAATGGGGATGCTTGAAGCCGTTCAGCGGTTGCGAAAAGAATATCAAACCGCCATCATTCTATTTTATTATCACGACCTGCCGATACATGATATCGCCGAGGTGATGAATGCTCCTGAAGGAACCGTTAAGACCTATTTGAAAAGAGCGAAGTTTGAATTAAAACAACTACTGACTGGGGGAGAAGACGCATGGACAAACAATGGTTCAAAAACGAAGTAAACAAGATCAATGTTCCTACAAAAGAAATCCGCGAATCAATCGATAAAGGCATCAATCGGGCCAAGCGGGAAAAAAGGTTTCGGCCGAAGCACGCCGTGAAACGAACCATTTTTGTTTCAGGCGCGGCCGCTGTGCTCCTTCTCGGCAGCGGCTTCGTTTCCCCAGCGATGCAAAGCGTGTTGGCTGACGTCCCGCTGTTTGGGAAAGCGTATCAACAATTCCATGACTATGTCGGTCAAAACTTGGTGGCGGGCCAGCTTGTCACTGAACTGAACGAGAAAGCGTCCAGCAACAACATAGACGTGACGGCGACAAGCGTTTATTTTGACGGCGGAATCATCGGTATGACGTTTAAGGTGAAAAGTGATACAAGAAAAGATTTGGATGATGGAGCGAGAATGATTCATTTCACATTATTTAATGGCGAGCGCAAATGGGCGATCGCTTCTCAAGGAGACATAAAGAAAACAGAGGATGGCTATACCGGCTACATTCAAATGGGCTATCCAGATAAACATATTCCCGATAAACTGACACTCCCGGTTACGATCACAGATATTAACGGAATCAGAGGGAAATGGAAGTTCGACATTCCGGTTGATAAACTGCCGTATAAAACGCTCCACGTAACCAAAAACAATACACAATCGGCTGATGGCCATAAGCTCGCCGTAAAAACGGTAATTCTCGGAAAAGAATCGACTGTCATCGACTATGAAGTATCCAATTCAGAGGAACATCCAAACGATCGTACATCAATTATAAAAGTGACCGATGATAAAGGAAACGAAATCCCTTATTTGAGTGGCGGGCAGAGGACGACAGACAGTACAAAGAAAGGAAACAAGGTTCGTCACGAAGAAAGGCTGATCCTTGAAAAAGTGAATAAAGGAACAAAATACCTCAAGATTGAGGCGAGCAGCAGTATGGGCGATTCCGAAAAAACGCTGCCACTCACAAAAACGCCCGCCGTGCTGAGCGCTGACCGTCATGATTTCCAAATTGCCGTTGATCAGGTGAAACAAAACGGCAGCAAACTGTCTGTCGACTATCATTTGAAACATGTCGATCAATCTAAGATCGATATGGACAGCATGCAAAATTTTTTAGAAACGATGTCGCTGGTTGATTCGGCTTATAAAGGCTTTGACGAGGCGCCGGAGGGACACAGCGTAAAAGGTAATTTTACAAAAGTGCTAGATCCTGAAAAACTTCGATTCCGTTCAGACTTTACGTTAGATGGTGAATTTGGAGCGAAAAACTTCAGTCTTGGCCAATATTCGCTTGATGTCGAGTTTGGTTATTTAAGTGCATTTTATTCCACGCCGTTCAAGCCGATCAAAGTGCAATTGCCACAGTAAAATATAAGACCCGCTGTTTCAGTGAAACGGCGGGTTGTCTGCTTTGATGGCCTCCCAACCTGAAAAATTTCCTCTCCCAAAGGAAAAAATATGCACCGAAAAGAAAGCGTTTTCATTGTAAAGTAAAAGCAAACCACCAAAAAAAGGGGGAGAGTAAATGAGCAGGATGGCGAAGGTGACCGAGATGTTTGAGCGGGTCGCTTTTAAAATTACAAGCTTCAAATATATCATGGTCATTAAGTCGGCGTTTGTTACACTGATGCCGGTCATCATTGCCGGGGCGTTTGCGGTTCTGATGCAGAATATGGTGATGAGCCCCGAGACGGGACTTGCGGTTTTCGAGCCTTTTCGGTTCTTGTCTGCGCTTGAGCCGATTATGGCCTCGATCAATTATGCGACGCTGAACTTTATTACGATCGGCGCGGTGTTTTTGATCGGGATTGAGCTCGGGAAGCTGAATGGGCATGAATCATTTTTTCCCGGCTTGATGGCGCTGATGTCCTATATCTCTGTCATTCCATCGACGGTGCTGTTGGAAGTGAACGGTTCGATGCAGGAAGTGGTTAATGTGCTGGCCAAGGAATTTACGGATCCGAAGTCACTGTTTTTGGGGATGTTTATTTCGATTGTGTCTGTTGAAATCTTCAGCAAGCTTTCGAGCATGGACCGGCTCAAAATTAAAATGCCGGACAGCGTGCCGGCCAATGTCTCTGTCTCGTTCGGCACTTTATTTCCTTCGATTATTACGGTCACGATCATCGCCAGCTTCGGATTTGCTTTTCATCGGCTGACGGGCGTATACCTTCATGAAGCTGTGTACAATGTCGTGCAAAAACCGCTTGAGGGTGCGATTCAAGGCCTTCCCGGCATTTTGCTGCTAGTGTTTGTCGCACAGTTTTTCTGGGTCATCGGCATACACGGAAACCAGATGGTGAAGCCGATCAGAGAGCCTTTGCTGCTCGCTTCGATTACCGTCAATATGAATGCATACGCTGCCGGCGAATCGATTCCGAATATCATTACGATGCCGTTTTGGGATGTGTACATGAGCATCGGCGGATCCGGCGTCACGATCGGCCTGTTGATCGCGATTTTTATCGCGGGGAAACGGGAGGATTTGCGCAGCATTACAAAAATTTCGTTTGGTCCCGGCATCTTCAATATCAATGAACCGGTGATCTTCGGGGTTCCCGTCATGCTGAATCCGTTAATGGCGATTCCTTTTATTGTGACGCCGCTTGTGACGGGGGCGATCGGTTACATCGCGACAGCGGCGGGCTTTGCCGGAAAAGCCGTTGTCATGGTGCCGTGGACGACACCGCCGATTATCAACGCCTGGCTGTCGACAGGAGGAAGCCTCGGCGCCGTCGTCACACAAATCGTATGCATCATCGTCTCTGCCCTTATTTATCTTCCGTTTGTGATGTTGATGAATCGAAGCCTTACGGTCAATTCTGAAAAAAATGTTTCCATGTAAAGGCGTTGAAAGGAGCGAACGAAATGGCGAGACAAACGTGGAAGATTCCCGCCGATTTTATTCTCGGCGCAGCAGCGTCGGCGTGGCAGACAGAGGGGTGGCCCGGGAAGCGGCCGACACAGGATTCTTATTTGGATATGTGGTACAAGAATGACCCGCATGTATGGCATAACGGATACGGGCCGGCTGTGGCAACCGATTTTTATAACCGCTATAAAGAGGATATTCATCATATGAAAGAGATCGGCTTGACACATTACCGGACATCGATTAACTGGTCCCGCTTTCTGATTGATTATGAAACAACAGAAGTTGATGAAGTGTACGCAGGCTATATCGACGATGTCATCAATGAGCTGATTGCATCAGGTGTGGAACCGATGATTTGCCTTGAGCATTATGAGATTCCCGCAGTTTTAATGGAGAAATACGGAGGGTGGGGGTCTAAACATGTCATAGATTTATTTGCGGCATATGCGAAAAAAGTATTTGAACGATATGGAGACAGGGTGAAATATTGGTTTACTTTTAATGAACCGATTGTCCCGCAAACCCGGATTTTCCTTGATGCAATTCGATATCCATATGAGCAGAACACGAAAAAATGGATGCAATGGAATTTTAATAAGGCATTGGCGACGGCGAAATGTGTCAGGCTTTTTCACGCCCGCAAGTCCGATTGCCTGGAAGGCGCCAAAATCGGCGTTATTTTGAATCCGGAGGTTACTTATGCGAGATCAAGCGCGCCTCATGACCAAAAAGCGGCCCGCATCTATGATTTGTTTTTTAACAGGGTTTTTTTGGATCCGAGCATCAAAGGCGCCTATCCCGATGAATTGATAGAGCTCTTGGTTAAACACGATATTCTGTTTGACCATGATGAGGCGGAGCTTGACATCATCAAACAGCATACAGTAGATTTTGCCGGCATTAACCTTTATTACCCCCGCCGTGTAAAAGCTCCGTCAAGACAGTGGAATGACTCAACGCCATTTCATCCCGCTTATTACTATGAATACTTTGAGCTGCCCGGCAGAAAAATGAACCCATTCAGAGGATGGGAGATCTATCCCCAAATTGTCTATGATATGGCGATGAGACTCAAACATGAGTACGGAAATATCGAATGGCTGATTGCGGAAAACGGGATGGGCGTCGAACATGAGGAGCGTTTTAAAAATGAAGAAGGTGTCATTCAGGATGACTACAGAATCGATTTTATTTCGGCCCATTTGCGAGAGGCAATGAAAGGGATCGCAGACGGCGCAAACTGCAAAGGCTATATGCTTTGGGCGTTCACGGACAACGTCTCTCCGATGAACGCCTTTAAAAACCGCTACGGCCTTGTTGAGATCCGATTGGAGGACAACCGCAGCAGGGCGCTGAAAAAATCGGCTTGCTTTTATCGGGATATCATCAAAAACAGACAGTTTGAAACAGAGGAATTCCGGTATAAATAAAGGCGGCGGGGGGAATCATCCCGCTTGTCGTCGGGATGATTTCTCATATATGATCTACATAAAATACTCCGGCCGGTTGATCATAATCTGCTTGTTCATTTGACTGATCACGCCTTCGCAGCGGAGCTTTTTCAGGACGGCGCTGACGGTTTCGCGGGATGTCCCTGAGATTTTGGCAATTTCAGCAGCGGTGATCGGACAGTTGATGACGGTTGAATTGCTTTCTTTTTGACCGAGGCTTTCGGTTAAATAGTAAATGGCTTGTGTGACCCTGTCGTGTGCATGGGAGAGTGTAATGCGCTTCAGCCTTTCCTCGTGGAGGGCAAGAATGTCTGATAAATGATTGAGAATATCGTAAAGCAGGTTTTTGTTGTCCCGGACGAGATCTTCGAAGATGTTCATGGGTATATAGTAGAGTTCAATATCTGTTAAGGCTTCGGCGGCATAGTGATAATGCTCATCCCGAAACAAGCCTCCAAATGGAAAGAGGGTATGAGGACGTACATAGTCGGTATAAAACATGGATCCAGCTTCGTTTGATTTTTCGAGTTTGATAAAGCCGTCGAGAAGAAGGTACATTCGTTCCCGGGGGTCGTCTTCCATAAATAATATCTGGCCTTTATGGTAAGTGCGCCAATAGATAAACTGTTTCATATCTTCCAGATCTCTTTTATTCAGGGAAGCGAGAAGAGGAAACTTTTTCAGTTGATGTACGATGTCTTTGTTCTTCATATGGACCACCCTTATCGATTTTCTTATGTTGCGGCTATATAGTTTAAATTTTACTTGTTTTTGACGATTGGCAAAAGGAAGAACCCTCCCCGAGCCCTTCCTTTTGCTTTTAGGCTTGTTCGACAATCGTGCCGGCATTTCCTTGGAGAGCGTCTTTGGCTAATTTCAGGGATGTGATGACCGTTTTATTGCCTTTTTTGGCTTCGGCAAATTGGATGGCTGCTTTGACTTTTGGCAGCATGCTTCCTTCTGCAAATTGCTTTTCTTTTATATAACCTTTCAGTTCTTCGGTGGTGACGCGTTTCAGCGCGCGTTCTGTCGGCTTTAAATAATCGACGGCAACATAGTCGACACCTGTTAGAATGACCAGTTCGTCAGCCTGCACAAGTTCCGCCAGTTTGCAGGCGGCAAAGTCTTTGTCGATGACGGCGTCAATACCGGAGACGGCATCGCCGTTTTCAATGACGGGAACGCCTCCGCCGCCGGCCGCAATGACGATATGTCCGTGTTCGACAAGATCATTGATAACATCGTGTTCAAGGATCGATACCGGAGCCGGAGACGGTACGACCCGGCGCCAGCCTCTTCCGGCGTCTTCTTTAAAAACGAGGCCGCCGTTGCGGCTGTTCATCAGTTCTTTCGCTTCTACTTCGCTGTAAAACGGACCGATCGGTTTTGTCGGGTTGCGGAATGCTTCATCATCGCCTCGGACGGCGACGCGGGTGATGACGGTTGCCGCATGTCCGCCTTTCCCTTTCGCATGCAGCGCCCGGTCAAGAGCATTTTGCAGCCAATAGCCGATCATTCCCTGGGTCATGGAAACACAAGTTTCAAGCGGCATGGCCGGTGTTTTCGGGGAATCCGCCTCTTTTTGCTGAATCATCAGGTTTCCGACCTGCGGGCCGTTTCCGTGCGTGACGATTAATTCGGCGCCGCTGTCGATCATATCCGCCAAATACATGGCGGTTTCTTCAAGCGCGCGCTTTTGCGCTTCTGCACTGGCATCTCCGGTTTGGATGGCATTACCGCCAAGTGCGACGACAATTTTTCTTTTTTTCATTTGATCATCACCTCTGTTTTGTTAAATTGAAATGCTTCCCGCAGCCAGCCTGATCACGGCGATGACAGCCAATACAAGAATCGCGGCGGCAATCAAAAGCTCGGCCTTATTGAAGACGGGGCCTTCTTTTCCTTTGCGGACAGCCCGGAATACGAGAATGCCGGGAGCGTATAAAATCATGGTCAAAAGCAGGTAATCAAGTCCTGCGGCATATACGAGCCAGACGCCGTAAATGCTTGCGATGATCCCGATGATGAGGTTCTTTCCCCGGTTAGGTTCTTTGTGCAGCCAGCTGTATTTAAGCTGATAAAGCCCGGAAAACAGATACGGGATCAAGATGGCCGAGGAAGCCAAGGAGAATGCAAACTGATAGGCCGCATCCGAAATGAGAAACGTCAGCAAAAACAGCTGGATAATGGCGTTTGTCAAAGTCAGCGCATTTGTCGGCGCGCCGTTTTTATTTTCTTTGCCGAACCATTTCGGGAAGACCCCTTCGCGCGCCGCGATCAGCGGGAGTTCGCCCGCGAATAATGTCCAGGCCAGCCAGGCGCCCAATACGGAAATGATTAATCCCAAGTTGATGAGCACAGCTCCCCATTTGCCGACGATATGCTCCATGATCGCGGCCATTGAAGGATTCGGAAGCCCGGCCAAGTTTTGCTGATTCATGACGCCGAGCGACAGCATCGTAATCATGACGTAAATCACAAGTACACTGATCAAGCCGATGACAGTCGCTTTGCCGACATCGCTTGATTTTTTGGCACGGCTTGAGAATAAGACGGCCCCTTCAATTCCGGTAAACACCCAGACGGTCACCAGCATCGTGCTCTTGACCTGTGTCCCGATGGAACCGAGCGACAGCCCTTTTCCCCAGAAATCGTTCGTAAATAAATCAAGATGAAACACAAAGATAATGGCGATAATGAAAGCAAAAATCGGTACCAGTTTTGAAATGGTCGTAATTAAGTTGATCATGGCAGCGGACTGTACCCCGCGCAGGATCAAAAAGTGCACGCACCAGAGGATTACGCTTGCACCGATAATCGATGCGACGTTTTGTCCGTCTCCAAACGCAGGGATGAAATATCCGACTGCGCTGAACAGCAGCGTTCCGTATGCGACATTGCCGAGAAGGGCTGCGAACCAGTACCCCCAGCCGCTGTTAAACCCCATAAAATGGCCGAATCCTTCCCGCGCATAAGTGAAAATACCGCCGTCTAAATCAGGCCTTTTCGTGGTCAAGTTTTGGAAAGAGAAGGCCAGGGCAATCATGCCGACTCCGGTGATGATCCAGCCGATTAAAATGGCTCCCGCCCCCGCTCCTGAAGCCATGTCGCTTGCAAGGTTGAAGGCGCCCCCGCCGATCATCGATCCGATGACAAGCGCGATAAGTGCAAACAGCCCAAGTTTCTTTTCTTCCGCCATTTTTGTCACCTCATTCGGTTTAGAATGGAAAAGGGAATGAGCCCCTTTTCCTGTCAGTCAAGATCGCCGAGTGTCGCTGCCATGACAGCTTTAATTGTGTGCATGCGGTTTTCAGCTTCATCGAACACTTTAGAGTGTTTGCTGCGGAACACTTCGTCCGTCACTTCCATTTCTTTAAGGCCGTGCTGATCGTAAACGTTTTGTCCGTAAGTTGTATGAAGGTCGTGGAAGGCAGGCAGACAGTGCAGGAAGATGACGTTATCGTTTCCTGTTTTCTTGACGAGATCCATATTCACTTGATAAGGCTTGAGCAGTTTGATCCTTTCAGCGAACTTGTCTTCTTCTCCCATGGATACCCAGACGTCCGTATACAGAACGTCGGCTCCGGACACGGCTTCATCTGTATCGCTTGTGACGGTGATTTTTCCGCCGGATTCTTCGGCGAACGCTTCCGCCATTTTAACGATGTCTTGATCAGGGAACAGCTCTTGAGGCGAGCAGATTCTCACGTCCATGCCGACTTTGGCGCCGCCGATGAGCAGGCTGTTTGCGACGTTGTTACGGCCGTCGCCGATATAGGTGAGTTTGATCCCTTTTACGCGTCCCGTATGTTCTTTCACTGTCATAAAGTCCGCAAGCATCTGCGTCGGATGCCATAAATCGGTCAGCCCGTTCCATACCGGCACACCGGAATGCTCTGCCAGGGAAATCACTTTTTCATGTTCAAATCCGCGGAATTCAATTCCGTCGAACATGCGGCCGAGAACTTTGGCTGTGTCTTCGATCGATTCTTTTTTGCCGAGCTGAATGTCGTCTTTTCCCAAATATTCGGGATGCGCACCGAGGTCGATACAGGCTGTCGTGAAAGCGCAGCGCGTTCTTGTAGAAGGCTTTTCAAACAGCAAAGCGATGTTTTTACCTTCCAAATAGCGATGCTTGATGCCTTGCGCTTTTTTTTCTTTTAATTTTTGGGCGAGATCGAGCAAATAGAGGATTTCTTCTTCGGAAAAATCTTTTTCAGCTAAGTAGCTTCTGCCTTTTAAATCAATCGTTTGGTTCATGGATCTCTCTCCTTTTTCTTTAGGTTTGGCTATTTCACATCTTCGCGATAGAGCGGCATGCTCATGCAGCGCGGGCCGCCGCGTCCTCTTGAAAGCTCCCCGCTCGGGATTTCGATAACTTTAATGCCCTGTTCTCTCAAACATTCGTTAGAAATGTAATTCCGGTCATAGGTGACGACGACACCAGGAGCGATCGCGAGTGTATTGGAACCGTCATTCCACTGCTCCCTGGCTGAAGCGATTTCGTCTCCGCCGCCGCAGAAGATCAAGTTGACATCTGAAAGGCCGAGCGTTCTTTTTAGCACTTCCGGCAGATTGTGTTCTTCAGTCGTACGAATGTCGTCTGCCGTTTCCCCTCTCTCAAGAACGAAGATCCGCATGTCTCCTTCAGGCCCCTGGATGGCGGGATGGATCGTGAATTGATCTCGGTCAACCATCGTGAAGACGGTATCTAAATGCATAAAGGCTCTGCTCTTCGGTATTTCGACGGCCAGTACGCGGCGAATCCGGCTCTGCCGCTGAAATAAGTTCCGGACAAGACGCTCGATCGCCTGAGCCGTTGTCCGTTCTGATACCCCGATCGCTACGGTATCTTCATTTAAGACAAGCTCATCTCCGCCTTCGATATTGAATTTGAAATCACGGTCAAGCCAAACCGGAATCTCATGTCCTTTAAAACGCGGGTGGTGATTGATAATGTAGCGCATAAACAGCGACTCTCTCCTGCGAGCAGGCTCTTTCATTTTGTTGATGGTCAGTCCGCTTCCGATGGCGGCCGCCGGATCTCTTGTGAAGTAAAGGTTTGGCATCGGATCGAGATAAAATGGATAATGGTCTTCCATCAGCTCATGAAGATGCGATTTCTTTTCGCGTTCCAGCTCATTTTTTCGAATGCCGCTCATCACATGTTCGACCATCGAATCGGCGTCAAAGGTGAGCAAGAACTCTTTCAGTCTGTCGTAAGCGCCGTTGATATCTGCTTTGCTTTCCGTTAACAGCTCATCGATAAACCGCTCGCGGATGAAAGCGTCATCCAGGGCTTCAGCCGTCAGCTTTTCTAAATAAAGAACTTCAACTCCCTGTTTCTTTAACGTTTCTGCAAATTGGTCATGCTCTTTTTGCACCGCTGGCAAAAAGGGAATATCGTCAAAGAGAAGCCTTTCCAGATATTCGGGTGTGAGGTTTTCCAGTTCCCGACCGGGCCGCTTCAGCATGACGGTTTTCAAAGGGCCGATTTCAGAGTAAACGTGTATCGGTGTTGTCATGATCATCCCGCCTCCTAAGCTCTTTTTGTTACATGTACAGCTTAAAACAGGAAGGAAAAGCGCGATGTGAAAGCGATAACAACGAAAACGTGATATATTTCACATGTTTTTTGATGAAGCAAAAACAAAAATGAATAATTATGATAAATCGAAAATGAGTCCTTGCAGGAGCAGAGAATAGAACGTATAAAACGTGTATATTTTTAAAGGGGATTTTTTGAAAAAATTTTTTTTGAGGGAAAAAAGCTGATCCGGATGGCCGGATCAGCATAAGTGATCACAAAATGATTGGGCTGCCTCAGGCGATTGGGAAATCACAAGGCATGTATCGTTCCCGCATATACAGCCCAGCATTTCCGGGCTTCCCAGCTTATCAAGAAGGACGCCGATGGCATGGGCGTTGCCGGGCATTGTTTTAATAATGATCAAGTTGTCCGTCCGATGCACATGCAGGACAACGTCGGAGATTTTATCTTTTAATATTTTGGAAGGGTTGATGGATAAGGAAGCATTTGTCGTGTAGACAAGCTTTCCGTTTTCACCGGGCTGTTTCACAAGATACATTTCTTTAATATCGCGGGAAATGGTAGACTGCGAAACGGCGATGCCCCGTTTTTCCAGCAGGGATGCCAGCTGTTCCTGATTTTCTACCGGATGTTCGAGAATGGTTTGCTTGATGAGCCATTGCCGTTTTTGTTTGTTCATAAGAGCGCCTCCCAGGCAAAACACGTATATCTATTATTATAGGACGGTTTTATCGTCGGCAGATGGAAGCTATTTTACAAAAAAACAAATCTTTCAGGCTGTTAAAGGGGTTGATAGACCCCAAAATTTCACTTATAATGCTTGAAGATGACAAATTGATAACAGAGAAAAGGTGGTTTTCTAGGGTTCCGCAGTGGGTTCCGCGCTGGTCTGGTCCGAGAGAAAACACATAGCGAAGATATCGTTATGACACGGTGGGATAAAAGCCCAGGAGTTTTTGCTCTTAATCAAAGAGCTTCTCTCCGGGGCTTTTTTACTTTTTACAGGAAATCGACTACGAATAAGGAAGGGGATGCAGTTATGAAAAAGAAAGCAATGGATATGATCCTGATTGTTATAGGCGCATTTTTCTTTGCGTTAGCCGTGAATCTGTTCGCCATCCCGAATGACTTGGGAGAAGGCGGCGTCACGGGGATCACGCTGATTTTATACTACGTTTTTGAATGGTCTCCGGGCATCACAAACTTTGTGCTGAACGGCATTCTTCTGATTATCGGCTATCGCTTTTTGGATAAAAAAACGACGATTTATACCATCATTGCGGTGGCGGCCAATTCATTTTTTCTGCATGTTACTGAAGATTGGACGGTGCCGGCTGATGAAGTGATCATCAGCACGATCTTTGCCGGGGTATTTGCCGGCGTCGGCATCGGCATGATCATCCGTGTCGGCGGAACCACTGCCGGGTCTGCGATTCTCGCGAGAATCGCCAATAAATATTTCGACTGGAACATCAGCTATGCCTTGCTGATGATCGATTTAGTTGTCGTGTTCAGTTCCTACTTTATCATTGGTGCTGAAAAGCTGATGTTTACGATTGTCATGCTGTACATCGCCACAAAGGTCATGGATTTCATTATCGAAGGGCTCAACACGAAAAAAGCGATCACGATCATTTCTGAGCATAAAAACGAGATCGCCGCGCAGGTCAATACCTTGATGGACCGCGGCGTCACGATATTAACGGGACGCGGACACTATACGGGCGATTCCAAAGAAATTCTATACATTGTCATTAATAAACAAGAGCTGTCCATGCTCAAGAAAATTATAAGAAGCACAGATAAAAAAGCATTTGTCATCATCCACGATGTCAGGGATGTATTCGGCGAAGGATTTGTTGATATTTCAAAATAGGGGAAGGCTGCCGGCAGATGGCCGGGAGTCTTTTTGTATTCATCGGGTCGTGATTAGGGACAGATCGTCTGCTGATTGGACGAATACGTGATCATTCACACTGCAAGTTTTATGCAGAAACCGGTTTCTGTGGTAAGGTAGATTGTGGCATGAATATCATTAATATAGAAATCCGCTTGCTGAAGTAAAGGAGGTCTATTATTTTTGGAACAGGAAGAAAAAAAACCAATTGATGTGAAAAGCCGAATGTTCTTTAGAGTATGGGCTTTTGCGGGGACGGCAGGTTTCGGATTGGTCGGATTGTGGCTCTTTTATGAAGCAATAAAACTCGAATCGAAATATTCATTGCTTTACCTGGGAGTCGGACTTTTCGGGATCATCTATGGTTTGATTACTTTTCTAATGATATTTCCGGCATTCACGAAAAAAGGAAACATCATCTTCAGCATGATCGAGGGAGAAGGCGGGCGGCTGTTCTCAGGGAAGAAATCTGTATTGTTCAAGGACATTAAAAGCCTTAAAATGGCGCAGCACCGCTTCAGCCCGAAAGGCATTTTCTTTATGGATATACTGATAGAGACGCGCGGGAACGGCATGGTGCGGATTCCGACGTACAACATTCTTCCTGAACCGGCATTTTATAAAGCGGTCGAGCTATACATTCTGCCCTATATGACGGAGGAAGCGCGTGCGGACTGGATCGGCCGGTTCACAGAAGCTCAAAGAAAAGCTTATTTAAATGAATTTCATAAAGATATTTAATCGTCCGGGAAAGAGCAATTTTCGAGATGAATGAAAATAACTGAAACCTTTGGGGAAATTCATTCGTCTTAATTAGAGGCCGTAGTCTTAAATGCGGAATTTTTTTACGCAGACGTGGACTGTTTGAGTGAGGGAAGCTGGGGGATTTTCATCGTGGACGTGCTTGAATAACCGCCGAGACTTTTAGTAGAATGATATATTATCGTTTCCTCACGCTTCATTGACTGAAACAGAAAGCGGTCTGAAAAAAGTTTAAAAAGGTAGAGGTTATCATGAAAAAAATATTCTCTCATAAGCTAAGCTTTTTTGTGTTAGCTGTTGTTTTTGTATGGGCTAAAACCTATGCTTCCTACTTTTTAGAGTTTAATTTGGGTGTGAAAGGGTCTACGCAGCACATGCTGCTGTTTATCAACCCATTCAGCTTCACGATTGCTGCACTCGGTTTGGCTTTGTTTGCTAAAGGCCGTCGGTCGGCGATATGGATCATCATCATTGATGCTGTGATGACGTTTGCTTTATATGCAAATATCCTGTTTTACCGTTTCTTTGATGACTTTTTGACGTTTGCAAACTTAAAACAAGCCGGAAACCTCGGCAACATGTCGGATGGCGTTTTTGACATCATGGCATTTCATGACGTTATCTATTTCGTCGATTTGATCATTCTGATTGCATTATGTGTGAAGCTGCCTGAACTGAAGGCGGCACAACTGAAAAAAAGATGGGCTGCAACTGTCGTTATCGGCGGAGTGGCGCTGTTTTTCATCAACCTTGCAGTTGCTGAGACAGACCGTCCGGAGCTTTTGACAAGAACATTTGACCGAAATTATATCGTCAAGTATTTGGGGCCTTACAATTACATGATCTATGATGGTGTTCAGGCTGCCCAAAACGCGAGCCAAAAGGCATATGCGAGCAGCGACGACCTGACGAGCGTCATTAACTATACAAATTCGCATTATGCAAAACCGAATGACGAGTATTTCGGCGCAGCAAAAGGTAAGAACATCATCAAGATTCATTTGGAAAGCTTCCAGACGTTTTTGATCGATTATAAGCTGAACGGAAAAGAAGTCACGCCGTTCTTGAACAAGCTGGCGCACGGCCAGAATGACATGATGTATTTCGATAACTTTTTCCATCAGACCGGTCAAGGTAAAACCGCGGATGCCGAATTGATGATGGACAACAGCCTTTACGGACTGCCTGAAGGCAGCGCGTTTGTAACAAAAGGGCAAAATACGTACCAGTCCCTGCCGGCGATTCTGAACCAAAAAGAAGGCTACACAAGCGCCGTGCTCCACGGGGATTACAAGTCATTCTGGAACCGCGACCAGGTGTATAAACAAATTGGCTATGACAAATTCTTCGATGCCAGCACATATGACATGTCAGAGGAGAATCTCGTCAACCTTGGCTTGAAAGACAAGCCGTTCTTTGAAGAATCAATTCCGAAGCTGAAATCGCTGAAACAGCCGTTCTATGCGCATTTAATCTCGCTGACAAACCACTATCCGTTCATTTTGGATGAAAAGGATGCCACCCTTGAAAAGGGAACGACGGGAGACAAAACGGTAGACGGGTATTTCCAGACGGCGCGTTATCTTGACGAAGCGCTTGAAGATTTCTTTAAAGAGCTGAAAAAATCGGGATTATATGATGATTCCGTCATCGTCATCTATGGCGACCACAACGGAATCTCAGAGAACCACAACCGTGCGATGAAAGAAGTATTAGGAAAAGAGATTACACCGTATCAAAACGCGATGAATCAGCGCGTACCGCTTATGATCCGCGTTCCGGGCAAAAAAGGCGGAGTCAATCATACGTATGGCGGCGAAATGGATGTCATGCCGACACTTCTTCACCTGCAAGGTATTGACAGCAAAAAATACATCAACTTTGGTACAGACCTCTTTTCTAAAGACCACGACGAAACCGTGGCTTTCAGAAATGGAAACTATGTAACGCCGAAGTACACGATGATTGATACGACCGTATACGATACAAAGACAGGAAAAGAGATCAAAGGCAACCAGGAAACGGAAAACCTCAAATCACAGGTGTCCGAACAGCTGGATCTGTCCGACCAAGTACTCTATAAAGATCTGTTAAGGTTCCACGAAATTTCAGACTTCAAACCTGTTGATCCATCAACGTATCATTACGGAAAAGAAAAAACCGGCGAGTAAAAACGAAAAGCCGCCTGACTGCTTTATGAAGCGTCGGGCGTTTTTTTTGTGAGGCTGGTCCGCCGTTGTTCTAAGAAGCCGGCCCGGCACATAGATTGATAGGAAAGAGGACAGAACAAGGATAGAGGATGTGAGAACGTTGACCAAATCTCAGTATTTTTTTAAATTGCATCCTTTAATGGTGCCGGCCGGCTGGACAGTGAAAGAAAATCATTTGTATCAAAAGCCGATTCGCGATCCCCGCCGTACGCTCTTCACCTTGGAGAATGAAACCTCCGGTAAAATGGTACAAGTTGAATATGCTGGAGAACTGAAGTACGTTATCAGGATGCTAAATGCTGATCAAACGCTGGTCAGTGAAGATTCAGATACGCCGTATGAACAGCTGGTCGAACGGTTGGAAGATAGGATTCGCGCCTCTGGCGGCGCCCGCAATTTGCTGAGGCTTAGAATCCCGGCCGGCTGGACGGTTGTGCATCACTCATTAACCGATACAAACCCCGATGAATTGGCGCCTGACAGCAAGGCCTGGCGGTCAGATTTCAAACGGGATCTTTTGAAGCTGCGGCATGAGGAAGAATGCCTCCTCCTCGATATAGAGTGGTATCCCGAGTGCAGTCCGGCCGGCCATTATGCGCTGAAATTGATTAAGAACGGGAACTGGAACAGTCCTTTGGAAGACATGCTGTGCATCCATCCGAAGGAATTGGCCTATGAGATTCACGCTGTTTTGAAAAAGACTTGTGAACATCAATATGTTGATGAAGCCGGCGCATAACGCGGCCGGTTTTTTGTGTGGAAAGTCCTTTGTTCAATACATACTTTTTATTCAATAAAATGTCATATTTTTCTTGAGTGAATAAGAAAAATATTTTATCATGGTAAAAGATACATAAGAATTAGACGAAAGGGGTCAAACGGGATGAAAAAAATAGCAGCGGGTCTTTTGTCTGCCGGTCTTATCATCGGTTTTTCCTGGGGTGCCGGCGATGTGGCAGAAGCAAAAACGAAGGTAAAAACGTACAAAAACTGCAAAGCTTTAAATAAAGACTATAAAGGCGGCGTCGCACGTTCGAAGTCGGTCAAAAACAAAGGCGGAAAAACGAAGTACAAGCCGTATGTTTCAAAAGCGCTTTATGACGCCAATAAAAAGCTGGACCGCGATAAAGACAAAATTGCCTGTGAGCGCTGATATATCCAAAAAAAGATCTCTTGCTGAGGGGGTCTTTTTTTGTTTATCAGGAAATTTATGAAAATTAAAGACTGCTGAAACATAATCTTAACAGTGCGAACCTATACTTTGGCAAGAGAAGAGCAAAAGGGGAGTGGATGATGTGTCAGCTTTATTAAAGAAATTGATGTTATCTTCATTGATCGGGGTTTCTATCGGGTCAGCACTGTTTGCACCGGACGCGGGAGCGCAAGAGCCGGCGGCGAAGCCTAAAAAAGTGGCTGTCATTGCGCACAGAGGTGCTTCGGGATACGCGCCGGAAAACACGATGGCTGCCTTTGAAAAGGCGCATCAGATGAAAGCGGATTATATCGAGCTGGATGTTCAAATGTCCAAGGACGGGGAGCTTGTCGTCATTCATGATACAACTGTAAACCGTACGACAGACATCGGCTCAGTGCTGCCGGTCGCCGTAAAGGACTTGACGCTTGCCGAGCTGCGCAAGCTTGATGCTGGCAGCTACTTCGGGCCGCAGTTCGCCGGGGAACGCATTCCGACATTTGAAGAAGTGCTTGACCGGTATAAAGGAAAGATCGGAATGCTGATCGAATTGAAAGAACCTGCACGCTATCCGGGAATCGAAGAAAAAGTATCAGCGGCATTGAAAGAGCGGAGAATGGATAAGCCTAAAAACGGAAAAATCATTGTACAATCGTTTGATTTCAACTCTGTATACAAAATTCATCAGCTGCTCCCATCAATGCCGACAGGTGTCTTAACGTCAAAAACAGCGGACTTAACAGATGCAAAGCTCAAGGCATTTTCCGGCTATGCCAAATATGTGAACGCCAACTTAAAAAATGTGGCCGCTGATCCTACACTTGTGCCGAGAATCCATGCGTTCGGCATGAAAATTACGCCATGGACCGTCCGCTCCCGCGATGAAGTGCCTCCGCTTTTAAAGGCTGGCGTGGACGGGATTGTGACAGACTTTCCCGACTATGTTCCGAAAAAAGTACGCTAGATACTAAACAGAAGGCCTGCAGTTTGCTCTGCAGGCTTTTTCATTCATCAATAAAACTGGGCTAACAGCAGCAATGTCAGTGTAACGGTTATCGCTCCGCCGATTCTTGTGGATACCTGAGCAAACGGCATGAGCTCGAGGCGCTCGGCGGCGCTGAGAATGGCGATGTCCCCCGTTCCGCCCTGACCTGAATGGCAGGCATTGATAATCGCGGTTTCGATCGGGTACATGTTCAGCCACTTTCCTGTAAAAAAGCCGACGGCTATCATCGTGATCACGACAGATACGATCGTAATAATATTGGCAATATTAAAAGCAGCGATCAGCTTGTCCCACGGTGTCATGGAGACGCCAATGGCAAAAAGCAGCGGATATGTCACAGCAGTTGAAAAGAAGCGTGACACGCCGTAGGCGCCGTTTTCCAAATTCGCCGGAGCCAAACGAAACAGTTTCACGGCAACAGCCAAGAGAAGCATCATGACGGGTGCTGGAAATCCGAACAAGTCATGTGAAAGCATACCGACCAAATATAATGAGACGGCAAGAATGCCTCCCGATGCAAAGTGGGAAAGGTTAAAAACGCTTTCTTTGTCTTTGTCGCGGCTTTCAAGCGGCAGTGCGTCCCCACTTTCGAAACGGTCGACTTTTCCGTTGCCTGTCCATTCAGGCTTTTTCTTCCCCATTACATTTAAAACCCCAGACAAAATGACAGCGCTTAAGCTTCCGAACATAATGGAAGGAATGACAAGTGCAAAAGCTTCCCCTTGTGACATGTGCATGATTTCCGAATAGCCGATGGACAGCGGAATGGCTCCCTCGCCAACCCCTCCGGCCATGATCGGAATCACAATGTACAGCAGCGTATGCTGAAATCCGAGGCCGAGCATTGTACCAACTGTCAGACCGACTGCCGCTGCGGCAATTGTCCCTGCGATCAGCGGAATGAAAATTTTAATGAACGCCCTGACCAGCGTTTCTCTTTTCATCCCTAAAATGCTTCCCACTACAATGGCTGAGATAAACAAATAAAGAAAGTTTGAGTTTTCTGTAAATTCAGTTGTTGATTTGATAATGTCATCGGGAATGAGATGGTAATAGACGATAGCTGAAGGAATAAATGTCGCAAGTATAGCGGCACCGCCGACAGAACGAAGAAGCGGCAGCGACTTTCCGATTTGGGCGAAGGTGAATCCGAAAAAGCCCGTAACCGCAATAGCAGTTAAAATGTCGCTTTTCAGATCGTGCATATAGACAAACGTCACAATCAAAGCGAAGAGCAGCAAGTATACGGGCAGCGGAATGATGCCGATTTTAACATTCATTGCTCTTGCAAAAAAATTTTCATCCGATTCTTTCGTTGTTTGAATCGGTATATGTTGTACCTTTGGTTTTGCTTCCATTTTCTTTCCCCCATCCTTTTTGTTATCCCTTTGCTCTGAGTTATTTAACTAAATTAAGTATACTAAAAAAATCAAAATTCAGACAACCGTGCAGGAAGACCTAGCTGTTTTCACATGATGATCTAGAGCGGGTCCATTTGGTTAAAGACGTGTCTGGACACTGTTTAATGGCCTTGTGCAGGCTTTTTTTGATGCGGTAATTCCCGAATCTCCTTTTACTGGAATTAAAATCGACACAAAAAAGCTGTCAATCCGTCAAAAATAAATCAAACATTTAGGAACAGAGACCTTTTTTCCTGTGTGAACCGTTGATACATTCAGCTCCCGTCTCCGAAGAGACAGAGGACGTCTGCGACAAAAGATTCAATCTTGAGGTGGCATATATGTGAAGGGTTATCAACGTGAGCCTTATGAATTTTTCGGAATAGAGTCTATAGTCTTATATTTTTCGCGTTTAAAAGACAATTAGATATGTTTTTTTATTATTTTTAAGGAAATTTAGGTCTAAAGGTGGTAATATATTCGAGTGCAAAAGAATGAAATGGAGGGAAATTTTAGAGAAACCCTTCCCGAAGGGTTTTTTATCAGCACATAAGGAGAAGAAAATGGAATTTATCTTACACTGCTATCCCGTCGCAATGATTGCCCTTATTCTCATCGGTTTTTTGGGATCTTGGATGAATCCGCGTTTCAAGAAATTTTTAATCATATTGTGTCTTATGACGAACGGCGTGTATATTGTTTGGCGGTTCGGCTATACACTGCCTGTCTCTCGCCCCGCCGACATCGTGATGGGCGTGATCCTGATTGCAACTGAATGTATCGGCTTTTTACAGCTCTTGGTCTTTTATACGCTAGTATGGAAGGAAAGGAAGCGGGAGCCGGAAACGCTGGGCGATCAAGACCATTGGCCGAGCGTTGATATTCTCATTGCAACTTATAACGAGGAGCGCCATGTGCTGAAAAAGTCAGTGGCAGGCTGTCTGAGCCTCGACTATCCAAAAGAGCTTGTCAATATTTATTTGTGTGATGACGGAAGGCGGACGGATATTCAAAAACTGGCTGAGGAACTTGGCGTTCATTACGTTACAAGGCCAAACAATGAGCATGCAAAAGCGGGGAATTTAAACCATGCGATGAGCTGCTCGAACGGGGAACTGATTGTGACGATGGATGCCGATATGGTTCCGCTCCCTTCATTTTTGCAGAAAACTGTCGGCTATTTTAAGAAGGAAAAAGTGGCTTTTGTTCAAACGCCGCAGGCCTTCTATAATGAAGATCCTTATCAGTACAACTTATTTTCCGGTGCGAACATTCCGAATGAGCAGGACTTTTTTATGCGCAGGCTCCAGGCCGGGAAAGACCGTTTTAATGCCGTCATGTACGTCGGCAGCAATACGGTTTTCAGAAGAACCGCTTTGGATGAAATCGGCGGTTTTGCGACAGGCGTGATTACGGAGGATATGGCAACCGGAATGCTTTTGCAAACGAAATTTAAATCTGTTTTCGTCAAGGAAGTGCTTGCCGTCGGTCTCTCGCCGGAAACGTGGACGGATCTTTTGAAACAGCGCGACCGCTGGTGCAGGGGAAACATTCAGTGCGGAAAGAAGTGGAATCCGCTTTTCTTAAAAGGTCTTACACCAATGCAGCGCATTCTTTATTTTGACGGTATTCTCTTTTGGTTTTTCGGCGTTTTTAAGATGGTTTACATCCTGGCGCCGCTCTTGTTTTTGCTGTTTGGCATACATAGCTTAAAGACCGATTTGTGGTCGATCACCTCGTTTTGGCTGCCTGCGTTTTTAGGTTCTTACCTTTCATTTAAAGCCGTTTCGGACCGGCAGCGCAGCATGAGCTGGAGTCATATTTACGATACATCGATGGCGCCGCACATGGCGATATCGGCTTTGTCGGAATTCATTTTTAAAAAGCGGTTTGATTTTAAAGTCACACCGAAGGGCGTCAACACAGATCGGCGAAAATTCAAATATACGACGGCGCTGCCGTGTGCGATTCTGCTTGCAATGACGCTGTTTGCTCTCGGGAAAATTCTTTATGAACTTTGGTTTCTGCATACTTTTGATATGAACGTCACATCGTATCATTTATTTTGGGTTCTCTATAATATGACGGGACTCATACTTGCGCTGCTCGTTGCCTTTGACAGGCCGAGATTTCGAAGCTCTGAACGGTTCACAGTCAACAAGCCGGCGGCTTTTTCCACCGTTTCTGGCGATGAGCACGAATGCGAACTGATCGATGTGAGCGACACGGGCGCGCGTATCAGGTTGCCTTATCAGGCTGATTTGCACATGTACTATCATGTGGACGGTCTGATCATAGATGCGGTCGGAAAAGTGCCGGCTCGGGTGATGTGGACGACAAAAGACGAGGCAGACATTGAAATCGGGCTGCACTTCAAAGAGATGGACAAGGAACTATATGTGAAACTGATCGGTTTTATGTTTGATGAAGAAAATGCAAAAAAGGCCGACCGGGAAAAGCGGGCTGATACGCTGTCAACAGTGCTGCGCTTTTTCATGAAAACAGAAAAAAGCCCGGATGCATACAAGAGAAAACACGTCCGCGAGGCCTTTCAAGGTCTGGGAACACTGCTGTTTCCCGATGATGCAGAGAAAGGCGCCCACGAGATCATGATTAAGGACATCAGCTTGTCAGGCTGTCAGATTGAATCCGGCGTCCCGCTTGAGATGAATGAACATGTGTTGGTTTCTATCAATGAGAAGGATCCGGATCAGCGGTTGGCGCTCGTCTGCTGGATAAAGAAGCGGAAAAAGCGGTACACAGCGGGATTGAAATTTATAGATGGAAATGCGGCACAATCCATAGGAGACCCGGTAGCATAAGCTGCGGGTCTTTTTTTATCAACGGTCTTCCTGTACGGTCCGCCCGTTTTCGAATTTCATACTTTGATTCAGCATGTTTTCTTTAGCTGTTATCTTTATGGGATGAATTTTAAGGACAACGGTTTTGCTGCCTAAACTCGATCTGTACTTTTCAACATGTGTTTTGTGAAGCGGAGTACTGTAGTATCCTGGTACGTATTTGTCGAGAAGAGCCTGCATCGCGGATGTTGCTTCATCTAAGTCTGTGATGATTGACGCTGTGCCGAAAAGAATGACACTCATATAAGCGGTATCGGTTTTAGCGGGAATGGGATGAACCATTGTTCCATATTGTTCGCTGACTGTGAAACATACGTTAGGATTTTCTTGCAGCATGTCCATTTTCCGTCCCTCTGATGCACCGTGAAAGTAAATGTAACCGTTTTTCCAGACGAAATTCAAAGGGATGACATATGGATATTCATCTGTGGACATGCCGAGATAACCGGTTTGCGCTTCTGTTAAAAATTGATCAATCTTTTTTTCATCTGTGCAGACAAGCTGTTTTTGCCGAATGGAATGAGCCATCACATTCACGCTCCTTTTTATTATTAAACTGATTTTAAGTTGTTATTGTCCCTTTAAAAAGAGACAATAATAGAAAACTTGATGAGGTCAGATGATGATAGAGTTAACGCCTTTACTCAATAAACAGCTTAAAACACCTCTGTATATACAGCTTTACGAATATATCAAAAAAGAAATAGAGGCCGGCGGCATCCCAGCGGGAGCTCTTTTGCCGCCGATCCGCTATTTATGCGAACATTTGCATCTAAGCAAAAATACAGTTGAAAGCGCCTATCAGCAGCTCACTGCAGAAGGCTATACAGAAAGCAGGCCAAGGATCGGCATCAAAGTGCTTCCCTTGGAGAAAACACTGATGCCGCCTAGTCAATTGAAGATTCATACCAATCGGGAACAAAAAGACACAGGACAAGCTTCAGCGGCAACATATGATTTTAAATATGGTGATATCGATTTAAGCCATTTTCCATTCAAAACATGGAGACGTTGTCTGCAGAATGCAATGGACAGTGGAGATCATGACTTATTTTTGTATGGCGATCATAAAGGCGATTTCGGCCTTCGCACGGAATTGGCGAAGTATTTATTTCAGGCAAGGGGTGTGCGCTGTGTACCGGAGCAAATTGTGATCTGTTCCGGTACGCAGTATGCAGTCGGACTTCTTTGCCAGCTGCTCTCAATGCACGGCCGATTGGTTGCGGCGGAAAATCCGGGATATGATGGTGTGCGTTCCGTTTTCCTCAACCATGGATGTGAACTTCAGCCGATTGGTCTCGAGACAGACGGGATCAATTTGTCTCAGCTTGCTGCAAGCCGAGCCAAACTCGTTTATATTACGCCATCTCATCAGTTTCCGTATGGAATGGTCCTGCCGGTACAGAAGAGGCTGAAATTGCTTGAATGGGCAAGCCGTGAGAATGCCTACATTATCGAAGACGACTATGACAGTGAATTCCGCTATCAGGGCAGGCCTATTCCATCTTTAAAAGCGCTTGATAAAAAAGAAAAAGTCATTTATTTAGGGACTTTTTCAAAGTCATTTCTTCCGGCAGCGAGATTGAGTTATATTGTTCTCCCTTCAAAGCTGGCAGATGAATTTAAAGAAACGCTTGGCCGCTACAGCCAGTCCGCTTCACCCATCATTCAAAAAGCGATGTTTTTATTTATGAAAGAAGGTTTTTTCGAAAGACACATCCGTAAAATGAAAAAAGTATATCAAGAAAAGCACAAAACATTAATATCGGCCATTAAAACGCATTTCGGAAATGACATGGAAATCATCGGCGAAAAAGCGGGGCTCCATATTTTGATGAAGACAGACCGACATGCACAAGACCTCATACATAAAGCGGAAAAACTCGGTGTGAAAGTTTATCCGGTATCAGATTTCTGGTTTGAGCCACATAAAAGCAGCTCTTCCATCGTCATGGCGGGATTTGGGGGGCTTTCTGAAGCGGAAATTGAAGAAGGGATCAGCATACTGCGTAAAGCTTGGCTTTCATCATCAAAGCAGGAACGGTGAAAAATGCTCGTTCCGAAACCGATATTAAAAAGGATTCAATAGATAGAAAGCGGGAATACTTGTGAAAAAAACGAAACTGCTCATTTTGCTGCTTATGTTGATGGGAATGCTGTACGGGTGTTCCAGTCATGAAGCAAAAGGAGAGGAAAAAACAGAACCAAATACGGCTCAAAAAGCGGCAAAACAATCAAAACAGCAGGCGGAGCATGATCCATCCTCCAAGTGGATCAAAGTGAAGGGCCCCGCCCGCATTCCGATTCTCATGTATCACAGCATTTCCACAGGAAACAGCCTGCGCGTACCGGAGGCGGAGTTCCGCGGACATATGAAATGGCTGAAGGATAACGGCTATTACACACTGACACCTGAAGAAGCCTATATTGTCTTAACACAAGACAAAATGCCGAGTGAAAAATGCGTGCTGATTACGTTTGATGATGGTTATACAGATAACTTTGAAAAAGCGTACCCGATTTTGAAAGATTATGAGATGAAGGCGACAATTTTCATGATCGGTAAATCGGTCGGCAGAAAAAATCATTTAACCGAAAGCCAAATGAAAGAAATGGCCGAACACGGTATTGCTATCGAAAGCCATACGATCAATCATGTCGAATTGAACGGACTTGCTCCAGAGCAGCAGCTGAGTGAAATGACTCGTTCCAAAACATTGTTTGACGGCATGCTTCAGCAGAACACAACCATGCTGAGTTATCCAGTTGGACGCTATAATGCCGAAACGCTCAAACAGGCTGAGAAGGCGGGGTATCAAATGGCGGTGACGACAGAGCCGGGGGCGGCTGCTAGGGATCAGGGGATGTATGCGCTGCACAGGGTCCGCATCTCGCCGGGAATGTCGCCGGACGCCTTTGGAAGAATGGTGGAACACAGCATACAATAGGAAAGACGGCATTTATCATGATGCCGCTTTCTTTATTTTTTTTCATTTTGGTCCGTCGGGCTCATGACAAGCCGCAGATTTGGACGCATACCTTCAGAGGTTCGGCGGTTTACCGGCTGCCCGGGTGCGGTTTCGATGACCCTCAAAAATCCGGTCGGCGCAGCTGCCTGGCGGATCAATATTCTGCTTTTCGGTGCCGCTTTTGTATAAGATCTTTTGTTGCTCTTGTCAAAAAAGAATGAATACAAAATAAACAGAGCCAATAAAACCAGTAAAAAAATCATCTGGAAAAAACCCTCCTTATTGTGAATGTCTTCTTTTAATATCGAACAAGTAGGTGCAAAGTTTTATATATTTTGTAACAGAATCGATTAATTGTGACTTTTAAATCGTTTGAAGAGCGGGAATCTGCTGTCTTTACATCATTCCCAATCGGAAGTCTGGTTAAACAACTGGATTGATGATGGCGTATTTGGAGTTAGATGGTGAATGAATGATGAAGTGAGATGGCTGGAACATACCCGGCTGACTGCAGCAAGAACTGCATACAGCCTAAGGGTCCGAGCAGAAGATAGGGAAAGGCAGCCCGCGGGTCTTAACAGCCGCCGCCATCACCGCCGCCGCCACAATCTCCGCCGCCACCGAAATCACTTCCGCTGTCGCCGGATGAATCAGGACCCCCGACAAAGAAAGTTGAAGAGCTGCTGCCGCTGTTGTTTCCGTCGGACGGCGCCATGGCGGCGTAGAGGAAGAATCCCACCAGGATAAAACCGATCATTCCAACAATCATATGAAAACCTCCTAACCAATATGACTTCTGTTTTACTACGAACAACGGGCCAAAAAGTTTCGGAAATCTGTAAAATTATAGTAACACAAAAAACGGCTAGACGCCGTTTTTTTACTGCCTGATCAATTTGGTCCGAACTGCACTCGGCATATCGCCGGGCTGTACTTCTTCCCATGTTTCAACGTATTTTCCCTTCGCGTGTACCTTTAGGTAGGCGTTTTTTCGAAGGGAGGCGCTGGAGGAGAATGTAATTTCTTTTTCCTTCCCAGTGTCATTATATCCTTCCAGCGTGTACTCATAGCGGCCCGGACTCAAGTGCTTTCCGTCTTTGTTGATTTGGACATACACGCTTTCTTTCTTCACAAGTGGATTGAACCTGTCTGTCACCTCATGATGAATTAATAGAAATGCACCAATGCATACAACAGCCAAACCGGCTGTAATCAGAGAAATTGTTTTTTTCATGTTTTATCACCTTAAAAATCCTTTTAATTTTTTCAAATAGCTTTTTCGAATGATCATAAAGAATAATAGTTGGAAGGTCAGAAATCCGCCTATCGTCATCAACACCGGAGCTGCAAAATGACCAAGACTCTGCGCCTCGAGCGTCTTCATCGCAAAATACGTATGAACTGCTGCAAGAGCGAACGGAAAGAAGAACAGGATGGCCAATTGAATCGTCACACTCTGCGACATTTCCTTTTCGCTCAGGCCGATTTTTGCAAGCGACCGATAGCGCTGCTGATCTTCTTCAAGATCGGTAAACAGGCGGAAGTAGAGAAAACTTCCGGATGCCGTAAAAAAGAGAACCGCAATAAAAAGGCCGATAAACAGACTCAGGCTTGGAAGCTGAACAGTTTCAAAATAAGTACTGGCCTTTGCGTCAAATTGAAATCGGATATTGGGAGCTTTTTCTCTAAGATCTTTTTCCAGTGATTGGATCATATCAAGGCTCTCTTTCCAGCGGTTGTAGTTATAGCCATACAATGTGACGAATTCGCCTTGTTTTTTCAGCTTTTCGAAGGTTTTGCCGTTTACGACAACGACGCTGTTTAACAAAATGAGCGGTTTTTTAATACCTTTCACTTTTAGGCGTTCATTTGCCGGCTTCGAATCTTTGTTTAACATGTTCAAGGTCTTGGGAATTTCCGGCTTTTCTTTCGCCTCGATGGCGTTCGGATAATACATCGCCTCGCCGTCTTTCAGTTCGCCGGAATCTGACTTAAAGTGCTTTTGGAATTCGCCTTCAGAGGTCAGGAGCACCCAGGGTCCCTGGCTATAGCTCATATAAATTCCTTTTGTCACTTCCTTTTCATATGAAAAATGTCCGTCCTTCAACTTTTGTTCCATCAGCTTAACGTGTGTCTGTTCCTTTTGGTTCCCGCTGTATAATAAGTACTCTATCTCATATTGAGAATCCAATTTTCCGATGGAAGTCTTGGAAATCACCAATGTGCCAGTGGCGGTAAAGGCGACGGCTGAAATGATGCAAACGAGAAAGAACAGACGGGCATTATCGTTCAGCCGATAGACAAGATCGGATACCCAAAGCACGTTTTTTCCGCGCAAATAAAATGACTTCCGTTTTTTTAAGAGCCGCAGCAGCCAAATGCTGCTTTGGCGAAAGAAGAAATAAGTCCCGATGATCGTCAGAATTAAGATCGTGACGGCTTGGGGAAAATGGATGTCGGCGAACAATACGAGCCAGTAGCCTGAGCCGAGGCAGCCGATGCCGATGACCGAAAAGATAACAGACGGTTTTGGCTCAGGTTTTATTTTCCCTGTGCCTTTGATCAGCTTGGTAACGGTTTTTGATTTAATAAACAAAACCGTAAATTGCGACAGCAAAATAAACAGCATGAGAAAGCAGGCGGCTGTGAGAGCCAGCGCTTTCCAAGGCAGATACAATGGCAAAGCGTCCATTTCCAAAATATAAGCGCCGATCGTAAAAAATGTTTTTGCAAAAACCAGACCGCCGATGATCCCTGTAACGATCGAGAGCACGCCGATGATGATGTTTTCTGCGGTAATCAGCTTCCTCAATTGACCCGGAGCGATTCCCTGGATGGTGAGGATCCCGAATTCCCTGCTTCTCGACTTGAGAAAGGCGTTGACGGAATAAAGCACAAACAGAATGGAAAAGGCGAAAATCATCCATTCAGCCACCGATAATCCCCGCTTTGCAATGGTGTTTAAGTAGCCTTTCTCTAAAGCGGGGTGGAACAAAAGCATCGCAAATGTGAAAAAAACCATCACTGAAAACGCGCTGCTTAAAAAGAAGGCAAGGTAGGCTCTTTTATTCCGGACGACGTTTTTATAAGCGAACTGAAGAAAGGTCATTGGCGTTTCCTCCCAGCATGGACAGCACATTCAGTATCTCTTCATAAAATATTTGGCGGTTGGCGCCGCGGTGGATTTCGTTGAATAATGTTCCGTCTTTAATAAAAATGACGCGCCGGCAATAACTTGCGGCAACAGGGTCATGCGTGACCATCAATATCGTGGCATTGTCGTTTTCATTAAGATGCTGCATCGTTTCCATTACGTCTTTTGACGCCTTCGAATCGAGGTTTCCTGTCGGTTCGTCGGCGAGGATGAGAGCGGGCTGATGAATGACGGCTCTTGCGATGGCCGCCCGCTGCTTTTGTCCGCCGGATACTTCAAACGTCCGTTTATTCAGAAGTTGTTCGATGCCGAGTTTTTCAGCAATCGCCTGAAGTTTATCTTCCATGACGGAAAGCGGTTTATTTTCAAGCGTTAAGGGCAGCATGATATTTTCACCGATCGTCAGCGTATCCAGCAAATTAAAATCCTGGAATACGAATCCGAGCTGTCTGCGGCGAAAGTGGGCAAGCTTGGCCCTCTTCAGATGATGCGGATTTTCTCCGCGAATCAAAATGTCGCCGGAATCGGGGCGGTCAATCGTCGAAATGATATTGAGAAGCGTCGTTTTTCCGGAGCCGGACGGCCCCATGATCGCCGTGAACTCACTGCCCTCGACATTGAATGAAATATCTTTTAAAGCCTGATGAGAGACTTGTCCTTTATATGTTTTATTGATGTTTTTAACGATCAGCATGTCTGTCATGATATCCTCCTTTTGCGGTGCTTTTTAGGGGTGCCCGCTTCCAATATGTTGCGATTCTTCACATCCACTCCAGTGCCCATTCGGAATGCTGAATGGCCGGTGTGCAGAAGCAAAGTATGGCGGGCCTCGTTTTTTGTTCAGCGCGTCGATAATGACGAACAAAAAGGAAAAGATCATGTAGAAGCGCTGAACAAGTGACGTTTATTTGGGCGATCAGATGGCTGAGGGTCCGCCTGCCCTGAAGTCGATCATAAAAATGATTCCGCATAAAGCGTATCATCGATTGTGTCGATTCTTTTCATAAACTTGGATTGCAAATAAAAAATCCTCCTTGCCACGTTTGTTTGTGTAAACAAATCATATCAAGGAGGATATGGATGAGCTATGCGGTTTTATTAAAGAAGACTTACATTTTTGTAAGGAACGAAAATTGCACAGTCGTTCCTTTCCCTTCTTCTGAAGCGATGCTCACATCATGATTGAGCTTTTCCGCAATCTCTTTTACAAGGTAGAGGCCGATGCCCGTTGATTCCTGAAAGCGTCGTCCGTTTTCCCCGGTGTAATAAGGCTCAAATACCCTTTTCAAATCTTGTGAAGGAATTCCGACTCCGTAATCTTTGATTTCCAGGATGATGCGTTCGCCATTACGGAATAGCGTCATATCGATGCGTTCGCTTTTTCCTGACGAATACTTCACAGCGTTGGTGATAACCTGGCCAACGGCAAACTTGAGCCATTTGCGATCGGAGTAAATAACGGCGTCTTCAGCGGGAACCTGTTTATTTGGATAGACCCGATGCTGTATAAAATAGCGTTTATAGCGCTGAATCTGAGAATGAAGCAGCTCGCCAAGTGACACGGCTTCAATTTTAAAATCCTTTTCAAACAGGTCAAGCCTTGATGAATAGAGGAGTGTTTCCAGTCCGTATTCAATCTGCTGGACTTCTTTTTTGATTTGTTTAAAAACGGGTTCGTCCTCTTCCTGGATGATCAGATTGATGACGGAAAGCGGTGTTTTCACCTGATGCACCCATTGATTCATGTAGGTTACCCTGTCTTCCAGCTTGGACTCCATCTCATGTATTTTGCGGTGGTGGAGCCGGCTCAGCTCCATATGTTTTTCATAGAGCTCTGAGCAAAATTCAGCCGTCCCCAAAAAAGGAATTTCTGTATCTTTTTGTTCTGAGCCGAGCCACTGGTAGACTCTGTGTTCTTCATACCATTTGTACGAAAGATAAAGCGCCAGCGCCAGAAGCTGAACGCCGAGAATGTAAAAAAGGTGGGTGAAAGTCTGCATGCCGGCAAACCAATAGTAAAAAAACACGAATCCGCCCTGAAAAAGAAACAGAAGAATGAGAACGGCATGGTTTTTTAGGAACAGCTTCATGATTTCGCCCTCAGCTGATACCCTTCGCCCCGCACTGATTCAACTGAGAAGGGCACGTCCATGCTTCGCAATTTTTTGCGAATCCTTGTAATATAGACATTTAACGTGTTTTCATCTATAAATGTATCGGTTTCCCATGTCTTCTCCATCAACCGGTCTCTGCTTGTCACTTTTTCTCCTCTTTCAAGCAGCACTTCCAAGAGTTTGCTTTCCTTTTTTGAAAGCTCGAGCTTCTCATCCCGGCAGCGCAGCTCAAATCGTTCGACAAACAGCTGAACGCCTTCAAATTCAATCACTTTTTCTCCTTGCTTAACGGCGTATTCTCCAAATGCCCTGCGAATTTGGCCTTTAATTTTAGCGAGCACCACTTCATAGGAAAAAGGCTTTTCTATATAATCATCGCCGCCGTTTTCAATCGCCATGACCTGATCCATTTCTCCGCTTCTCGCTGAAATGAAAATGATCGGACAAGTCGAATGCTGGCGGATTTGCCGGCACCAGTAGTACCCGTCGTATGCCGGCAGATTGATGTCAAGCAATATCAGATCGGGCTTCTCTTGGAGAAACATTTCAAGGATAGAGGTGAAATCAGTAGCTGCAACAGTTTCGTATCCGTATTTTTCTAAATGATCGCATAAAAGCTTCCGAATGTCTTCGCTGTCCTCGACAATCATGATTTTCGTCATTTTGAACACTCCTATGAACAAGTCTCCGCTGCCGAAAATGAGCGATTCCATTATAAAAGCGGCAGTGAAGGTCTCTTAAGTTAAGAATATCATAAAAAATTTTTTTTCATGTGAGCGCTTAAGGTTTTTGCATACCAGATCATGATAATTCAGTTTCTGTGAGTTAAAATAGGAATGGACGACTGTCAAAAAAGGAGAGGATCAAATGGCAAAATACAGAGGCTATATCGGAACATATACAAAAGCAGACAGCGAAGGGATTTATACATTTGAGCTTGATACGGAAAAAAAGGCGTTAAGCACGCCAAAGCCGGCAGCAAAGCTGGGCAGTCCGACATATTTGAATATCGCCAAAGACAATGAAATGCTCTATGCAGTGGTCAAAGACGGCGATAATGGCGGGGTTGCCGCATACCGTGTTGACGGCTCCACAGGAGAGCTGACTTTCGTCAACCAGCAGGCCGGGGAAGGACCATCGCCTTGCCACGTCAGCGTCGATCAGAATAACCGCTATGTTCTGTCCGCCAATTACCACAACGGGACGATCATGGCATACCCTTTAAATGAAAGCCGCGGCTTGCTTGAGCCTTCAGCAAAAGTGCAGCATGAGGGAACAGGACCGCATGAGAGGCAGGAAAAAGCGCATACTCATTATTCCGGATTCACACCTGATGAGAAGTATGCAGTAGCCGTCGATCTCGGTACGGATCATATCATTACGTATCAATTGAAAGAGGACCGGCTTGAAGCGGTGAAAAAACACGCAACTGCACCGGGGTCAGGGCCGAGGCATATTGAGTTCCATCCGCAGGAAAAGTATGCGTATGTATTAACGGAGCTGAGCAATGAAGTCATCGTGTTGGAATACAATCCTGATTTGGGTGAATTCAGGGAGATTCAAGTCATTTCGGCATTGCCGGAAGGGTTTGACGGTGCAAGCCAGGGCGGCGCCATCCATGTCACTAAAGACGGCAAATTTGTATACGCTTCAAACCGCGGACACGACAGCATCGCCGTCTTCAGCATCAACGAGTATTCGGGCGAACTTTCCCTGGTTGAACACGTATCAACTGAAGGGGAATGGCCGCGCGACTTTGAGATTGATCCTTCAGAACAATTTTTAATCGCTTCCAACCAGGAAACAGGGACATTGACATTGTTTGAAAGAGACCGGACAACGGGCCGGCTGACGCATTTGCAGTCCGGAGTTCCTGCTCCTGAAGCGGTTTGTGTGAAATTTTTACATCAATAAAAGCAAAAAAACTTGACTGGCTAAAAAGGCCAGTCAAGTTTTTTTCTTTTTATAACACTTGCAGCATGCGGTTAACCGCTGTCATTTTACCCCGCATCCAGCTCTTTTTTGACCTTGATAAACGCAACCATCTGCTTGATTTCTTCTTCGGAAAGAAGCGTCCCGTCGACTGCCAGCTTGAGCTTATCCCATTCCGTCAGTTCAATGGCTTCGTTTTTAGCCTTTTCATCCCGGGGATCGTCAACTCTGCCAAGCAAAAAATCAGTGGAAGTATTGAATAAATCAGCGATTTCGATAAGCGCCTCTAAAGAAGGGCGGCGGTAGCCCGATTCATAGCCCGCGTAAGTGCTTTTCGCAATACCGAGGCGGTCGGCAGTATATTGCAATGACCATTTTTTATTTTTTCTCAGTGTTGTTAATCGATCTAAATTCATATCTTACGCTCCTTTTAATACACAGTGATTATAGCACATTATCAGCAAAAGTGTACGCGAAATGAATAAAGTTTCTTGATTATTTCACATTTGAGGACTATAATTGCATTGAAGGTACGCATAAAGCGTATACATTCCTGATGTATCAAGCCTTCTTCGTAAAAACAAAACATGCTTTATACTGTATAAAACAACTACTTCTTAAAGAGGTGTAGCACATGAAAAAGTTACTGCTGTTGACCACCGGCGGGACCATCGCTTCAGTAGAAGGCGAAAACGGACTGGCTCCGGGGGTTAAAGCGGAAGAGCTTCTCAACTATTTATCTGATGACCATTCTAATTATACGATAGATTGCCAATCTTTAATGGATATAGACAGCACCAACATGCAGCCTGAACATTGGGTGATGATGGCTGAGGCTGTATATGAGAATTACAGCAGCTACGACGGATTTGTGATCACGCACGGAACCGATACGATGGCCTACACCTCGGCGGCGCTTTCATACATGCTGCAGAATATTGATAAGCCTGTTGCGATTACAGGTTCCCAAGTTCCGATTACATTTAAGAAAACGGATGCGAAAAAAAATATTAAAGATGCGGTCCGCTTCGCGTGCGACGGTATCGGCGGAGTTTACGTCGTCTTTGACGGCCGCGTCATTTTAGGCACGAGAGCGATCAAATTAAGAACAAAAAGCTACGATGCATTTGAAAGCATCAATTATCCTTACGTTGCTTTCATTCATGACAAGGAGATCGAGTATAACAAACGGGTTCCCGAAGTGAAGCCAGGCGCTTTGAAACTCGATACCTCCTTAAATACCGATGTTTGTCTGGTGAAGCTTCATCCCGGATTAAAGCCTGAGTTTTTTGATTGTCTGAAAGGTTCATATAAAGGTATTGTGATTGAGAGCTACGGAAGCGGCGGCATTCCTTTTGAGAAAAGAAACATTTTAGAAAAAGTGAACGAGCTGATCGATTCCGGAGTAGTCGTAGCTATTACGACACAATGCCTTGAAGAAGGAGAGGATATGAGCATTTACGAGGTCGGCCGCAAGGTAAACCAAGATGCCATCATCCGCTCGAGGAATATGAACACCGAAGCGATCGTTCCGAAGCTGATGTGGGCACTAGGAAAAACCGGACAACAAGCTGAAGTCAAAAAGATTATGGAAACGCCAATTGCAGACGATATCATCATCTAAAAAAAGAAAGCAGGGTTAAAAAATGAAAACTGAAATGACATACCGGACGGAAAAGGATTTTCTCGGAGAAAAAAAGATTCCGGCCGATGTCTACTACGGTATTCAGACATTGCGGGCAGCGGAGAACTTTCCAATTACAGGATATAAAATCCACGAAGAAATGATCAAAGCGCTGGCAGTGGTGAAAAAAGCGGCCGCGCTTGCCAACATGGAGACAAAACGTCTTTATAAAGGCCTTGGAGATGCCATTGTCCAAGCCGCTGATGAGATCCTTGAAGGAAAGCTGCACGATCAATTCATCGTTGATCCGATTCAAGGCGGCGCAGGAACTTCAATGAATATGAACGCGAACGAAGTCATCGGAAACCGTGCACTTGAACTGCTCGGCCACAACAAAGGCGAGTATATTCACCTGAGTCCGAATACGCACGTCAACATGTCTCAATCGACAAACGACGTATTCCCGACGGCGATTCACATTTCAACGCTCAAGCAGCTGGAAAAGCTGCTGGACACAATGGAATACATGCTTGACGCGTTTAAGAAAAAAGCGCGCGACTTTGACCACGTCATTAAAATGGGCCGCACACATCTTCAAGACGCAGTGCCGATCCGCCTTGGGCAGGAATTTGAAGCTTACAGCCGCGTGATTGAACGCGACATCAAACGGATTAAACAATCGCGTCAGCATCTGTATGAAGTCAATATGGGCGCTACCGCGGTTGGAACGGGATTGAACGCGGATCCGCGCTATATTGAAAATGTTGTCAAGCACTTGGCTGAGATCAGCGGTCTTCCGCTAGTCGGCGCTGACCATCTGGTGGATGCGACGCAAAATACGGACGCGTACACTGAAGTTTCGGCTGCATTAAAAGTATGCATGATGAACATGTCGAAAATCGCCAACGACCTTCGGTTGATGGCATCAGGTCCGCGTGCAGGACTTGCTGAGATTTCTCTTCCGGCAAGACAGCCGGGTTCATCCATCATGCCGGGGAAAGTCAATCCGGTTATGGCCGAGCTGATCAACCAAATCGCATTCCAAGTCATCGGAAACGACAATACGATTTGTCTCGCTTCTGAAGCCGGACAGCTCGAACTGAATGTGATGGAGCCAGTGCTCGTCTTTAATCTCCTGCAGTCCATCAGCATCATGAACAACGGATTCCGTTCGTTTACCGATCACTGTGTAGCAGGAATCGAAGCGAATGAAAAACGCTTAAAGGCATATGTAGAAAAAAGCGCAGGCGTCATTACTGCGGTCAACCCGCATCTTGGCTACGAAGCAGCTGCAAGAATTGCAAGAGAAGCGATTTTAACAGGGCAATCCGTCCGCGATCTCTGTCTTCAAAACGATGTGTTGACAGAAGAAGAGCTTGATCTGATTTTGAATCCTTATGAAATGACAAAACCGGGGATTGCCGGGGCTGAACTTTTAAATCGGGATTAAGCTGAAAAAACAGTACGCGAAAACACTCTGAAGCATTTTACCGGGATAGAAACACAGAGTGTTTTCGCTTTCCTTCAATAACTTTATGAAGAGAAAGGACAACAGCGGTGAAGTGGTACCGCGTCAGCCTTTTTCGTGGTATACTGTTCGTTGTTAGTTAAATTTTTAAGAAAAAATTGAAGCAGATTGCTATTTTTATGTAGCTTATTTTGAAAGCGTTTCAATAATAAGGGGGATTTAGGTTGAAAACAGCACGGTTGCCATCAATGTTGGAAATCATTTGTGTATTAGGTGCATTTTTAGCGATAGTTTGTTCATTTACAGTCAAATTTGATCTGCCGATTCAGCTGGCATTGTTTATTTCATGGTTTTTAGTGATTTTGCTCGGTCTGCGCCTGGGGCACCGGTATGAAGATTTGCAAAAATCGATTACAAACGGAATTTCAAACGGACTCGAAGCGATATTGATCCTGATTGCCGTCGGCGCTCTGATCGGTACATGGATAGCCGGCGGTGTTGTGCCGACTTTGATTTATTACGGGCTTGAGTTTATCCATCCGAGCATATTCCTGCTTGCCACGCTCATTATTTGTTCGATCACCTCTGTGGCCACAGGTACGTCTTGGGGTACTGTAGGAACGGCCGGGATCGCCATGATGGCAATCGGTGAAGGGCTGGGGCTACCGCTTCCGCTTGTAGCCGGAGCCGTGCTGTCCGGCGCCTATTTCGGAGATAAATTATCACCGCTTTCCGATAGTACAGTGCTTGCGTCATCCCTTTCAAAGGTCGAAGTGATTACCCATGTCAGAGCGATGTTGTATTTGTCGGTTCCCGCCTATTTGATCACGGCGGTGTTGTTCACCATTACCGGATTTATTTACGGTAGTAAAAATGTCGATTTGCAGAAAGTCGAATTTTTGAAAACTTCTTTGCAAAACACGTTTGATATTCATATTTGGATGCTTGTTCCGGCTGTTATCGTTATCGTTCTTTTGGCCATGAGAAAGCCGTCTGTGCCGACGATCGCGATCGGCGCACTTTTGGGGGCGATCTGGGCTGCGGTCTTCCAAGGCATGAATTTTGCGGATGCACTTGGCACGGCATACAACGGCTTTTCCATCGACACCGGGATCAAATTTATGGACGAGCTCTTAAACCGCGGAGGAATTCAAGGCATGCTCGGTTCGGTCGTCGTTATCATTCTCGGTCTGGGCTTTGGCGGCCTTTTGGAGCACTTAGGCGTTCTAAAAGTGATCGTGTCCAAATTCCAGCAAAAGCTGACTTCTGCCGGCAACGTCACATTCTCGACGATTATCGTCGCTTTCCTGGCGAATGTGTTCGGCTGCGCGATGTACGTCTCGCTCATTTTAACACCGAAAATTATGGAGAAAAGCTATGACAAGCTCGGAATTGACCGGAGGGTGCTCTCCAGAAACGCGGAAGTCGGCGGTACGATGACGTCAGGCATGGTGCCGTGGTCAGACAACGGTATATATATGGCGGGGATTCTCGGCGTGTCAACCTTCTCTTATCTGCCGTTCATGTGGCTGAGCTTTGTTTCAATCGGCCTTGCGATTTTGTACGGATACACAGGTAAATTTATTTGGTACACCGATAAAAAAGACTCGCCGGTTCAGTAGCCGATTTTAAAACAATTGATGGAGGTATTCTGTTATGAATGGCAACAATATTATTCGGAATTTGATGCTGGAAATCCCTTCAGCACCAGGAAACCTTGGAAAGGTGACAACGGCGATCGGCCTTGCCGGCGGTGATATCGGAGAGGTTGAAACGATCAAGGTGGGGCCGAATTATACGATGCGGAACATTACGGTTCAAGTTGAGCATGAAGAACAGCTTACCGAGATCCTTGAAGTGATCCGCAACTTAAAAGAAGGCATCCATCTTCATACCGTTTCAGACGACGTACTGGCTGCCCATGAAGGCGGCAAGATCCGCGTGAAAAGCAAGATGCCGATCCGCTCGCTCGCTGATCTGCGGCGGGTGTATACGCCGGGTGTCGCGAATGTGTGCGAGCTTATTAAAGAAGAGCCGCAAAAAGCGAATATCTATACAGGCATCGGCAATTCGGTTGCAATTGTAACGGACGGTACGGCCATCCTAGGCTTGGGAGACATTGGGCCTGTGGCGGGAATGCCTGTTATGGAAGGGAAGGCCGCGCTTTTCGACCAGCTTGCAGACATCAGCGGAGTTCCGATTCTGCTTGATACGAATGATCCTGACGAAATCGTGCGGACGGTTAAAAACATTGCGCCCGGATTTAGCGGTATTTTGCTTGAAGACATCGGTTCACCGCATTGTTTTGAAATCGAAGAGCGCCTGAAAAACGACCTGAATATTCCGGTCATGCATGACGACCAGCACGGTACTGCGGTGGTGACACTGGCGGCCGCCATTTCAGCCGCCAAGAGTGCAGGGGTCGATCTGAAGCAGGCCCATGTCGGCCAAATCGGCCTGGGTGCGGCAGGGGTCGCGATCTGCAGAATGTTTATGGCATATGGGGTAAAACGTGTCATCGGAACGGATAAATCGCTTGAGGCGATGGCGCGTTTAGAGAACTATGGCGGCCATGCGGCTGAAAGCATCGAAGAATTGATGGAAAGCTGCGATATCATCGTCGCGACAACCGGCGTTCCGGGATTGATCAATAAGAAATGGGTTCGGGAAGGCCAGGTGATTTTGGCTCTGTCCAATCCGAAGCCGGAGATTGAGCCTGAGGATGCGCTCGAGGCCGGGGCAGCCTACGCTGCGGATGGACGGTCTGTCAACAATGTGCTGGGGTTCCCCGGTATTTTCAGGGGCGTGTTAAATGCCGGAGCGGAATCGATCAGCCACCCGATGCTGGTCGCGGCCGCCGAAGCGATCGCATCCTGCACAAAACAAGGCGATCTTGTGCCTGATCCGCTGAATCCTGATGTTCACGAGATTGTGGCCAAAGCAGTCGAAAGGGTCGCACTTTCAGAAATGGGAAAAATGAACGGATAAAGAAAACAGCTGCTGCTTTATCGCAATACGGATAAAGCGGCAGCTGTTTTTCTTGCGAATGTTAACGGCGGTTCTACAGATTGAAAATGAATATATAAAATATTCGGTTTTGTAAAAATCCAATGATTGTGGAGAGCGCTGATGATGATGCCTTGATCGACAAGCTTTTTTGTAAACAACGGAATTTCTTCAGGCAAAATGGCAACTTCGGCCATATTCAAGGCGATTCCGTTTTGATCGAGCGACTCGAACATGACTTCTTCCATGCCGACTCCCCGGCTTGGCCTTCCTTGAATCGTGACGCGCAAATTCCGTTTGATGCTGACAGAACAGACACCGTGTTCAATGTGCGGCTCCCCATTTAAAATATGTCCAAACTGCTGGCAAAGCGAATGAAAACTTTGCATCTGCTGAACCTCCATTTTTAAAGTTACCACGATTTTATGAAGGGAACCCGCATATTTAGAATCCTTTAAAAATGGACAATCTTTTTATTTGATGATTTCTTCACCGCCCGGCTTGTTTGCATAGTGGTACATGAAGCCCATCATAAACGCGCCTCCGATCAGGTTCCCGAGGGTTACCGGAATCAAGTTATGGATTGCGCCTGCAATCGAAATCGTATCCGGATGCTCGGTGACCAGAGAGACGGCAAAAGTGGCCATGTTCGCGATGCTGTGTTCATAACCGGAAATAAAGAAAGTAAAAACAAACAGCATCATAGAGAACATTTTCGCTCCGTCTCCTTTTTGCGCCATCGGAACAAAGAACGCAAGGCAGACTAGCCAGTTACACAAAATCGCTTTGAAAAACAATTCGGTCACCGGTGTATTCATTTTATGCTCCGCCACGCTAAGTATAAAGCCGGTGGAAGAAGGATCCTTAAATAAACCGGTCGCAAAGATGAGGCCTGCGAAAAACACGGCGCCCATTAAATTTCCTGCATAGCTGAACATCCACAGCTTGATAACAGCGGGCCAACGCATTTTTTTACGAAGCGCAGCCAATGTATAATAAAATGTATTTCCCGTAAATAAATCTCCTCCGCCATAGACGATCAGAATGATGGCGCCCCCGAATGTGATTGCTGCAATTGGATATGTGAACGGAGAATGTTCAACATAAAATAGATTCCCCGTTTTAAACGCTACAATGACTCCGAACCCGATAAACATACTGGCCAGCATAGCTCGTAAAAGATAACGAAGCGGGCTTTGCATAAAGATGCTTTGCTTTTTTAAGGCAAGCTCTTCGACTAGAACAAGTGATTTTGATTCCATGTTTTCCACCACCATCAAGTGTTTACTTAAGAAGTATCTATCATAAATACAAACTAAGTATAGCAGGATATTGTGAAACATTTCACAAATTTTGTGTACTTTGTTTGAACAAATGTATGGTTCGATTTTCATAGAATAAACAAGGTATCGTTATTGTTTATTTTTAAGTAATAAATATTCCATCCATTCGTAAAAGCCTGAGGGAGCGATGTTTCAAAGATAGCTCGACAGGGAGGGATACGGCAGCAAGCAGGTTAAATGCGCAGTGCAATCAGCTGGTGCTGTATGAAAGCATAGATGAAGGACGTGCGCAAAAGGCTGAGGGAAGATTTCACAGATTGGACAAAATAGCAGGACTTTCCGTCAGGCGTTTTCAAACTGAAGGAAAGCGCCGAATTTGTTTAATTGCATATAACGGTATTCTTTTGATCCGCAAGGCTTTGCGCAGAGAATCGCAATCGTTGAATGACGAAATGCTCCGCGGGAATGAGGGGCATTTTTCTCATGCTGATTTAGTTCTTGTTAACCACCGCGTCACAAAATATCTATAATTTCTTCGGATAATTGTCACAATGACATCCATAAATTAGGGAATATGTACTTTATTTAAGAAGGGATTCGCGGTAAAGTACAGGTATAAATAACCATCCGGATAATAACGGAACATCAATGTGGGCCAAGGTCACCCTTTTGTCTGTGATCATATTCATAAGATTCATGTGAAACTTTGAGCAAGGGTGATGCCATTCGGCAACGGTCCGGCTAGAACAAAGAGGAGGAGACTGGAACAGTGGACGAACTCATTTTGGCAAGATTTCAATTTGCTTCAACAACGATCTTTCACTTTATTTTTGTACCGATGTCAATCGGGCTTGTCTTTATGGTTGCTTTAATGGAAACTCTATACGTCGTAAAGAAAAAAGACATTTACAGAACGATGGCTAAATTTTGGGGGCACTTATTTTTAATTAATTTTGCAGTCGGTGTGGTCACCGGGATTCTACAGGAATTTCAGTTCGGAATGAACTGGTCGGAGTACTCCCGCTTTGTCGGTGATGTATTCGGCGCTCCGCTCGCGGTGGAGGCGCTGCTTGCTTTCTTTATGGAATCGACGTTTATCGGTTTGTGGATATTTGGCTGGGATCGGCTTCCGAAGAAGATCCATTTGCTGTCCATCTGGCTTGTTTCGCTTGGAACGATCATGTCGGCGTTTTGGATTTTAGCGGCCAACTCGTTTATGCAGGAGCCTGTCGGATTCGCGATCAAAAACGGCCGCGCGGAAATGACCGATTTCTTTGCGATTATTAAAAATCCGCAGCTATGGGTTGAATTTCCGCACGTCATTTTCGGTGCGCTTGCCACCGGAGCGTTTTTCATTGCCGGTGTCAGCGCGTATAAAATGCTGAAAAAACAGGAATTGCTCTTTTTTAAAAAATCCTTTCAAATCGCGATGATTGTGGCGCTTGTTTCCGGCATCGGCGTAGCGTTCAGCGGACATGAGCAGGCCCAGCATCTGATGAAGAGCCAGCCGATGAAAATGGCTGCCAGCGAAGCGCTTTGGGATGACAGCGGCGATCCTGCAGCTTGGACGGTGCTTGCGAACATTGACGCGGACAAGCAGGAAAACAAATCAGAGCTCAGCATCCCGTATGCGCTTAGCTATTTGGCTTATAAACAATTCAGCGGCGATGTGCCCGGAATGAAGACGCTGCAAAAGCAATATGAAGAAAAATACGGAGAAGGAAATTATATTCCGCCGGTGAAAACGACGTTCTGGAGCTTCAGAATCATGGCCGGCTCAGGACTTTTAATGATCGTTGCCGCTTTGACTGGCCTCTATCTCAGCTTCCGTAAAAGACTTGAAACAAGCAAATGGTTTTTGCGGACGATGGTGGCTTTAATCGCCTTTCCATTCATTGCAAATACGGCGGGGTGGATCATGACTGAAATCGGACGCCAGCCGTGGACGGTGTTCGGTATTTTGACAACGGCGCAGTCCGTGTCGCCGAACGTATCAGCGGGAATGCTGCTGTTTTCCGTCATCGCGTTTACAGCGATTTATCTTGTACTGGCGCTCGTTCTTGTCTACTTGTTTGTGCGGGAGATTAAAAAAGGGGCTGCACACCATGACCACCATCATGACGATTCCGTATCGACAGACCCGTTTGATCAGGAGGTTTACCATGGTATCTCTTAATGAACTTTGGTTTATATTAGTCGCTGTGCTGTTCATCGGTTTTTTCTTTCTTGAAGGTTTTGATTTCGGCGTCGGAATGGCGACCCGGTTTCTCGGGCGCAACGAGCTTGAACGGAGGGTGATGATCAATACGATCGGCCCTTTCTGGGATGCCAATGAAGTCTGGCTGCTGACTGGGGGAGGCGCGATTTTCGCGGCTTTTCCAAACTGGTATGCCACGATGTTCAGCGGATATTACATTCCGTTTGTCTTTGTTCTTCTTGCATTGATCGGACGCGGAGTCGCGTTTGAATTTAGAGGGAAAGTCGAAACCGCAAAATGGAAGAAAACATGGGATTGGGTCGTATTCTTCGGCAGCATTCTGCCCCCGTTTTTGTTCGGTGTTTTATTTACCAGTATTTTGCGCGGTATGCCGATTGATGCCGATATGAATCTGCACGCCGGTTTTACTGACTATGTGAACGTCTATTCCGTAACAGGGGGAGTCACCGTTACACTTCTCTGCCTGCTGCACGGCCTGATCTTTATTACGTTGAGAACGGAAGCCGATTTGCGCGACCGGGCAAGACAGCTGGCTAAAAAAGTCGTATTCGCCGTTTTGGCGGCGCTTGTTGCCTTTGTTGCTTTATCCATTTTTGAAACGGACTTGTTCACGGGCAGGGGACATGTGACGATACCTCTTGCGGCTCTGATTGTCGTTTGTTATGTGCTGTCGATCGTATTTATGAAACAAAAACGCGACGGCTGGACATTTGCTATGACAGGGGCTGGGATCGCCCTCACAGTGGCGACGATTTTCACTGCGCTGTTCCCGCGCGTCATGATCAGCTCGGTCAAAAGCGCATATGATTTAACGGTTTATAATGCTTCATCAGGAGACTATTCTTTAAAAGTGATGACGATCGTCGCGCTGTCACTGCTTCCGTTCGTGCTGGGCTATCAGATCTGGAGCTACTATGTTTTTCGAAAACGGGTCAGCAGTAAGGAGCCAATGATTTATTAATGGGAAAAGATCTTTTGCAATATAAAGGAATGAAGCGAATTCTTGCAGCACTCACCGTACTGACATGCATGCAGGGCGCAGCTATTATCATGCAGGCCGAATGGCTTGCTGAAGCGGTGACCCGCCTTTTTAACGGCGAGCGGGTCGGTTCGCTTGTTCCGCTGATCATCTTATTTACCGCCGCTTTTTTATTCCGCCATGCCGTGACCCTTGTCAGGCAAAGGCTGATTTTTGATTATGCCGCCAAGACGGGGGCCGACCTGCGGAAAAAGTTTTTGGAGAAGCTTTTCCAATCCGGCCCCGGACTGGCGAGAAAAGAAGGAACAGGTCACGTCGTCACACTCGCGATGGAAGGAATTGCGCAGTTTCGCCGCTATTTGGAGCTGTTTTTGCCAAAAATGATCAGCATGGCTGTTATACCGCCGGCGGTTGTCTGTTATGTCTTTTTTAAAGACACATCCTCCGCTGCAGTCTTAATGATTACGCTGCCGATTTTAATCGCATTTATGATCCTTCTCGGCTATGCGGCAAAGAGAAAAGCGGACAGCCAGTGGAAGACGTATGAGATGCTTTCAAATCATTTTACTGATTCCTTGCGCGGCCTGGAAACATTGAAAGTGCTGGGCATGAGCCGTTCACATACGAAGAATATTTTTCATGTGAGCGAACGGTACAGGAAAGCGACGATGGGCACGCTTAAAATTGCCTTTCTGTCTTCGTTTGCACTGGATTTTTTCACCATGCTGTCCGTGGCAACCGTAGCCGTTTTTCTCGGTCTCGGTCTTGTTGACGGCACTATCATACTGGAGCCGGCGCTAGCCATTCTGATTCTTGCGCCTGAGTTTTTTCTCCCTGTCCGGGAAGTCGGCAATGACTATCATGCTACGTTGAACGGACGGGAAGCCGGTAAAGCGATCAAGGCGATATTGGAGTCGCCCGGTTTCAAGGATGAGGCGCCTTTGGATCTTGAGCGATGGTCAGACAACGATCAAATCGAGTTCAAGGATGTAGAGGTGCGGCATGATGAGGAGGAAAACTCCTCATTATCCGGCATTTCTCTATCGTTTAAAGGAAAGAAAAAAATCGGAATCATCGGAGAAAGCGGTGCCGGAAAATCTACGCTTATCGATGTGCTCGGCGGTTTCTTGGAAACGAAAAGCGGCGTGATCAAAGTCGGGGGAAAAGAGAGGACGCATTTGCAGACAGACAGCTGGCAAAATCAGCTCCTGTATATTCCGCAGCATCCCTATATCTTTCCGGATACGCTCGGAGCCAATATCCGTTTTTATCATCCCGGCGCTTCTGACGAAGAAGTTGAACAGGCAGCAAGAGCCGCCGGGCTGACGGAGCTGATTGATCAGCTTCCGTCCGGCTTAGAGGAGCGGATCGGTGAAGGCGGGAGGGCATTAAGCGGCGGACAGGCGCAGCGCACAGCCGTTGCCCGGGCTTTCCTAGGCAACCGTCCGATTCTCCTTTTAGATGAGCCGACCGCTCACTTGGATATCGAAACAGAATACGAATTGAAAAAAACGATGCTGAAATTGTTTGAAGACAAGCTGGTTTTTATGGCAACTCATCGTCTTCACTGGATGCTTGATATGGATGAAATTATCGTGCTGAAGAATGGACAGGTGGCTGAAACCGGTACACATCAAGAATTGATTGAAAAGCGGGGCGTTTATTACGAGCTTGTGCAGGCGCAGTCGTTTGGAGGTGCATCATGAACAATGAAGACGGGTGGATTCTGCCCTATATCAAGAAAAATATAAGGCTTTTGATCATTGTCGTGTTGCTTGGCGGATTGACGGCATGCTCGGCTGCAGCTCTCATGTTTACCTCCGGTTATTTAATATCCAAAGCGGCTACGCGTCCGGAAAATGTTTTGATGATTTATGTCCCGATCGTAGCGGTCCGCACCTTCGGGATTCTGCGCTCGGTGTCGCGCTATGTTGAGCGATTGACCGGACACCATATCATCTTGAAAATTTTATCCGATATGCGCGTCAGGCTTTACAGGATGCTGGAACCTCAAGCTTTAAAATGGCGTGAACGCTTTCGGACGGGGGATATGCTCGGCATTTTGGCCGACGATGTTGAGCATTTGCAGGACATGTATTTGAGAACGGTATTTCCCGGGCTGTCGGCGCTTCTTTTATATGGCGTATTCATCACTGCTATTGGCTTTTTTTCATGGCCTTTTGCAGGGCTGATCGCGATCTATGCAGCGGTTTTCGTGTTTCTTGTTCCGCTTGTTTCCCTGCTTGTGACAAGGGCGAAAAATGTTGCGCTGAAAAGAGGACGAAGCCTCTTGTACCGTCAGCTGACAGACGCGGTCATGGGCGTGAGCGACTGGGTGTTCAGCGGCCGGCAAAACGACTTCGTCCATGCGTATGAAGCGGCAGAGCAGGAATGGCTGGCGATCGAAAAGAAACGGATGCGCTTCAGTCGTTGGAGGGACTTTGCCATGCAATGCCTGGCGGCAGGACTTGTTCTTCTGATGTTAATATGGGCGGGCGGACAAAGCGCGGAAGGCGCCCTGGCTCCTGTGTTTATTGCAGCGTTTGTCCTTGTTGTGTTTCCTTTGACAGAAGCTTTCTTTCCGCTTTCAGACGCAGCGGCGTCAATCCCTGAGTATCAGGATTCTTTAGAAAGAATGGACGGGCTTGAGCCGCCGAAAAGGGAAGAAATTGGAGGCGCTGTTCAGCAGGAACGGGCGGAGGCTGTAGGTTTGGACGATGTCACGCTTCGCTTTGAAGATGTTTGTTTTTCTTATGAAGAAGGCCATCCGGTGTTGGACGGTGTTTCATTTATATTAAAGCAGGGGGAAAAGACCGCTTTGCTCGGGCCGAGCGGCGCTGGTAAATCGACGATCTTGTCGTTAATACAAGGGGCGCTCGCTCCTTCTAAAGGAAACATTACATTGAACGGCATTTCTGTGCAGTCTCTTCAGGGAGAAATCTCACGCGCAGTCTCCGTTTTTAATCAGCAGCCGCATCTGTTTGATACGACGGTTTTGAATAATATCAGGCTCGGAAACCCTGACGCGAGCGATGAGGACGTGTATTGGGCGGCGCGCCAGGTGAAGCTTCACGATTATATTCAGTCTCTACCCGAAGGATATCATACATCTGTTCAGGAAACGGGCATTCGTTTTTCAGGCGGAGAACGTCAGCGGATTGCATTGGCGCGGATTCTGCTGCAGAATGCGCCAATCGTTGTATTGGATGAACCGACTATAGGTCTTGATCCTAAAACAGAGAAAGAGCTTCTATCAACGATGTTTCAAGTGCTTGATGGAAAGACGGTTCTATGGATTACACACCATTTGGCAGGAGCCGAAGCGGCCGACCGGATTCTGTTTTTAGACAAAGGGAAGCTTGCAATGGCAGGGAGCCATCAGCAGCTTTTGGAAAACAATCCGCGCTATTCAAGACTTTATCGTCTGGATGCGCCTGTCGGCCGGCTTTCTTAGTAGAAAACCGCAAAAGACAGCTTCAAGTCGAGAAGCTGTCTTTTTTTATATGGCCCGCTCATCAACTGCTTTTATTTTGCATGTTAAAGAGCGGTGAAGGGTATGATTCAGTTAGTATTTAATTAAACGTTTGTTTAAACTTTGTATTGAAAGGTGTGATCCGGGATGTCTGCAGAACAATTGCCGATATGGACGAAAGACTGTGTGAAGGGCTCATTGCCGAAAAGGGGGAATGGAAGTCATAAAGGAACTTATGGAACCGGCCTTTTGCTCGCGGGAAGCGATGATATGCCGGGAGCGGCTCTCCTTGCAGGAATTGGGGCGATGCGGAGCGGTCTTGGAAAGCTTGTCATCGGAACGTGCGGAAGTGCCATTCCGTTGATCGTCCCCGTTCTCCCTGAAGCGACGTATTGGCGGGACGGCTTAGAAAAGGCGGCGTCCGGCGAGATTGCCGAACCTTACCGGGCGATTGCGATCGGGCCGGGGCTGCCGCCTTCGCAAATGACTGAGCAAGCGGTCCGGAATGTATTGACGAAAGACTGCCCGGTTGTCCTTGATGCGGGTGCTCTTTCAAAACGAACGTATCAAGAAAGGGAAGCACCGGTGATATTAACGCCGCATCCGGGGGAATTTTCGAAAATGACAGGCTTGTCCATTCAAGAAATTGAGACGAACCGGGCCGGTTATGCTCGAGATTATGCAGAGGAACACGGTGTTACTCTTGTATTGAAAGGCAATGAAACGATCATTGCTTTCCCGGATGGCAAGTGCTGGAGGAATGTAACGGGAAACGGGGCGCTGGCAAAGGGAGGAACCGGAGATACGTTAACCGGGATGCTTCTCGGAATGCTGTGCTGTCATGAGAATCCGAGAGAAGCGGTGTTGAATGCTGTCCACCTGCATGGCGCATGTGCTGATGCATGGACAAAGACCAGATCGGCCCATACGCTTCTCGCACATGAACTTTCCGATCTGCTGCCTACGGTTTGGAAAGCGTATGAGGATGGAAATGAGTGAAACGCTCGGAATGCCTCCGAACGTTTCACCTCAAAGTTTATGGATTGACTTTGCCGACTCCGGCATTTTGTTTGATGATTGATTTTACATTGTCGACATTGTCGAGTGAGTAGCTGTATGGCGGATTATAGGTTGTAGTAGAGGTAGTCGGCATGCTGCCCCTGGAGTTTATAAATTTGTTGTTGGATACATGCCAATAGCCTGGTGAACTGCTGTACCAAGAGACAATTGGATCTTTGGCGTTTTCAAAAAGGTTGTTCTCAATTTTGATACGTGCGCCCATTCTCGAATTAATTCCGCTGTCGATGATCTTATTGAAATAGTTGTTGTAAATGTGGCCCTCTCCGAAACGGAATGACGGCACCCGCGAATTCAGATTTTCGAACCAGTTATGGTGGAATGTAATCGTCCGGTTGTAATTGTCGCTGTCCGATGAGCCCATCAGCATGGATTTCCAGCCATCGTGCACATAGTTCCAAGAGAATGTAATATATTCGGCGTCTCTTTTGACGTCAAATAATCCGTCATAGTAATCTTTGTCAACGTTCAGGCTGTGGTAAAGCTCGTTATGATCAACCCAAATGTTTTTAGAAGGGCCTTCAATGCCGATCGCGTCTTTATCGCCGGAAGCTACTTCGTGAATTTTTAAGTTGCGGATGATGATGTTGTTGGCGCGCCATACTTTAATGCCGATGCCTTTGAGTTCGCCTTTGGTCCCTGACCCGACAATCGATACGTTTGACACGTCTTTGACGTCAATCTTTGATGCGGATGTATTTGAGGTTGTAATAGTGCCGTTGACATAAATTTTTAATGGCGTATTTGCATTCTTATTTTTTAATGCCGCAATGAGCTGATCTCCCGTTGTTACGGTTACCGTCTGACCGCCTTCTCCGCCTGTTGTTCCGCCGTTTAGTGTCGCGAAGCCTTTTAAGCTGAAATCGGCAAGCGGATTTACTTTGCCCGAGCTTAACGAAGAAGCTGCTTCTGCCGAAACCGCCGCTGTCAAAGACCCGATAACCCCTAATACAAAGATAAAGATGATGCTGATTAATTTCTTCACATTCATTCCTCCTATTCTTTTTTCATGCCGCCGCTATATAGGAAGCGCTTACAATTACGGCGGATGCCAAGTGATGGACACTGATGATCCCTCCCTTTTATTGGAATCAGAGAGAGCATAGCATACGTTTCTGAATAATCTGAATAATCATGATGTGAGTTGGATTTGCGCATAAGCTGGTGATTATGCCAAATGACACGAATCTGAGAATAAGCGCATTTAGTTGAAGGTCTTTCATCATAATGGTGCAAAAAAAAGAATCTATGGAAATGAATAGCCATAGATTCTGCTTCTAAATCATGTTTTCTTCAGTTTTTCATTTTTCGGAGCGATTTACAGTCCCGCTTTCTCCTGTTCTGTGCTGTTGTATGTTCGCTCAACGACTGCGGCAAGCGTATCAATGAAGCGCGGATCGGTGTTCGGCATAGGCGGACGGTGATAGCTTGCGCCAAGCTCGTCCGTAACCGCTTTACACTCATAGTCGTTGTCATACAGCACTTCCAAGTGGTCAGAGACAAATCCGACCGGTGCGTAAATAAATGACCGGAAGCCTTCCTGATACAGTTCTTTTGTTAAGTCTTGGACATCCGGACCAAGCCACGGATCGGGTGTGTTGCCCTCACTTTGCCAGCCTACGGCGATCTGGTCAAACGACAGTTGTTCTCCGATTAGTTGGGCCGTTTTCTCGAGTTGATCCGGGTATGGATCTCCATGCTCCTTGATTTTTTCCGGCAGGCTGTGTGCTGAGCATACAAGAACCGCTTTTTTTCGTTCTTTTTCAGACATGCCGTTTAAAATGCTGCCGATTTCTTCAGACCAATAGCGAATAAAGCCTTCTTCCTGATACCATTCGTCAATCGATGCGATCCGGGGGCCGCCGATTGCTGCTGCGGCCTGTTTGGCGCGCCGATTGTATACTTCGGTACTGAAGGTGGAATAGTGGGGAGCTAAGACGACGGAAACGGCCGCTTCAATTTGGTCTTTTTTCATTTGTTCAACCGCATCCTCGATAAACGGAGAGATGTGTTTTAAGCCGGGATACATCACGTATTCGACCTCATCTTGGCGCTCGTTCAACGCTTTTTCCAGCTCTTTTGCCTGAGCGAGCGTAATTTCCGCGAGCGGAGAGATTCCGCCGATATGCTTGTAGCGTTTTTTCAAGTCTTCAATCATATCATCGGACGGCCGTTTTCCATGACGGATATGCGTGTAATACGGAATGATATCTTCTTCCTGATAAGGGGTTCCGTATGCCATGACTAACAGGCCGACTTTTTTTCGGTTCATATGTCTTCACCTCTGCTGCTGTTCTTGGCATGTTGTACAGATTCCGTAAATCCCTAAATAATGCGAGTTCACTTTAAAGTTCGTCAATTGTGCTGCTGCATGCTCAACCTCTTTGAGGTGAGGATAGTCCAGATCAGCGATTTTTCCGCATGATTTACAGACAACATGATAGTGCTCTGATGTAAATAATTCATATTTGCTTTTTGCGTCTCCATGGGACAGCTCTTTTAAAATGCCGAGCTTCACAAATAATTTCAAGTTGCTGTAGATTGTCGGGAGACTCATGTACGGCAATTCCCGGTGAATGTCTTCCGCCGATGGGTGGCCGCCCAGAGAAGCGATCGTTTTTAAAATCAGGACGCGCTGAGCCGTTATTCGTAAACCCCGCTTCTTTAAGAAAGGGACGAGCTGTTCGTCTTCCACACGTAACATCCCCTGTCGTTCTTTGATTAAGGTCAGGCACCCGCATGCTTAAGAAGACGGGTGCCTGTACCTGAGAAAATGAGAATATTCATTGAGAATGATTGAAATGATTTAGCCTTAAACTTCCTGCGGAACGGACAAGCCCAATCCTTCGGCAACTCGTGTGCCGTACTCCGGATCTGCTTTATAGAAATGCTGAATTTGCCGAAGCTTGATTTCGTCTTTTGTCACCTGCTTCATCGAACCTACGATATTGCTGACAAGACGAGTCCGCTCTTCTTCGCTCAAGAGGCGGTAAAGATCGCCAGCCTGTGTGTAGTGGTCGTTATGGTCGTAAGAAGTGCTGTCCGCCGAACCTGACACCGGATAAGCCGTTGTTTTGTTTTCAGGAGATTCCTGAGGGCCTCCGAAGCTGTTCGGTTCATAGTAGACAGAGCCCCCGCCGTTTGAATCAAAGCGCATTTGTCCGTCTCTTTGATAATTATGGACGTCCGCTTTCGGACGGTTGATCGGCAGGCTGTTATGGTTTGCGCCGACGCGGTAGCGGTGCGCATCCGCATATGCGAACAGGCGTCCCTGGAGCATTTTGTCGGGAGACGGTTCAATGCCGGGCACCAATGTTCCAGGGGAGAATGTAGCTTGTTCAACCTCTGCGAAATAGTTTTCCGGATTGCGGTTTAGAACCATGCGGCCGACTTCAATCAGCGGATAATCTTTTTGCGACCATACTTTTGTAACATCGAACGGATCAAAACGGTACGTATCCGCATCCTCCAGCGGCATGATTTGAACGTACAGCTTCCATGCCGGGAAGTCTCCTTTTTCAATCGCCTCATACAAGTCCTGTGTATGATAATCGGGGTTTTCACCTGCAATCTTTGTCCCCACTTCTTCGGTCAGGTTTTTAATGCCTTGTTCTGTTTTGAAGTGGTATTTGATCCAGACGCCTTCTCCTTCGGCATTCACCCATTTGAATGTGTGGGAACCGAAACCGTGCATGTGCCGGTAAGTGGCGGGGATGCCTCTGTCAGACATCAGGATGGTCACCTGGTGAAGGGACTCTGGAGACAATGACCAAAAATCCCATACGGCATCCGGGTTTTTCAAATGTGTGACCGGATGGCGCTTTTGTGTATGAATGAAATCAGGGAATTTAATCGCATCGCGAATAAAGAAAACAGGTGTGTTGTTTCCGACGAGATCATAGTTCCCTTCCTCTGTATAAAATTTAACAGCAAATCCGCGCGGGTCGCGGACGGAATCGGCTGAACCGTTTTCGCCTGCAACAGTGGAAAAACGGACGAATAATGGTGTGCGTTTTCCGACTTCTGATAAAAATTTGGCTTTTGTATATTTGGAAACGTCATTTGTGACTTCAAAGTAACCGTGCGCACCGGCGCCTTTTGCATGCACAACTCGTTCAGGCACACGCTCTCTGTTGAAGTGGGCGAGCTTTTCGAGCAAGTGGACGTCCTGAATCAGCGTCGGTCCGCGTGAACCAGCTGTCATTGAGTTTTGGTTGTCTCCAACGGGAGCGCCCCAGCTGGTTGTTAGGTTGTTTTTATTTGTCGTCATCAAAGGATCACCTCGCGTAAATTTTAATTACAAAACAATGATAACATTTCTCAAGAAAAAAACAATATTTATTTATAATAATTATAAAGAAAAATTCATTATCGTTGATTAAATATATTAAAACTGAATAACTCCCTTCATTTGGGATAAGTTATTATTAATTCCAAATAAAGGAGGTACGGAGATGGATCAGCATTCAAACGAGCAGAAATCTGACATGGAGACGGATGAGACGTTAACGAACCGGCAGGGCCACCCGATCACAAACAATCAGCATATCAGGACCGTGGGCAACCGGGGGCCTTCCACATTGGAGAACTATGATTTCTTGGAGAAGATCAGCCACTTTGACAGGGAGAGGGTTCCCGAACGGGTCGTCCATGCCAGGGGAGCCGGAGCGCACGGCTATTTTGAAGCTTATGGAACAGCAGGCGATGAGCCGGTCTCAAAATATACGAGAGCAAAACTGTTTCAGGAAAAAGGGAAGAGGACCCCGGTGTTTGTCCGTTTTTCGACGGTGACCCACGGGATATCTTCACCGGAAACGCTTCGCGATCCCCGCGGATTTGCCGTTAAGTTTTACACGGAGGACGGGAACTGGGATCTAGTCGGAAACAACTTGAAGATCTTCTTTATCCGCGATGCGGTGAAGTTTCCTGATTTAATCCATGCATTTAAGCCGGACCCGGTTACGAATTTGCAGGATGGCGAAAGAATCTTTGACTTCATTTCCAACACGCCTGAAGCCATGCACATGATCACATTTTTGTTTTCTCCTTGGGGCATTCCGGCAAACTACCGGCAGATGCAGGGGTCCGGTGTCAACACGTACAAATGGGTAAACCAAGAAGGAGAAGCCGTCCTTGTGAAGTATCACTGGGAACCGAAGCAGGGCATAAAAAACTTGACGCAAAAAGAGGCGGAAGAAATTCAGGCGAAGAACTTCAATCACGCTACACAGGATTTATACGAAGCGATTGAGCGGGGAGACTATCCCGAGTGGGAGTTGTTCGTTCAAATCATGAGCGATGATGAGCATCCTGAACTCGATTTTGATCCGCTTGACGATACGAAGCTATGGCCTGAGGAGCAATTTCCTTGGCTTCCTGTCGGCAAAATGGTATTAAACAAAAATCCCGAAGACTACTTTACAGAAGTCGAGCAAGCGGCATTTGGAACAGGGGTTCTTGTCGACGGACTTGATTTTTCCGATGACAAAATGCTTCAGGGACGTACGTTTTCCTACTCTGATACACAGCGATACAGGGTAGGGGCCAACTATCTGCAGCTGCCGATCAATGCGCCGAAAAAAAGGGTGGCAACCAATCAGCGGGGCGGCCAGATGCAGTACAAGGTCGACTTAGGCAAAAATCAAAGCCCGCACATCAACTATGAACCTTCAACTATCAACGGGCTGAAAGAAGCGAAGCAGGACGGCAAAGAATATACACCGCATGTCGAAGGAAATCTGGTGCGCGAAAGTATCGAAAGGCAGAATAATTTCAAGCAGGCCGGGGACACGTACAGGCATTTCGAAGACTGGGAAAAGGACGAGCTGATTACGAATCTGGTCAATACACTTGCCCCCTGCGATCAAAGAATTCAAACGAAAATGATCGAGATGCTCAAGCAATGCGACAAGGAATATGGCAGCAGGGTCGAAGAAGGATTAAAAAACGCTTCCAGCCAAAATACATCCAGCCGGGAGCCGATCGGGGCAGAAGGCGCCGAAGATGCGCCGAGACAGGCGGAAGAAAAAGGCCATAGTGAAGATCCTTATTAAAGGATCTTCATTATCTATTCAAACTGATATTAAGATATGGATGCGCTTCAGCGTATCCTTTTTATTTTGGAATAATGGAGACAATCGGTTCAGCAGTGGAGGAAAAAGAAGAATACAGTTTAGGGTGTTCGCTCCAATTTGTCGAGAAAATAACGAGCAAAAGAAGCTTATCCCCGCTTACTCCCTTTAACCAATATTTCCCTATATTCAACAAATGTACAAATCCACAACAAAGAAGCAAACGGAAAATATGGTAAAATTAAACATGTATAAAGAGTTGAAAAAAAGGAGGAGTTTTCATGTTGAAAAAGTTGGCAGCGGTCGTTTTCATGTTGGGAATCATGCTTTGCGGTGCTGGCGGAACGTCTATTTTGGCATACGGAAAGTCAATTTCTCAGGAATCGATTCATCCCTACAGCACGGCCTATACAGATGTCAAGGTGGTTGGCAAAACAGTCCGCTTTTATATTAAAGGATTGGAGAGTCCGTTTAATCAGACTTATTATGAAAGAGTCGCATGGACAAGCACTGATGAGGAGCCTGATACATTAAAGGACAACATTTTATCTGTGAAAATACCGGCAAAAACGGGAAGCAGGTATGAGGCAAACTCAAGCGAAAGGCTTGAGCTGATCAGAGAAAAGGTCAATTCAGGTGATATGGTTTACGGATGGGCAAAAGCGCAGAATGGCAATTGGTATCCTGCCGGCTCTGCTAAAATATCTTATTGAGCAAGGCAAAAAGCAGGCATCATCCCCGCCTGCTTTTTGTACGTATCGAAAACTGCTTTGAAACGAGCATCACTCCTGCCCCTGCTAATGACAAAGCCCCGGCAAACCAAAAAACCTCCCGCAGCCCGAACAGTTCAGCCGTTTTTCCCGCCACAACCGGTCCGAGAAAAAAACCGAGCGCATAAAAAGATTGATAGAAACCCATCACAGACATTTTGAGCTGAGGCGTACCAAGCTGGACGACTTTGCTGACCAAAAGCGGAAAAATAAACCCCAATGTCAGTCCTGTCACGGCGTGGATCACACACACTGCGAAAAGGTTCTCGGCAAACGGCAGCAAGGAAAAGAAAACAGCCGTTATCACATAAGATATCCATATCAGTGCATCGGCGGCCTTTACTTTGTAAAAGATACACCACACGGAAGCCAGCGTTTGCGGAACAAAAAAAGCGCACATAATCCAAATCAGCTGCTTCTCATCAATGCCGACCGATTCCGCGTAAATCGGCGTGAACCCGAACACGGTCATAAATAGCACGGCATGGGCTAAAAACGATAATGTTGTAATCGCTTTTAAATTAGGAAGACGCAACGTCTGTTTAACATAGTCTGACAAAGCCATCCCTTTGGCCGTATGGCGGGGGCAGTTATCTTTAATGTAAAATGACAGAATCAGCCCGATGCACGAAACGGCAACACCGATCCAAAACGGAAACATCCAGCCGAACAAATGGACGAGGTATCCGCTGACAGCCATGCTGACAAATTGGGGGAGAACCGTTAAAAACTGCAGGATGCCCATCGCTTTTGACGATTGATCTTTTGTGAAATACTGCGAGTATAAAACGGTTGCCATCACCCACATCGCCGCAGTCATACCGGCGAGCAGCCTGGCCGTGATCACCATGATGAACGAATCGGACAACAGAAATATGCAGCAGCTCAACAGAGACATTGCAAAGCCGCTGATCAACAGCTGTTTTCTAAGCGGCGAAAGAACATCTGACAGGATGCCGAACGGAAACCGCAGTAATATCTGGGTGACGCCGTAGCTTCCGAGTATTATTCCTATCGCTGAATATGAAAATCCGATGTTGTCTAAATATAATCCGAAAACAGGGACATAGATGTATGTAGCAAACCAGAAACAAAAGACGGCACCCCAAAAGATGATATGATCTTTCCTTAAAATTTGTTTTTCTTCATAGACGATTTGTTTTTGCAGTTCCATCCCTTTTTACTCACACCCCTTTAAATTCCAGTACATCATAAACCCCGCTCGGAAAACAAGATGATTTTTTATCTTATTGAAATACAATTGAACGGTTTGCTTGCAGCCGTCGTCCTAGATACAGAGACAAAAAGAAAGGGGGTAGGCGTTTTAGTGGATCAAGCAGATGAAAAAGAACTGATCATACGGGCAAAAGACGGGGAAGATGAGGCTTTTACGATACTGTTTCAGCTTCACTATCCTTTTGTATATCAATATGTTCTGAAATTAACGCTGAACCCAGATCTCACAGAGGACTTGGTCCAGGAAACGATGCTGAAAGCGTATGTCAGCCTTCATCAGTTTCAAGGCAACGCGAAATTTTCAACATGGCTGATTTCAATTGCTTCCCGGCTGTTTATCGACCATCAGCGCCGGAAAAAACGCGAAAACCGCAAAACGCAAGCAGCAGGAGAGGAAGCCTTGCGAAAAATGAAATGGAAGTCTGCCCTTCACGGCCACGAATGGAGCGAATACTTGGAGCTTTTTGCTGCTCTTGAGCCAGAGTTCAGAATGCCAATCTTGTTAAGGCACTATTACGGGTTTACTTATCCTGAAGTGGCAAACATGCTGAAAATAAAAGAAGGTACCGTCAAATCGCGCGTGCATCATGGATTAAAGAAGATTCGAAAGGAGTGGGGACAGTGAACGACCGAGACGAAAAAGAAACGATTACACAGTTGAAACGCGAACTCGAAAGAATGGATGATACTTTTGTGCCGCCGGTTCCTCAAGTATTTGAACTGAATCAGCGTTTAGCGCGGTTTAAGCAAGAACGCAAGCGGGCGCTCAAAAAGGAATTGCTTTGTTTTATCGTCATGGCGCTGGTGATTTTATCGGCTTACTTGACGATTTCCGTTCAAGTGCCGGCTGTTTTTATCATGGTGCAGGGTGCGGCGCTTATATTTCTGCCGGCGCTCGCCTTATTAGAAAAAAGGCGGCGTGCGGCTGACGGGGAGGCTGATTAAATGAATCTTGATATGACTCAGGAAAAATTGATGCTGCTGCTTTACATTTCACCGCTTTTATTTGCGCAGAGTATCTTTCTATTTCTTAATGCGAAGAAAAAAGGAGCCAATGCGTGGTTTTGGGGCATATGGGGCTTGATCCAAACACCGATGCCTTTATTATTCTATTATTTATTTGTTGTAAGGCCGTTTCATAAGAAAAGGAGGCCGTCATCATGACTGAAACAGATATACCTTGGGCGCTGCTCGCTCCTTTCATTGTTCTGTATTTCATTTTAGCAGTGTCCGCATTGGTCAATTGCATCAAACAGGAGAAAACGAATGGCCCAAAGTGGATGTGGATTTTGATCATTTTCGGGATCAGTTTTGTCGGTCCCGTCTCTTACTTTATCATCGGTAAAAAAACATATGAGAGGAGGCGGGTGTGATGCTGTCCGTCAATGGTTTAACAAAAATGTATCAGCAGCACCAAGCTGTCCGAAATGTCAGCTTCGACCTTGAATATCAGCAATGCGTTGCCCTTCTCGGGCCGAACGGAGCGGGAAAAACGACGACATTGCAAATGCTTTCCGGTTTATTGGCGCCTACATCAGGAGGCATCCGCTTTTTGGGGAGGGAATCGATAAACAGGCTGGAAATCGGATATTTGCCTCAGCATCCTGCGTTTTTTTCATGGATGACAGCTTTGGAATATATGGTGTTTGCTGCAAGACTTTCTAAAATGAAACGTCGTGAAGCCCTGGAAAAGAGTCGAACCGCTTTGCGCTATGTCGGTCTGGAAAAGGAAGAAGACCGGAAAATCAGCGGTTTTTCAGGAGGAATGAAGCAAAGGCTCGGGCTTGCGCAGGCTTTGGTTCATGAGCCGAGCCTGTTGATTTTGGATGAACCTGTTTCTGCGCTCGATCCGGCGGGGCGGCGCGAAGTCCTTGATATGATGAAAGAATTAAAAAAGAAGATGACAATTCTATTTTCGACTCATGTGCTGCATGATGCCGAAGAGGTGTGCGATCAAGTGATCATGCTGAAAGAAGGGGCTGTCAAATGGTCAGGTCCGCTTCACAGATTGAAGAATCGGCATTTAAAGCCATCTTATATCCTGACAGCTGAAGAGAGCCTTGAAGGATGGCTGGAACACCTGCCTTATGTCAGCAAAGTCGTGTATCATAAGCCTTCACAAGCTGAATTTTATTTAACAGATCGGTCTGACAGCCGCCGGCTGTTAGCTGAATGCTTGAGCAGGCAAGTATCGATTGTTCGTTTTGAACAAAAAACGATGTCCTTGGAAGATATGTATTTGAAGGTGATGGGGCTATGAATTCATTTTTTATGTTATTTCAAAAAGAATGGACGGAAAGCTGGAGGGACGGAAAGCTGCTTTGGCTGCCAGTCATTTTGATCCTTCTGGGCTTGATTCAGCCGCTCACCCTGTATTATATGCCTCAGATTATCGATATGGCCGGGAATTTGCCTGAGGGAGCTGTGATCGACATACCAAAGCCGGGAAGTGAAGAGGTGATGGCGAGCACCTTGTCCCAGTTCGGCACGATTGGTACTGCAATTTTCGTTTTCAGTGTGATGGGCAGCATTGTCCACGAACGAAACCAAGGATCCCTTTCATTGGTGATGGCGAGACCTGTCAGCCCGCTGCAGTATATCGGCAGCAAGTGGCTTCAGCAGGTGCTGCTCGTATTGGTTTCGTTTGCTGTGAGCTACGGGTTAGCTTTTTATTATACAAACCTTCTATTCGGAAAGGTTGAATTTGACCGGTTCTTATTTAGCTTATTCGTGTACAGTATATGGATTGTATTTGTCATGTCGGTCACGATGTTTTTCGGTGCCCTGTTTCGTCATATCGGGGGGATTGCCGGCATGAGCATCAGTTCCATCGCCTTCGTTTCACTGGCGGGTTCCTTATTTCCCCGTTTTACCGAATGGATGCCTGATAAGGCGAAAAGCCAGGCTGACTATTTTATCATGCATGGTTCATGGGATAATGCTTTCGGCTGGATGGTGTTTTCGTCTTTGGGAATTGTGCTTCTTTTGTTCATGTGCACCGTTTTTGTTTTTAAAAGATATGAATCTTACTAATCAGCCGGGCTTGCCCGGTTTTTCTAATTGTTATCTTCATAGCTTAAGGTGTACAATACATTGAAAGGTTTCGAGGGCGTATTTCAAAATATAAAAAAGGAGTGATCCAATGGGTACGCTTAACAGCCAGGCAGATCTTGCGGCTCAGTCAAAAGCTAAGCCGAACAGGGTATGGATCGCTGTCATATTGGGTATTTTATCGGGAATCGGTCCGGTTGTGATCGATTTATATTTGCCCGGCCTTCCACAGATGGCATCTGATTTACATACGAATGCTTCCGTCGTTCAGCTCAGTTTAACATCGTGTTTACTGGGGCTGGCAATCGGCCAAATTGTCATCGGTCCTTTCAGCGATGTCCTTGGAAGAAGGCTCCCGCTGATCGTTTCGCTGTCCGTTTTTGCCGCGGCCTCATTTTTATGTGCTATGACATCCTCTGTATGGGTCTTGATTGCGATGCGCTTTATTCAAGGTGCAGCGGGTGCAGGCGGCATTGTCATATCACGCGCGATTGCCCGTGATCTATATTCTGGTACAGAATTGACAAAGTTCTTTTCGCTCTTGATGCTGGTTAACGGGATTGCGCCTATCATATCCCCGGTAGCGGGCGGCCAGCTGATGAAATGGACGACTTGGAACGGCGTATTTTTCATTATCGGCCTTTTTGGCTTGCTGATGATTTTGTCCGTGATATTCGGGGTGAAAGAGTCGCTGTCTCCGGAAAACCGCACGGCAGGCGGGTTCAAAGAGACGTTTGTATCATTTGGAAGGCTCTTCGGCCAGCGCACATTTATGGGATACGCTTTGGCGCAAGGGCTGATCGTAGCGGGGATGTTCGGCTATATATCTGCCTCTCCGTTTGTTTTGCAGGACATTTACAAATTGTCGGCGCAAGCCTTTAGTTTTTGTTTCGCATTAAACGGCTTGGGCATCATTATCGCAGCCCAGATTACGGGCAGGCTTGCCGGCCGGTTCGGCGAAGCTTCCCTTTTGCGGAGCGGTTTGCTGCTGTCTTTTACCGCAAGCGTTGTTTTATTTGTTTCTGTCTTTTTCAAAGCACCGCTGATTCTGATTTTAATTCCGCTGTTTGTCGTGGTTTCCTGCATCGGAATCGTGACGACGACCAGCGGATCCTTAGCGATGCAGAGCCAGGGAAAATCGGCCGGAAGCGCATCTGCGCTTTTAGGACTGCTTCCGTTTATTTTAGGAGCTGCCGCGGCGCCGCTCGTCGGTATTGGCGGAAGCCATACAGCTTTACCGATGGCAGTCGTCATTCTGTTTTGCAATATAAGCGCGCTCGCTTGTTTTAACATGCTGGTTCGGCGGGCAGCGCTTAAATGAAAAAAGCCTGCCGGTTCTTTTGCCGGCAGGCTGAAATGTTTTAGCGTGGCAGGATATCAACTGTAGCTTCAGCGTGGTTGTAGTTTCGTCCGAACTTTTGCAGCTCCGCAGTGACTCTGTGGGTTCCTGCGTTTGGCAGCGTTTTCCGAACCATGACCAGTTTGAACGCAGAAGAGCTGAAAGCATAAACCGGCACTCTGACGGTTTGCCCGTCATTTAAAATTTGTGTATAGTTCAGTGTTCTGCCGTTCAGCGAATCTCTTGTGTTCGCATGGAAGCGGTATGGAAAGTTAAATTCAACATAGCTTGCACCGACAAAAGAGTTCGGTTTGTAAGTGACTTCAATGTCTGAGGTTGTCCACTCTTTGTTGCTGTCAACCGTTTCGACATGAAGCGTCGGAGCGTTTCTGAAAAAAGTGGCGCTCGCTTCCTCCGTCGGAAGAATGAAAGAAAACAATGCTGCTGAAGTTAATAGCCCGACTCCCATTTTACCGATAAATTTACGTTTTAACATGTACTTCCCCCTCCTAATGAATGTTGTTAAAAAAGATGAAAAAGGAAAAAATAAGTTCATCATCTACTATATTCCTTTTCCTGCTCCATCAATCTATCACCGTTTACCATTCAAGTAAATATTTTTTGAGAAAAATTCTAAAAACTTTTAAAAAATGCATGATATGTAAAGGGAAATACAGCAGAACGGCTGCCGGCAAATTGATGCCGGCAGGCCGAACATTGATTTAACGAGGAACAATCTCCAAAGTTGTTTCAGCATGGTTGATGTTTTTTCCATTTTGTTGCAGTTCAGCAGTAATTCTGTGAGTCCCTGCATTTGGGAGCGTTTTCCGAACCATCACTAATTTGAACTCAGAAGAGCTTAAAGCATAGACGGGAACTCGGACCGTTTGTCCATCATTTAAAATTTGTGTATAGTCAAGTGTTTTTCCATTTAGTGTATCTCTTGTGCTTGCATGAAAACGGTATGGAAAATGAAATTCAACATAGCTTGAACCGACAAAAGTGTTTGGTTTATAAGTAATTTCGATGTCAGAAGTTGACCACTCTTTATTGCTGTTAATGGTTTTTGCCTCAAGCACAGGCTTCTGAGTCGGGTTATCCGGTTGCGGATAATCCGGCTGCGGTTTTTGAGGCGGCTGCGGCTTAGGCCACGGCTTGAATGGCGGCGGACAAAAGATCGGTCCTCTAAAATGATTTGTTTTCACCTCTTGGGCATTTGCCCCTTGGGTAGGAATGATAAATGAAAACAATGCTGCAGAAGCTAATAGACCAACACTGATTTTGCGAATGAATTTTCGTTTAAGCATCGATAAGTTCCTCCTAAATGCAATGTTAAAGTTAAAAAGTAGAGGACGTCCTATTATTTTCAAGAAAAGGTAGAAACGAGATCGCGATCAACTATATTCCTTTTCTTGTTTACTTAATCTATCACCATTTACCATCCAAGTAAATATTTTTAGATAAATTTCTAAAAAAAATTAGTATAAATTGATAGTTTTCTATCAATTTATAGCCTTTTTTATAAAAAGGAGTCGTATAAAGAACAAAATGGGCAAATATGTATGTTGGGTTGCGGTTCTTTGAGGGGCCTTTTAATATAAAACAAAAAGGAATGAGGGGGATGGATAATGAGAGACGTTCAGTGGTTTTTGGCCGGGGATTCAACGGTTTGCGATTATGATAGCGACAGGGCGCCGCGTGCAGGCTGGGGACAGAAAATTGGCGCGTTTTTAAGCGACGGTGTTTTGATCCGCAATGAAGCGGCATCAGGGAGAAGTTCAAAAAGCTTTATTGAAGAAGGCAGGCTGGAGCGAATCATGACACAGATCCGAAGCGGCGATTATTTGTTTGTCCAGTTTGGTCATAACGACCAAAAGCCGGATGATCGCTATACAGAGCCATTTACAACTTACAAGCAGCATTTGCGCCGGTATATAGATGACGCCCGGTTAAAAAAAGCCAATCCGGTCCTCATTACACCGGTCCAGAGAAGATCATTTGAAAGCGACGGCCGGTTCAAAAATACCCACGGCGACTATCCTGATGCGATGATACAGCTTGCTGAAGAGCTTCGGGTGCCGCTCATCGATCTCGCCTCCAAAAGCCGTCAATTGCTTGAATCGCTGGGCCCGGAAGCTTCCAAAAAGCTGTTTTTATGGCTTGAACCGGGGGAACACCCCAACTATCCGGACGGAGCCAGGGACGACACCCATTTTTGCGATTTCGGTGCAAATGAAATGGCTAAGCTTGTTGCACAGGGAGCAAAAAGAAACGGGAATTCCTTTATAAAACAGTCTACTTGAGAATAATTTTCAATTATTTTTCAAAATTTTTGCACTTCCGATGCCAAACTGTGATACGATCAATCTCGTAAAGATTCTCAAAAGGAGTGCACATCATCTTATGATACGCCGCTTTTTTTCATACTATAAACCTCATAAACGTCTGTTCTTCATCGATTTCAGCAGTGCGATCATCGTCGCAGTGCTTGAGCTGGCTTTTCCCCTAGTCGTTCAGTGGTTCATCGATACGCTGATTCCCGGGGGAGACTGGCTTGAAATTGTCTGGGTAAGCATCGGCCTCTTACTGATTTATTTGCTCAGCACGGGCCTGCAATACATTGTCAATTATCTCGGGCATAAGCTCGGCATCAATATTGAAACGGATATGCGCCAGGAGCTTTTCCAACATGTACAGCGCCAATCTTTCCGATACTTTGACAATACAAAAACTGGACATATCATCAGCCGCATCACAAATGATCTGTTTGATATCGGAGAGCTGGCCCATCACGGACCGGAGGATTTGTTCATCGCCGTGATGACCTTTTTCGGTGCATTTTGGATCATGCTGACGATTAATGTGAAGCTTGCCTTGGTTGCTGTTCTGTTTGTGCCGTTATTGATTATTTTAATCACTTATTCAAATATCAGGATGAACCGCGCTTGGCGCCAGATGTACAGCGAAATCGCCGATGTTAACGCCAGGGTTGAGGACAGCGTCTCAGGCGTTCGCGTCGTTCAATCTTTTACGAATGAACGCTTTGAGATTTCCCGGTTTTTAAAGAACAATCAAAAGTTCCGCAAGGCGAAGCTGAAAGGCTACAAAACGATGGCTCTCACGACTGCGGGGACCTTTTTGATGACGCGGCTGATGATTCTGGCAGTGCTTGTGTACGGAGCTTGGCTCAGTTTTTCCGGGAATATGTCCTACGGGGAATTCGTCGGGTTTGTTCTTTATGTCAACGTGTTGTTTAAGCCGATTGATAAAATCAGCGCCATTTTGGAGCTTTATCCGAAAGGAATGGCAGGATTTAAGCGGTTTACGGAGTTGATCGGTACAAAGCCGCAGATTGTCGACCGCAAAGATGCGATTGATGTTCAGCTGTTGGAAGGAAACATCGTCTTCAAGAATGTGACGTTCGGCTATGAAAAACATAAACCTGTCCTGCAAGGCGTCGATCTGTCAATTACAGCCGGAGAAACGGTCGCTTTTGTCGGTCCTTCGGGAGCGGGCAAAACGACGATCAGCTCGCTGATTCCGCGTTTTTACGATATAGACGGCGGAGCCATCACAATTGACGGCATCGATATTCGCGACATGACAAAACGTTCTCTCCGTTCGCAAATCGGCATCGTCCAGCAGGATGTGTTTCTTTTTACGGGGACGCTCCGCGAAAACATCGCCTACGGAAAACTGGATGCGACAGATGAAGAGATTCAGCGGGCCGCCAAAATGGCGCATTTAGAACAGCTGATCGAGTCGCTCCCGGACGGTTATGAGACCCAAGTCGGCGAAAGAGGGCTGAAGCTGTCAGGGGGCCAAAAGCAAAGGATCGCAATCGCCAGGATGTTTCTTAAAAATCCGCCGATTCTCATATTGGACGAAGCCACATCAGCACTTGACACAGAGACGGAGCAGGTGATTCAAAACGCTTTGACAGAGCTCGCAAAAGACAGGACGACGCTTGTCATTGCTCACAGACTTGCTACGATCCGCAATGCCGACCGGATTGTGGTCGTGACAGAAAACGGAATCGCAGAAGAAGGAACACATGATGAACTGGTTGAGCGCGGCGGTATTTTTGCGAATCTTCATCGTGTACAGTATCAGTCGTAAATGTTTGAAACAGGCAAGCCCATGTTTGGGCTTGTTTTTTTAAGGGCAAAAGACCTTGAAAAGAGAGAGAACCGATGCTACACTTTCGTTATAAACTGTCGATATCGGATTTCGATATTGAGTTTCGTTAAAGGGGGTGCGGTATTGGAAGATAAAGTATTGCGAAAGCTATTTCTGGGATTTATTCAAATTCATATTTTGCACCACGCCAGCGAACATCCGATTTTCGGCTTGTGGATGCTTGAGGAATTGAAAGAGCACGGATATAACATCAGTGCGGGAACGCTGTATCCGATCCTTCATTCAATGGAATCTGACGGACTTCTTCGAAAAGAAGAACAGAATGTGGACGGGAAAATCAGAAAATACTACTCAACTACGGAAAAAGGAGCAAGCGTACTGAAGGAAGCAAGGTTGAAAGCATATGAACTGTTTAAAGAAATTAAAGAATAGAGGAGTGAAATCATGACAAAGCATAAAGCGGACCGAAGCTTGAGGTCGCTGCTTGAAATTCTATTCGTTTCAACCAGGCTTGGATTGACATCGTTCGGAGGGCCGATCGCCCATTTGGGATATTTTCATGCTGAATATGTCCGCAAAAGAAAATGGATGGACGAAAAAAACTATGCCGATCTGGTCGCTTTATGCCAGTTCCTGCCCGGCCCTGCCAGCAGCCAGGTGGGGATCGGAATCGGCGTCATGCGAGCCGGCATCATTGGAGGCATCTTAGCGTTCATCGGGTTTACTCTCCCATCTGTCATAGCACTCGTATTATTTGCTATGATTCTGCAAGGCTTCGATATCGGGACAGCCGGCTGGATTCATGGGTTGAAAATCGTAGCCGTAGCCGTAGTCGCCCATGCTGTTTTGGGGATGGCGCAAAAGCTGACACCTGATAAAAGGCGCAAGGCGATCGCGCTGTTTGCTCTAGTCGCCACCCTTCTCTGGCAGACGGCTTTTACACAGGTCGGAGTCATCCTGCTCGCCGCTTTCGCCGGTTATCTCATCTATAAAGAGCAAGTTGAGACAGATGATTCTGTCATGCGATTTCCAGTGTCGCGCCGTTTTGCGGCGGTTTGTCTCAGCTTGTTTTTCGGGCTTCTCATACTGCTGCCGATGCTCAGAGAACTGACATCTTCCAGCTGGATTGCCATGTTTGACAGTTTTTACAGGTCGGGTTCTTTAGTCTTCGGCGGAGGGCATGTGGTCCTGCCGTTATTAGAACGGGAATTTGTACCGACGGGCTGGTTAAGCGAAGAGGCTTTTCTAGCCGGGTATGGAGCCGCTCAAGCTGTCCCGGGGCCTTTGTTCACATTCGCTGCATATCTTGGTGCGGTGATCAGCGGCTGGCAAGGCGGAATGCTCGCCACAGCGGCGATTTTTCTGCCGGCGTTCCTGCTGATTTTGGGGACGCTGCCCTTCTGGGATACGCTGCGCCGCAATCCTAAAGTGAAAGGCGCTTTAATGGGAGTGAATGCAGCCGTTGTGGGAATATTGATTTCCGCATTTTATCATCCGATCTGGACCAGCTCGATATTGGCGCCGGTTGATTTTGCATTCGCCGCGGTTTTATTCAGCCTGCTTGTCTACTGGAAGCTTCCGCCATGGATCATCGTTGCAGCCGGTGCTGCCGGCGGTGCATTGATGCAACTGCTGTAAATGGAGAAGGCTGCCGACAATTCGGCAGCCTTTTTTCTCGTATTAACGATGTTCTTTTCCGATTTCGGGAAGCACCGTTTTGGCGATATTTTCGTCCAATTTTTCATAGTCGTAGTATTGAATCGCATCATATAATTCTTCGCGCGTCTGCATGTCATCGAGCACACCCTTTTGCGTGCCTTTTTCGAAAATTTCTGCGAAGACCCGTTCATAAGCTTTTGCGGCAGCGCGCAGGGAGGTTACCGGGTAAATAACCATGCTGCAGCCGAGCATTTGGAATTCGTCAGCCGTGTAATAAGGCGTTTTTCCGAATTCGGTCATATTGGCGAGGAGCGGCACTTTAATGGATGAGGCCATTTCCTTGAACTCAGCTGCGTTCGTTAATGCTTCCGGAAAGATGGCATCGGCTCCCGCGTCGGCATATAAATTGGCGCGTCTGACGGCGGCCTCCATTCCTTCCGCTGCTTTTGCATCCGTGCGTGCCACAATGACGAGTGAAGGGGCGGTTTCTTTTATCGCTCTAATTTTTGCGATCATGTCTTCTGCCGGGACAAGCGTCTTTCCATTTAAATGTCCGCATTTTTTAGGCAGCTGCTGATCTTCGATTTGAACGGCTGCGACCCGGCTTTCAGCCATTTCGGCCGCCGTGCGCGCCGCATTTAGGACACCGCCGTAGCCGGTGTCGATATCGACCAAAAGCGGAAGATTTGCGGCTCTCACAAGTTCGCTGGCTTTTTCAGCGATTTCCTGGGAATGAATCATTCCGAGGTCAGGGAGTCCGCGGCTTGCCGTGTAGGCTGCCCCGGAGAGGTAGAGCGCTTTGAAGCCGATGTTTTTTGCGGTAATGGCTGCCATCCCGTCATGAACGCCTGGTATTTTCAAAATATCAGGCGCTTTCATCAGCTTTCTGAATGTATTGGCCAGTTCTTCCTGAGTTGATTGTTTCGAGACAATCCACATATTCAAAACCTCCTAAATCACAAACAATTCCATAAAGTCCGGCACAGGTGTACCGCTTAATTGGCGAGGGTCATTCAGCAGGGCGTTGATTCGCTCCGCTTGCCCCGCCGGAAAGCGCGTTTTTAAGTTATTGGTGAACTTTTCTTTTAACAGCGGGATGCCTTCGTTGCGGCGGCGCCGATGACCAATCGGGTATTCGATCGCGATTTTTTGCGATTGTGTGCCGTCTTTGTAAAACACTTGAACAGCGTTGGCGATCGAGCGTTTTTCCGGGTCGAGATAATCGGTAGAATACTGTTTGTTTTCGACTGTGGTCATTTTTTCGCGCAGTCTGTCGATTTCCGGATTTTGCGCGGTTTCGTCTTCGTAATGGTCAGCGGTAATATCGCCGTAGATCAGCCCGATCGCTGTTATATACTGAAGGCAGTGATCACGGTCAGCCGGATTGTGTAATTCTCCCGTTTTGTCGATAATCCGGATGGCCGATTCGTGCGTCGTGATCACGATTTGATCAATGTTATCAAGTCTGTTCTTCACTTCAGGGTGAAGCTTGATCGCGGCTTCAGCAGCCGTTTGTGCGTGGAATTCCGCCGGATACGAAATTTTAAAAAGGACATTTTCGATGACATAAGAGTCGAGCGGTCTGGCGAGCGTCAATTCTTTTCCGCCGAATAAGACATCCTGAAAACCCCACATTGGAGCGGACAAAGCGGTTTTATATCCCATTTCGCCCTTCAAGGTCATCATTGCGAGCCTCACGCCGCGGCTTGTCGCATCACCGGCAGCCCAGGACTTTCGCGAACCGGTATTCGGAGCGTGACGGTACGTCCGCAGGCTTGAATTATCGACCCAGGCTTGGGAGACGGCATTGACAACATCCTGTTTTGTCCCCCCCAATAGTGAGCATGCCACAGCAGTGGAGGCGACTTTTACAAACAGCACATGGTCAAGCCCGTTTCTGTTTAAGCTGTTCTCGAGAGCAAGGACGCCTTGGATTTCATGAGCCTTCACAATTGCCGTTAATACATCGTGAATGGTGAGCGGTTCCTTGCCCGCCGCGAGCCGCTGCCTGCTGACATAGTCAGCGCAGGCTAAAATCGCTCCAAGGTTATCTGACGGGTGGCCCCATTCGGCTGCCAGCCATGTGTCATTATAATCGAGCCAGCGAATCATGCAGCCGATATTGAAGGCTCCGTGAACAGGATCGAGCTCAAATTGCGTTCCCGGGACGCGGGTGCCGTTCGGGACGACGGTACCCGGGGCAATCGGGCCGAGATGTTTGGCGCATTCCGGGTATTTGAGCGCCAAAATGCCGCAGCCCAGTGTATCCATTAAGACGTAGCGGGCGGTTTCAATCGCTTCTTCGCTTGAAATCTTGGCATTTACCGTATAGTCTGCGATCTCTTCCAGCAATTGATCGCAATTTTGGAGCGTTTGACTTTCTGTTTTCATAACATTTATCTCCCTTCTTTCTGAATCAAAGGCGAACTATGGATGAAGATGACGCGGTCCGGTATAGTGAACTCTCGGGCGGAATAGCCTGTTGTCTTCGTGCTGTTCAATGACATGCGCGCTTAGACCGACCGAACGTGCCGCGAAAAATATCGGAGTATAGAGATCGATCGGTATGCCGAGCAGGTAATAGACCGGAGCCGCATAGTAGTCGAGGTTCGGATACAGGCCTTTTTCTTCGCGCATCAGCTTTTCACCGGCATCACACATCTCATATAAATCCTGTCGGCCGGTTTTATGAGATAGCGAATAGAGCGCCTTTTTCAGCAGGGCTGCGCGCGGGTCCATTTTTTTCATATAGACGCGGTGGCCGAAGCCCATGATTTTTTCTTTTCTGCTTAACTTATGCTCAATCAGCTTGCAGAAGCCCGATTTTGTTTCTCCTTCGAGCAGCATGTACATCACTGCTTCATTCGCGCCGCCGTGCAAATGTCCTTTAAGCGATGCAGCGGCGCCTGTGAAAGCACCGTATATGTCTGTGTTTGTCGATGCGATGACTCTTGCGGCAAATGTGGAGTTCGGCATTTCGTGCTCGCTGTACAGCATTAATGTCTGATCAAAGACGGCTGTTTCTTCCGGAGTCGGTTCTTTTTCCGTCAGCATGTATAAAAAGTTCTGGCTGAATGAAAGCTGTTTATCAGGCGTGATGACATTTTTCTGGTGAAGGATGCGGTAGCTGTTGGCGGTAATATTCGGAACCTGTGCGATCAAGCGCAGCGCTTTGCTTCTGTTTGCTGATGGAGACCTGTCATTCAATTCAGGATCATATCCAGCTAAAGCGGAAATCCCGGTTCGGAGCGCATCCATCGGATGGGTGTTATTCGGAAGCGCCTTCAGAATGGTATAGATTCCGCCGGGCAGTTCATACGAATTTTTTATAGCGCTTTCAATTCCTTGCAATTCCATTGGATCAGGCAGTTTATTTTGAAGGAGGAGATAGACGAGGTCAAGATATGTTTTTTGTTCTGCAAGTTCGATTAAATCATAGCCTTTAATGACGATTTGTTCCGCTTCCGTATCTAAGAAGGAAATGTTCGTTTCCCCAGCAATAACGCCTTCTAATCCCGGTTTAAATACACCTTGTTTGCCCATTTTTCCACCTCTTATTCGTTTTTTAACTTTTGTGTCAAAAACGTGCTGTGAGAATGGCATTGGCTGTTCGGCGGATTAGTATGAACGTTCCAGCGTTTCTTCAATGGAACGCAAGCTTCGTTTAATGTGGGAACGCATGGCGGCTTCTGCCAAAACGCTGTTTTTTTCTTTGACGGCATTAAAAATGTCCAAGTGTTCATTGAAAGATACAGACGGTTTGTAGTCAGGATTTTTGTATCCGCTGATTCTGCGATACCGTTCGATCCTGCTTTCAAGCTGATCCAGAAAACGTTTTGCGGTTGCGTTTGTGCTGATGGCGTGCAAGATGGAATGAAATTCTGATCCGTATTTGACCGTATCTGTTTTGCGGCCCTTTACGGCAGCCAGTTTCATCAGTTCGATGCGGTCTTCAAGCTGATGAAGGCTCTCCGGTGTCACCAGCTGTGCGGCTTCGGCAGTGAGCAGTCCTTCAAGCGCTTCCCGAACTTTAAAAACCTCTTTCGCTTCAGCAAGCGAAATCGGGCATACGCGAAGCCGGCCGTTCGGCTGTTTACTGACCAATCCTTCAAGCTCCAGCCGGTAAAGAGCCTGGCGAAGAGGAGTTCTGCTGATGTTTAAACCCTTTGCAAGACTGTCTTCAGCAAGCTGTTCAGAGGGAGGGTATTCAAGTTCGATGATCTTCGTTCTTAATTCATTGTAAGCGTAATCACTTGCAGACTGTCTTTTGACTGGATTTGAAGAGTGCATGAAAAAAGCTTTCGCCTCCTTTTTTCAGAATATAATTATTATTGTATACAATAATACAGATATGTCAATGTCATCCATGAAAGACTGAAAAATAAAATCAATGGGAGATCCTCATCTTAATCAAGGCACCTTCATTTTCTGGCATCCCGTCTGTCGAAAATGGTAAAATATATCACAATCGACAAAGAGGCATTTCGCCTTTGAGCAAAAAGGAGGCCATCCAAAAATGAATCCAGCTCACGAACCTCTCCCGCTCGAATTTTATAGCAAACCAACAATTGAACTCGCTCAATCCCTGTTAGGCTGTCTTCTTGTCAAGGAAACAGAAGAAGGGACTGCTTCAGGATATATTGTGGAGACAGAGGCTTATAGAGGGCCCGGGGACAGAGCGGCGCACAGCTACGGCAACCGCCGGACGAAACGTACTGAAATCATGTTTCATGAAGCCGGCTTGGTCTATACGTACACCATGCACACCCACACACTCATCAATGTTGTAAGCGGAGGAGCCGATGAACCTGAGGCCGTGCTGATCAGAGCGCTTGAACCCCATGAAGGCCTCGCGCTGATGGAGAAGCGAAGGAGCGGAAAGAAACCGCGCGATTGGACGAACGGACCGGGAAAGCTGACAAAAGCGCTTTCCATCACGATGAACGATTACGGCAGACCGCTGACATCGCCGCCGCTTTATATCGCAAAAGGATATGAACCTCAGAACATTTTGTGCGGCCCGCGAATTGGAATTGACAACTCTGGAGAAGCGAGGGAATACCCTTGGCGTTTCTGGATAAAAGAAAACCGCTATGTCTCAAGATAGTTAAAAGGTTTGGCTCCCGTTCAACAGGGAAAACAATAAAAAAACAGGAGGGAGTCAAGCTATGAAAAAAGTGTTTAAAAGCGCCGTCAAATGGGCGCCTGTCATCTATCCGATCGCATGGAAAATCATCAAAAGCCGAAGAGAGAAAAAGAATCTGAAAGCCGGGTAAACCGGCTTTTTTTCTTGGAGAAAGGCCAAATTGACTTGAAAGCGCAGCCATAATAGAATTTACTTAACTATGAGACAAATTTCACAAAAAGAATGAATATACCTGAGTGTATGGGTTTGGTCTCGGTTCAAGTATCTTAGTGGGAGGGTCTTTTTCTATGCTCAATGCTCGGCTTAAGCTTATCCTCGGCGAATTGATAGGAGCAGAATCACCGTTAACCAGCACATATTTGGCCAATGAGCTAAATGTGACCTCTCGGACGATCAGGTCAGATGTGAAAGAATTAGACCGGCTTCTCTCCAAAAACGGCGCTGCCGTTCAATCGATCAGAGGTGCAGGCTATCGGCTCTCCATCAAGAATGACCGCCTCTTTCGCCAGCTTCTGCAGCACACATTTCATGAAGAGCTTTCTACTCCCGTTTTTCCGAATGAGCGTATTCTCTATTTATTAAAAAGGCTTCTCTTAACTGAGGAGTATGTCAAACTTGAAGATTTAGCCGGTGAGATGTTTATCAGCAAATCGACGGTCCAAAACGATATGAGAGATGTGAAGAAAAGGCTTAAACCTTACGACATCGAACTGGAGATCAAACCGAATTACGGCTTTAAGCTGAAGGGAGATGAGATGAAGCTGCGATCCTGCATCGCAGAGCACCTTTTTCCAAAGCGGGAAACGGATATTGATATTATGAACACCCGGATATCCATCCTCCCAAAAGAAGAGCTGGCTATGATCCGTCAGACGATTTTAGAAAAAATAAGCGAAGATCACATTTCTCTTTCAGATATCGGACTAAACAACCTTCTCATTCACGTCGCCATTGCATGCAAACGTATTCGAAGCGGCAAACATGTTTCTCTTTATTCCAAAGATGTAAAGGAGATTATGAATCATAAAGAATATGAAGTGGCGAAGGAGATTGTCCGCACTCTTGAACAAAAGCTGCAAGTGGCATTTCCGGATAAAGAAACGGCCTACATCGCCATCCATCTGCTTGGCGCGAAAAGGACGGTTATGGCCTCCATTCGCAGCGATGCAATCGAAAATATGATGGATGAAGAGACAGACCGGCTGACGAAATTGATCATGAAAGCCATCGATCAAAAATTTACCCTTGGCATTGGGAATGACAAAGAATTAAAAATCGGTCTCGGTCTTCACCTGAAACCGGCTCTGAATCGCTGCAGATACGGCATGAATATCAGAAATCCGATGCTGGACGCAATTAAAGCCAATTATCCCCTCGCATTTGAAGCCGGGATTCAAGCTGGTGAAGTCATCAAAAAAGAGACGGGATTTGACATTCAGGAAAGCGAGGTCGGCTATCTCGCTCTGCATATCGGCGCAGCCATGGAAAGACGAAACATGAACAGGCCCTCAAAACGCTGCATGATTGTCTGCGCGTCAGGAGCCGGAAGCGCCATGCTGCTTCAAGACAGACTGCGGGCTACATTCGGTTCAAAGCTTGAAATCCTTGGAACAGTTGATTACTACAAGCTGAATCAAATGTCTCTCCATGCACTCGATTTTGTCATCAGCACCATACCGCTGTCCGCTGATCTTCCTATTCCGGTGATTCAAGTTAACGCCATATTGGGAGGGGGAGATTTAACGAAAATAGAACAGGTACTTGCTGAAGATGACGGAATCGCTTCGACCTATACGAAAAAACAGCTCGTCTTTTTGCAGGAAAGTCTGTCTTCCCGAGAGGAGGTCCTCCGCTTTCTGTGCGGAAAAGTGATGCAATCAGGGCTTGCAGACGCTGGGCTTGAAGCCTCCGTCTTTGAACGGGAGGCCGTTGCGCCCACTTGCTTCGGTAATCTGGTTGCAATTCCGCATCCGATGGCACCAAAAACCGATTCGACTTTTTGGGCGGTTTGTACGCTGCAAAAACCGATAGTCTGGGAGAATAAGAGGGTTCAATTCGTTTGCCTTCTTTGCGTGGAAAAGGACAATACAGCAAATTTGCAAGAGATGTACAAATTTTTGGGCCGTGTTTTAGATGACAGGGTCATTGTCCGGGAGCTTCTGAAATGCAAAACGTACGGGGAGTTTATGTCCGTCTTCAAAAAAAGCAGGCCGGCTCATCGATATGCAAAATGAAGATGTCCCCTTGTCTTTTTTCCTCTTCACTGAGGAAAATCATTAAGTGTATATGAAAACGGTTTCATTGTATGATGGAACTGTAAAAGAGATCATACACGATACGTAAAAGGGGGACATATGAACATGAATATCTTACTAGCTTGCGCTGCAGGAATGTCAACGAGTCTGCTTGTAACGAAAATGGAAAAAAGTGCAGAGGAACAAGGCAAAGACTATAAAATCTGGGCCGTTTCCGGAGGAGAGGTTCAGAATCATATCGATAAAGCCGACGTATTGCTTCTTGGCCCGCAAGTCCGTTACATGCTCCCGCAATTAAAAAAATTAGGAGTATCGAAAGGTGTACCCGTCGATGTCATCAATACGGTCCATTACGGAACTTGTAATGGGGCAGAAGTGTTAAAATCCGCCGAACAGCTTGCCGGCTCTTAAAGGAGGCGGCACAAGTGAATAAGTTTAATGCGTTTTTAGAGGAGAAGGTCATGCCGGTTGCCGGCAGAATTGCCGCCCAGCGCCATTTGCAGGCACTCAGAGACGGTATTATTCTGACCATGCCATTAATCATTATCGGATCGCTGTTTCTCATCTTAGCCAATTTGCCGATTCCGGGATATCCGGAATTCATGGCGGGGATTTTCGGCGAGCAATGGGCTGATAAATTAAGCTACCCGGTTAATGTCAGCTTTGACATTATGGCGTTGATTGCAACGTTCGGCATCGCCTACCGGCTGGCCGAAAAATACGACATTGATGCTCTGTCATCAGGTGCCATTGCCGTAGCAGCTTTTCTGCTTGCGACCCCCTACCAGATTCCGTTCACACCGGAAGGCGCAACAGAGGAAATTTTAGTGTCGGGCGGCATCCCGATTTCATTAATGGGAAGCAAAGGTCTGTTTGTCGGCATGCTGATCGCGATGTTCTCGACTGAGGTTTACCGCTGGGTCGTTCAAAAGGATATTGTCGTCAAAATGCCGGACGGCGTACCGCCGGCTGTCAGCAAATCATTTATCGCTCTGATTCCGGGATTCGCCGTTATCGGCTCGATTTGGGGGGCGCGCCTTTTAATTGAGATGACGCCGTTTGGAAGCCTCCATAATGTCGTCAACGTACTTTTAGGCACACCTCTATCCATCCTTGGAGGCAGTCTCGGCGGAAGCCTTATAGCCGAAACTGTGAAAATGCTGCTGTGGTCCTGCGGCCTTCACGGAGCAAACATTGTCGGCGGAGTGATGTCGCCGATCTGGTACGGTGCGATGGACGAAAACCGTCTCGCTTTCCAAGCCGGTGAAGCGCTCCCAAACATATTTACGACACAGTTTTTTGAGATTTGGGTTAACATCGGCGGAAGCGGCGCCACTTTGGCTTTGGTCATTACGATGTTTGTTAGAGCGCGAAGCAAACAGATGAAACAGCTCGGCAGATTAGCCATCGGTCCCGCTATTTTTAACATCAACGAACCGATTATTTTCGGCATGCCGATCGTCATGAATCCGATGCTGCTGATTCCGTTCATCGTGTCGCCGCTGTTAATGTTAACGGCAACCTATATTGGAATGAGTACAGGTCTTGTCGCAAAGCCGGCTGGGATTGCGGTGCCGTGGACAATGCCGCCCGGCTTTTCCGGATATTTAGCAACAGGAGGGAAAATTTCCGGAGCGGTCATGCAGTTGATTAATTTGTTGATCTCGTTTGTCGTATACTATCCGTTCTTTAGAATGTGGGATCTACAAAAGCTGAGAGAAGAGAGCGAACTGGAGGCCGGAACGGCCGTAAGCGATGGTCAACAGGCCAGTGTATAGAAAAGGGGTGCCAAGATGTCCGAGGAATTGGAACGAACGATATTTCAAATTATCCTTCACGGAGGAAACGGCAGGAGCTTTTGCATGGAAGCGATAGCCGAAGCCAAAAAGGGAGATTTCGCCGCTGCAAAAGAAAAGATCCGGGCGGCTGACGAAGAACTGATCAAGGCGCATCATTTTCAGACAGCTTTGATTCAAAATGAAGCGAAGGGGGCGAAAACCGAACCCTCACTTCTCATGATTCATGCCCAAGATCATTTAATGAATGCGATGACCATGAAAGATTTGGCCGCGGAGATTGTCGAGCTGTATGAAAAAATGAATGTCCACGGAGGTGTCAATTGATGAAAAAAGGATTGAAAATCGTAACAATTGGCGGAGGTTCTAGTTATACGCCCGAGCTTGTCGAGGGATTAATCAAACGGCATGACCAACTTCCGGTCAGCGAGCTCTGGCTCGTCGATATACCGGAAGGGGAAGAAAAACTCAATATCGTCGGCACGTTGGCGAAGCGAATGGTCGAAAAAGCGGGCGTCCCGATCGAAGTCCATCTGACGCTCGACCGCAGGGAGGCTTTAAAAGACGCTGATTTTGTCACGACGCAATTCCGCGTCGGTTTGCTCGAAGCGAGGGCAAAAGATGAACGAATTCCATTAAAATACGGGGTGATCGGACAGGAAACAAATGGACCGGGCGGTCTTTTCAAGGGGCTCCGCACCATTCCGGTCATCCTTGAGATTGCAAAAGACATCGAAGAACTGTGCCCTGACGCGTGGCTTGTCAACTTTACCAACCCGGCAGGCATGGTGACTGAAGCACTGCTCCGCTACTCTAATTTGAAAAAAGTCGTCGGGCTCTGCAATGTGCCGATCGGCATGAAGATGGGGGTTGCAAAAGCGCTTGATGTTGATGAAAGCCGCATAAACATTCAATTTGCCGGATTAAATCATATGGTGTTCGGACTCGACGTTTTCCTGGACGGCGTCAGCGTCAAAGACAAAGTGATCGAAGCGATGGCAGATCCCGAAAATGCGATGACGATGAAAAACATTTCCGGAGAATCGTGGGAACCTGACTTTATCCGGGGGCTCGGCCTGATTCCGTGCGGCTACCACCGCTACTACTACAAAACGCAGGAGATGCTTGAACATGAACTGGAGGCTTCAAAAACGGAAGGGACGCGTGCAGAGGTCGTTCAGCAAGTTGAAAAGGAATTGTTTGAGCTGTATAAAGATCCGGAGCTGGCGATCAAACCGCCCCAGCTTGAAAAGCGCGGCGGCGCATATTACAGTGATGCCGCCTGCAATTTGATCAGCTCGATTTATAATGACAAGCACGATATTCAGCCTGTCAACACGATGAATAACGGAGCGATCGCAAGCATTCCGGATGACTCCGCAGTGGAAGTCAACTGTGTCATGACGAAAAACGGGCCGAAACCGATCGCGGTCGGAGATTTGCCTGTCACCGTGAGGGGCCTTGTCCAGCAAATCAAATCATTCGAACGCGTTGCGGCTGAAGCGGCTGTTACAGGTGATTACAACACCGCGCTTGTCGCCATGACAATCAACCCGCTCGTTCCGTCCGACAAGATTGCGAAACAAATACTGGACGAAATGCTTGAAGCGCATAAAGAGCATCTTCCGCAGTTTTTTAGATCTGTAGAAGCATAGGAATAAAATTGAGGTTCCGGTGTGTCAGCCGGAACCTTTTAATAGATATAGGCGCCGCCGTGTCCGAATGGCCCGGCGAAACAGCGGCCGTCCCATTCATGCCTACATATTTGCGCTTGCTTCTTTTTCTTTGACCAGATCTGACTGCCGGGCTTTGGCAAGCTGAGTGAATATGAGGATGCCGATGCCCGCAATGATTTCGATGAAGCCGCCGATTGCGATCACGCTTCCCGCGCCAAGCGTTTTTGCGGCATACCCGCAGGCAATTGCTCCTAAAGGAAGCGATAGATTTGTGATCATATGGATGACTGCGAACACTTGAGGCTGGTCATCCCCTTCGACAGATGTCTGGATAATCGTGAATTCGGGGACATTGATCGAACTGATGGCTGCTCCGAATGCAAAGGCTGCGAGAAATACGAGCGGCAGGAAAGTATTCAGTCCAGCGATAAAATAAGCCGCACCTTCAAGAATGCCTGCCGTGATGAAAAGGAGTCCGTACCTGTTGATTTTTACTTTTGCAAGGATAAAACCAAGTAAAAATGCTCCTCCTGCCGTCGTAGCCTTCAGCAGCGAGTGGATGAACGGCGTTCCGTTTAAATCCTCTGCAACATATACCGCAGAAAGGGCTTCCCAGGGTGAAGCCGCCAGGTTCATGAAGATGCAGTAAATCGCCAACGGATATAATATTTTGTGGTTTTTCACCAATGTAAATCCTCTTTTTAATCTCGCAAAATATGTACCTCTTTGAGCAAGAGACTTAGATTGTGATTGATTCCGGATGATGGTGTATTTGATGCAAAGCACGAATAGGCCCGATATGATATAAAAGATAAATGAAAAGACCAAAGTCGTTGCAGGACCGATAAAAGTCAGCAGCACACCGCACAATGTAACGGCTCCCAGCCTGATGATTTCTGAAGAAGACTGGAGAATCGCGTTGGCTTTTTGGATGAGATTTTCGTTCACGATCTGCGGAATCAGCGTAATCGACGCCGGGTTATAAGTCGCACCAGTTGCCGAATGGATGATCATGAGCCCTAAAACAAACCACATCGGTGAAAAGCCGTTTAAGTAGCAAATCGGTATTGTAATGACGACGGCTGCTCTTGTTAAATCCGAAAAATACATCCAGAATTTCAGGGCGCTTCTTTTGACTAAAGGCCCTGTAACCGGCGCCAAAAAGGCTTCGGGGAGGAAAGTGACGGCAAGAAGCAGGGAGGTGCCGATTGCACCTTTTCCGTCAAAAATTAAGAACCATAAAATAGAGTTGAAGGCAAAACAGTCAGCCGAGATTTTGATTAGCCTGGAGATGAAAAGGAACGTGTAATTCTTTTCCCAGACGCTCAATTTTGTTTGATCCATTGTTCAGCGTCCTTTCTTGATTTGCATGTTACATGAGAACGGATAATCTCTCCTTTCCGGTGTGGTTATTGATAATTTTAACATAAAATATATAAAATGGAATCGTTTTGTGCGGGGGATTGACTAGGCGGAATGAAAAAGAGGGGCGAGCGGTGTGGAAACAGAGCCTGCCGCCGGTACATTTCGCGATAAGGGTGCAAGCCCTCTTTTTTGCAAAAGAGAGCTTAAACCGCTTAGCAGGATTGGCTGACTTTATCAACTTCAACTGTCCAGCCGAATGTGTCAGGCAAAGCGCCTTTTTGAATACCGGTGATCGTTTGGTAGAGCCTTTTGGCGATTTCGCCTGTTTGTCCGCTGTTGATCACAAGGCTTTCGTTTTTCCAGATCAGCTCGCCGACCGGGGAAATGACAGCGGCGGTTCCGGTGCCGAACGCTTCTTCAAGCAGACCATCTTTGTGAGCCTGAACCAGTTCATCAACTGAAATTTTCCTTTCGGTTACGGAAAGTCCCCATTGTTTTAATAGATGAATGACGGAATTTCTCGTAATGCCTTCCAAAATACTTCCGTTTAGAGCCGGAGTGACAATTTCACCGCTGATTTTGAAGAAGATGTTCATGCTGCCTACTTCTTCAATGTATTTCTTTTCTACTCCGTCAAGCCAAAGTACTTGCGAGAAGCCTTTGCTTTCCGCCACTTCCTGAGCCTTCAGGCTCGCCGCGTAGTTGCCGGCCGTTTTCGCATTGCCTGTACCGCCTGCCACAGCACGGACAAATTCGCTTTCAACGGCAATTTTCACAGGGTGGATGCCTTCTTTGTAATAAGATCCAACCGGCGATAAAATGATCAGCATTTTATACATATTGGACGGAGCGACGCCGAGGTACGGTTCCGTTGAAATAATGAACGGACGGATATAAAGGGATGTCCCCTCAGCTTGAGGAATCCACTCTTTGTCGATCTGAACCAGCTGCTTCAGCCCTTCCAGAACGGTGTCAGGATCAACCCGCGGAATGCAGAGGCGGTCGTTGGATTTATTGAGCCTCTCGACGTTTTTTTCAGGTCTGAACAGAAGAACACTGCCTTCGCTTGATAAGTAAGCTTTTAACCCTTCAAAAACGGACTGCCCGTAGTGGTAAACCATTGCAGCCGGGTCCATTTCAATCGGCTGATAAGGAACGATTCTCGGATCGTGCCAGCCGTTTTCAGCCGTATAGTCCATGATAAACATGTGGTCGGTAAAGGTCCGGCCGAATTCGAGCCGGTCAGCCTCTGGCTTTTGCTTTTTTGCTGTACTGAGCTGTACGCTGATCGTTTGTTTTGTCATATTCATTCTCCCTGCCGTTTCTAGTCTTTTTCCAAAAAATATTTATCTTCTATTTTAAACCTTCTCTTGATAATCGCAATAGATTTCAGAGAAATTTGTAAAATAGAATTTTTGGAAACTTTAAAAATTTAAATCGGACAAAAAAAGGACTCCCCATGGGGGAATCCTTTTTTATGATGACTTTTTATAAAAGGATTCGATCTCCTGATCGACGTAAACCCAGCCTTTCCAGCCAAGGTGGAGCGTATCTTTCAAGAAGTATGGATCATATTCATGATTCGTTAAATCAGCAACTTGAAAGCCTTCTTGTTCGATTTCTTTTTTAATCTTTTTATAGAAATCTGTCCGGCCTTTTTTAGGGAAGCCGGTATAGTCGTAAAACTTGCCGTGGACCGGAACCGAGATGAACAGCGGTTCTGCGCCGGATTCTTTCAGAACATCCATCATGAGATGGAAATCGTGGAACTCGACTGACTCGGCATAGTTCATCTTTTTATTGTGGCCTTTAAGCTTTTTCAGCTTCGGCTTCAATTTCTTATAAACGCCGTTTGAAATTTTAAACTCATTGTTGCGGGATTCTTTGGCGCCGACCTTTTCGGCCATCTGCTTTAATTCATCCCACGATTTGTTTTTTACATCCTGGGAAATGGTCCGCTTCGGTCCGTTTCCTTCAACCATGGAATAGTAGATGTCCTTTTTCTCCAGAATGCTCCGGTAAGCTTTTGCCGGCGGCGTCAGAAGGGACAGCGCCACTTTGTCCTGATCGAGCTCGGCTTTAAAAAGGGCTGAAAGCAGAGCGTCGTTTGTAACTGCATGAAATTTAAGCATGCGTTTGATGATTTTTTTCTTCAGCTCGGGATCGACATTTTGATTGAACACAAGATCGTATGCCTGCAAAGCCGAGAAGTTCGGCGCAAAGTGGGATTCGTCCGAGCCGTCTTTTTGAAACCACTGCGGAGAAATAATGAAAACGATTTTCTTGCCCTTTAATTGACCAGACTGCGCCGCAAAGTTGATTGCATGAATCAAGGACTGTGAACCGCCTTTCCCGACCAGGTAAGGCGTGAACCCTTGGTTGTTTACTTTAAAATAGTTAGACGGATGAAAGGCATCTAACCGGGACAATTCCGATGATCCGTAAATCGGCAGATATTTCGGATCTTCAAGCGCTTTGCCTTGAAGATACATACCCTGGAACATCATCGGGTTTATTTCTGTAGCTGAAGTTTCGACACGATCTTTAGGAACCAGTTTTGCCAGCCATGCATTTGGAATCAAGATCGCGGTGAAAAAAAGTAAAAATGCCAAGATGATTGGCCCGAATAAAAAACGCTTTTTCATTATCTCAACTCATTCAGCTGCTTTATGATTTGATTTGGCGTGTTCCATGCATCCCGGTCAAACTCTGTAATCGGCACTGTGATGTTAAAGTGGCTTTCGAATGCAAGCAGCAATTCCACCGTGCCGAAGGAATCGAGGATTCCCTCTTCAAAAATATCAATATCCGGATTTTCCTTTACGATATCGTCCTGACATACCTCTGCTAAAACTGAAAGTACTTCTTGATTAAAATCCATTATGAAAATCTCCTTTTAGTGTATTAGTTTCCCTGAGAAAATTAAAAATCCAAAACATACGAAGTGGAAGGTCACCACGACTGAGACGGCTGTCGTCCACTTATTGTTCGGCCACCACTTGTATTTCTTATTCCATTTTTCAAAGAAGTTAAAGCCGACCATGAGCAGCGCGTGATACAGCCCGTAGACGATGTACTGAGGGGCAAGGCCGTGCCAGACACCCATCAGAAGGAACAGCAGCACATATCCGATATTGGAAACAGCCATCCGGTTTGTGATCCATTTTTTCTTCGTCATCCAAAGGACAAAGCGCATGAACACGTAGTCTCTGAACCAGAATGAAAGCGACATATGCCAGCGGTTCCAGAAATCTTTAATATTGCGGCTGATGAACGGCTTATTAAAGTTTTCAGGGGATTTGATTCCCATGATATAGCTGACGCCGACCGCAAAAGCAGTGTAGCCGGCAAAATCAAAAAACAGATAAAGGCTGTACGCATACATGTATGCCAAGCCATGCGAGATGCTGCCGGAAGTCAAAAACGGCAGTTTCATAATGACATACGTATTAATACAATAGCCGATAATGAATTTATATAAAAAGCCGAGAAAGATTTTATTGATTCCTTTGTAAAGCAGTTCTTCGTATTGCTCCTTCGTCCATACCGTCTGATCGTCTTTTTCAAAACGGCGGTACCTGTCGATCGGACCTGACGAGATGGTCGGGAAAAAGAGAATAAAGTAAAGCAGTCTGCTGATTGGGAGCTGCTTTTTAATGAGACCGTCGCGGGTTTCAATGATGAGCTGAACCCCTTTAAAAGTTAAATACGAGATACCGAGAAATGTTGCCCAGTTGTCAACGGCGAAAAACGGCAGCAGCTTTGACAGTGCCAGAGGCAGGATAGAAGCTGCTGCAGCGAGACAAAATACGATGCCGCTGTTCGCTTTGAGACGGTAAGCGATATAGCCTTTGATCAGAACCATCTGCCAAAGCGTAAACAGGCACAGCATGATCAGCCCGTGCAGGCTGTTTGAAAAAATAAGCGCCAGAATCAGAACGGAAACAGCCATGTTATATAAGCGGAAGCTTTTTCCGTTCAGTCCGAGAATGATGGTCGGCGCCAGTAAAATTCCTAATATGATGAAGAAAAGAAATGAACCATAGGGTGTCATACGGTTACCTCTTCTTTTAATCTCTTGCGGTCAATTTTACCGTTTGCTGTCATCGGAATCTCTTTTTGATACATGAATTTTCTCGGAATCATATATGCAGGCAGCTTGCTGCCCAAATCTTTCTTAATCGCGCTGGTTAACTGGTATTCCTTTTCGAAATCGTGTTCGGCAGGCACGATCATGGCGATCAGATACTCGATTTTCTCCTCGCGGTAGTATGGAATAACGACCGCCGACTGCACGTATCGGGACTGATTGATTTGGTATTCGATCTCTTCAAGCTCAATCCGGTAGCCATGCAGTTTGATTTGGAAATCGAGTCTTCCGAGGAAGAACAGCTGGCCGTTTTCTTTGTACCCTGCGTCACCGGTGCGATAAGCAGGGGCGCCGTTGTAAGAGAAAAACGCTTTTTCCGTCAGCGCTTTTTCGCCTAAATAGCCTTTGCTGACGCTGGCTCCGGTAATAATGATCTCGCCTTTTTCCCCTTCTTGGACGGCTTTTCCGTCTTCATCGATGATCACGATCTCGGTTTCCGGCTTTTCAGAACCGACGGGAAGAGAAGAATACTTGTTTAATACGTCGTCTGTTACTTCGATGGAAGTGACGGCAACAGTCGCTTCGGTCGGGCCGTATGTGTTAAAAACACGAGCCTTCGGAAATCTCTCTTTAAGTTGTCTGGCGACTGACGCGGGAAGCGTTTCTCCGCAGAACATAAACAAGCTCAGTTCAGGAAGCAGCTCTTCAGAATAAGACGGATCCATCAAGCACATTTGTGCGAATGAAGGCGTTGATGTCCAGACGTTGACGTTGGATTGTTTCAGCGCTTCAAACAACAGTTTCGGCCGGTTAATCATATCTTTCGTAACCGTCCATAATGTGCCTCCGGACTGCAGGCACGGATAAAGGTCCATCACCGATAAATCAAAGGAAAACGGGGCTTGATTTAAGAACACTTGGCCGCTTTCCACCGGAAAGTCATTCGTGATCCAATCTGTGAAGCTCTGAAGATTAGCGGCTGAGATTTGCACGCCTTTTGGATTTCCCGTGCTTCCGGATGTGTAGATAATGTAAAAGGTATCTTCACCGTGAACCCAGCGTCCGGGATCTGTCTCCGGCACCCCGTCTCCTTCAAGAACGCCCGGTTCCACAACGGAAATGAGGGCATCTCCCGTGTCAACCGAAGTGCCTGAGTTATTGAGTATAAGCTCGGCTTTTGAGCTGTTGATGATTTTCAGAATCCGGTCTGCCGGAATCGATACGTCAACTGGAATGTACGGATGGCCGGCTTTCACGCAAGCCAGGAAAGAAACCGCCATGACCGGTTTCATATGTCCGTAGACAATGATCGGAGAAGCCTCTGTTAATGCTTCGCTTTGAATCCGCGCGGCAAGGCGCTCAGATTGTGACCAAAGCTCTCCGTATGTCAGCTTTTCTTCTTCATTCACAAAAGCAAGGGTATCGGGTTGTGTTTGCGCGTATTTTTTAATAGTTTCTATCAGTTTCATTGTTTTTTTCTCCATTAAAAGTCATTATAAATATATGAACCTGTATTTGCTGTGTGGAATCCGTAAATTAAAAACAGCAGTACGAGAATAAGAAAGTAATAGGAAGTGTTGAGCAGCCACTTCATTGTTGTTTTTTCATACAACATTTTTAGCTTATTTAACATTGATCTTTTCCTTTCCGTTATTGAATTGCCTTAACAACAGTATAAGACGAAAATGTTGTATAAAAGTTTCATTTGTGGGAGAGTTTTATTTCTGAGCGTTGTCAGCTCAGAGCCTATCCTATTATAAACATTTTTTGTTATTGTGGAAATAACTTCTTTTTAAATCACAAAAAAAACAGGCTCATATGAAAAGCGGAGCGCTTTTCGATATGAACCTGCAGTTTGTCGGAAGTGCGTGAAGGAATTAATACTTTACAAAAGCGGAACCCACAATGATCAGCAAAATAAATAATACAACGATCAAAGCGAAGCTATTAGAGTATGACATATTCTCACCTCCGAAAAGTGGTAATACAGAATATGAATGTTTTATGACTTTTGAAAGGGAAATAAATTTATAAAAGTGGAAAATGATCAACCAGACCACTTTTTGATCTTGCGATTTAAGTCGAAACTTTACCGTGGATGTGCCCGTCTACTAACTGAAAAAACGATATGATGTCATAAGGAGAAAAATATAATGGATATGGCGATAGATAAGATGATAGGACTGCCTGAAGCCCAGATAGAAGATTTAAGAAACCTGATGGAGGACTGGAAGAACGAACTCCTTGTCTATAAATTTGCCTTGGATCAAATGGATACGAAATTTTCGATTATCAGCCAGGAATATAATTTAATCCATGGCCATAACCCGATTGAGCATACGAAATCAAGGGTAAAAAGCTTTGAAAGCCTGATCAACAAGCTTGTGCGGAAGGGCTGCGATATTACCACAAAGGCCGCTAAGGAGCACATCAATGATATCGCAGGTCTCAGAATCGTCTGCTCGTTTTTATCCGATATTTACAATATGGTTGAAGTGCTGAAGGAACACGAAGACATCAAGATTTTAAACATGAAAGACTACATTAAAAATCCGAAGCCGAACGGATACAGGAGCCTCCATCTGATTGTAGAAGTGCCTGTTTACTTGACCAACCGCGTCGAGCACGCCAAGGTGGAGATTCAAATCAGGACGATCGCGATGGATTTCTGGGCGAGCCTCGAACATAAAATCTACTACAAATTGAACAATGAAGTGCCGAACCAGCTCACGGATGAGCTGAAAGAAGCGGCTGACATCGCGAACTATCTGGATGAAAAGATGCTTCATATTCGAACAAAAGCGGATCAATAAAAAGCAGCCGGGCATTTTTTAGCCCGGCTGCTATTTTTTTTTGCCGCTTGACCCGAAGTTGTCAATCCTTGAATATCAACCTCATATGTAATATCGGATTCGGTGAAAATCTCATCCCATTTCCCTTCCGCTTTTTCGATTCCAGAATTTCAAGACGTCCGTCCGGTATTCGCCCTGCAGTTTGCCGAGCGCGCTCTTCATCCACACTTTCACCTGATCTCCGGCAAGACGCTCGACTTCTTTCCGCTTTTTGTTTTGGAAATCATGGCCCGGCGATGCCTTCGCGCTCTTCTTTTGTGAACTTTTCACTATGCCAGCTTCGTCAAATATGTTTTTCAACTAAAAGAAAAGAGGAAGAACGCTCCTTTGTATCAAAGGTTATGACTGTCATGAATCGAAAAAAGAAAACAAGAAAATGATAAGAGCACGAGGAGGTCTAAAAATGAAATCGGATATTGAAAAACTTGCGGAATGCGGTTTGCAAAACGGAGCGGCAGCGATGATGAACCGGGAGTCGCAACGGCTTGATGCTGCTTTATACGGGACCGTCGGCAATGCTTTCGACCGTGATGCGGGTGCGGAAGGTAAAGCGGACGGAGCTGGCGAAAGGCTGCTTTACCCTAAGTAAATGGCCGGATTGAAAAAGAACCGCGCCCTGTTTTTAACAGCCGTTGCATCAGGGACGATGCTGAATCCGCTCAATTCTTCAATGATTTCTTTGGCGCTGCACAGCATCCAGCATGAGTTTCATCTTTCATTTGCAACCGTATCGTGGCTGATTTCATCTTTTTATTTAGCCAGTGCGGTCGCGCAGCCTGTCACGGGAAAAATCGGCGATTTAATCGGTCGGAAAAAGATGTTTTTGTCAGGGCTTGTTCTCGTTGCCGTATCGGCAATCGGCGCTCCTCTCGCACCGGCTTTTTCCGTCTTGCTGATCATGCGTTTGTTTCAATCGATTGGGAGCGGCGCCATTTATCCTTCGGGAGTGGGCCTGATCAGAAGCCACATTCATGAAAAGCGGGCGTCAGCACTAAGTGTGCTGTCCATTTTTTCTTCGGCTATGACCGCTTTTGGACCGACTGTGGGGGGATTTTTAATCGTTCTCGGGGGATGGCCCGCCATTTTCCTTGTGAACTTTCCATTTATTTTGTTCAGCTTTTTGCTGGGGATGTACATGTTTCCGAAAGATGAGAAAAAAGCCGGCTTAAATGTCCGCGCCGTCATCAAGCGGCTTGATCTGACCGGGATTCTTCTGTTTGCGGGCGGAATCGTTCTCCTGCTGGCATTCCTGCTCTCATTGAGCACGGGCGAGCCCCGTTTTGCCGAGGGGATGTTCGGGCTTGTCTTGCTTTTGATGTTTGTTTGGTGGGAGCTGAGAGTGAGCAGCCCGTTTATTGATATCAGACTGTTGATCGCGCGCAGGACGCTAACTTCGGTCTATGCTCAATTTATTATGCTGAACATCTTTAACTACTGTTTGTTTTTTGGACTTCCGAGTTATTTTCAGGATGAAATGCACCTTTCCGTTCAAGCGAGCGGTCTTTTGATGCTGTTCATGTCCGGGACGAGCGTATTGATTTCACCTTTCGTCGGGAGATGGATTGACCGTTCAGGTGAAACGCAGCCTGTTTTCATTGGTTCTTGCATAATGGCGGCCGGCGCCATCCTGCTTACATTGTTTTTTGTCGATGCACCGATGTTGTGGAAAGGCATTATCCTCTCTTTGCTGGGGGTCAGCTACGGACTCGGCAATGTCGCCCTGCAGGCTGCCATGTTTACGGCAAGTCCGCCGGACATCGTCGGGACCACTTCGGGGCTCTTCCAAACATGCCGCTATCTTGGCTCGATCTTTTCGTCCGTCATTCTGGGTCTGTTGTTTGGAGAAGAAATAACCGCGGGTCATTTTCAGGATCTGGGGGTGGTCATGATTGTGGTTGCCATCGGCAGCGTTTTGATGAGCTTCCGGTTTATTAAGCTGATGAAGGATTGAAAAGAAGCGGTATAAAAAAAAGAGCAGATCAATTCGATCTGCTCCTTTTTAATATTATTGGGCGACTGAGCTGTAAGACGGTTTTCTGTTTTCTTTTTTGCTCAGGTTATACACGGCTGTTCCCGAGATTTGACCGGCTGTTTTCAGCCTGTCTTTGCTGATGTGTTCAATCGTGTCGTAAGGAGTGTGGTACCAAGGCTCCAATGCACCTGTTCCCGGCTCTCTCCAAATGAAGTTGGCCGAGTCGATGCCGGCTTCATGGAATGGGACATGGTCGGATGAACCGCCTTGATGTAAAAATAATACGTCTTTCCCAAGGCTTAAAGAAGCGGCTTTACTTAGCTCCCAGACGAGGTTTGCCGAACCGTCGGGTGTATTGATGTACAGCTGTGAAGCATTTTCCCAGCTTGTCGCCACCATATCTAAGTTAAAGTTGGCAACGCTCTGTTTGACTTCCCGCTCTGACAAGGTGCTGACATAATGGCGCGATCCGAGGAGACCGATTTCTTCGGCACCGAATGTAATAAAGCGAATTTCTTTGTCGGCTGGAACCGTCTTCATGATCCGGGCCAGTTCAAGGACGACTGAAGTGCCGGAGGCATTGTCATTGGCTCCGGGAGCATAAGGGACGCTGTCATAATGCGAAGTCACATACACGATGTCCGGATTTTTGACACCTTTTGCTTTGCGGACGCCGATCACGTTTTGCGATGTTTGATTTTTATGAGCCTTCAGCTTCAAGATCGCTTCTTGTTCAGAAAGCAGCTTTTCTCCGTCTTCCTTTTTGACGCCGACTACCGGAACATCGACTTTATTACCGCTGAGATTCGGAGTCAGAGGGACGAGACCGTCGACGTTATTATAAATGATCACTCCGCTTGCGCCTGCGTCAGCAGCGTTTTTTGCTTTTTCATAGAATGTCAGCTCGCCTCTTAAAATGACGGCGATTTTGCCTCTCGCTTCCTCGGTGAAGTCGCCGGGCAGGCCGAGGCCGGCATCATAGAGAGGAGCTGCCAGGCCTTCTGCTGCTGTCGGGGCGGAACCGGCGGCAGGCCGCGAAGGCACGTTATTTCCCTGAACGGTAAGCGTTCCTTCCAGCCGATCAGGTATGCTGAAGGTTTGTGTGGTCACTTTCAGATTTGATTTTTTCATCTGTGAGGCGATGAAAGCGGCGCTCTTTTTTTCTTCCGCCGTGCCTGTCACACGCGGTCCGATTGTTTCGCTTAAATGGTAAATCGTTTGATAGGCGCGATTTTCGTTGAATTTTTTGCTGAATTTTTCGACATCTTTTGCGATGGCTGTTTCCTGAGGCGCCGCTTGAACAGCATTTCCCGTTCCATCGGCGAACACGCCGCCTGCTATTACGGATAGCGCCAATCCGATCATCATCATTTTTCTCTTCATACATAAACCTCCTTGATGGTCTTGTTTTCCTGAGAAGAGATATTCGCAGCTGAGCGGGTGAATCCTGCATGCATCTGATAAATGATTCGATAGACCAGTAATTTGAAGTTTGATAAAAAAGTTTTTTTGTTTAATAGGATGGTTGACGTGAGCATTCTTTCTGTTTAGAATACGTCCGAATTATCAGGATCCTGATTTTGAATCACATATGTGAATGTTGGAGGGTGTCATGTCAGTAAAATCCGCGGTACGTGTTGTACGTATATTTGAATTGCTGTCAAATCATCCGGATGGATTAACCGTAAAGGAGATCAGCAAAGAATTGTCGCTGCCGCAGAGCAGTACATTCAATTTGGCCGCTACACTTTTGGATGAAGGATACCTTCAGCAGGATGCTATCAAGCGTTACAGGCTGGGGGCAAAACTGATCCAAGTTGGAACCGCTGCCATGGAGTCGATCGACATTTCGTCGCAAGGTGTTCCGTTTTTAAAACAGCTGATGGACGGCGTTCAGGAGACGGTGTTTATGGCCGTTCTATCCGATGATCAGCTCGTCTACATCGCAAAAATCGATAACAACAGGTCAATCAGAACAACCGCACAGCCCGGTTCGCGCAAGCCGCTATATTGCACCGGGCTTGGCAAGGTATTTTTGGCATTCATGCCGGAGGACAAAAGGGAAGGGCTGCTCGACCGCATGGAATTTATCCGGTTTACCGGGCATACCATCACCGCCAGAGATGAGCTGGAAAAGCAGCTGCAGACATTTTTGGAACAGGGATATGCCGTTGACAATGAAGAAAATGAAGAAGGTTTGTTTTGTCTGGCGGCTCCTGTCTATGGTCCGGATGGCGTAATGAATGCGGCGATCAGCACCGCCGGGCCAAAGGAGCGCATGCTCGCAAGAAAGGCGCTTATCGTTGAGCAGCTGCTTCACACAGCCGGAAAAATTACAGAAAGCATTGGCGGATTTAAAAAGCCGCTTTAGCAAAGGGGGAAAGTTCTGATGGATGTTATTAGCATAGGAGAGACAATGGCGCTGTTCACTCCGAATGAAGACGGCCCTCTCAGATACGCAAGAAACTATCAGGTGAGAATAGCGGGCGCAGAAACCAACACGCTGATCGGACTTTCGAAGCTCGGGAAAAAAGCCGGCTGGATTACCCGGCTTGGAAAAGACGAGTTCGGGGCGATGATTCTTTCTGCTGTCAGAGGAGAAGGAGTCGATGTCAGCCAAGTGAAGCTCGATGACACGGCGCCGACCGGTTTGTTTTTTAAAGAAAGGAAAAGCGCGGCCAAAGTCAATGTCTTCTATTACAGGACGCTTTCAGCGGCGAGTTTTTTGAAAAAAAGCGATATTGATGAGCCATACATTGAGAAAGCGGGGTTTTTATACATTACGGGAATTACCCCGGCTTTAAGTGAAAGCGCTTCAGATGCAGTGTTTTATGCAGTGGAGCTCGCCAAAAAGCACAATAAATGCGTTGTATTTGATCCGAATTTTCGAAAAAAGCTCTGGGACGGAGAGCGGGCGCGGCAGACGATGTTTGATTTGATCAAACAGTCTGATATCGTGCTTCCCGGCTTGAGCGAAGGGCGTTTTTTGTTCGGCACCGCTGATGAGAAAAAAATAGCGGAAGCCATCCGCGGGCACGGGGCTGAAACCGCCATCGTCAAGCTTGGTGCAAAAGGCGCCTATTATTCCAGCGGGAATGAAAACGGCTATGCGGAAGGCTATCAGATTCAGACTGCAGCGGACCCCGTGGGTGCCGGAGACGGCTTTGCAGCCGGTGTATTATCGGGTTTGATTGATCATATTCCGCTTTCTGAAGCTGTCAAACGCGGCTGTGCCGTCGGCGCCATGGTAGCTGCGGTAAACGGTGATATTGAAGGGCTGCCTGACAGCGATTCACTGTTTGCGTTTATGGAACAATCTGATGAAGAAGATGTCAGCCGATAAAAAACCGTAAAGAAAGGGTGGCAGAAATGCATGTATTGTCACAAATCAAAGAACAAAAAGTGATTGCGATCATCCGCGGATACAATCCGGAGGAGGCAGTGAGCATTGCCGGCGCCTTAAAAGCGGGCGGCATCAGGCTTGTGGAAATTACGCTTAATTCCCCTCAAGCGATCAAAGCGATTGAAGCGGTTTCAGAAGATGTTGGAGACGAAATGCTTATCGGAGCGGGAACCGTTCTTGATCCCGAATCTGCGAGAGCGGCGCTTTTAGCCGGCGCGCGGTTTATCCTGTCGCCAACTGTTCATGAAGAGACGATCAAGCTGACAAAGCGATATGGAGCGATCAGCATTCCGGGCGCCTTTACCCCGACGGAAATATTGACGGCGTATGAAAGCGGTGGAGACATCATCAAAGTATTTCCCGGAACGATGGGGCCTGGCTATATCAAAGATATCCACGGACCGCTTCCGCATATTCCGCTGCTTCCGACGGGAGGGGTCGGGTTGGAAAACCTTCACGAGTTTTTACAGGCCGGTGCGGTCGGTGCTGGAATCGGCGGTTCACTTGTGAGGGCTCATCAAGATGTGAATGACGCGTTTTTAGAAGAGCTGTCCAAAAAAGCAAAGCAATTTGTTGAAGCAGCAAAACAGTAAAAGGGGAGATCAGAGATGAAAATAACGGGATTCGAGTGTTTCCAAATTCCACCGCGCTGGCTTTTCTTAAAAATCGAAACGGATGAAGGCATTACAGGGTGGGGAGAGCCGGTAATCGAGGGAAAGGCGGCGACAGTTAAGGCGGCTGTCGGCGAGTTAATGGAATATTTAATCGGCAAAGACCCGATGAACATTGAAGACCACTGGAATGTCATGTACAGAGGCGGATTTTATCGGGGCGGACCCATTCTGATGAGCGCGATTGCAGGAATCGATCAAGCGCTTTGGGACATTAAGGGCAAGTTTTACAATGCGCCCGTGCATCAGCTGCTCGGAGGGAAGAGCAGGGAATCGATCAAGGTCTATTCCTGGATTGGCGGAGACAGGCCTCAAGACGTCGGCCTCGCTGCCAAGGAGGTGGTTGACCAAGGCTTTACAGCCGTCAAAATGAACGGCACGGAAGAGCTGCAATACATTGATTCACATGAAAAAATCGATCAGGTGATTGAAAGAATATCAGCCGTCAGAGAAGCTGTCGGCCCGTACATTGGAATCGGCATCGACTTTCACGGCAGGGTGCACAAGCCGATGGCGAAGATTTTGGCAAAAGAGCTTGAACCGTTTCGCCCGATGTTTATAGAAGAGCCTGTTCTGCCGGAAAACAACGAGGCGCTACGCGATATCGCCAGCCTCGTCTCAATTCCGATTGCGACCGGAGAACGAATGTTTTCAAAGTGGCAGTTTAAAGATCTGCTGACTGACGGCTATGTCGATATTATTCAGCCTGACTTGTCACACGCCGGCGGAATTACCGAATGCAAAAAGATCCTGTCGATGGCGGAAGCATTTGATGTCGCCGCCGCTCCTCACTGTCCGCTGGGCCCGATCGCTCTGGCGGCCTGCCTTCAGGTTGATGCAACGTGCCACAATGCATTTATACAGGAACAAAGCTTAGGAATCCATTACAACAAAGGCACGGATTTGCTTGATTATATAGTGGATCAAAAGGTGTTTTTCTATGAAGACGGCTATGTCCGGATTCCGGATGGCCCGGGCCTTGGGGTGGACATCAATGAAGATCATGTCCGGAAAATGGCTGATATCGGGCATAACTGGCGCAATCCGGTATGGCGGCACAAGGACGGAAGCATAGCTGAATGGTAAAAATGATACCGTTTTCAAAAGATGTCCGTCATTACAAACAAATAAAAGGAGAGGGCCTGTCATGAAACAAGCTGCTGTAAAAGAGAAGCCGACAAAGGTTAGAGTGCGGGTACTGCTGTTTATTTTTGTATGTGTCGTGATCAATTATATGGATCGAAGCAATATCTCAGTCGCAGCTTCTGCAATTGGAGACGATTTAAACTTGTCTGCCGTTCAACTAGGTTTGATTTTTTCCGCTTTCGGCTGGGCATACTGCGCCCTGCAAATACCGGGAGGCGGGCTTGTCGACCGGTTTGGCCCGAGGCTTGTCTACGGTTTTACCTTGGTTACTTGGTCGCTCGCAACATTGCTTCAGGGGTTTGTCCGCGGCTTCGGTTCTCTATTCGGGTTGCGTCTTGCGACGGGGGCGTTTGAAGCGCCGGCTTTTCCGACCAATAACCGGGTGGTGACTTCATGGTTCCCTGAACAGGAAAGGGCTTCAGCCATTGCATTTTATACGTCGGGGCAATTTGCCGGCCTTGCGTTTTTGACGCCGGCGCTCAGCGCCATCCAGCATGTCGTCGGCTGGCGCGGCCTGTTCATCGTAACTGGGGTGATCGGCATCATCTGGGGCCTTATCTGGTATACTTTTTACCGAGATCCCGACCGTCATCCAAAGGTAAACAAGGCTGAACTTGATCATATAGAAAAAGGCGGGGGGATCGTCCGCCGCGGCCGGACTTCCGAAAAGGAAAAATCGGCATTTAATTGGAAGCATTTTAAACAAGTGACCGCTCATCGCAAGCTGTGGGGTATATATATTGGACAGTTCGCCGTTAATTCGACTTTATGGTTTTTTCTGACATGGTTTCCGACATACCTTGTAAAATATAGAGGCCTTGATTTTCTCCAATCCGGTTTTCTCGCCTCGCTTCCGTTTCTTGCGGCGTTCATCGGTGTTCTGTTGTCCGGCTTCCTGTCCGACTTTCTGATCAAAAGGGGCGTATCGGCCGGGGTTGCCCGCAAAACACCGATTATTACCGGATTGATCCTGTCTATTTCCATTATCGGTGCCAATTATGTCGATCAGACATCACTGATCATTTTATTTATGACGCTTGCCTTTTTTGGAAACGGTCTGGCCTCCATTACATGGGTGCTTGTATCGTCTTTAGCGCCTAAGCATTTGATCGGACTGACCGGCGGAGTATTTAATTTTGTCGGCAGCCTCGCCTCCGTTATCGTTCCGATTGTCATCGGCTTTCTCGCAAACGGGGGAAGCTTTGCGCCCGCCCTCGTCTTTATCGGCACCCTTGCCCTTCTGGGAGCCCTTTCCTACATCTTTCTTGTCGGAAAGGTTGAACGGATTCAGGTCAATGATAATGTAAAAGAAAACGATTCTATTTCTATGTGACACCCGGCTGCCGGACATTCGGCGGCCTTTTTGAATAATAGATCATGGTTTGTCACAAAATAACGCTAAAATATTTTTGACGACAGGGTGTTCAGGATGAAGACATATTTTCAAAAAGATTATCAACTCGGCTCGTTTCAATTTTTTTCAACATCTCATATACTGACTTTGCTGGTGCTTGCAGCGCTCGGTGTTTGTTTGTTCGTCTTTCGCAAGACGCTGCAAAAACCGCGGTGGAACCGGATGCTTCGCTATGCGTTTGTGGCGGTTTTATTGATTTCTGAAATCAGCTACCACTCCTGGTTTATCTATGTAAATTCCTGGACGCCGCGTTATTGTTTGCCGCTTCACCTCAGCGACCTTTCGGTTTATCTTGTCATCATTCTGTTATTGACGAAAAATCTCACCTTGTTTAAATTTCTTTATTTTGCCGGTTTGGGGAGCGCTTTGCAAGCGATTCTGACGCCTGACTTGGGAAGGTACGGCTTTCCTCATTTCCGCTTTTTTGAATTTTTCATTTCCCACGGAATCGTCGTACTGGCCTGCCTTCTGATGATTGCAGCCGAGAAGTATAAGCCGACCGTGCGCTCTCTCTGGGTCACGTTTCTTCTCGTCAATATTTATGGGGCATTCATCTTTTTAATCAACCGTTTGCTGAAGTCGAACTATATGTACATGATGAAAAAGCCGGGCGGCGGAGCTTCGCTGTTAGACGTGCTCGGGCCGTGGCCATGGTATCTTTTATCAGCGGAAGCGGTCACGATCGTCTTCTTCTATCTTCTCTATCTGCCGTTTTGGATCGCCAGGAAGGTGAAAGAAAAAAAGGATCTTGCATGATTCCTGTATTTCTGAATAGGTTCGGCCGTATTCCATTGGCCAAGAGACTTTAAAAAATCAAAATGAGTGATTACGCCATGAGTGTCTCCTTTTTAACTAATCATTCACACCGTGATCAGGAATATGAAGAAAAAAGCAGATCTCGTAAAAGATCTGCTTTCTATTACATACTGATTTGTTTCTTTTGTTCATAATCTATTTCTGGCTGTATTTCCTTCGTGAGTTGATGCCCTTCTATGTCCACATTCGGAATAATCTTGTCCAGCCATTTTGGCAAGTACCAGGCTGCATTCCCCATCAGTTTCATGACACTTGGAATCAGTGTCATTCGTACAATAAAGGCATCAAAGAGCACACCAAAGGAAAGAGCCAACCCGTTGGCTTTAATAGAAGCTTCTCCAGCAAAGATAAATCCTGCAAAAACGAAGATCATGATCAGGCCGGCTGCGGTGACAACAGGACCGCTGTGTTTTAATCCGGCTTGAATCGCTTGTACTGGATTCTTTGTTTTCACATATTCTTCACGCATTCTGCTGACAAGGAATACTTGATAATCCATGGCTAATCCAAACAGAATTCCAATAGATAAAATCGGCAAGAACGCGAGTATCGGCCCTTTTTCTGGTATTTTGAAAAAGTCGACGAGATTCCCGTCTTGTAAAACAAATACACAGATCCCAAGAGTGGCAGTCATTGTCAATACGAAACCAGCAACAGCAACAAGAGGCACAAGCAGCGAACGGAATACGATTGTCAGCAATACAAACGCAAAACCTACAATGAGCACAGCAAACACCGGTATCGCATCATTCAGGCGATCTGAAATGTCAATATTCACGGCAGTCGATCCAGTAACGAGCAAATCTACCCCGTTTTTATCTGATAAGCTGCGTACTTCCTTTACCAAATCCTTCGTTGCCACATCATTTGGACCTGTTTCAGGAACGACCGTAATGATAGCAAAGTTCCCTTCTTTATTAGGCATTGCAGGAGTGACACTCGCTACATGGTCTAGTTCCTTTATTTCTTTCACTGCATCTGTGAAGGCTTCCGCCTTATTTTCTGTCACACTTGTAGCATCCGCTACGATTGTTAATTGACCATTAAATCCTTCTCCAAAACCGTCGGCAAGCAAGTCATATGCCCGGCGTTCCGGATTATCCTTCGCTTTCATCCCTGCATCAGGCAAGCCCAGTTCCAAATGCATAGATGGAATACTAATGACGAGCAAAATGAGAATGCTGCATACACTTAGCATGATAGGGTTTTTTGTGACAAAGCGTCCCCAGACATTTGTTTCAGCGCTTTGTTTATCTTTTTTCTTGTTTGATTTCGGAACCATCCGTTTCCCCGCTATCGATAAGACGGCAGGAACAAGCGTGATTGAGGCGAGAACAGCTAACAATACACTAAGCCCTGCTGTCAGCCCCATTGCAGACATAAAAGGAATGTTAACAACCGTCAATCCGCAAAGTGCGACAATAACAGTAAGTCCGGCAAAAACGACTGCACTCCCAGCTGTTCCGGTAGCTCTGGCAATTGATTCATTCTTTTGTATGCCTTCGCCTAGAAACTGGCGGTGCTTCGTAAAAATAAATAAAGCATAATCAATCCCAACAGCAAGGCCAATCATTCCGGCTAATGAAAGACTGACGGAAGCAATATCGAAAACTTGTGTTCCAATCAAAACAAGTCCAATACTAACACCTAATCCAATCAGTGCAGTTAAAATCGGTAAGCCTGCTATTAATAAAGAGCCGAATGTAATGGCCAAAACGACAAAGGCCAAGACAATGCCGACAATTTCAGAGATACCGCCTATCTCCATCTCGGCTCCCGGTACATCACCGCTCAGCTCAGCTTGCAGTCCCTCATAATCAGCCATTTTCAAACTGTCTTTTAAGTGTTTGATAGAGTAATCCTTTATATCATCTGCTGATGATTTATACTTGATATCAGCATAGGCAACTGTGCCGTCTTTCGCGATTGTTCCTGTCACAAAAGGACTTGCAATCGAGTCAACAGAACCATCTTTATCGATTTCCTTTAACGTATTTTCTATTGCTTTTTTGGCTGACTCTGCAGTAAGTTTCTCTCCATCTTCAGCACCGAAAATCACCCGTATGCTCCCTTTATCAGGGCCGTGAGGAAATTCTTTTTGAATGACATCCATCGCTTTTTCCGAAGGTGTGTCAGGTATGGACATATCCTCAGAAAAACTTGGTTTTAACGTAATGGCAAGCCCTATCGAAGCAACTAACACAACGATCCACGCGCATATAACTTTTATGCGATGGCGAGCAACCCATCCTCCTAATTTATATAACATTTTTGACATGATAATCTCCTTTCAACACATTGCTTGATCATATTCCTCCTCATTGTAGTGGACAATGAAATAAAAAAAACGTACATTCGGGTATGTACGTTTGGGCAAATTTCAAATTTGATGTTATTTGTCTAATGTCAGAATGCCTCTTTGCATGGCAATCGTTACGGCTTCAGTTCTTGAATTCGCGCCTAATTTATTGTAAATGGACGTTAACCTGGACTTTACTGTTCTCTCAGAGACGCCCAAATCAAAGGCGATCGCTTTGCTTTTAAGACCTTTAGCAATTGCTTTTAGAACAATGACTTCCTTTTCTGTCAGCTGCGTATCACTGCTCTGTTTTTTCATCCGCTCCAATTGGATTTCTTGCAGACGTTTTAAGATTTCAGGCTGCAACAGCACGTTTCCTCTTATTGCTGCATCCATTGTATGAAAAAGGGTTTCTGAACTCGTATCCTTCAATAGATATCCTTTCGCCCCTAATTCAATTCCTTCGATCATTAAGTGATCTTCATTATAAGTAGTCAAAATAATGATAGGGATGTCATGTTTTTCTTTTATTTGTTTAATGGCTTCTAACCCGCTCATCTCCGGCATATACAAATCCATGAGAATGATATCCGGTTTTAATTCATCTGCAAGACGGACTGCCGCTTTGCCATTTTCGGCCTCTCCTATGATGGTGTAATGATCATTCGTTTCAATTAAAAGCTTCAGACCTTCCCTCACGACAAGATGGTCATCAACGATTAAAACCTTATTCATCTTGCATCTCTCCCTGAATTGGTACTGTGATCTCAATTTGTGTTCCTTTTGATTTTGTACTCTTTATATTAAATTGGCCTTTCATGGCTCTGACGCGTTCTTCTATGCCGAGAAGCCCGTAATGTCCTCTCTTTTTCTTGCTCTTTTCAACATCAAATCCTTTGCCATTGTCCTTGACAGTTAAATGGAGCCTCCCCTTATCATCATCCCAAATGGATACCGATATCGTTTCTGCTTCAGCGTGCTTTGCTGCATTCGTTATGCATTCTCCAATGATGTAATAACAGTTTTCAGCTGTACGAACGTCTAATATCTGATGTAATCGGTAGTCTAAAAAACCACCCATGCCTGTCGACTCTTGAAAATGATCCATTAGTGAGGTAATTCTTTCTTTTAGAAAACCGATTTCCTCTGATTTGCTGCGCAGATCGTCAATCGCTGAACGCGCGTCGGCCAATGTACCTCTCACTCTTTTCATTGATTGTTGAATGATTTCTATTGCTCTCTCTGTGTTGCCTTTGGCGAGATGAACATGAATAGCATCGAGCTGCATATTTAAACTGACCAGCCCTTGAGCAAGCGTATCGTGTAAGTCCCGGGCCATACGCTGCCTTTCGTTTTGCAGCGTCAGCTGTTCGACCTGCTGATGAGCCAGCTCCAGCCGTTCAAGAGTCAGCTGAGCTTTTATCTTTTCATCGACTTGGGCAAATAATGTAGCGGCATAAGTAATAATCACGATCATAATAGGTACGGCAATGACAAGAAAATGCAAATAATCACCTTTGTGAATCTGATGTGTTGCATTGATTGACAGCAGAAGCAGTAAATACAGTATGAGGAAAGTCCTTCTTCTGTCTGCTATTCCTGCAATCTGTCCAATCAAAAATGCATAAAGGCCGATGATGACCAGCACTAAGAAGCCAGTCATGATATTAGCCAGTGTAAAAGTGATCAAACCTTGCAGCACAAAATATAGAATGACCCTTTTCTTAACCCAGCGATATGAATGCCAATGCAGCAAAGCAAAAATGGCGGTCAATACTGTAAACACGTTAAGCAATAAAATGGACCAGCTCCCAATAATAAATTGCAGCACGACAGAGGCTACATAGATCATGAGAATAAAAGCCAGGCCCGGCACTCTGAGCGCAAGCATATTTAATGCCCGTCTATCATGTGAGTAATGCTTTTCTTTAAAAGGATTCAAACCTCATCCACTTCCTTTAACAGTTTAACCGAACAGAGATTCATGAAATTTATTGAAAGTGAACATACATTTATCCAATCATTTTATAGGAAGAGAAAGAACACAACAATACCGAGGTGCAGTGAACCATTAGATGTTCCCAAACATATGATCATTGCCCAAACGTACATAAGCGTTCTGCCTTTATGTACGTTTTATCTTTTCAAATTTACATTTAAAATCATGAGGAACTCACTATTTATTAAAGGAATGATCAACATTGAAATCGATTGATCTCACAATTTTATCATTAAAAAGAAAAGGAATCAGAACTGAGAAAGTGTCAAAAAATCAGTGCCCTGATCGATTAAGCAATACGAACGAAAAAACAGACAAACATAGAAACAAAAATAGTCAATCCAAGAACATGTGTAAAGAAAAAGGGGAATGAATATGTATTGGTTTTTAGGTGCTTTATTATATTTTCTCATCGGTACTTGTATATTTATTGGAGTCATTAGAGACATTCACTCAGGCTCATGGATGCTCCTTACATTAGCAGCTCCAATCATCATTATTGGCTACCCTTACTTTTATTCAAAGAAGCTTTTTGCCAAAAGATAGTGAAATAGACGCCATACAATCAGAGGATCTTGCATGATCCTTTTTTTTCAGCCTATCGACGGTGTTTATTTTTTAAAAAAAGGGAATAGAACAAAAAAAGAAAAGGAGATGGAAGACATATGAAAAGCGACCGAACCATGCATATTATTTCATGTACAGACAATAACTACGCACAGCATTTAAGCGTGATGTTCGCATCATTGCTGACGAATATGGATCAGACGCGCGATGTGAAACTGTATGTCATCGACGGAGGGATTGAACCGGAAAATAAAAAGCGTCTGGAAGAGACGACCCTTCAATTCGGAGCCCCCATTACATTTCTGAATGTAGAAAAAAGCCAGTATGACCGTGCGGTCGAAAGCAGCCATATTACAAAAGCGGCATACTATCGGATTTCCATCCCCGATCTGATTGATGACGATTCCGTCAAACGAATGATCTATGTCGATTGCGACGCCTTAGTGTTAGAGGATATATCGAAGTTGTGGGACAAGGACATTTCACCTTATTTCGCAGCGGCAGTAGAAGATGCAGGCCAGCATGAACGGCTGAAAAAGATGAACATCAGCGACGAAGCAAAATATTTTAACTCAGGTATCATGATCATCGATATGGAAGCCTGGAGAAAAAACAACATTTCGAAAAAAGTCATCGACTTCATCAATAACAACGATGAAGACATGTTTGTGTTTCATGACCAAGACGCGCTGAATGCGATTCTTTATGATCAGTGGCTCGAACTTCATCCGAGATGGAACGCCCAAACACACATTATTTTAAAAGAAAAAACACCGGCTTCCCTCATCGATCAAAAGCGCTATATGGAAACAAGGGCAAACCCGGCAATCGTTCATTTCTGCGGCGGAAACAAGCCTTGGAATTCAAACACCTCACACCCGTACGCCCGTCAATATTTTAAGTATTTGCAGTCCACAGCCTTTAACCAGCCGGCCAAATTGTCTAAAAACCATGTCAGCTAACATGCCAATCTCATTTTAAATCGCAGGATGAATCGATATAATGACAACAAACCCTGACGTATCCCCATATTCGCTTGTTTCCTTTCGGAAACAAGCATTTTTCTTGGCTGCAAAAATTTTTTACGAATGGAGGAGCGCTTTTGGTTAAAGTGCTGTTGACACTTAACGGACTGTTTTACCGCGCAGCGCCGCTGTTGAAGGAAAGGGTCGAACGGCTCGGCGCCGAATTTGCATTTTTGGATTCAAATCGGTTGACGAGACAGGATTTACTGACTCATATCAAGGATGTTCATATTTATATCGCCGGCGTTGAAAAAGTGGACCGGGAGCTGATCGACGCTGCCCCGGAACTAAGATATATCATGAAATTCGGTGCGGGAATCGACAATATTGATGTAGAATATGCAAGCGAAAAAGGAATCCTCGTCACGAATGCACCCGGCCAAAACGCCTCGGCAGTCGCCGATTTGGCATTCGGCCTTCTGCTGTCTGGCGCCCGTTCGATCCCGCAGTCAAACGCCGCAGTCAAAGCCGGTTTGTGGCAATCCGAGATGGGCTATGAGCTCGATGGAAAAACGCTGGGGCTTATCGGTTTTGGGGAAATTGGCAAAAAGGTTGCAAGACGGGCTTCCGGGTTTCATATGAACGTTTTGGCGTACGGCACATACAAAGACTACAATGCAGCCAAACGGCTGAATGTACGGTTTGCAGAGCTTGACGATCTCCTGGCAAAATCTGACTTTATGTGTATCAGCACGTCATTAAGACCTGCCACCTATCATTTGATCAATCAAGAAAAGCTGGCAAAAATGAAGAAAACCGCGTACCTGGTCAACATTGCCCGCGGAGAAGTGGTAGACGAAAGCGCGCTCATTCAAGCGCTTGAACAAAAACAGATCAGAGGTGCAGCATTGGACGTCTTTGAAACCGAACCGCCGGCCGCCCGGATCACTAGTCTCGGCAATGTCATATGCACGGCGCATATTGGTGGCGCTACGTATGAGAGCATCAGGCGCATCGAAGAGGTGACATATCAAAACATCAAAAGGTTTATCGAAAACCAGCCGCCGGCTTTCCGCGTTTCTTAAAGACTGGAAACGGCGAAAAGCCGCATCCGGTTATGTTCTTTGAAAAAACTCAATTATTTCTCCTTCGGGCCCAAAAAGAAAAAAATAGCGGAAGCCGTTTGGCAATACGGTGATCTCGTCTTCCATCAGCTTGATGCCGGCGCTTTTTACGCGGGCGAATTCAGCCTCGATATCATCGGTTGAGACGGCAAAATGATGTACTTTTCCTTCCTGAGGAAGACTGTCGTTATATCCCTCGATCAATTCAAGCTCTGTCTCGTCTCTGTTCTCAAAGCCTAAAAAAGCCAGCTTCATGATGCCGTTTGTATGGGTCATTCTGCCTTTAAGCGTCATTCCGATCACATTCTGGTAGAATGTGATCGAAGCATCAATGTCTTTCACCATCAGTCCTACGTGGTCAATTCGCGCCATTACGCCATTCCTCCTTTTGTTTCTCCATCATTTTAGAAAGGTCGGAATCATCTGTCAATTATCTCGATTACATGATGAATAAGAATATTGATCAGGCGTTATGGTAGGATAGAGAAGACTTTAAAATAAGGACTGAAATCAAATGCATACATTAAAAATAAAACATCCATTCGCTGCAAAAATGAAAAAGGGCTATCCCTTAATTGAAAAAGAAGCTGTTTCTTCGCAAGAAAACGGCATAAAAGAAGGTTCGCTGATCAGGGTTGCCGATGAAAACGGCACGTTTTTGGGAAAGGGCTACTATGGCGAGCAAAACAAAGGGATCGGCTGGATTCTGACCCGAAACGAAGAGGAATCAATTGATCAATCATTCTTTTTAAGCAGGCTGGCGAACGCCTTTCAGGCCAGAAAATCGCTTTTTCAAGACCCGGATACGACCGCTTTTCGTTTGTTTAACGGGGAAGGCGACGGAATCGGCGGCTTTACGATTGATTATTATGACGGCTACTATTTGTTCCAATGGTACAGCAAAGGGATTTATACGTTTAAGGAAGCGATTATGGAAGCCCTCGATGAATTGACAGACTATAAAGCCGTATATGAGAAAAAACGGTTTAATACGGCCGGGCAGTATGTAGAAGATGACGACTTTGTCAGAGGAGAGAGAGGGGAATTTCCGATCATTGTGAAAGAGAACGGCATACATTTTGCCGTTTACCTCAATGACGGTGCGATGACAGGCGTTTTTCTCGATCAGCGCCATGTCCGCAAGGCGGTTAGGGACCGGTATGCGGAAGGAAAAACCGTGCTCAACACCTTCTCATATACAGGTGCATTTTCTGTGGCGGCGGCGCTTGGAGGCGCTGAAAAAACGACGAGCGTTGATGTTGCAAACCGCAGTTTAAGCAGGACGATCGAACAATTCAGCGTGAACGGGCTGGATTATGAAGCTCATGATATTAAAGTCATGGACGTTTTTAAATATTTTCAATACGCGGTCAAAAAAGAACTCGCCTTTGACCTCGTCATCCTTGATCCACCTTCATTTGCGAGAACAAAAAAGCATACATTCAGCGCGGCAAAGGATTATAAAAATCTGTTGAAAGACGCGATTCGGATCACTAAAGATCAAGGTGTAATCGTCGCTTCGACGAACAGCAGCGCTTTTGGGATGAAAAAATTCAAAGGTTTTATCGAAGCGGCATGCAAAGAAACAGGGACGCGCTTTACAGTGCTTGAGGAGCATTCGCTTCCTGAAGATTTTAATACGGTGAAAAGCTATCCTGAAGGCGATTATTTAAAAGTTGTCTTTTTGCGGATCCGCCGCCGTTAATGTAGGACGGGGAAAAATTTTGCGATAAAAACAATACCTGTCGATCAATTATTCATGTATATTGATATTACGCGAAAAACTCAGGCAGGGGGAAGTTATGGATTACGGAATTTTAATATCGATAGGTATTTATATGGCAGGAATGCTTTTTATCGGATATTTTGCATATCGAAGAACTTCAAATTTGACCGACTACATGCTTGGCGGAAGGAATCTGGGCCCCGCTGTCACCGCGTTAAGCGCAGGTGCTTCCGATATGAGCGGCTGGCTATTAATGGGGCTGCCCGGTGCGATGTTTCTGAACGGATTGAGCAGCGGCTGGATCGTTGTCGGTCTGACAATCGGCGCTTATTTGAACTGGGTGTATGTTGCGCCGAGGCTGAGAACGTATACGGAAACGGCCGGCAACAGCATTACCATACCGGATTATTTCGAAAACCGTTTTAAAGACGGTTCAAGGCTGTTACGGGTGACGTCGGCTTTTGTTATTTTAGTATTTTTCACTTTTTATACATCATCCGGAATGGTGGCGGGCGGAGAGCTGTTCAGAACCGCATTCCACCTTGATTATCGGATCGGCATCTGGCTGACGGCCGGGGTTGTCATTCTTTATACGCTCTTCGGGGGCTTTCTGGCTGTCAGCTGGACCGATTTTGTTCAAGGGACGCTCATGTTTATCGCGCTCATCTTAATGCCGATCGTTGTTTTTGTCCAATTGGGGGGAATTGCGCCGGCGTTTTCGGAAGTGAGCGCGGTCAACCCGGACCTCCTCCGCCCGTTTCAAGGAACAACCGCAATCGGGATTATTTCTTTACTGGCATGGGGGCTCGGCTATTTTGGACAGCCTCATATTATTGTCAGGTTTATGGCGATTTCCAGCGTGAAAGAGTTGAAGAGTGCCAGAAGAATCGGCATGGGCTGGATGATCTTTTCGATTTGCGGAGCGATGCTGACAGGGCTCGTCGGCATCGCCTATTTCAGCGCGAATCATCTTTCGTTAAAGAATGCCGAGACGATATTCATTAAGCTGGCCGACCTTTTGTTCCCTTCGATGATTACGGGGTTTTTGCTGGCCGCCATTTTAGCAGCTGTCATGAGCACGATTTCTTCGCAGCTTCTTGTAACCTCAAGCGCGCTGACAGAGGATTTTTATAAAGCGTTTGTCCGGAAAGGGGCTTCTGACAAAGAACTTGTTCTTGTCGGAAGGCTGTCTGTCCTCGCCATTTCACTGATCGCACTAATGATGGCGCTTCATCCGAATGAAACGATACTGAATCTTGTCGGCTATGCATGGGCAGGCTTCGGGGCGGCATTTGGCCCTGTCGTTCTGCTGAGCCTGTATTGGAAACGAATGACGAAGTGGGGCGCCCTTTCAGGGATGCTGTCCGGTGCGCTGACCGTTATTGTGTGGGAGCAAGTGAAAGCTTTTGACCCGGTTTATGAAATCATTCCCGGATTTATTGTTTGTACAGTCGTGATCATCGCCGTCAGCCTGATGACAAAGAAGCCGCCGGCAGAGATTGAAAAGGAATTTGAGACAGCGGTTGAACAGCTGAAAGGGTGAGACTATATTGATGGTCTTTGTCAACGTATTGTTGACGGCCGCTTTTCTCACAGGGGCTTTCACGGGATTTCTGCGGATATTTTCCAAAAAAAGGAGATGGATTTTTCTCGGGAATGGCGGCGGATGGATCGGGGAAATTTCACACTTTTCGGTTTGAATTTTCCCCAAACTGCCGCATGACAAGGCTATCAGGTGTATTTCTTTTATATTATTGCTGATGTGCTGCTCGATGTCTAAATGAAAAAAACCAAATTGGCGGAAAAAACTTCCCCAATTTGGTTTTTTTATTTTTCGGCTATGACACTGCAATAAGGGAAATGAGAAACGGCGCTGCGCAAAGCGTGATAATCGCAGCCAGGATCATCGATACGCTTGAAATCGTTCCGGACACGGAGCTGAGCTCAAATGCTTTTGACGTACCTGCGCCGTGGGCGCTTGTGCCAAGCAGCACGCCTCTTGCGATTTCATTATCAATCCGGAAGTAGCGAATGACCATCGGTCCGATCACTGATCCGGACAGGGCGGTTAATATAACAAAAACAGCGGTCACCGCGGGCATTCCGCCGATCATTTCAGAAACGCTCATTGCAATTGGCGTTGTGACCGATCTGGGAACGAGGCTCTCAATCAGATCTTCATTCAGCTTGAAAAGTTTTGCGATAAACGCTGTTGACAGGATCGCGATACAGCAGCCTGCAGTCACGTTGATAATGATCTCAACCGCGTATTTTTTCAAGACGGGAAAGTATTTGTACAGCGGAATCGCAAAAGCCACGGTTGCCGGCTGGAGCATGTCCGTCAACAAGCGACCGCCCGCATTGTATGCTTCAAAGGGCACGTTGATGAAAAGCAGCAGGCCGACAAGTATCACCGGCGTGACCAATAAAGGTGACGCATACACCTTTGGATGGCGTGAATACACCGCTTTTGCGCCCAAATAAATTAACACTGTTGCGATCAGGCTTAAGCATCCGATGAGCATGTTTTTTTCCTTTCCTTTCTTTTGGCAATCAATTGAGTCAGCATTCCGGTCGACACCATGACGACGAATGTACTGATGAGGACAACGAGTATAATGCTTGTGCCGAATTCAGCCAGAATATCTCCGTAGTTCATAATCCCGACGGCTGAAGGGACAAAGAACAAAAGCAGCTCCGCGAGAAGCCACAAGGCGCCGATTTCAATCCATTCCAGCTTAATGATTTTGAAATGAAGAAGCGCAAAAATGACGATAATCCCGAGAATGCTGCCGGGAATGTTTATATGAAGAACCTCGGCAATCAGATTCATGAAACGCGCGAATAAAAACAAAAGAGCGACCTGACCTAATCCTTTAATGAATGTTTTCATGTCATTATCCCCCTTTCTAAACAAGAGTGTACATGAGTTTTAAGTATAGGTAAAATACATATACAGAATAGATAATATTCATTTTGTCTATAGTTAAAAGCGCAAATCAGGTCAAAAGAAACAGTTTCCTGACTAAAATTAGAAATTGTCGTCCGGAATCATTTGGCGATTTTTTGTGACCATTAAACTGCCGTATTCCCGTGCCTTTAGACTTGCCCGCGATGAAAGCGGTGTACAGATGATTCAAAAAGACAGGTTATATGTCCTTGAAATGCGGTGTGAGGAAGACGGCGGCCTGTGTATATATCCCTAAAAACAGTATTTACAGCCTATTCAACATCCGTGATTTTCGACTTAAACTATAAATATTGGAAATGAGAGCAAGTCTAGTCAAAGATGTGAATCTATGAGAAACCACAATCAATGCGAATCATACTGCAATTTCAGAGGTGACAATAATGGACTACTCAGACACGCTGCAAAAAATACACGGTGTCCTCTCCCATAAGGCGGCAGAGCTGGAAGAACAAATTGCAAGGCTGGAGCGGGCAAAGCGCGATGTAGAGCGGGAACAAAACCTCGGAATCGAAGAAATCAGGCAGATTTTGCGGCCGAACCTTGATGAGTCGTGGACCGGAAGCAGGGCAGCCGATTTTGACGAAGCACGTGATGAAGCGCACACGGCAATGTACAGAATTTTCACCGATGAGTATGATCGGTATATTCATAAAATTGATTTAAAGATATTTGCTTTAGATTCTGAAAAAGGGGCTGTTCAAGCTGCAAGCTGGTCAGCCGACCGGGCGGACTTTCTGATGGAAAAAGGAGAGGAGGCCGTCGACGCTCTGCACAGCACAATCAACGGTTTAAAAGGATGGTTGAAATGAGCAAAACGATTAAACTTAACCATGCAGCGGTTATGAAGCAGCTGGAACAAGTAAGCAGCACGCTTCAAGCCGTGTCTTTAAAAAGCCCGTCAGCCGGAGCGCTCGGGCGGAACAACCTTGATTTTACGAAAAAGTGGCTTGAACGCGAAGCCGAAATTTGCAATATGGTCGAACAGTATAAAGAGGCTGTTCGTAAAAACATTGAGGACACCCGCTCCAATGTGGACACGCTAAAGGAACAGGATGAGGCGATTGCCCGAAGATAGGCGCTGCCGGCTGTATGCCGGCGGCGTTTTTTTATGTTGATATAGAAGGATGCTCCGCGGGGGTGCAGAAAACAATGAAATTGGTTTAGAATATGAATACAAGCAGGAACTCTGAAAGGGTGTCAAACAAATGGACATACGCCACTTAACCTATTTCTTGGAGGTAGCCCGTCTGAAAAGCTTCACAAAAGCCGCTCAGTCATTATACATATCCCAGCCGACAATTTCCAAAATGATTAAAAATCTTGAAGAAGAGCTCGGGATCGAGCTGTTTTACCGGCGGGGGCGTCAGATCGAGCTGACTGATGCGGGGCAAAGCATGTATGTGCAGGCCCAGGAAATCACCAAGTCGTTTCAAAATTTAACTTCAGAGCTGAATGACTTGATGGACGTCAAAAAAGGGCACGTGCGGATCGGTTTGCCGCCGATGATCGGCTCCGGCTTTTTTCCGAAAGTGATAGGGGATTTCAGAGACAAATATCCGAACGTCACCTTTCAGCTTGTTGAGCACGGCTCTGTGAAAGTGCAGGAAGGAGTAGAAGACGGATCGCTTGATATCGGCGTTGTCGTCCTGCCTGCAAAAGAGGAGATTTTTCACTCCTTTACAATCGTAAAAGAAGACTTGATGCTGATCGTCCACCCGTCTCATCGTTTTGCCGATGCGGATGAGATCGAGCTTCGGCAGTTAAGCGAAGAACCGTTTATCTTTTTCCGGGAAGACTTTGTTCTTCACGAACGGATCATTACGGCTTGCTTGAAGGCGGGATTTCAGCCGAATGTCATTTATGAAACCTCGCAATGGGATTTTATCAGCGAAATGGTTTCCGCTAACCTTGGAATCGGGCTTTTGCCCGAAAGAATCTGCCGGGATCTTGACCCGGAAAGAGTGAGAATCATTCCGCTGGTGAGGCCGGCCATTCCTTGGCATGTCGCCGTCATATGGAGAAAAGACCGCTACCTGTCGTTTGCGGCGAGGGCGTGGATTGATCATACAAAATCGTATATATGGAGCGATAATTCAAAAACAGAAAGGAATGCAGCCGAATGAACCTGGAAGATGCCGCAAGAGGAATTGAGAAAGTCAGAAAGCAAAAACCGCTTGTACACAATATGACAAACAATGTCGTCACCAACTTTACGGCGAACGGTTTACTGGCTCTCGGCGCATCGCCGGTGATGGCGTATGCGAGGGAAGAAGCCGCCGACATGGCAAAGATCGCCGGAGCCCTTGTGCTGAACATCGGCACGCTCAGCCGGGAATCTGTTGAATCGATGATTATTGCAGGAAAGTCCGCCAATGAACACGGTGTGCCGGTTATTTTTGACCCAGTCGGTGCTGGGGCGACGCCGTTTCGAACAGAATCGGCTCAAGCAATTATGCGCGAAGTGAAGGTTTCCGCCGTCAGAGGCAATGCCGCGGAAATTGCCAACACGCTTGGAGAGGACTGGCTGATCAAAGGCGTGGATGCAGGTGAAGGGAGCGGCGACAGAACAGAGCTCGCCAAAAAAGCCGCGAAATTATGGGATACAGCCGTCATCATAACCGGAGCTGAAGATGTCATAACTGATGGAACAAAAACGTATACCGTGGGCAACGGACATCAACTGTTAACGAAAGTGACGGGGACAGGCTGTCTGTTTACCTCTGTCATCGGTGCGTTTTGCGCCGTTGAAAAAGACGTTTGCCATGCCGCTGTATCTGCAGCCGCTTTTTATGGAACGGCGGCCGAGTTGGCCGCGGAGAAAACGGAAAGCCGGGGGCCCGGAAGCTTTCAAATCGAGTTTTTGAATCAGCTTGCCGCTGTTGAATTGATGGATATAAAAGAACGCGGCAGGATCAGAGAGGTGGAATAAGATGACGCGAGTCTCAAAAGAAATGATGAAAGATCTGTTGTCAGTCTATTTTATTATGGGTTCAAACAATACTGCAGGCGATCCTTTAACTGTCATTGAACAAGCCTTTAAAGGCGGTGCGACACTTTTTCAATTCCGCGAAAAAGGCGAGGGCGCGTTAAAAGCAGGAGATCAAAAGGCGTTTGCTCGACAGGTGCAGGCTCTTTGCAAACAGTTCAATGTTCCGTTTATCATCAACGATGATGTAGAACTCGCGCTTGCGCTTGACGCCGATGGTGTGCATATCGGACAGGATGATGATAAGGCCGCCGACGTCAGAGCGAGAATCGGGGACAAAATCCTCGGCGTCTCCGCGCATAACCTTGAAGAAGTCGTAAAGGCGGAAAAGGATGGAGCGGATTATATCGGTGCAGGACCCGTTTACCCGACTGAAACAAAGCGGGATACAAAAGCCGTGCAGGGCGTCTCGCTCATTCAAGAGCTCCGCAGGCAGGGGATTGGCATACCTGTGGTCGGAATCGGCGGGATCACGGCCGAAAACTGCGTCCCCGTCATCGAGGCCGGCGCTGACGGCATCAGTGTCATCAGCGCCATCAGCAAGGCTGCCGATCCAAAGGCGGCCGCCGAGGCGTTCAGCAAGAAAGTGCAAGCTGCTAAACAAAGCGCGCATTCCTAAATGGAATATGCGCTTTTTTTTGATATAAAAATTAAAATCTCTCATTCATAAACCGTTCCAGAAAATGCCCGATCACAAGGGAGGACATGCCAAGCGATGAGGCAGTGCGGCCAAGCGAGGAGATTTTCAAATGATAATTAGACAAGGCTTCTGCTGCACTTCTTGAGGCAATCGTTTTTTTAATCGCATCGACGATGATCGGATAGGATTCCACAATGGTATTCCGCAAAATAATCGTATCAGGATTCAACGTCTTCAAGATGTTGAGTAGTCCGATGCCGAGATGAAAACCGAATCTTTCAAACGTCTCCATCATACCCGGATCACTGCGGTCTGCAAGTTCTTTAACGGTTTCGTAAAGCGGGACTTCGGAATTCGCTCCATAGTGAGAGAAGACGGCTTTTTCCGAAGCGTAAAGCTCCCAGCAGCCTCTATTCCCGCACCGGCATAATGGGCCGTCAAAGTGAATGGACATGTGCCCGGCTTCTCCGGAAAAACCTTGCACACCTCTAAACAGTTTTCCATTCATTAAAATCCCTAAACCAATCCCGGTATTAATGCTGACAAACACGGCATGCTCCAGCTGTCCGGCTTCTCCGTATTTCTTCTCGCCAACGGCACCGGCATTTGCTTCGTTTTCAATTAAAATGGGAACGCCGAACCTTTCTTCCAGTTTTTCTTTTAACGGAATCAAATGGATTGGCTTATTTGGCGTAAACACCACCTGCCGTTCGTTGTCCACCAAGCCGGGTACGCACACCCCGATTCCGGTCAATCCGTATGGGGAAGGCGGTATTTTGTCAACGGCTAGCCCTGTCAATTCGATTAATGCCTCTTCTGTCGCCTGAATGTCTTCTTCATCCAGCGTCCGTTCGAATTGTTCAATCAAATGCCCTTCAAGATCGGTTAACACAACAATCAGATAATTGGTTCCGATATCTACACCGACCGCATAGCCGGCTTTTCGATTGAATTTCAGCATAACGGGCCTCCTGCCGCCGCTTGACTCGCCGGGGCCGGTTTCATAAATGATGTCCTTTTGAAGCAGGGAAGATACTTGGGAGGAAACGGTCGCTTTATTTAATCCCGTTATTTCCGAAAGTTTTGCTCTTGAAATGGGTGCGTTCTCAATAATCTGCTCAAGAATCAGAGCTTTGTTCATTTTTTTTACAAGGGCTTGATCCGCTGTATTCAATGTCAATCACTCCATTGTTTTGAAGCTGTGAATTTATTATAGTATAACAAATTTAGAAAACTCAATTTTTTCCTTCATTTCCATTGAAAGCGATTGATTCATCTTGTAAAATAAATACAAGGAAGTTAGTTTAATGGTTAAACAAACTTGTTATTTAACGTTTGCTTTGCAAGGAAAAGTGAAGGGGGAGATCGGAATGTTTTTTAAAAATGTTGGAATGATTGAGTATGAAGGAGCCGATTCGGAAAATCCTTACGCATTTAAATATTACAACCCTGATGAATACGTCGGCGGCAAAACGATGAAGGAACATCTTCGCTTCGCTGTTGCGTATTGGCATACCTTTGATGCGGACGGGAAAGACCCTTTCGGCGACGGGACGATGTTCCGGGCGTGGAACCGGATGACACATCCTTTGGATAAAGCAAAAGCCCGGGCGGAAGCGGCTTTTGAATTTTTTGAAAAGCTCGGCGTGCCCTATTTCTGCTTTCATGACGTTGATATCGTTGATGAAGGAGCAACGTTGCGTGAGACCTTTGCGTATTTGGATCAAATGTCGTCTTTTCTTAAAGAAATGATGGAGACTAGCCGTGTTCAGCTGCTTTGGAATACAGCCAATATGTTTACCCATCCGAGGTATGTCCACGGAGCCGCAACTTCCTGCAATGCAGATGTCTATGCCTATGCGGCCGCAAAAGTGAAAAAAGGGCTGGACATCGCCAAGGAGCTTGGAGCGGAAAATTATGTGTTCTGGGGCGGAAGAGAAGGTTATGAAACATTGCTGAATACAGATATGAAGCTTGAACTCGAAAACTTGGCTTCATTTTACAGAATGGCGGTTGAGTATGCGCGCGAAATCGGTTTTGACGGCCAATTTTTGATCGAGCCGAAGCCGAAAGAGCCGACGAAGCACCAATACGATTTTGATGCGGCCACAACGATCGCCTTTTTAGAAACTTACGGTTTAAAAGACCATTTTAAACTCAATCTTGAGGCGAACCATGCGACCTTGGCCGGGCATACATTTGAGCATGAACTAAGGGTGGCTGCCTTGCACGATGTGCTGGGTTCCATTGACGCCAATCAGGGCGATTTGCTCCTGGGCTGGGATACCGATGAGTTCCCGACCGATCTGTATTCTGCGGTACTGGCGATGTATGAAATTTTGAAAGCAGGCGGGTTTAAAACCGGCGGCATTAACTTCGATGCTAAAGTAAGGCGTCCGTCTTTTGCGGATGAAGACTTATTTCACGCTCATATCGCAGGAATGGATACGTATGCAGTCGGCTTGAAAGTCGCCTCCCGTCTGCTTGAAGACAAAGCGCTCGACCAGGTCATTGAAGAACGTTATGAAAGCTATACGAAAGGCATCGGGCTTGAGATCAAAGAAGGCCGCACCGATCTGAAAAAGCTCGCCGCATACGCTCTTGAACACGACCAAATTGAAAATCAGTCAGGCCGCCAGGAACGACTGAAAGCGACCGTTAACCGTTACTTATTGAACGCTTTGCGCGAAGCGCCGGCAGAAAAGGAGACACGCTAGTGGAATACGTGATCGGGGTCGACCTCGGCACCAGCGCGGTTAAAATCATCCTTGTCAATCAGCGGGGAGAGCTGTGCGGCGAGGTCTCCAAACCATTTTCCATCATTCAGCCCCATTCCGGTTATTCTGAACAGGATCCCGCAGAATGGGCGGTGAAAACGAAGGAAGCCATTAAGGAATTAGTTATGCATTTCCCGGGAAAAGCATCTCAGATTAAAGGGATCAGCTTTTCCGGACAGATGCATGGATTGGTACTTTTAAACGGCAAAGGAGAGGTTTTGCGAAACGCGATCCTGTGGAACGATACACGGACAACCGAACAATGCCGTCTGATTAACGACAAAATCGGAAAGGAGCGCCTGCTCGAGATCGCGAAAAACCCGGCGCTCGAAGGCTTTACCCTTCCGAAGCTTTTATGGGTGAAAGAACATGAAAAAAAGCTGTTTGAAAAGGCGGCCGTTTTTTTGCTGCCGAAAGACTACGTCAGGTACACGATGACGGGGCGTCTTCACAGCGAATATTCAGATGCGGCCGGAACGCTTCTGCTCGATGTGAAACATCAGACATGGAGCGTGGAAATCTGCAGCAAGCTCGGTATCCCGGAGTCCTTATGTCCGGATCTGATTGAGCCGGGCGCCTGTGTCGGCGGCGTCAGTCCGGAATTCGCGGCCGAAACCGGTCTGGCTCCTGAAGTCAAGGTGTTTGCCGGCGGCGCTGATAATGCATGCGGGGCGGTCGGCGCCGGTATTTTAAGAGAAGGAACCGCCCTTTGCAGCATAGGCACCTCAGGGGTTGTTCTCACATATGAATCAAACCGAGATCAAGAGTTTGATGGCAATATTCATTTTCTGAACCACGCCGCCCCCAATGCGTTTTATTCAATGGGAGTGACGCTTTCTGCGGGACGCAGCTTCAGCTGGTTTAAAGATGTATTTGCCGGCCAATCGTCATTTGACGAATTAATCAGCGATATTGACCATTCCTGTCCCGGTGCCCGGGGGCTGCTGTTTACCCCTTACTTGTCAGGGGAGAGAACCCCTCATGCCGACGCAGATATTCGCGCCAGCTTCATCGGTATGGACAGCGCACATACACGGGCGGACTTCGTCAGAGCCGTCATTGAAGGCATCACATTCTCCCTTCACGAGAGCATTGAACAATTCCGTGCCGCGGGAAAGGACATCAGCCGCGTGATTTCAATCGGCGGAGGCGCCAAAAGCGATCAATGGCTGCAAATCCAGGCGGATATCTTCAACGCCGACATCATTAGACTGACAAGCGAACAGGGGCCGGCATACGGAGCAGCCATGATCGCGGCCGTCGGGAGCGGCTGGTTTCCGTCGCTTGAAGCTTGTGCAGACCGATTCGTTCTCATCAAAGAAACCTTTTCGCCCCGCCGTGAATACAGCGGACAATACAAAGCTCTGTTTCAAATTTACAGAGATGTCTACCGGCACACGAAAGCGCTGAATGAGCGGCTGGCGAGCTTTCGGGAATAAATAAAAACTTATGGGCCGGCCGGCTCATAAGTTTTTTTCGGCTGCACACGGTTTAAGATTGATCCATGTGAATGCCTGTATGCGCTTTGACCTGAATTTCTGCAAATGCTTCTTGATCAGGGGTTTTTGAAGACAGAATCGTCCCGAGATAAGCGCCTAAAAAGCCGAGCGGAATGGAGATGATTCCCGGGTTGGAAAGCGGGATCAGCGGTTCTCCGACAAAGATGGCGTTTCCGGCCGGGTCCCAGACGCTCGGGCTGATGGAGACGAGAATCAGCGCGCTTAAAAGACCGGTCAGACTGCCGGCCAAAGCGCCGGCCGCATTGAATCTCTTCCAGAAGACGGTGAAGATAATGAGCGGCAAATTAGCGCTTGCCGCCACGGCAAATGCAAGCGAGACAAGAAACGCGACATTCAGGGATTGGGCGAAGACAGCAAGCAGAATCGAAAGGACGGATACGCCGATGGAAGCCCACCTTGCAGCTATCATTTGCTCTTTTTCTGTAGCCGCGCCTTTCCTGATAATCTGGCTGTATATATCATGTGCAAAGGCGGATGCCGCCGACAGAACAAGTCCTGTGACCACCGCCAAAATCGTTGCGAACGCGATGGCTGAGACGAAGGCGAACAGAAAATCTCCGCCGAGCGCCTGAGCAAGCAGCGGTGCAGCCATGTTCCCCGCTTTATCGGCAGCTAAAATGTTTTCAAAACCGACAAACGCGGCAGCACCAAAACCGAGAAAGACCGTCATAATATAAAATATACCGATAATCCATGTAGCCGAGATTACCGATTTCCTTGCCGTTTTGGCATCTTTTACTGTATAAAACCGGATGAGAATGTGAGGCAGGCCGGCTGTTCCGAGGACGAGTGCCAAATTGAGTGAAAGTGTTTCAAGAGGAATTTTATACTTATTGCCGGGGTTCAAAAAATCCGCTCCAAGCGGAGTAGCTGTTTTCATTTGTTCAAACATGTTCGTCAGGCTGAAGCCGAATTTTGAAAAAACGATGATTGAAATAATGAGCGTCCCCGCCATCAAGAGAACGGCCTTGATGATCTGGACCCAGCTGGTTGCGATCATTCCACCGAATACGACGTAGATGGTCATCAAAACCCCGACAATGCACACTGCCAGCGTATAATCGATGCCGAGCAGAAGCTTGATCAGCGCACCGGCGCCGACTAACTGTGCAATCATATAAAAGGTGGAGATCGTGATCGTGTTTAATGCGGCGACACCGCGAATTTTCTTTTGTTTAAAACGGGAGGCAATCATGTCCGCCATTGTAAATTTGCCGAGGTTTCGGAGCGGCTCTGCCACAATGTAAAGCACGACTAAATAAGCGACGAGGAAGCCGATGCTGTAGAAAAAGCCGTCAAACCCGTTCAAAGCGATCATCCCGGCAATGCCGAGGAAAGAAGCCGCTGACATGTAATCTCCCGCGATAGCCAGTCCGTTTTGAATGCCGGTAAGCCCTCCTCCCGCCGTGTAAAACTCATTGGCCGTTTTTGTCTGTTTGGCCGCGAAATACGTAATGACAAGCGTGAGAGCAACAATGGCAAGAAACAGAATAAAGGCTGTGGCACTCATGAATCAACGCCTCCAATCTTCTTTTTGAAATCGTTTGCAATTTGATCGAATTGACCGGCTTTTTTTGTATACACAATGCACAGCGTCCATGTCATAACAAACTGAGCTATGGCAAAAACCCATGCCCATGTGATGGCTCCGACTGCCGGCTGATTCAAAAATGTGAAGTATGATGTCATAACCGGCAGCAGGAAATAAAAGAGCAGAAAGAAAATCGTCATCGGTACAATAAAAGCCCGTTTCCGTGATAACAACCGCTGGAACTCCGGAGATGCCGCAGCTTTGCTGTAATCTATTTTGCCTTCTCTCATTTGTTCTTTGCCCCTCCCTGTGTTTGTCTGAAAAGATACAACAAAGGTATGTAACAAGCTCCGGATTTATTCTTCAATTTTCACACAGCGTTTTATTTATATAAGATGAAAGACCTGATCATCTCAAATAAATGTTTTTTCCATAAAAGAAACCTTTTGTTCACCTTCTCATTTGTCATGCCTTCCGCCCCGTTTCTGCCTCTGTCAGCTTCCTTCTCAGTTCATTTACAGACGCAATCGCTTCCCGGTCTGTCATCACGCCGCCGGGCTTGTTCCCTTTGCCGAGCAAATAGCCGTCGAATGTCATGTTCATAAAATCAAATATGTAGTGAAACTGTTGGATGAGCGGCAGCCCTTTCAAGCGGGGATCGTCGTCTCCGACAGCTGCGACGTAGACCGTTTTTTTCGCCATTTGCTGTTTAAATGCAGATCTTCCGTGCTCTATCAATGTCTGTGACCAGCGGTCAATAAAATTTTTCATCAGACCCGACATGCCGTACCAGTAGATCGGAGTGGCAAAAACCAGGATATCCTTCTCCAGCACCCGGCTGATCAGGTCTCTGTAGTCATCATCAGGGTAAAAAGGGGCTGTATTGCTGTGCCTGTAGTCCGATACGGGCTGAATGTGATAGTTTCGCAGAAATATCTTATCGGCATCAAGTCCGTCTACTAATCGATTCATCAGTTCTTCCGTATTTCCATTTTCGCGGGAGCTTCCGCAGATTGCTGCTATCCCCATATTCTTCATCCTCCTTTGGAATCGGTCATGAATTCAGTTTAAGATAACAACAATCATCAGTAAAATTGATATTTTAGATATTTATCATCGGAAAAATCGATTATATAGGCGAACTTAACAGAAAAGAGAGGATGGAAAGGAAGCCTGAGGATATTATCAGAAGGATCAAGACGAAAAGCTCCGCCCCCCTTTGGGAGAAAGGCAATCGAAACCGATGCAGAAGAAAGTGTATGGGACTGCTGGCGTCAGCGTTGGTCAGCATGCCTCTAAAACGCCTTATTCAATCCGGTCTGGTACCCCTTAAGAGAGTGAAGCTGGAAAAATGAAACGACCTATGTACAGGGCAAAGGTAAGGCTGCTCCTTAAAACGCGCGTTTCTATGGAGCAGACAGAATCTATACACAGGCAGCAGGCCTGCTGCTCAAATACGTCATTATCAATTAAAACACTCGTTAAAACAGCCGGTTGGATCATCTTGATAGATCAAGATTCAACAGAACCGCCTGTTTTTTTGGATAACTGATGCTTCTAAACGCTTATTGCTTTATCGGTTTTTCAGCATCGCTTTGGATTGGCTGACTGTGAAGAAATTCTTTCACATCTTCAATTTGCAGCCCAAGTTTTTTCGCCTCCTTCATCAAAATCACCCAATCTTTGTCCAACTTGTGTTTCGTTTGAGTATTCATAGCTTCCTCCAATATGATAAGACGTTGTTCACCTCAAGAAAAAAACGGTTTTTCCTTGAGATGCAATAAAAGTTATAAAACAACAGCCATGTGAAAACAATGACAAATTTCATAAAAAATTCACAAAGTCATCTTTGATAAACCTACCTATTCCCTAAATAACTGACTAAAAAAACCAAAAAATCTTAGATTCTTACTTATAATAATAAACAATCAATTACTGACTGGATAGTATTCAAATAAAAATGATCATTTTTCCCTATTAAAAATTTCTCAATTGCAGCCGAATATCCTTTGAATATTCTAAAAATAAGAAAGAGATTTTTGGCAGATTATTACGCAAAAGTATTGGAAAAACAATGGTTTCAAGGAATGATTTAGAATAAAGACATGGTGGGTAGGGAGGGTCCTTTCGGCTTAGTTGCTGTATGGGTTAAAGAAGGGTAATACGAAAATACTATTATCGACCAGTATTAAGTGGGAAAAATGAACATTGGTTTCAAATGCAGTGAAAAAAGTATAGTTTTTGCTTTAAAATCACTTTAATTCACCAGGATAATACCATTGATATGGATAAAAACCCGAACTATTCCTTGTAAGGCATTTAATGGAACAGAAACCTTTCCATTTGTTTTACCCCTAGTTTTTATTTGAAGAAATGATGAAAATACGAGCCGGAAAATGCTGAAGGTGGTAAAATGAAAAAGCGAATATATCATCTTAGGATTGAAAAAGAGATTCACAGGCGTTTTATAGATTTAAAATAGAAGAATAACGCCGCTGAAAGGAGAGAAATGAATTGGCAATATTAGTATGCGGAGGGGCGGGCTATATTGGAAGCCATGCTGTAGCGGAACTGTTAAGCCGCAATGAAGAAGTCGTGATTATTGATAACCTGCAAACTGGACATGAAGAGGCGGCTTTAAAGGGAGCTTCTTTCTATAATGGAGATCTGCGCGATGAAGCATTCCTGAGAAAAGTGTTTCAGGAAAACGAGATTGAGGCTGTCATGCATTTCGCGGCCGATTCTTTAGTTGGAGAAAGCGTAACAGATCCTCTCAAATATTATGACAACAATGTATACGGAGCCGTTTGCCTGTTAAAGGTCATGAAAGAGTTCGATGTAAAGCAAATTGTCTTCTCATCAACGGCTGCAACATACGGAGAACCGGATCGTGTGCCGATTATGGAAACAGATCCGACGGATCCGACAAACCCTTACGGGGAAACGAAGCTTGCCATTGAAAAAATGCTGAAGTGGTCTGAAAAAGCATACGGAATCCGTCATGTCGTCCTTCGCTACTTTAATGTTGCCGGGGCGCATGTAGACGGATTGGTCGGCGAGGATCACCAGCCTGAAACGCACCTGATCCCGATCATTCTTCAAGTCGCGCTTGGCAAACGCGACAAGATTATGATTTTCGGCGACGACTATCCGACTGCAGATGGTACGTGCATCAGAGACTACATTCATGTAATGGATCTGGTCGACGCGCATATCCTCGCTGTCGAAAGGCTTCGAAAGGGCGGAGAAAGCACCGTATACAATCTCGGAAACGGCACGGGCTTCTCGGTCAAAGAAGTCGTTGAAACAGCCCGGAAAGTGACAGGCTGCCCGATACCGGCGGAGGTTGCAGAGCGGCGTGCAGGAGACCCGGCACAGCTGATCGCCTCTTCGGAAAAAGCAGTGAAAGAACTGGGATGGCAGCCGAAATACGCCGAGCTGGAAACGATCATTGACAGCGCGTGGAAGTGGTTTAAAGCACATCCGAACGGCTATCAAAGCTAGAATGCGATGACGCTTATTAAATAGGATGAAAAAGAGCTTTCAGTTACAGAAGGAAGCTCTTTTTTGATGTTTTGAAGTTTAAAGCTGGTTGTCAACAGGGAAAAGGAATGGGGGAAGATAATGATTCACTATGAAAAAATTTAACAATGTTAAATTAATGATTGACCAAAGTTTTTTATTGTGGTAAACCTAAATTTGACAGATTTTTTGTTCCGGAGGGATTTGTCAGCTCTTGCTATGTGTGTAAAAAGAACTAAAAAATTACCAGTCTATTTCCTTCGTTATTCATAATATCATGAACAAATTTTGACGATTTTGTGACATTCGGGTGAAAAAAAGGTGAACAATCGAAAAAAATAAGGCTAATTGGTGAAGATTTTGATAGCATAGCAAGGTAGAAGAAAAAAGTTTTTCAGAATCCTTTTATCTTAGATATTCTGACCAAATTTTAGACATCATTTAAGGAAGGATGGTGATCCTCTTGTTCAGAGCATTTAAACCACTGATTATGCTGACTCTGCTTTCCTCCGTTTTTTTATTGGGCGGCTGCAGTCAAATCGCGGTATTGGATCCTAAAGGACCGGTTGCTTCGCAGCAAAGAGATCTTATTCTATTATCGATTGGATTTATGCTGTTTATCGTAGCGGTCGTATTTGTCCTTTTTACTGTGATGATTGTGAAATACCGTGAGCGTAAAGACAGAAAGTCTCCTTACAGCCCGGAAGTAGAAGGCAATACATTTTTAGAAATCGTCTGGACAGTGGTACCGATTTTAATTGTTATTGCGCTGTCAGTGCCGACAGTTCAAACAATTTATTCTCTAGAAGAGGCTCCAAAAGCATCAAAGGACAAGGAACCTTTGGTCGTATATGCGACATCTGTCGATTGGAAATGGGTATTCAGCTACCCGGAACAGGATATCGAAACGGTCAACTATTTGAATATCCCGACAGACAGACCGATATTGTTTAAAATCTCATCTGCCGATTCTATGGCATCACTGTGGATTCCGCAGCTTGGCGGGCAAAAATATGCCATGTCCGGAATGGAAATGGAGCAATATTTGCAGGCAGACCATGAGGGTACTTATAAAGGCCGAAATGCAAACTTCACAGGTGAAGGTTTTGCAGAACAACAGTTTGATGTCAAAGCGGTATCTGAAAGCAAGTTTAACGACTGGGTGAAGAAAACGCAGAAAGAAGCTCCTAAGCTGACGAAAAGCCAGTACGATGAACTGATGCTTCCTCAGCATGCGGACGAAATGACGTTCTCATCGACACACCTGAAGTACGTTAACCACGGAAATGATGCGGAATACGCCATTAAAGCGCGCGAAAGATTGGGCTATAAACCATTGTCTCCGCACTCAAAATCAGATCCGTTTGAAAACGTGAAGACAAACAAAGATCAAAAACAATCTGAAGACCAAGATTCTCACTAGGAAAGGAGGAAGCTTGCATGAATTTGAAATGGGACGAATTCATAATTACAGGTGACCCATTAATTCTTGGAGCACAGATTTCCATTTTGCTTACATCCATTGCAATCGTATTTGTGCTGACATACTTCAAAAAATGGAAATGGCTTTGGAGAGAATGGATTACCACCGTCGATCATAAACGTTTAGGAATCATGTACCTCATTGCCGCAGTCATTATGTTTTTCCGCGGCGGTGTCGACGGGTTAATGATGCGTGCCCAGCTCACGCTTCCTAATAACAGCTTTTTAGATTCCAACCACTATAATGAAGTGTTTACGACACACGGTACGATCATGATCATTTTCATGGCGATGCCGTTTCTTATTGGATTAATGAACGTCGTCGTACCGCTCCAAATCGGTGCGCGCGATGTCGCATTCCCGTATTTGAACAACTTGAGCTTCTGGACCTTCATGGTCGGAGCGATGCTGTTTAATATTTCATTCGTCATCGGCGGATCGCCGAGTGCAGGATGGACGGCTTACATGCCGCTTGCAGGCAATGAGCTGAGTCCTGGGCCTGGGCAGAACTATTACTTGCTCGGACTTCAGATCGCGGGTATCGGTACGCTTCTTACCGGGATTAACTTTATGGTTACCATCCTGAAAATGCGTACAAAAGGCATGACCCTATGGCGGATGCCGATGTTCACTTGGACAACGCTGATCACTTGTGTGATTATCATTTTCGCCTTCCCTGTCTTGACAGTGGCTTTGGCGCTGATGACATTTGACCGCTTGTTCGGAACAGCCTTTTTCACCTTGGCGAACGGCGGTATGCCGATGCTGTGGGCGAACCTGTTCTGGATTTGGGGACATCCTGAGGTTTACATCGTTATTTTGCCTGCTTTCGGTATTTTTTCAGAAATCATTGCGACATTCGCAAGAAAGCAGCTGTTCGGCTACAAAGCAATGGTTTATTCAATTGTTGCCATTTCGGTTCTCAGCTTCGTCGTTTGGCTGCACCACTTTTTCACAATGGGCAACAGCGCGGCGGTCAACTCGTTCTTCTCGATTACGACGATGGCGATATCGGTGCCGACCGGGGTTAAAATCTTTAACTGGCTGTTGACGCTGCATCGAGGCAGAATCAAAATCACAACGCCGATGCTGTGGTCGCTTGCATTTATTCCGAACTTCGTCATCGGCGGTGTTACGGGCGTTATGCTTGCGATGGCAGCTGCGGATTATCAATATCACAACACATACTTCCTCGTATCGCACTTCCACTATGTGCTGATCGCGGGTACTGTGTTTGCATGTTTCGCCGGATTGATCTTCTGGTATCCGAAAATGTTCGGTCACAAACTGAACGAACGCATCGGAAAATGGTTCTTCTGGCTGTTCATGACGGGCTTTAACATCTGTTTCTTCCCGATGTATTTCCTTGGATTGCAAGGAATGCCTCGCCGTATTTACACATACGGAGCAGAAGACGGCTGGACTGCATTGAACATGATTGCGACATTCGGCGCATTGCTGATGGCCGCGGGATTCATCGTTCTCTGCTACAACATTTTCTACAGCTTCCGTCATTCAAAACGCGAAGAATCAGGAGATGCTTGGGGAATGGGTCGTACGCTTGAATGGGCTACATCTTCTGCGATCCCGCCGCACTATAACTTTGCGGTTCTGCCTGAGGTCACATCACCTGACGCATTTGCGCAAATGAAGGAAGACAATGTCGAGATTCATCCTGAAAGCAAGTTTAAAAAGATTCATATGCCGAGCAATTCAGGCCGTCCGTTTCTCATGTCATTATGCTTCGGATTTGCTGGATTCGGGCTTGTCTTTGAATGGTTCTGGATGGGAATCGTCGGTCTGATCGGTGTATTCCTCTGTATGATTCTTCGTTCATTTGAATATGACGACGGCTACTATGTAAGTGTTGAGGAAATAAAAGAGACTGAACGAAAGAATGCCAAGTAAAGGAGGCGGGATTGATGGAACATGCAGAACACAGCAATTCTAACGCTCCTATGGAATACCGTTCTGAAATCGGAAGGTTGAATATCCTTGGCTTTTGGATTTTTCTTGGAGCGGAGATTGCTTTATTCTCTACGTTATTTGCGACCTATGCTGTTCTTCATAACAGAACAGCGGGGGGCGTACTGCCGGCAGAACTGTTCGACGCAAAGCTCGTTTTAATCATGACGTTCCTGCTGTTAACGAGCAGTTTCACATGCGGCATCGCAGTGCATGAGATGCGCCGCGGCAGTTTGAAAGGCGTGATGATCTGGATGATCATTACCCTGTTGCTCGGTGCTGGGTTTGTCGGCTATGAGCTTTATGAGTTCAATCATTATGTACATGAAGGTGCCACTTTATCGACAAGTGCTTACTGGTCATCTTTCTTTGTTCTATTGGGAACGCACGGACTGCACGTATCGATCGGTATCTTCTGGATTATCGGCATTTTGCTTCAGACGAAAAAGCGCGGCCTAACCCCGCAAACGTCTGCTAAGCTGTTTATCTCAAGTTTGTATTGGCACTTCTTAGACGTGGTATGGATTTTCATCTTTACCGGCGTCTATTTGATAGGGTTGGTGAATGTATAATGGCAGCAAAACAATCGGCTGAACACAGCCACTTTCCTTGGAAGCATATTGTCGGGTTCGTGTTGTCCATTGTGCTGACCTTATTGGCCTTGTGGGTGATTTATACGGATTTAAGCATGGCTGCAAAGCTGTGGATTATTTTCGGTTTTGCGATCATCCAAGCTGGACTTCAGCTCTTAATGTTTATGCATATGACTGAAAGTGACAGCGGCAAAATCCAAGTCGGGAATACGTTGTTTGCCGCATTTATTGCGGTTGCGATTATTGCCGGTTCCGTCTGGATCTTCGCTGCTCACAACTATCACGGAGACAACCCTGAGGGCGGTTCTCCAGGTGCAAAACATTCTGAGCACAGCGGACATTAATTGATTGGCAAAAGGGTGCGGATTTCAACGATCCGCACTCTTTTTTGATTGCTGAACGGAAAAAGAGAGAGCCCGAGGCTCTCTCTTTCTCATACACTCTTAACCGCGTTTTACGCCGCGGCCGAATTTGCCGTCGCCCGGCTTGCTCTTTTTAGAAAGAGTAACAGTCAGGAATGTACCATAGTTTTTAACTTGGGCAGTTTCCAATTTGCGCATCTGTGTCACCTCCTTATTACTTCCAGTTGATTACATATTCATGCTATCATAGAATAAAGTGGTAAAAACCACAAAAAGGCACGAAAACCCGACATCATCCTTCAATTCTATTCATGAGGTTTTTATTGCGGTATTTGTTCGGAGGAAACTGACTTAAGGAGAGTGTTACTGATGATTCGCGTGTTGTTAGTAGACGACTACAGAGTTTTGACATCCGGAATGAAGGAAATATTAAAAAAATATAATATGGATGTCATCGTTTGCCACGAAGGAAATGAAGCTCTCGACCTCTTAAAAAATCAAGAGGTACATATAGACGTTTTTCTTTATGATTTAAAAATGCCGGGGATGAACGGGTTGGAATTGTCTCTTAAAACGCTTGAAATCGCACCTCAATCCAAAATTATCATTATGTTTTCGGGAGATGAAATCCACTCATATTTTAATAAGCTGATCGAAGCCGGCGTCAAAGGGTTTATCGATAAATCGTATACAGACAGTATGATTGCTTCGAGTATTTTATTGTGTTTAAAAGGGGCTGTGTTATTTCCCGACGGCTTGCTGCAAAAACTGAGGCTCGACTCCGATCTTGCGGTGGACGAGCATTTAACAGACACAGAACTGGATATTTTGCAGAAGGTGGCCAGCGGTAAAACAAATAAAGAGATCGCCGCGGACTTACAAATGTCGACGCGCAACGTAGAGTATCACTTAAGCAAAATCTATAAAAAGCTAAAAGTAACGTCGCGGTACTGTGCAGTAAAAAAAGGAACGATGCTTAATTTGATCAAGCAGAAAGCTTAAACAAGGTATATATTCGTTTTTCCCTGCAAAAGAGAGTCGATAGGCTCTCTTTTTCTTTTTTCCTCCGAATAAATCCCGTAATAATGGCCCATTGATACAGTTGCCTAATCATGTCGGTTTTCGGTAGTTTTTTGCGGTTTTTTTGATATTGTCCTGTGATAATCTGATTCATGTGATCAGTTGGTAAATTCAGGGGTATCATCGCGTTGCAGGCTCTTTATAAAACGCTCCAGCGCCGAGAAATAACGGCATTTACCTGGGAGTGAAAAGAACATCATGCATAAAGTGCTAAAAGAGAGCTTACCGGCTCTCTTCTCCTTTATTTTTCTGAAATCATGCATACCGGGGAGGTCTAACCTTTGAAAATTATTCGAAATCAAGAGACGGCGACAACCGTATTGGAGAATGAATGCATCGTCCTAAACCTGGACAACGGACAGTATTTCGGATTGGAAGGGGCTTTAAAAGAGCTGTGGATCGAAATTGAAAATGAACGAAAGGATAAAAAGGATATTCTGATCAAGTGGCAATCGGCGTTCGATCAGACGGAGGAAGAATTGTCAGCGATTTTAAATGAGGCGATACAGGAACTGACACATCATAAGCTGATTAAAATAGAGGATAAAAGCTGATGAAAAAGAGAGCGCCTGTCAAAAATCATGAGTATTTTACAACCGTTCATGCTTTTGTACGTATGATGCTGTTAAATCATGACTTTGAAGAAGCCTATGAAAAAATTGCGATCCATCTGTTTCCGCTGTATGCGAGCGCGCAGCAAAGAGGTGCAGGGCTGCTTGATACAGACGAACTGCACCGCCACGGCGAATATTTGTATTCGCTTGATGAAGACGACCATTTAGTTACTTCATGCGTTTCTATCGCATTGACAATTCAATCTATTTTATTCAGCAATGGGTCTGATGCCGATCTCGTGATCGGTGTCAAGAAAATCGATGACAAGCTGTTTTCTCATGCTTGGGTTCAAATGGAAAACGGCAATTCAATTGACCCGAATCATAAAAATAAGAATTTAAAAGTTTTACAGACGTATAAGATGAGCGCTTATGCTGAAAGGTGGGTGTTATCTCTAGTATGAAAATATGGTTTGGAATGCAGGGAGACAACACCGCTTTATGGCAAGAGTGGGTTTCCGCCGTCAAGAAATGGGGATGGGCGGAACGGATTCACAGCTACAGCTGCGGGATCGCAAACATGGCTGAAGCGCATATCCGATACGATGAAGCTTTTAGACCTTCTACTCAAATAAATCTTTTGCACCCCGTGATCTTAGACGGCTGGATCAGCGGCGGTCTTAACGCAAAATCGGATGGCACCCGAAAGATTGAGCAATATGACAAGCTGTACGCATCATTGAAGCAGGACAAAGCAGCCATGCTGTCTCACTCGCATGGCGAGTTTACAATGATGTGGTGGGATGACAGTCTGCATAGCCTTGTTTTAGCGACAGATACATACGCAACCCGTCCAGTTTACTACTGGGTCAGTCCGAAAGGAGAATGGTTTGCAGCGAATGACATGCGCATCCTTTTGCTTGTTCATGATATTCCTTTTATCATCGATCAAGATGTGTGCAGAATGTTTCCCACTTCAGGCTTCGCTGTGGGAGAAAACGGCTTTGAAGATCGGACGTTTTTCAAAGGAATACGCAAAGTGCCTGCGGCCTCCTACGCTTTTCTCGGCAGGGATCATGCGGTTCACGTGCATAGCTATTGGGGACTTCCGCAGCTGTTAAACGAAAAAGATCTTGCAGGAGATGCTGTTCCGCGGTTCCGGGAGCTTCTTCAGGAAGTGACAGCAGATCGTTTAAAAGATCAAAAGCATATTGTCGAATTAAGCGGCGGACTGGATTCAGCTGCCGTAACCGCCGCCGCAATCGCAGGCGGATGCAAGGAACAGCTGCTGGCCGTCAACATATCATTCGCCGATCCCGACATGATTTTAAGCCATGACAGGGACCTTGTGAAAAATATGATGCGAGATATGGACATCCCCGGCCTGATCATTCTTGGAGACGCTACAGCCAAAATTCCTAACGCGGAAATCGGGCGTGATCCGCTTTGGTTTGTAGACGGTCCTGATCCGAGAGCCAATTCACTGGTTAATGAGACTTTTACAGTGATCGCTGAGGAGTATGGTGCTTCGTCTGTTCTTACAGGTGAGGGCGGGGATTTCATTTTTAGCGGAGAAGTGTCAGTGATCGATTCCTTGCTTCGGCAGAGACGGTTTTCTGAAATCTACAAATTGCTTCGCGAATGGTCAGGCGGCAGCGTGAAAGAGATGCTGAAACTCGGATTTCAATACGGAACCGCCCCTTTCATGCCTTATATTGGCGAAAAGCTCTATTACGACCTCCTATGGTCAGATACGGAATATGAGCTGCCTGAATATTTTACTGAAGAACACCGAAAGAGAGAACGGGAGATCAATAAGGAAGATCATCTTCGCTATCGAAAAAGCCGGGAGCTCTCAGTGTGGGGCAAGAGGTTTCATTATGACTTTTTGTGGCCGAGAGCGAGGTACATGGATGCTGTGGGTGTGACATTGCCTACGTACCATCCGTTTTTGGATCGGCGGCTGATCGAATTTTCATTTTCCGTACCGCCTGAACAGCATTTTGATGTTTTAAAAGGGCTTGAAGAACATTATGCTGGCTCTAAAATGCTTCTTCGCAAATCTTTCACCGATATCCTGCCGTCCTATGTATATAACAGATCAACGAAAACAACATATGCCCATATGGCAAGGAAAAGCTTTATGAATGACCGCAGACACGTCCTTCAGCTTTTTGAACCGGGGGAGCGCGTCTTCGTTGAAGAACTCGGTATCATTAAGCGCGATATATGGTGGAAACACTTGCTGGCTATGGCTATCCGCTCTGAAGATCCAAATAATGATCTGGGCATGGGCTATCAGTACATGAGATCTGTCATTGACTTGGAAATATGGCTCAGGGAAGCATCCAAGGGAAAGGAGCACCTTCTCGATCGGAGCCGTCCGGGAAAACCAAGGGTCATGGCTGATATCGAAACCGTCAATACGCCGGAGAAAGCCAAAATATACTCGTATCAATGACCACAATAGGTAAAGAAAATGAAGGTGAAGCATGTGTGGAAGATGAAGCATATCCAAGAGCCGCTGGAAACGGCGGGCCTGCTTGGAAAAATGGTCTGGAAATCCGGCCCGTGGCTGATGATTTGCATGGTTTCCTTCATGCTGATCGAAGCCGGAGCCCCTTTAATCCAATTGTACGCTTCAAAGCAAATGATCGACGGCATTGTCGAGCAGGAAGCCGTCATCCATGCTGAAATATGGGCTGTCATTTATGCGGGAAGCTTAGTCATGATCAGTGTCGTTAAATCATTGGAAAAATGGGTAAAGGCCATGCTTTCTGAGAAATCGATGATCACAGTCAACAGTTTGTTAATCGACGCTTTTGACCGCATTCCGGGGATGCGTTTTTTTGAGGATCCAAAGTACAGGGACCGGCTGGAAACGCTGCGGGATCGTTCGACATGGCTTCCTTCCCAATTCATTAATATCAGTTCCAACTTGGTGACTGCCATTATGTCTTTGGCGGGCGTCGTTTTGATCATCGCCTATCTGTCGCCCGTCCTTGCTCTCATCCTTATTTTGTCTACCGCTCCATTCGCTTTTGTCCATAATCATTATAATGAATTGGAGTGGGAATATCACAAGGATTACGCCCCTGTCAGAAGGAGAGCCGCATATGCGCGCCACATTCTGCTCGGAAGACGATCCGCTAAAGAAGTACGCCTGTTTGGCCTGGGGTCTTTCTTTCTTAATTTATATCAATCTGCTTTTAAAGGCTTATATTCTGTGCTGCGGAATATTCAAGTCAGAAGCTCGCGCTGGTCGGTTTTAACGGGTTTCTTATCTGGGGCGGGAACGGGTTTGGGGTACTTTTGGATTCTGTCCCAATCCCATTCAAGCAGTTTTTCTGTGGGGGATATATCGCTGTACTTGGGAGCTGTGTTTCAATTATCAACGGCTCTCCGGGATATCGCCAAGGAAGGTGCAGACACGTTGGATATATGGAGAATGGGAAGAGACTTTTTTCTTTTTATGAACGCTGAAAAGGATATCAGGCTTCCTTCCAATGGCGAATCTCTCGAAGAAGAAGGACCGCTGGCAGTCGAATTCAAAAATGTAACCTTCCGCTATCCTTTCAGAGAAGCGGCTGCGTGCACCCAGGTAAATGAAGCTGATGCGGATGCAGATGAGGAAGATTTGGATATGTTCGATGAGCTTGGGGATGAAGAGCTGGGGGAACACGACGAGCAGCCTGAATCAGATGACATGCGTACAGGCGATGTTCTGAATCGAATCAGCTTTTCAGTATCACCGGGCGAAAGAATTGCCATTGTAGGGGCGAATGGATCGGGGAAAACAACGCTCATCAAACTGCTCTGCCGTTTTTATGAATATGATGAGGGTGAGATTAAAGTGAACGGCAAAGACATCCGCCAGGTCGATCTTCAAGAGCTGAGAAACAGGATGGCGGTCGTGTTTCAGGAGTTTGGCAAGTACGAATTGTCATTCCGGCACAATATCGCGATAGGCCGCACGGAAGCTTTAGGTGATGAGGAAAAAATTCGCGCCTCAGCCCGGGCTGCCAAGCTGGAACCGATGATCGAGGATTTGCCTGAAGGGCTGGAAACGATGATCGGCCCTGAATGGGGCGGTACCGATTTTTCTGGAGGCCAATGGCAGCGGATTGCTTTAGCCAGATCGTTTATGAAAGATGCCGGACTTGTCATATTGGACGAGCCTGCCGCAGCCTTGGATATTCGGGCTGAGTATGATATTTTCCGGCAGTTTCACAGCTTCACAGAGGGGAAAACGGTGATCATGATTTCCCACCGGTTCAGTACGGTAAAAATGGCTGACCGCATACTGGTTTTGAAAAACGGAAGAATCGCGGAAGAGGGAAGCCATCAGGAACTTATGGACAAGAACGGGGAATACAGCAGAATGTTCCGCATGCAGGCCAAATCGTTTCAAGGGAGGGACGAGGTATATTGCTGAAGTTTTATTCTTTTTTCAAAAAGCTGCCTCAAACCGCTTCCATCATATTTTACGGATTAATGTTGTTTTGGCGCTGCGACCCTTTTAAGTCGGCGGTTCTGTTTATGATCACTTTGCTGGGTGCTATGCTCGGGCCGCTCCTCGTCTGGCTGAGCGCAGAGGTGATCGATGAGATTGCACGGGCGCCGTTTGAGCTGTCTTCTTGGAATACACTGGTCTGGGCGGCCTTTGCATACATTGCTTTTACACTGATCGTAGATGCCCTTCAGCCTGTGGCCGAAATGCAGAAAAGGCTCCTTACCGCCAAGCTCGAAGCTTATCTTGATGAAATGCTCATGAAAAAGGCAATTTCCATTCCTGATATCGCGGCTTTTGAAGACGCATCTTTTCATACCAATACACAAATCATCCGCTATAATGAATATTTTGTCACGATGTGGGTATCCATCGTGTCTCAAACCTTTGGCGGAATGGTGATGATTGCAGCCAGCAGTTTGTTGATTGGCATGTCTGCACCTTGGGTGCCGCTGCTGTTTCTCATATTGGCCGTTCCAAAGCTGTACTGGGAGGCGAAATTAAACAACGCGACCTTTGAAGGACGAAAAGAGGTTCAGGAGCTGAGGCGGCGCGCGGAATATTATGCAGGTGTCCCTCTCATGTCTGAAACAGCCGGAGAGGTTAAGATATACAATCTTGTTCCTTTTTTTAAATCTTTTTATAAAAACACCTCGATGGAGCTCCTCCATACGCTGTCCAACGATCAAAAAAAACTGGCGCTGTATCAGCTGTTCTGGTCGGTATTACAATCTTTGGCCGCAGGTGCCGTCCTGATTTACATCGTGCACCAGGCTTTTTATGGTCGGTTGTCCATCGGGGATGTGATGCTGTTTATCGGAGCCGCGGTTCAGTTCAACGAAGGAATCAATGAAATGTTCGCTGCGTTTGCGATCGGTGCAAGAGAAACGAGGCACCTCGGAAATGTTCATTCTTTTTTAAACAGCAAAAATGCCATGGAAAATGGAGATACCGCTCCAGCTGCTCAAAAGGAAAAAGGATTTACATGTGATCGAGTGGAATTTTCTTATGATGGAACCAAAACGGTTCTTGATATTCATAAGCTCGATATTCCATTGAATAAGACGACCGTTCTCGTAGGAGAAAACGGATCAGGCAAAAGCACACTCGTTAAATTGCTCCTGCGTTATTTTGATCCCAATCAAGGCGCGATCTCGTATAATGGTTTACCGCTTCATAAGTATGATATTGAACATTACCGGTTAAATGCCGCGGCTGTGTTTCAAGATTTTTTGCGGTACGAAATGACATTGAAATACAATATCGGTCTCGGCGACATTTCTTCATGCACCGACTTGGCCAAAATAAAAAGCGCTTCGGCCTTCGGCGGAGTGGATCAGTTTTTGCATAAGCTTGAAGACGGTTATGAAACAGAGCTTGGCAGATTGTTCGGCGGCAGGAATTTGTCGGGGGGAGAATGGCAGCGAGTCGCCATATCCCGCGCGTTTATGCGTGATGAGTCTGCCGACATTTTGATATTTGATGAACCTTCTTCTGCGCTGGATGTATTTATTGAGGAAGAGATATTTGATAAGCTGCAAAAGCTGACGCAAGGCAAAACAGTCATTATCGTCTCCCACCGGTTAAGCACGGCCCGTTTTGCCGATCACATCGTATTTTTAGAAAAAGGAAGGGTAGCGGAGGCCGGCACCCATCAAGAATTGATGAAAAATCAGGCCCAGTATGCAGAGCTGTATCGCCTGCAGGCTGAAAAATACGCGCAGTAAAGGAGAAAACAATGAGCAATATAGAAGAACTTCGTCTGTTTCGAAAAGAAGATATTGAATGGCTGCAGACCTGGTTTGAGGATGCAGAGGTGAAAAGGCGGCTGGAAGGGATGATGCCACTTGACGAGTGGTTCAATTTTACAGACGGGAATGAAAACTACCAGGTATGGGCGGCTTTAAAGGAAGGCAAGCCCGTCGGTGCTGTCATGGTTGAGGTTGAGGAAGATTCGACCGGGAACATTGCCCTTTTAGTCGATCCGTTGTTGCGCGGAGGGGGACACGGAAAAGCGCTCATCAAAAGGACGATGGCATTGCCGGAAATGAGCCGGATCAACAAATGGTTTGCCGGAATTGAAGAGGATAACAAGAGTTGCTTAGCGTGCTTCCGATCCGTCGGATATTCATTGGAACACGATCAGCCGGATGAGGACGGCTACTACTCTCTTATTTATTTCCCGGAATCTTAAATAAGGAGCATAAGAAGATGAACTTGATCAAATGGATTGTTTTTTCCGTTGTTTCAGTCGCCTTTTTTCAGCCGGCATCAGCTGCTCTATTAAAAGAAAAGGATGACTATACCATTCTTGTATATATGATTGGATCTGACATGGAAAGCGATTTTCATATGGCAAGCGATGATATTCAGGAAATGATGGATGCCGGTTCATCTTCAAACGTCAATGTCGTTCTTCAGACAGGGGGAGCTAAGAAATGGGCGAACCCGTCAATCAGTCACAAGGTGAATCAGAGGTGGAAAGTCGAACATCAGAAGCTGGCGCCCCTCGAAAATATCGGGAAGACAAATATGGACAGTCCCGGCTCCCTCACAGATTTTATCACATGGGGAGTCAAAACATACCCGGCTAAAAAATATGTATTGATCTTCTGGGGGCATGGGCTTGGTTCGGTTGACGGCTACGGGGGAGACGAAAACTTCGGCAATAAAAAAATGAAAATAAGCGAGCTCCAGTCGGGAATCAAAAAGGCCTATGAACACACGAAGCAAAAGTTTGATTTAATAGGTTTTGACAACTGCAAAATGGCCGGAATTGAAACGGCATATGCCTTGAGGGGTTATGGAAAGTACATGCTGGCTTCAGTCGACTATACGAATCAAAACGGCTGGGATTACAAAAGGGCGCTGCAGTCTGTACAAGACGACCCTTCAATCGATCCGAAAGAGCTTGGCAGGGAAATCGCTGCAGGCTACATACAGCAGTCAAAAGAAAACGGTGAAACAGAAGACCTGCAGCAGTCTTTCATTCAATTGAACCGTGTCAAAGACGCTGTCGATGCCCTCGACAGATTGAGCTTAAGCATGAACCGGGCATTGAAAGAGCCGGATGGAAAGCGCCTGCTCCACTACGCACGTCTCGCTGCCGAAGATTATGCAGATGAATCGGATATGGTTGATTTGGCGGATCTGTCAAGCTTGATCGGTCAGCAGATCGGAGCCGAAAAAGAAGCAAAAGAGGTCGTAAAATCTGTCAAGAAGGCTGTCATCATGAACATCAAGTCTCCGGAGCACCCGAGAGGAAGCGGCATGTCCGTTTATTATCCGGCCAAAGACAACCAGAAGCGGTTTGCGGAAAAATCAAACATATACAACCTGCTTGATTTCAGCGGCCGGTATCAAACATTCATCAAAGATTACTCCCATTCAGCATTTAACTTTGATCTATAATGGTGTCTCTTACAGCAAAAAAAGCGCCGGCGAAAATACCGGCACTTTTTTTATCGGCTCATGTGCTTTCGAATCAATGGGAGTCCGTAAATGATGAAAGCGGCGACATGGGCGATGACAACGTTGAGAATAAAGAGTACGATCATGAGAGAGTGTCCTGTAGGAGAGAGGCTGCTGGTCATATAGAAAAAGAAAAATACCCACATTAAAATGATTGGCGGAATAGAAGAAATTGCTACCTTTTTGTTGTCCAGCCATAAAAATAAAGGAGTGGCGCTTGCAATCAGCAAGTAAGCGAAAAACATATCCATGCATTTTCAGCCCCTTTCAATAATGATAGCGCTGCCAAAAAAGCGGAATAAAACGACAATTGTGTCTAATTGGAGAATATTTTGTGAACATTCTGTTACATTTATTATACCACGTTCTTCGAAAAATGATACATACTGGAAAGCATTTTCCGCTCCAACTATCGGCTCAATTTTCGCGGTGATTCAGTAGGACATAAAGGGTGAAGGGGAGAAGAAGTAGACAGGCTGGACCGCACGATAAGGCCGCAGACCCCTTGGATCAACGACTTTTTCTAAACAAAAAAGGCCCTCGGCATGGCGCCGGGAGCCTCTTATTTGTCTAAAAAATAAAGTGGGCGCACAGTACGATGACAGGCAGCGTAATCAGCGTCCGAACGAGAAAAATCAAGACGAGGTCAAGGAATGTCACCGGAATTTTGGAACCGAGCAAAAGACCGCCGACTTCCGACATGTAGATTAATTGTGTAACCGATAAACAGGCGATGATGAACCTGGTCATTTCACTTTCAATCCCGCTTCCGAGCACAGACGGAAGGAACATGTCGGCGAACCCGACGACAAGCGTTTGTGAGGCCTCGGCGGCTTCAGGAACCTGGAGCAGTTCGAGCAGGGGAATGAACGGCAGCCCGAGCCATTTGAAAACAGGTGTATATTCAGCGACAATCAGTGCGGCTGTGCCGAGCGCCATGACGACGGGAGCGACGCCCATCCACATATCGAGCACGTTTTTGGCTCCGTCCTGCAAGAAATCTTTGACGCTTGTATTTTGTTTTGCTTTTGCGACAGCCCGGCTGAGTCCCCATTGGAATGGAGTGTATCCTTCGGGAATCTCCTCTTGATCCTGATCCGCTTGGTCTGTAATATAAGTATCAGCCTTTCTTGATAAAGGCGGAATCCGCGGGCTGATCACCGCGGCTGCGGCACCCGCCAGCAATATCGTCAAATAAAACGGAACGAACATATGGGCAAGGTCAACCTGTGAAATAATCACGAGGCAAAACGTGATGGAGACGACTGAGAAAGTCGTGCCGATGACGGCGGCCTCACGCTTCGTGTAGAACCCTTCTTCATACTGTTTGCTTGTCAGGAGCACGCCGATCGTGCCGTCGCCGAGCCATGAGGCCATACAATCGATCGATGACCGTCCCGGCAGCTTAAAGACAGGTCTCATCAGCTTTTTCATCAAAGCGCCGCACAGCTCAAGCAAGCCGAAGTTCAACAGAAACGGCAGAAACAGGCCTGCAAATAAAAAGACGGAGAAGAGAACGGGCAGCAAGCTGAATAATAATGTTCCGCCTGTACTCTTGGCATATACCGCTTCAGGGCCGATCTTAAAGTATGCCATCACTGCGAAAATCATGCCGAACAGGCGGACGATATACCAAAATAAAGATACATTCAGCAAGTTATAGAAAAACTCGCTTTTTTTAATGAAAGCCGGATGAAAGGTTTTGGTGATAAAGGTTAAGATAAATGTTGCGGTTACGATGACCGTCATGATTAACGGCAATTGCTGCTGAAGCAGCTTCTGCAATGCATTTGAAAAGACAGCAATTGGAATCGTTAAATTTCCTTCGATTTTAACGGGAATCATAAACAGAATAATTCCGATAAGCGAAGGGACCAAAAATTTTATGAGATCAAGCCGTTTACGCTTTTGAAGTGCTTTATCCAAATGAAAAACTCCTTATGAATTGGTGATTCTGTATCGCTTCTGCCGGAGGCAAAAGTTTAATTTTATGCAACATTACTCATTTTAATACAAATCAATCAAAAATCAATGAATTTATCACATTCGACAATAGTTGGAAAAATCCTTTAAAATAGAATAGGAATTTGTTCGCAATAAAATCGAAACATTTTATTCTTTTGTACGTCATATCATTTGTGAGGAAGCGGATGCCGTCTTCCTGGATTATTTCATCGTGTCATATTATAAGGGCGGGATTTCGAATGAGTCAGAAAAAGAATATTACAAATCCCTTTTATCAGGGGGATTTGATTTTTGTCTATATTGTCTTTTTTATCATAAGCGTTGTGGCTGTGTACGCCGCTCAGCAGTTTAATCAATATAATGAACCCTTTGCGATGAAACAGTCCCTTTACTATTTGCTGGGGGCCTTTATCATCATCGTGTTTCTTTATTTTGATTTGGAGCAGCTTGAAAAGCTCAGCTTTTATTTTTATCTGCTCGGGATTTTGATGCTGATCGTGTTAAAGTTCAGTCCGGCATATATCGGATCATACAGGTTTGCGCCGGTTATCAACGGTGCCAAAAGCTGGTTTATGCTTCCCGGGTTTACGCTGCAGCCGTCGGAATTCATGAAAATCGGGCTGATCATGTATTTGGCTTCCTTCATGTCGAAAAACGGGCCTGTCGGCAAGCGTACGTTGAAAGAAGACTGCATCTTTCTGCTGAAAATCGCCGGTATTATCATTGTTCCGTTCGGCTTGATTTTAGAACAGGATACGGGTACAGCCGGAATCGTCGCGTTTGTCATTCTTGTGATGGTATTCCTGTCGGGCGTGAACTGGAAATTGATTTCTCTCATCTTCGGAACGGGTCTTACAGTCATTGTTTTGATTTTGTTTGTCATTATCAAATTTCCCGATGTCGCGGGAGCACTCGGGGTTGAACAATACCAAATCAACCGCGTCATGACCTGGGTCAATCCGAGCGAACAGAATGCCGACGATAAAATGCAGGTCGAAAGGGCGCAGCTGGCGATCGGTTCGGGGAAAGTATTTGGAAATGGTGTAAGCGATCTTCAAGTCTATGTACCTGAGGCGCAAACAGACTTTATTTTTGCCGTCATCGGCGAGAGCTTCGGGTTTGTCGGATGCACTTTTGTTGTCATTATGTTTTTCTTCCTAATTTACCGGCTTGTCGTGCTCATCGACCGAATACATCCGTTCAGCAGGTTTGCCTCATTTTTCTGTGCGGGCTTTACCGCTTTAATTGTCATTCATACCTTTCAAAATATCGGAATGAATATCGGCATTATGCCCGTGACCGGCGTCCCGCTGCTTTTGGTCAGCTATGGAGGAAGCTCAGTCGTAGCAACCTTGATCGGCTTCGCGGTTGTCTACAATTCAAGCTGCCAGTTAACAAAGTATCAAAGCTATATGTTCAAATAACAGCCTGATGCATGCAGGCTGTTATTTTATTCACCCTTTTTCGCAATGTGAACGGTTGTTCATGTTATAATGAAAGTTAGTGCTTTTGATGAAGAAATAAGGCGGGGTACAATGGGTCAGAAGAAAAATACGACAAGTCCCTATTATCAGGGAGATTTGATTTTTATATTAGCTATGTTCTTTTTAATCAGTGTGATCGCTGTTTACGCTGCAGAGCCGTCTTTTTCACTGAAGGGCTATCCGGCAAAGCAATTGTTCTTTTATCTGCTCGGCATTTCGGTGATCGTCGGCTTTCTCTATTTTGATCTGGAGCAGCTTGAAAAATTCAGCATATACATATATCTATTCGGCATCTTGTCATTGATCGTGTTAAAGTTCAGTCCAACGTCGATCGCACCGATTATCAAAGGAGCGAAAAGCTGGTTTCAATTTGGTTCGGTCACGCTGCAGCCGTCGGAATTTATGAAAATCGGCCTGATTATGATGCTGGCTTCGGTGATTTCCAAAGCAAGTCCGAAAGGCTCGCGCTCGATGCAGGAGGATGTTCACCTTTTGCTGAAAATCGCAGGGGTATCTGCGGTTCCGGTCGGTTTGATTTTAATGCAGGACGCCGGTACGGCCGGTATCTGCATGTTCTTTGTCGCCGTTATGGTGTTTTTATCAGGTGTGAACTGGAAGCTGATTTCGATTGTGGCGGGGTCAGGAATCACCCTCGTACTGCTCGTTCTGTTTTTGGTGATCAATTTTCCGGAGTTTTCGAAGGATACGCTGCACATCCAGCAATATCAGATCAACCGGGTGATGACATGGGTCGATTCGAGCCAGCAGGACGCGAACGATACGTATCAGACCGAAAAGGCCGTTACGGCGATCGGCTCTGGAGAAATCTTCGGAACGGGTATGAACAATTTGAAAGTCTACGTTCCTGAAGGCCAAACCGATTTCATCTTTGCCGTCATCGGGGAAAGTTTCGGTTTTATTGGCTGTACTTTTGTCGTCATCCTGTTTTTCCTTTTCATTTACCGGCTTGTCGTGCTGATCGATAAGATACATCCTTATAATAAGTTTGCGTCATTTTTCTGTGTTGGGTATACGGCGCTGATCGTCATCCATACATTCCAAAATATCGGAATGAACGTCGGACTGATGCCGGTTACGGGCGTTCCCCTTCTGTTCATCAGCTACGGAGGGAGCTCTGTGTTGTCTGCTTTGATCGGCTATGCGATCGTTTATAACGCCAGCTGCCAGCTGACAAAATATAAAGGGTATATGTTTAAGTAAAAAAGACAGCCGAATCAGGCTGTCTTTAATCTTGGTTTAAAAATGCGAGAGCTGCCGACACAAGAATTTTCGCCGCGTTCAGCATGCCTTTTTCATCGATATCAAACAGCGGGTGATGGTGCGGGTAAACGGCTCCAGTCTGCGGATTGCCCGCGCCGGTAAAAAAGAATGATCCAGGGACATGTTCTAGATAATAAGAGAAATCTTCGCCGATCATATTCGGTTCGAGTTCGATGACGGCTTCAGGGCCGACGATTCGTTTGGCACATTGGCGGACGATGTCCGTTTCTTTTTCATGGTTGACGACAGGCGGGTAGCCTTTTTCATAATCGAGTGAAAATGAAGCGCCGTTGCTGTCGCAGACGCCCTTGATGACGCGTTCCATCTCGGCGATGATCGTCTCTTGGACATGCTTTGAAAAGGTGCGGACTGTTCCTTCAATGACCGCTTCTTCGGCGATGACGTTAAACGCCTGGCCTGAATGAAACGTTCCGATCGACAAGACGGCTGCTTCCGTCGGATCGATTCTGCGGCTGACGATTTGCTGGAGATGGTTGACGACTGAGGCTCCTGTTATTAAAGCATCTGTCGTTAAGTGAGGCGCGCCTCCGTGTCCGCCCCGCCCGGATATCGTGACTTTAAATTTATCAGCGGCTGCCATCATCGGGCCTGATGTAACACCGACTTGACCGACGGGCATCGGAGCCCAGATGTGGGTGCCGAAAATGGCATCCACGCCTTCGAGACAGCCGGCTTCAATCATCGGTTTGGCGCCGCCTGGTGTGACCTCTTCACCGAATTGATGGATCAGCACGACATTTCCTTTCAAGTCTTTTTGATGCTTTGCCAGGGCTTTTGCGGCTGTGAGGAGAGCCGACGTGTGAGCATCGTGTCCGCAAGCGTGCATGACGCCGGGGACAGTTGACCGGTACGGAACATTTTTTTGATCCTGTAATGGCAGAGCGTCGAAATCGGCTCTCAAGGCGACCGTCTTGCCGGGGCGGCCGCCTTTAATATGACCGATGACCCCTTGGCCGCCGACATTTGTTCTCACGTCAATCCCGAGGTTTTCCAAGTAATTTGCAATGGTGCGCGGTGTATTGACCTCGCGGTGGGAAAGCTCCGGATATTGGTGAAAATGTCTCCTGAGTTCGATCATTTCCGGATATAATGCATCTAATTCTTCAATTACGGACTTCACCGTCATCTCCCTTTCCGCTTCAAAAATTGTAAGACGATTCTATCATTTTACCATATGAAATTGAATCCATCTGCAGTCCGCCAAACCGTTTTGCTTTAGGGAAAAGCAGATATTGGATATGATAAAGGTTGAGGAGGTAAAAGGATGAATAAAACGATTGAAACTATTTTAAATCACCGTTCGATCAGGTCTTTTACAGATCAGCTCCTGACCGAAGAAGAGGTTCGCCTGCTTGTGGAGAGCGCTCAAAGCGCATCGACGTCCAGCTATATTCAAGCTTATTCAATCATCGGTGTCACCGACCCGGACAAGAAGCGCAAGCTTGCGGAATTGGCCGGAAATCAGCCATATGTTGAAAAAAACGGCCATCTGTTTGTATTTTGCGCAGACCTTTACCGGCATGACAAAATGGCCCGGGAAAAGGGTGTAGATATCACAGCTTCTCTTGAAGGGACGGAGACCTTTATGGTCAGCGTCATCGATGCAGCTCTTGCCGCTCAAAATATGTCAATAGCGGCCGAATCAATGGGCCTCGGCATCTGCTATATCGGCGGGATTCGCAATAACTTGAACGAAGTCTCCGGGCTTCTGGAAACACCTGAATACGTTCTGCCGCTGTTCGGGCTTGTCGTCGGCCATCCGGCCAACCTGTCGGATAAAAAGCCGCGTCTGCCGTTTGATCACATTTATCATGAAAATGCCTATCAAGCGGACGATGCCGAGTTTAAAAAACATATGTCCGCATATGACGAAACGATTTCAAACTATTATCAAAAGCGGACAGACGGCAAACGGTCTGACAAATGGACAGACCAGATCACCGGCAGCCTCAAAAAGCCGCCGCGTGCGTATATGAATGAATTCGTTAAAGGAAAAGGTTTGAACAAAAGGTAAGGAACGTCCCCTCCGACTCGGAGGGGACTTATCTTGTCAGCATGTATTGAAGAAAAAGATAAAACATCAGCCAAAAGGGAAGACTGAAAAGGATTCCGAATAAACAGCCTTTTGCAAAGCGTTCTTCTACGACTGGCGGGTGCGTTTTTTGCTTCGTCTCATTCATCAGTATTAGGAGCTCCTTTAGGTTTATCCATGATACTATTATTTCTTTTTGCGCAGGAAAAGTAAACGAAGACTTGGGGTGAAAAAGATGTTGTCATTAAGCATACTTGATCAGACTCCCGTTTCTGAAGGAAGCACACCTGAACAGGCTTTACAGCATACGGTGGAGCTCGCGCAAGCGGCGGAGCGCCTCGGATACAAGAGATTTTGGGTTTCCGAGCACCATTTTTCAAGAAACTTGGCAGGATCAAGTCCGGAGGTTCTGATCGGTTATCTTGCGGCTAAAACAGAGAAGATCCGTATAGGATCCGGCGGCGTCATGCTTCCCCATTACAGCGCCTACAAGGTGGCAGAAAACTTCCGCGTCTTGGAAGGACTTGCGCCCGGAAGGATTGATCTCGGTGTCGGACGTGCTCCGGGAGGGATGCCGATCGCTTCCATGGCTCTTCAAAATGGAGGAAGACGGATGACTGACCAATATCCCGAACAAATTCAGGATCTCGTCACATATTTACACGATCAAGCCGATGAACACCACCGCTTTCCCAACTTGATCGCATCGCCGAACGTGGCCGCAGCGCCCGCTGTCTGGCTGCTCGGCTCCTCAGGGGAAAGCGCGAGGCTTGCCGCCCAAACAGGGGCATCGTATACATTTGCCCAATTTATTAACGGCGAAGGCGGAGAAGAGGCGGCCAGACTTTACAAAGAGAGGTTCGAACCTTCTGTATTGGGTGAACAGCCAAACGTGATCATTGCTGTATTTGTGATTTGCGCTGAGACAGAAGAGAAAGCGGAGAACCTTGCAAAAAGCTTGGATTTCTCTTTATTAGCCAATGAACAGGGGATAGTGACCGAAGGCTTTCCATCATTGGAAACGGCGCTGTCATATCAATATTCTCCTTATGAAAGAAAGAGAGTGGAAGACAATCGAAAACGGATGGTCATCGGGACGCCGCGGCAGGTGAAGGAACAGCTGCTTGAACTGGCCGGCGCTTACGGAACGGATGAAATCATGGCGGTGACGATCACCCACGATTTTCAAGACAGGCTGGAATCTTACCGGCTGCTGGCCGAAGCGTTTCATCAGTCAATTTAACGTTTTTGCTGAAAAAAATCGAGAAAATGGCGGATCGGGAAAAGAATAAACAGAATGCATATGTATAAAGCGGTAAACAGCCAGCTGAGCGGAACGAGGATGACGGTATCGACGGTTTGCTCCGTTGCTTTTTGAAAAGGCTTGGGCTCGCGCTTCTGCAGGTTGACGGCGAAGTACAAAATCGTGAAAAATATAAAGCAGACAATAAGGAAGGATAAGCCGAATAATACGATAAAAGAAAGCATATATACGATGTCCTCCGATTGCTTTTTTCACGTTTTGAAGAGAAGGGAGAGCTTCTCCTGAACGCATTATCCGTATTTTAACATATAAAAGCCTTGTTGAGTGGTTCTCAACAAGGCTTGTCATTATTCGACGATAAAAGGGTCTTCCGTCAGAATGTAGCTTGATTTTCCTTTGGCGGACGCATAGGCTAGCATATAGTATTTTCCGGACTTAAGGGTTGCGGCGTCATTGATTTTGCCGTTCCATTGATAAGATTGATAGCCTTTGCCTTGGTTTTTATAAACGCCGGCCTGCCCGAGAAGGTTCAGATTTTCATCATAGACGAGAAATGCGAGCTCTTCAGCCCCGCCCGGCAGGTAGGCTTCGATCGTGTAAGCACCCTGCTTTGCCCCCGGTTCAACCGTTACGGATGTGACGCGCGGGTAGTCAGGCTCTTTGACGATCAACAGGAGCGGAATTTCGGCGACTTTTCTGCCTCCTTCACGGACGTAAACCGTGCCTTCATATGTGCCTGCTTTCGTTTTGGCGGAATTGACGGTTACTTTTGCCGTTGCTTTACCTGTTTGATGGGCCGGTACCACGACTCGTTCCGTTCCTGATACCGTGATGCCCGCTCCTTTAAAGGAGTATTCGAGCTGATAGGCTTTTCTGAATGAAGAAAGGTTTTCAATTGTGAACGCTTGTTTTTTCGTTTGTTTTCCTTTGTCTTTCAGGAACGTTCCGTATGAGTGGCTGCCCGGCGTTACAATTGATGAAGCATGAAGGGCCTCGATGATGCGGATGCTGCCCCCTCCTTGCGTATTGTGAGGGAGAGGCTTTCCGTTTTCATCCGTCAATTTTTCCGCCGTATTCATCAGCACGCCTTTGATTTGCTCTGGCGTCCAATCCGGTTTGGCCTGCTTTAATAGGGCTGCCGTTCCCGCGACATGCGGGGAAGCCATGCTTGTACCCTGCTTTGAGCCGTAACCGTGAGGGTTTTTCGGATCGTGGGTCGGAATGGTGCTGACGATATTGACGCCTGGCGCTGAAACGTCAGGTTTAATCATCCATGTATCCATGACAGGTCCGCGTGACGAGAAGGAGGCAATCGTTTCCCCGAGCTTTTTGTCCAATTTGAAAGAAAAGACAGCAGAGCGTTTCCCTTCTTTGATCTGCTGAACAAGCTTTTCACCCTCTTCTTTCGACAATTTGACAGTCGGTACGGCCATCCCCATAACGTTGGCCTCGATTTCCCCTGTTACATTATTGTAAATCACGGCTCCGACAGCGCCGGCGTTTTTGGCGTTTTCGGCCTTATCCACAAATGGAATGACGCCTCTCTGGATAACCGCTACTTTTCCTTTCACATCTTTGCCTGTAAAATCGTCAGCTTGTCCGATCCCAGCTTCAACAAGTTCCACGTCTTGACCGTTCAAAGCTTCAAGATCTTTTTCCTCCTGGTATCCCATCACTTTTGCTGACGAATACGAAGGAAGCCTCACAGAATATTCATTATATGGAAGCTGCGAGGCGCCGACGGAAATCGCATCCCTTGAAGTTCCCGGCGAGCCGACCGTCCAGTTTTCCGGTCCGCTGTTTCCGTTTGACGTAACGGCGACAACTCCTTCGGCCATCGCCCAGTCCAGTGCGATGCTTGTTGCATAATCAGGGCTGTTCAGTGAATTGCCCAATGAGAGGTTCATCACTTTTGCTCCGTCCGCGACGGCTTTTTCAATGCCTGCAATCACGTTCTCGGTTGTTCCTGAGCCGCCGGGGCCGAGCACACGGTAAGCAAGAAGCGTTGCTTCAGGCGCCACCCCTTTAATCTGACCGTTCGCGGCGATGGTCCCCGCAACATGGGTGCCGTGATCAGTCGCTTCTCCGCGCGGGTCGCCTGCCGGTGTTTCTTGTGGATCATAGTCATTATCCACAAAGTCATACCCCTTATATGGGCCGAAATTTTTCTTTAAGTCAGGATGTGTGTAATCCACACCCGTGTCAATGACAGCTACCTTAATGCCTTTACCGGTATAGCCTGATTTCCATGCCTGATCTGCTCCGATGTACGGTGCACTTTTATCCATCTGTGGATAAATGGCATCCGCTGCAAGTGTCACGTCTTTTCCTTTTATGCTGTCAGGTTTGTAAGCTGCGTTCGGATAAACCGCTTTTACTTCCTTGACGGCGAGCAGCTTCGGAATTTCACTGGCCGGCAGTTTCATTGAAAAACCCGAAAATACACGGTCGTATTCGCGGTTTATTTTCGCTTTTTTGAGTGTTTTCAGCGCACTGTTTTTCGCTTTGCTGCGAGCGGTTTTTAAAGAAGCTTTCGTTTGCTTTTCCCCATCCGCTTTTGCTTCGGCAAGCGACTTTTCTTTCAGCTCCACAATAACTGTTGTCTGTTTATCAGACGTCACATCAATATCACCGTAGATTTCAGCTTTCTCAAGTTCAGGCGACTTTTGATCGGGAACGGATGTTGCCTGCACTCCGGTGAGGAATGTGGATAACGAAAATAATAGAATAAAAGCCATAACGAAATAGCGCATGATACTTTTTCTCAATCTGTTTTCCCCCTTACGGATAAATGGTTTCTTTGTAATCCTTAGAGTTTCGAACTTTTAAAATATTCTCTCAGTTTCAAAAAAATCCTTCTATATATAGAAATAATTTTCAAAGATTCAATGTATTGGAGTGGATGTCTTTAGATTTATGCACAATTTACTGTGTATAAGTGAATAAACTTGTGTATAGATATTGTAGGGAATATACGTTCTTATACTAAATGTTGAATAAATATGTGGATATGTGGATATACCCTGTGGGTAATATGTGTTTATCCTTAGGATAAACTGTGAGTAAGTTACATTCATGGTTTATTTCCGTTGAATCATGCGTTTCCATCAGTTTTCAACAAAACTTCTAAAAACTAGAATCATTTTGCACACACATTGTGACAAACATTTTCATTTTGCTGGGATAAGATAGAGCAAGAAAGTTTAATAGAGTTGCTAGTTTTATCACAACGAAACTGGAGGGGATCGGTATGAAAGGTTTGATATCATTTTTAAAATTATGGACGGCCGTGCTGCTGAATGCGGTGGTGCCTGTCAGAGAGACTCAGATGAAGGTGATGGCGTTCGCCGGCGGTACATATCAGGCTGCCGATGCTTATCAGGCAGGCGGCTTTTCGGAAAAAAGAGAAGAATCAACAGAGCGGATGTCGGGCTGTAAGAGAGCGATGCCAGGCAGTTTTACGACAGAACCCAACCGGGCTGTTTGCCAAAAAGCGGTGAAGAGGGTAAGAGCCGGACCAACTCTTTACACGGGAACTTAAACAAGGTAAAATCCCACTCATAACGGGAAGTGGGTGACGGCTTTGAAAATCTATAAAGTATTGAACAACAATGCAGCAATCATAAAGGAGGATGGTCAAGAAAAAATTGTCATGGGGCCTGGTATCGCTTTTCAAAAAGGCAAAAACGATACCATTCCAAGAAACAAGGTAGAAAAAATTTTTACCATTCATGAAGAAAATGAAAAGTTTAAACAAATCCTCGAAACACTTCCGGAAGAACATATTGAAGCTGCCGAAGAGATCATCAGCTATGCGGAAGGGCGGCTGTCCGCACCGTTGAGTGATCATATCCACATCGCCCTTGTGGATCATTTGTCATTTGCGATCGAGCGAGTCCGCAAAGGATTCGTCATTCAAAATAAATTATTAAATGAAATCAAAGCGCTTTATAAAAAAGAATATGAGATCGGACTCTGGGCAATCGATTTGGTCAAAGAAAAATTGAAAGTCGAATTGCCTGATGATGAAGCGGGTTATATTGCGCTGCATATTCATACCGCAAAAATGGATGCGGAAAACATGCAGAAGACGCTTAAATACACGAACATCATCAAAGAATTGATAGAAAAAATCGAATGCTGTTTCAATCAGAAGATTGACGAAAACAGCATCTCATATCAGCGTCTTGTCACGCATCTCAGGTATGCCATCAACAGGCTGGAATCAAATGAAGCGTTTCATGTCATGGACGATGACATGCTTTATTTCATCCGGAAAAAGTATCCTGAAAGCTACCAGTGTGCGGCAGGGCTGGCGGATTACGTGAAAACTGAATATGATCTTCATCTTCCGGAATCGGAAGTCGGATATATTACGCTGCATGTCCAGCGTTTAAATGATTCCTATAGGTAATACCGCCTGATAACGTGCGATCAGGCTTTTTTTAGGTCGATTTTCACAGAAAATAAAAAAGTAGTTGACGAAAGCGTTATCACATAATAAAATGAAAGCGTATTAAAAAATAAATACCGGGGATTGTGACTGGTAAAGCAGGCAAGACCTAAAATTTGCTAGATGAATGGGGAGAATCTATCCGTCATTCGTTGGTGAATTTTAGGTCTTTTCTGCTTTTTTTAAAAAAAGGAGGAGTCATCATGAATCACAAAGAAATCGCCGTACGTCTTATACAGCTTCTTGGCGGAGAAGATAATGTCATCAGTGCAGCTCATTGTGCGACAAGGCTTCGTTTGGTGATCAAGGACGAAGCGAAAATCGACCAGGAAAAGGTCGAAGAGTTGGAAGGTGTAAAAGGAGCCTTTTCGAGCTCTGGCCAATACCAGATTATTTTCGGAACAGGACTTGTTAATAAAGTGTATGAACAGTTTGCCAAAGAGCTGAATCTTGACCAAAAGGAAACGGTTCAGCACAGCGATGCCGCAAAGGGAAAAATGAATCCTTTAGCGCGATTCGCGAAAACGCTGTCAAATATTTTCGTGCCCATCATCCCGGCCATTGTTGCAAGCGGTTTATTAATGGGGCTGTTGGGGATGATGAAGGCATTTCAGTGGGTCGATCCTGATGCAGCGCTGTATAAAATGCTTGATATGTTCTCAAGCGCGGCATTTATTATCCTTCCGATCTTGATCGGTGTCAGTGCTGCGAAAGAATTTGGCAGCAATCCTTACCTGGGGGCTGTACTTGGAGGTATTTTAATTCACCCGAGCTTGTTCAATCCTTGGGGACTGGCAACTGCATCTCCGGATGTGATGAACTTTTACGGGCTCAAAATTGAGATGCTGGGCTATCAAGGAACCGTTGTTCCAATTTTGCTTGCCGTGTATGTGATGAGTAAAATCGAAAAAGGCGTAAGAAAAATTGTTCCAAACGCGATCGATCTTTTAGTGACACCGTTTGTCACGATTATTTCAACGGGATTTATTGCCTTTATCGCAATCGGTCCTTTAGGAAGAATGCTTGGTACAGGGATCACGAACGTTTTAACTTATGTGTATGATCTTGCCGGACCTGTTGCCGGACTGATTTTCGGAGGAACATACTCGCTGATCGTTTTAACTGGTGTTCACCACAGTTTCCACGCGATTGAGGCCGGCCTTATCGCTGATATCGGCAGGAACTACCTGCTTCCGATCTGGTCTATGTCCAATGTCGCCCAAGGCGGGGCCGGACTTGCCGTATTCTTTTTGGCAAAGCGCGCAAAAACAAAAGAAATCGCTTTACCTGCTGCTTTCTCTTCTTTTCTCGGCATTACCGAACCTGTTATTTTCGGTGTTAACCTCCGTTACCGCAAGCCGTTTATCGCGGCAATGGCCGGTGGAGCGCTCGGTGCTGCATACGTTGTCTTTATGAATGTTGCGGCAAACGCCTACGGTTTGACGGGAATACCGATGATTGCGATTGTTGCCCCGCTTGGAATGGGCAACCTGATCCATTATTTAATCGGAATGGCGATCTCTGTGTCTGTCGCGTTTATCACAGCCTTTATCTTAGGAATTAATGAAGACGAGAAAAAGTGACGGAAGGAGGGGAAAACGATGAATCAAGATCAGGAGCTTCGTCAAAAGGCAATAAACCGGGTTGAAGAATACCGGGATATTGTAAACCTTGATCCCTATCGGCTGCATTATCACATCTTGCCTCCTGTCGGACTGCTGAATGATCCGAACGGGTTCATTCAGTGGAAGGGAGTTTACCATCTTTTTTATCAGTGGATGCCTTTTAAAACGGGGCACGGTGCAAAGCTGTGGGGGCACTACTCTTCAACAGATCTCGTGAACTGGCGGCATGAAGAGATCGCCCTCACGCCGAGCGACTGGTTTGATAAAAACGGCTGTTATTCAGGAAGCGCGATCGCTGAAAATAATGTGCTCCACCTGTTTTATACGGGGAATGTCAGAGACGACGAGGGAAATAGGGAGACCTATCAATGTCTCGCCGTCTCGAAAGACGGCATCTCGTTTGAAAAACAGGGGGTTGTTGCAAGGCTTCCGAAAGGATACACGGCTCATTTCCGCGATCCGAAAGTATGGAAAAAGAGTGGCAGCTGGTACATGGTGCTCGGCGCCCAGACTGAAAAACTTGAGGGCAGAGCCGTTCTGTTTCAATCGGATAATTTGAAAGACTGGCAGTTCCTTGGCGACATCACAGGTTCAAATACAGATCAGCTCGGGGAATTCGGCTATATGTGGGAATGCCCTGACATGTTCGAACTAAACGGCAAAGACGTCTTAATTGTCTGTCCGCAAGGCCTTGAAGCAAAAGAGATGCGCTACCAAAACGTCTATCAGTCAGGTTATTTTGTCGGTGAATTGAACGAGCAGAAACCGGGTTTTACACACGGAGACTTTGAAGAGCTTGACCGCGGCTTTGATTTTTATGCGCCGCAGACGACAAAAGACGAATCAGGCCGGAGGATACTGGTTGCCTGGATGGGTGTTCCAGACCAGGATGAACAGAGCCAGCCGACGATTCAGCATCAATGGGTGCACTGTATGACATTGCCGAGGGAACTGCATTTGCAAAACGATAAAATCGTTCAAAAACCGGTCGCGGAGCTTAGAACGCTCCGCCAAAACGAAAAACGCGCAGCAATATCACTTAATCAAGGCACCGAAAAACTGGACATTGTTCAACCGGACAAAACCGAGCTTTTCATCAGCCCGCAACTTATTGAAGACAGCTTTGAGATTTCCTTCAGGGGTGCCGCGCGACTCATTTACAATAAAGCTGACGGCATCATAACTTTGGAAAGAAACAGCTATGTTGATGAAAGAACGGAAGCCAGACATTGTCGTTTGCATGAGCTCCGCGATTTAAACATCTTTTTAGACGCGTCTGCGATTGAAATCTTCGTCAATGGGGGAGAGGAAGTCTTTACGGCAAGATATTTTCCTTACCCGGGAAATAATGATGTTTGGATCGGTGCCAGAAAAGAAATCATAGTGAATGTAACATCCTGGACGGTCGCATAAAGGGAGCGGGTGCGGTTTGCTATTTTCTGTACAATCCCTTTATGATATGCTTTTTTTAGAGAGAGTGCAGTGAAAAAGGGGTTGTTTTTTTGGATCAAAACCAGCAGAAGTTGACAGCTGTGCGTTTGAAAAAAATAGCGGATCATATTGAGGATACGAGAGAGGAATACAATGGTTTGCTCCTTCAGATGAAGAAGCTGATCGGCGGTATTGAAGATAAAACAATTCCGGATGATGAAGAAATACAAAAGAAACTTCAAGACACTTATGAACAAATGAAAGAATATGCTCTTTTTGTGGAATCGATCGAGACTTTCTTAAGATCATCTGCAAGAACGATCAAACGCGAAAGCTAAATAAAAGCCAGCCCCTTTTAATGGGGCTGGCTTTTATTTGCCGCTGAGCCGTAAAGCGGAGTGCTTCGTCGGCCCGACGTATTGATTCAAACGGAATGATTCGCGGATGGCTTCCGTAATAAATGTTTTTGCAGAATAAATGGCTTCTTTTACATTTGAACCTTTGGCGAGTTCAGCCGTAATCGCTGCGGAATAGGTGCAGCCCGCCCCATGCGTGTATGGAGTTTCAATTCTTTCTCCTTCGATGACTTCTGCATCCCGGCCGTCAAATAATACATCTACCGCTTTTTCGTGATTCAGTTTGCCTCCTCCTGTAATGAGGACGTGTTCAGCGCCGAGGCCGTGAATGACTTTTGCCGCTTCCTTCATTTGCTCAACCGTTTTAATTTCTCCAAGTCCGCTGAGCTGGCCGGCTTCAAAAAGGTTTGGCGTAATGACCGTGGCAAGCGGAGCCAAAAGCTCTCTTAAAGCCTTTGCGTGTTCGGGATACAGCACTTCATTTGCTCCTTTACATACCATAACGGGATCAATGACGACATTTTTCATGCTGTGCTTCTTGATTGTGTCTGCCGCCAATTCAATGATATCAACGGTCGGAAGCATGCCCGTTTTCATCGCATCTACCCCGATGCCGTCCACAATCGTCGACAGCTGGGCGCGGATGACTTCTGTATCAACTGGGAATACCTGGTGATTCCAGTTGTTCTCAGGATCCATGGCGACAACAACCGTAAGGGCCGTCATTCCATAGACGTTCTTTTCTTGGAACGTTTTTAAGTCCGCCTGAATGCCGGCGCCTCCGCTTGAGTCAGAGCCGGCGATTGTCAGTGCTTTGTGCATTGTCATGTTCAGTCAATCCTCCACGATAAGAGATTCCATCCAAAGTTGGTTTATTACTTATTATAGACAGCTTTTCGCAAGATCACAATGAAATGGCTGCCGCTTTATAGTGCAGCGGTCCTCTGCCAAATTTCGTGAATGGATTGGCATAAAAAACCAAACCATCTTTTGATCCATGTGAAATTATTCGCATTATGATTTAATATGTTTAGAATGAAATAAGAAGGAGCGTATATCACAAATATGAACATATCTATCGTAGTTGTCACGCACAACCGGGTCACCGCTTTGTGCGAATTGCTTGAATCCATTACAAAACAGTCTGTTGCACCGTTTGAAGTCATTATTGTTAATGATGCCGGGGAGAGCGTCGACTTTGTTGAGCGCCTTTATTCAGACCTTCCGATCAGAGTTATCCATCTGAAAGAAAACGTGAAGCATGTAAAAGCGAGAAATATAGGGGTGAAAGAAGCTTCCGGAGATGTTATTATGCTGTGTGATGATGATGATTTTTTCACTCCGTGCCATATGGAAAGAATGTTGAATGCGCTGGAGACCGCCGATTTTGTTTATTCGGATGCTGAGATTGTGTCTTTCGAAGAAAAAGAGGATAAAAGAATTCCGACAAGCCGTTATCTTTTTGCGTATTCCTTTAACTTGGATGAAATGAGGAAGTTTTCTACATATGTTCCTTCAGGGAGTATGTACAAACGGTCTCTTCATGACGAGATCGGCTATTTTGATCCTGCTGTCCACAATTATTGGGATTGGGACTTTTTCCTGAGAGCAGCTGAGCGCTTTCGCGTGAAAAGGGTTCCTTTTGCAAGCGTCATCTATGCGTTTTCAGATCAGGGTGACAACCAATCCGGAGATCTTGGCGGAATGAGACAGTATTATTTGGATGTCTTGAGTGAAAAGCATCAGCTTGGCAAGCTGCCGACAAAGAACTTTTTCGTACTTCTCGAAGAACCTGCTATGAAAAAAAGGGAAGCGGAAAGCGAAATCGTCTGGGACGGAAAACCGGTCGCATCCAGGCTTTCCGCTGCAAGACAATTGAGTTAAGGAGGCCTGAACATTGAAACAGATTTTGAATGACAGCTGGTGGCAGCAGCTGAAGGACGAGTTTAATAAGCCTTACTATCAAGAACTGAGGGAAATGCTGAAAAGGGAGTATGCAGAGCACACCGTATATCCTGAACCGAACGATATATACAATGCTTTGCATTATACTTCCTATGAAAATGTTAAAGTCGTGATTCTCGGCCAGGATCCGTATCATGGCCCGGGGCAGGCCCATGGCTTAAGCTTTTCCGTACAACCCGGTGTCAATCCGCCGCCTTCTTTGAAAAATATCTTTATAGAATTGCAGAATGACATTGGCGCCGACATCCCTAATCACGGTTCTCTCGTCAGTTGGGCCAAGCAAGGCGTTCTGCTGCTGAACACCGTTTTGACTGTGAGACGGGGCCAGGCAAATTCGCATAAAGGAAAAGGGTGGGAACAGCTGACAGACAGTATCATAGATGTTTTAAACAAAAGAGATAAGCCGGTCGTTTTTATTCTCTGGGGCCGGCATGCCCAAATGAAAAAAGAGCGAATCGATACATCCAAGCATTTCATTATCCAGTCGCCGCATCCGAGCCCATTCTCGGCTAGAAACGGGTTTTTCGGGAGCAGACCGTTTTCAAGAGCCAATCAGTATTTGGAACAAATCGGTGATGAGCCGATTGATTGGTCCCTTCCGAATCTTTAAAATCGCGAGAACCGCTAAAATAAGCGGTTCTTCGTTTGTCTGGCTCCTATCTACCTGAGAAGTTTTTTGATGATTCGCAGCCCGTTTTTTGATGAAGGGTAACGGAATGAAATGTCAAACAGGTTTGTCTGTTTTAAAACGCTTTTCTCGTGGGAAAACGTCTTAAAGCTGTGATACCCATGGTAACTTCCGATTCCGCTTTCGCCTACGCCGCCGAAGGGGAGGTAAGGTGTGGCTGTGTGCATCAGCGTGTCATTGATGCATCCCCCGCCAAATGAAATCCGGCTGAGGATGTGCTTCTGTACCGGTTTTTCATTCGTAAACAAATAGAGCGCGAGCGGTTTAGGGCGGCTTTGAACCATTTGGATAACGTCTTCGATTGTTTCATAGCCGATGACAGGAAGGAGCGGCCCGAAAATCTCTTCCTGCATGATCGGCGATTCCCAGTCGGGTTCATCGATAATGGCCGGAGCAATTTTAAGTGCGTCTTTTTGATACGTTCCGCCTGTTACGATATTCTCGTTGTGTAAAAAGCGGAGTAACCGTTCGAAATGACGTTCGCTTATGATTTTTCCGTACGCCGGATGGCTTTCCGGCGCTTTTCCGTAAAATGTTTGGATCGATTGCTTCAGAGCGTGCAACAGCCCGCTTTTCACATCTTTGTGTACGAGCAGATAATCAGGCGCAATGCACGTCTGTCCTGCGTTTGTCAGCTTTCCGAAAACAATCCTTTGAGCTGCAAGCTTAAGATCAGCATCCTTGTGCACGATGCAGGGGCTTTTTCCGCCAAGCTCAAGTGTGACTGGAATGAGCTGTTTTGCTGCGGCTTCCATGACGACTTTGCCCACGGGAACACTGCCTGTAAAAAAGATATAGTCAAATTTTTGCCGCAAAAGCTCTTGATTCGTCTCCACCCCGCCCTCAATAACGGACACATATTCGGGCGGAAAGATTTCCTTAATCATCTTGGATATGACGCTGGATACGGCGGGAGCAAGCTCTGACGGTTTGATGACGCCCGTATTCCCCGCAGCAAGTGCGCCGATCAGAGGCGAAACGGCAAGCTGAAACGGATAGTTCCATGGCGCGATGATCAGGACCGTGCCATAAGGCTCCGCAATGACGATGCTTTTTGAACCGATGTGCGAGACGGCCGTTTTGGCCTTTTTCGGCTTGGCCCATTTTTTTAATCGTCTGCTGATGAAGCGGATTTCTTCCAGTACAATGCCGATTTCCGTCATATAGGCTTCGTGCTCTGATTTATTAAGGTCTTTCTGAAGGGCTTCAAGTATGTCCCGTTCATATTTTTTTACAGCATTCTTAAGAATGTTGAGCTGTTCCAGACGATTTTCAACAGCGAGTGTTGCCCCGCTTAAAAAATATCGCTTTTGCTCGGTAACGGTCGTTTCGATGGAGGGTGTACGTTCTGCCATTCCCTGATTCCTTTCGCTTTTAGAAATTCGAGTGAAGTTTTTTTTCATTATGTGTGACAGCCTTTTCAGCTGTCAACTTTTAGCCGTAATAAAATCGGCGTTTTCCACCTGCGTTTGCCTGCAGATATCTTTTTTAAAAGTGCAAAAGGTGATATTTCACAGCAGGAGAGGTAATTTTTCGCAATGGATATTTGCAAAGTGCATTCGGCACGGGAGAAGTTAATTTGGTAAAATGAAATGGAAACTGAAAACGGTTTGGAGGATCGATTTGATGAACATACATATATCAAGTTTGCTGCAGAAGATGGAGGACGAATTGAAAAAAGCAAAGGAATGCAGCCAGGAAAATGAATTGAAAATGCACATCGCGGTTATCCGCTCCCTTTGCGACGTCATTGTTGAACCGCAGCAGCGGCCGTCCGTCCAGTCTTCACCCTATGTTCAAACGGCCAATAAACCATCGAGCGACCAGCTGATGCTAGAAAAAATGATGGGGAGCGCCGGTGCTGAACAGTACAAAAAACAAGAGAAACAAAAGCACGAAGATGACGGCAACGGAGATTCTATTTTTGATTTCTAGGCGCCGTCGGCTGTTTTAAAAAAGAGAGGTTGATCAACTTGAAACTGCTTTTTGGGGCTTTACAATGGACGGCATTTATTATTGCGGCCGCAATCGTGGTGCCCATTGCAATCGGGCAGTCATTCGGGCTGAACCAGGCAGAGACCGCTGGGCTGGTTCAAAGCACTTTTTTCGTGCTCGGCACAACGGCTTTTATCCAATGTTTATTGGGACACCGCCTGCCGATTAATGAGAGTCCGGCCGGCCTCTGGTGGGGCGTGTACACGATTTATTCCGGTCTTACAGGGACCGTATTTGCGACTCATATTGAAACGCTTCAGGGGCTGCAGGGAGCGATGCTGCTAAGCGCGGTTTTCTTCTTTATTTTTAGTTTATTTAAAGTTATTGATAAGCTGGCTGTGATGTTTACTCCTGTTGTGACGGGCATTTATTTACTGCTGCTGGTCATCCAGCTTAGCGATCCGATCGTTAAAGGTGTCATGGGGATCGGCTACCGGAAAAACGAGGTCGATATACCCGTGTTTTTGCTGGCGGTTGTGGTCATGCTGGCTACGTTTCTGATGAGCCGGTCAAACATTCCGGTTCTCAAGCAATATTCAATTTTAATTGCGCTTTTCGGCGGCTGGGTCTTATTTGCCGTATTCGGCGTGGCGAAGGCGCCTGAGCATGCGAACCAGCTGTTCCGCCTTCCGGATATTTTTCCGTTCGGAATGCCGCTGTTTGACAGCGGATTAGTCGTTACTTCGCTATTTATTACAGTATTGTTAATCGTCAATATGCTCGCCAGCATACGGGTGGTTGAAGGAGCGGTCAGACAGTTTGAGAAGCTGGAGGAGAGGAGGCGGGCACGTCCTGCCGGATTTATCGCCTCCGTCAGCCATTTGCTGAGCGGATTGCTCGGAGCTGTAGGCACGGTGCCGATATCCGGGGCGGCCGGGTTTATTCAAACGACGAGAATGTCTTCGAAAAAACCGTTTTTGCTCGGGAGTTTGATCGTGATCGTCATCAGCTTTTTCCCGCTGGTCATGAATACTTTTGCCAGCCTGCCGTCTCCGGTCGGCTTTGCGGTGAACTTCGTCGTGTTTTCAACGATGGTCGGCCTGGCATTTGCCGAATTCGATTCTTATGAAAAGGACGAGGCAGGCCGCATCCGTTTTGTTACCGGGATTGCGCTCCTTGCCGGCGTGGGGGTCATGTTTGTACCTGAAAGTGCTTTGGAAGGAATGCATCCTGTTTTTGTTTCCATTTTAAGCAATGGGCTTGTCCTTGGAACAATTGTAGCGATTGCTGCGGAACAGATGCAGCTACGGAAAAAGAAATTTGACAATATCGTGTCATGAGATGTGTAAACGTTGAAATTAAAGGCGTGTGCGCTATGATGATAAAAGAAAGGCGGGCGATTTGATCGTGAAATTATTTTTAATTTTAGGTGCTGTCAATGCGATGCTTGCGGTTGCTTTAGGGGCGTTCGGAGCTCATGGTCTTGAGGGGAAAATTCCCGAGAAATATTTGCAAATCTGGCAGACCGGCGTCCAGTATCATATGTATCATGCGCTCGGTTTAATTGCCGTCGCGCTCATCGCGTCAAAGCTTACAGATGCGGGAAGCGTAACTGCGGCAGGTTGGCTGATGTTTGCCGGAATCGTTTTATTTTCAGGAAGTTTATATGTCCTCAGCCTTACGCAAATCAGCGTCCTCGGTGCGATTACTCCGCTGGGCGGCGTGGCGTTTATTGCCGCATGGATCATGGTTGTTGTATCAGCTGTTAAATACTTGTAGCTTACTAAAAAGCCAATCTCCTGAAAGGATTGGCTTTTTTTTATTTTAACAGGGGCTGATTCATGGTAATTTAATGTTATGAACAGGGCGAAAGACCCGGCTTTTGCATTTTGACAGAAGGGATGTGCATGGCGGAGGACCGGTCTCCGTTCAAAGATGAAAATTAAAGTGATCATTGCGGATGACAATTCATTCATAAGAGAGGGTATGAAAATCATACTGAGCACTTATGATGAATTTGAAGTGCTGGCGACGGTGGAGGATGGCTTGCAAGCGGTCGAATTTTGCCGCGGCCAAGCTGTGGATATTGCACTGCTTGATGTCCGCATGCCCAACATGGATGGAGTGGAAGCTGCGCGGCTCATTTCAGAAACGGGCGCCAAGCCTTTTATTTTAACAACGTTTGATGATGACGAATACATCGTCGCTGCCATACGGAACGGAGCAAAAGGATATTTGCTGAAAAATGCCGATCCTGAGCGAATTAGAGACGCAATTAAAAGCGTGTACAACGGCCATACTGTCATGCAGGATATCATCCTCGACAAGATTAAATCCAATTTGGCGGAGCATAAAGAAGCGGAATCCAAAATAGACGAAAGCCTGTTTACCGAACGCGAGCTCGGAATTATGGCCCTGATTGCCAGAGGGCTGTCCAATAAAGAAATATCGAAAGAACTGTTTATTTCTGAAGGTACGATTGCCAATTATATTTCCTCGATTTTGGGGAAAACAGGGCTTGAACACCGGACGCAAATCGCAATTTATTATTTAACTGGAAAAGTTAACTTTTAATCTGGGGGATCACCATGGAATTGCGGATTATGACCGGCAAACTGATTTTGCTGGGATTTATCATCTATCAATGCGTTTCTTCGGAAATTGACAATCTGCCGTGGCTTGTGTTCAGCATTCTTGTTTACGCCTGTATCAACCTCGGGATTGCAATTTTACCTGAAGGAAAAATAAAAAAGCTTTTTATTGTTATGTCTGTCATCATTTCAATTTTTTCTTATGCAGAGGTGCACCCCCTATTTATTTTATTTCTTCCTTTTAGCCTGTATGAAGGAGCAGCTGATTTCGGGCTGCCGAAGTGGATGGTACTTGCCGCTTCAATCGTTCCGGTTTTGTTTATCAATGAAAGCATCTCAGCGGTCTACGCGTTGACAGCCGCTTTTCAATTTTTGCTGTACTGGGCGGCAAGCCAAGATGCAGCGCGGATTGAAAAGCTTGAACATCATATCGATCAAACGAGAAGAGACCTGGAGAAGGTAACAAACATGCTGCGGGAAAACAAAGAGTTCATCAGACAATCCGAATATACGTATAAGCTTGAGGAGCGGAACCGGCTTTCCCAGGAAATACACGATAAAATCGGCCATTCCATGACAGGAGCGCTGATTCAGCTCGAAGCGGCGAAGCGCGTCCTTGACATAGACAAGGAAAAAGCTTCCGAGCTCCTGCAAAACGCGATTAACATCTCCAAGGACGGGATCGAAAATATCAGATTGACGTTAAAAAGCGTCAAGCCGCCCTCAGAACAGATGGGTATCCATAGATTGAAGCTGTTTATCGATGAATGTTCGGCGCGGTATCATATGAATATTTCATTTTTGCATAAAGGCGATTTGGATGTTATTTCTCAAATTCAGTGGAAGATTATGTTTGAAAATATCACCGAAGCACTGACAAACTCGGTGAAATATGCAGAAGCGACACATGTATCCATCTATATTCATGTGCTGAATACACTCATTAAAGCCGAAGTGAAAGACAATGGAAAAGGGCGGCAGAAAATCAAGAAAGGGATGGGGATCATCGGGATGGAGGAACGGGCCGCTTCTGTTAACGGAAAGGTGATTGTTGACGGTTCGAACGGCTTCTCTGTCACCACCTTGCTGCCCAAGCATGAATGATTTCATGAATTGAATATGAATTTTCTCATGTGAAAAAGATGAAATGCTGCACTGCCGCACCATTCATCTTTTTTTTATAATGAAATCAAAATGAGGTGAGAACATGAATGTATTGGAAATCCATCATCTAACAAAAAAATTTGGCGACTTCGTTGCCGTCGACAATATATCACTCTCGATCGAAGAGGGCGAAATATTTGGATTGCTCGGCGCAAACGGGGCCGGAAAGAGCACGACCATTCACATGATATCGAGTTTGCTGAGATGCAATGAAGGCGAGATTTTGATTCTCGGAAAAAACATTGCGAAACACCGCAAATTCGCCAAGATGAATATCGGCATTGTCCCGCAGGATCTGGCCATTTACGAGGATTTAACAGCATATGAAAATGTGAAGTTTTTCGCCGGACTCTATGGTCTCCGCGGGGCCCAATTGCGCAATCGGGTGGAAGAAGCATTGCAGTTCGTCGGTTTAAGCGATAAGCATAAAAGCTTCCCGAAAAATTTTTCAGGCGGAATGAAAAGAAGGCTCAATATCGCCTGCGCGATCGCCCACAGGCCAAAGTTGATCATCATGGATGAACCAACGGTGGGGATTGATCCGCATTCGAGAAATTATATTTTGGAATCCGTCAAAAAGTTAAATGCGATGGGCTGCACGATTATTTACACCAGCCATTATATGGAAGAAGTTGAAGAGATCTGTACGCGGATCGCCATCGTGGATCATGGAAAAATTATCGCCGAAGGAACGAAGGAGCAGCTGAAATCGATCATTACCAACACGAAAGATATTCAGGTCGTTCTTAAATCGGCGGAAAATGTCGATATCGGCGAACTGAAAACGATCAGCGGCGTGGAGGCGGCTGCTCTTGAAGACAATACGATCAAAATCAACTCGGATGCAGGTGTCAATAATTTAAACCAGATTATTGAGAAGCTGATGAAAAACGGGGCCGAGATTCGTTCATTGGAAGAAAAAGCGCCTAATTTGGAAACCGTGTTCCTGACCTTGACCGGAAGACAGTTGCGCGATTAGAAAGGGGGCCATGGTTTGAATACACTCATCATTGCGAAAAAAGAAATTGTATCGGCTTTTCGGGACAAGCGGACATTCCTTTTTATGCTGGCATTTCCGATTGTACTGATTATGATTTTAGGCACCGCGCTGACGAACGCTTTCGATCAGCAAACAGCAGCGGTCGGCGAGGTTCATGTTCTGTATAAAGACAAGGCTGACGGAGCGTTTTCGGAAGGTTTTAAAACATTCGCAAAAGAAGCGAAAACATCCGGCGTTCATTTTAAAAAAATATTGTCTGATACGGATGGAAAACAAGAAATCAAACAAGGGAACTACGATGCTTACCTTGAGATCGAAAACAGCGGCATCAAGCTTTACCAAATGGATAAAAACAGTATGAAAAACAGCATTATTCAAGGAATGCTGACCGCGTTTGCAAACCGGTACAATGCCGCACAAGAGATCATCAAAGCCGCTCCTGAGCAAGCGGGTGCCGTGCTCGGGGACATACCTGGCGACCATTATATCAAGGAGACGTCTCTCAGCTCAGACAGAAAGCCCAACTCCATGGATTATTACGCGGTTACCATGACCACTCTGATCGCGCTTTACAGTGCACTAAGCGCCAGTTATTTAATAAGGGGAGAGCGGCTTGGAAAAACAGCCGACCGGCTGATCGCGGCGCCGGTTCATAAAGGCGAGATTTTTGCCGGCAAGCTGATTGGCAATCTTGTGACAAACGGATTATGTATTTTTGCCGTCGTCATATTCAGCAAATACGTATTTAAAGCGTACTGGGGAGATCATCTCGCCCTTGTGGCGGCCGTGCTGTTCAGCATCGTATTGTTTGCCGTATGCCTCGGCCTTGGCGTCAGTTATTTGACGAGAACGGGGGAAGCGGCAGTGGCGATCATTAACGTGTTGATTCCGCTGGTTGCATTTTTCGGAGGCGCTTATTTTCCTGTCGAGGGTGCGGAAGGTGTTTTAGCTTTGATCAAAGACCTGTCTCCGCTCACATGGACGAACGAAGCTATTATGAACATTATATTTGCGGACGATCTAGCGGCGGGGCTGCCCGTAATCTTGCTGAACATCGGTTTATCCCTGTTATTTCTGCTGATTGCCGTTGTCTCATTGCAGAGAAGGGAGGGGCTGTAAGATGAAAGAAATGCTATGGCTTGTCAAAAACACACTGAATGTCACCTTCAAAAAGAAAATCAATATCTTTCTGTTCGTATGTCTGCCCTTGCTAGGCATATTCGTATCGCTTTTAACAGAGGGAAGCATGGACAAGACAGATTTGCGCGTCGGAATTATCAATCATGACGGCGGACGAATCGCCGAAGATACTAAGGATTTTTTGAAGGGGATCGAGAATGTCAACATCAGCGCGGTCAGTGAAGCAGAAGGGAAAAGTCAAATTGCGTCAGGGGAGCTTGATTGCGTCATTACGTTTGAACAAGGCTTTTCTCAAAGCGTGCAGAGCGGAGAACCGGCTCATATCGCCATTGCATCTGTCAAAGGCGCTGAAATCACCGGGTTTGTGAAATCGTATGTTTATCATTACATTGATAATATCGCCGCAATCGGCAAATCGGCGCAGGGGAATGAAAAGCGTTTTGAGGAAATGTATAAAAATTACCGGAGTTCTGAAACGGGTGTCAAAACATATACGGTTGAAGACACGGCGAAAAATAGAAACATGACGGAGCGGACGGTCGGTTTTCTTCTGATGGCGATGCTTTTTTCAGCGGGAAGCTTGACCGAACTGTTAGTGAAGGAAAAAGAGAACAGAACGTATTTCAGGCTTTTGACCACACCGATAACGGCAAGACAGTACGTTATGTCCAATGTGGCCGTCAGTATGTCTGTCATCGCATGCCAAATCTTTTTAACATTGATAATGGTGAAATATGTGTTCCGGATGGAGACTGGCATCTCATTTTGGGAGATGGCAGCGGTGCTGTTGATTTTTGCGCTAAGCGCGGTCGGCCTGGCGCTGATCACCGTCGTCTTTGCAAATAGCTCTAAGTCATCCGGGGTATTGCGAAATTTAATATTTATGCCGACGATCATGCTGTCCGGATGTTTTTGGCCGATTGAAATCATGCCGTCTTTCGCACAGCGTATCGCGGACTTTCTTCCGCAGCGGTGGGTGCTGGATACGCTGGCAAAATTGCAGGAGGGACAGCAGCTTCAAGGTCTGTATTTGAATATCATGATCCTGTTTGCTTTCGCTGCTGTCTTTTTCCTCATCGTTATTTACAAATTCAAACGTAATAATGATGTGAGAAACTTTGCTTAATATCTATAAAAAAAGGGTTCGGTTTTAATGAAACCGAACCTTTATCTTGGGGTATATGAGGCCATTGAATACGGATAATCATAAGTGATCGGCTCATCAAACGTAATATAGTCAAGATACACCATCAGCAGCAAATAGCGTGTGCCTGTTTTTCTGTCGCTTAAAATAATGTGGTCGCGGCCGGCTGCTTCAATTTCTCCCCGAAAGACTTTCGCATTCCATTCCGGATTGTTTTCAAATGTCATATATACGGTTGCCACTTTTCCGCGATTGAGCCGCAAAATATTTTCAATGTAGGATTGCTCAAGCGGCAGCATGCCGGGGATACTCGGTGAAGTCTGCTGTGCTGAAGGCATCGGAGGGACCTGGACTCCTGCCGGCTGCGGCTGGAACAGCTGTGGGCCGGGCTGCTGATACGATTGCTGCCCCCCCGTTTGGGTGAAAGGCTGCTGTCCATGCTGCTGGTACATTTGCCCCATCTGCCCCATCTGCGGATAAGGGTTGGGCCCCATTTGCTGCCGGAAATCCGGCATTTCAAGCTCCTGAAGCGGCTGAATCTGATTTTTTTTAAATTTCATCTCGTTCCTCCTCATTTCATTGTGTCAAAGTCATGCCTACCGTCCATACATGAGGAATGATAAAGTGCTGCTATGAAGACGATCCGGCTGTAAAAGACTCAAGATGATAGATCAATATTTCCCATCCCTTTTACAGTATGAACGGGCGGGATGGAATATGACGACACATCATGTTGGAAAGAGAAAAACAAAAAGACCGCTCGTGAAAAGAGCGGTCTTTCTGCATATTAACCTGTGATCACTTCATCTTCAGGATGGCGGATCGGCGCCTTCTTCGGCTTGGCCAGCGTAAACGCCATAGTGAGAGGCCCGACGCGGCCGATAAACATCATCATCATGATAACCGCTTTGCCTGCGGTCGTTAAATCAGGTGTCAGTCCCATCGACAGGCCGACCGTTCCAAAAGCGGAAAATACTTCAAAGACGATTTCCAAAAATGGAGCATTCTCTGTGATCGTCAATATAAATAATGCGAAAAGCACGAATAAAAAACTGATCACAATGATGGCCAAAGCTCTTAAAATGGTTTTCATTTTAATCGCCCTTTTGAACACAACCGTCTCGCTTTTTCCCCTTAAAAAGGTGATCGTCGCCAAGATCATCACGATAAACGTTGTCAGTTTAATTCCGCTTCCTGTTGACGCGCTTCCGGCTCCGATAAACATCAAAACGATGGTTAACAGGAGGGACGGCGTTGTCATCTGGGCGATATCAAGCGTATTGAATCCGGCAGTTCTCGGTGTCACACCCTGGAAGTAAGCGCCCCACATTTTGTCGGCTAAAGGCAGTCCGCCGAGCGTACCTGGATTCGAGTATTCCAAAATAAAAATCAGCAAGGCGGCTGTCGTATTGATGATCAATGTTCCAACGATCATGAGCTTGGAATGCAGCGATAATGTCCGGAAGTTTCGCTTTGTCCATAAATCCAGCAGAACGGTAAAGCCGATACCCCCTGTAATGAAAAGGCCTGTGATGACAATGTTGACAATCGGGTCGCCCACATATTGAGACAAGTTGTCCGGCCACAGGGAGAACCCCGCATTGTTAAAGGCTGAAATCGTGTTAAACAAACTATGAAACAAGCCTTTTTGCAAACCGTATTCAGGAACCCATCTGATCGAAAGGATCAAAAATGCCACAAATTCTATGACAATGGTGAAAATAAACAAATGCTTGACCAGGCGGACAAGTCCGCCTAAAGAAGTCTGGTTAAATGCTTCTTGAACGAGAATCCGCTGCTGCAGGCCGATTTTTTTGCCGATCATCATGATGACGAGAACGGCAAACGTCATTAAGCCGAGTCCGCCGATTTGAATCAGGCACATAATAACTGTTTGTCCGAAAACCGTAAAATCTGCCCCTGTATCGACAACAACAAGCCCAGTTACCGTAGTTGCAGAGGTGGCCGTGAATAAAGCATCCACCCATGAGATGTAAGTAGTGGATGCGCCGGGCAGCTTCAATAAACAGGCGCCGATGGCAATGATAATCAAGAAACTGAGCGCCAGCGTCTGCGGCGGACTAATATTGATGATCTTACCTTTTACAAGATTTGAAGAAACCAATTTAGGCATTTTTTCGTTCCTTTCTTCATCCATTCAGTCAAAACATGAATGGAGAAAAAGCAAGGTGATTTCAAATTTAAACGCAGATGGTCATGTTTCAATAATGTCAATAATGTACAGCCAGATACACCGTTTGTCAACAAAAATCAGGAGAATGAAGAGAAGGAATGCGGACGGGTCTTTTGTCCTTTACTAAAGAACAGCGAAGAAAATCAAGAGGAGCAACGCCTGGTTAAATTCTATTATTTTGCATTTCTTTTAAAAATATGACATGGAAAACATTTACTACCTGTTGAAAAAATGGTAGTTTTTAATAGAAATCACCAAAGTGCCGGCGCTTTGGGAAGAAGGCGTTGCTTGATGTTGCCTTTCTTGTACGCTTTCGTCATGACGAATGATGAAAAAAATGATGACTAGGGGGAATTGCTGTGTTGAAAAGAATGTATCGTTCTAAATTGTCAATCTTGGCGGTTAGTCTCGTGATGATGGTTTCGATTTTTCTGCCTTCGTTCCAGGCTAGCGCTCAGACAACCAAAACTGAATCTGTCTACCGCCCGGCTGCGAACGCTTCCTTGTATGCGACTATAACAGGTGCCAGCAAACAGGAGTGGTCGTTCTCGGATATTGAGCTGACGTATCGTCCGAATTCAATCCTGGCGCTGGGAACGGTTGAATTTACATTGCCGTCGGGATTTTCCGCAACAACGAAAGATACCGTGAACGGAAGAGCGTTGACTACAGGGCAAATTTTGAATAACGGAAAAACGGTAAGGCTGCCGCTTACAATTGATCTGTTGGGTATTGCGGAGTTTAAGCTTGTGCTGGCAAACAAAACGCTGCCTGCCGCAGGAAAGTATACATTCCGGGCGGAGAACAGAGTGCTGGGGCTCGGATCGACTTTCTATGCCGAATCTTCAATCGAGGTGCAAAAAAGGGCGACTCCGCCTACACAGCCGTGTAACTGCAAGTAATAGGAAAAAAAGCTCCAAAGACCGAGGTCTTTGGAGCTTTTTATCATTACACATGCAAAAATGCAGGCAGCTGTTCATTTGCGAGGCGGTTGCCGACAAAGAATGAACCGAATTCACCGTACCGGGCGCTTACTTCATCGAAGCGCATTTCATAGACGAGCTTTTTGAACTGGAGCACATCATCTGAAAAGAGCGTGACACCCCACTCATAATCGTCAAATCCGATTGAGCCGGTAATAATCTGTTTCACTTTGCCCGCATAGCCGCGGCCGATCATCCCGTGGCTGCGCATCAAGCTTCTTCTCTCTTCCATAGACAGCATGTACCAGTTGTCATCGCCCGATCTTCTTTTATCCATCGGATAGAAGCAGACATATTTGGCGTTCGGGAGCTCAGGGTACAGGCGCGCACGCACTTGCGGATTTTCGTAAGGGTCTCCCTCGCCGCTTCCCATATAGTTGCTCAGCTCGACAACGGATACGTATGAATAAGCAGGTATCGTGTATTCAGCGAGTTTGGATTTATTGAACTCAAGTTCAATTTGATTTAATTCCTCCATCGTAGGACGCAAAATCATCAGCATGAAGTCCGCTTTTTGGCCGACGATGCTGTATAGCGTGTGGCTGCCGTTTCCTTCTTTTTGAGCAGCTCCCCATTTTTCGAGAAGACCTGTAAATTCGCTGATAATGATCTGGCGCTCATCGCTTGAAAGCATTTTCCATGCGGACCAGTCCATTGTCCGGAAATCGTGAAGGGCATACCAGCCGTCAAGCGTTTGGGCGGCTTCGTTCGTTTTTTGCTGTTCGCTCATTTTGAAATCACTCCCAATTTGTATGTACTTGCCTTCATCATATCATAGTTTGCCGCGTTTTATCCGTTTAGAAGATTTGAACAAAAGGTGACGATCTGTCGTATAACTGGGAAAGGCTGTTATATACTAATAGAAGTGTTTAAACCCTGCCGCACTTAAATTAATTTAAAAAAAGCGTTTAAAAAGTGAAAGCATTATAATAAAATACAGAAGGATTGAATTTATATCACAAAAGAGTATGCTTAATAGAGAAATGAAGTATTTGTGACACTTTCAAGGAGGGTATATAGTGGCAGATCTATTTACAACAGTGCAGGAAAAAGTAGCAGGAAAAGGAGTTAAAATCGTATTTCCGGAAGGTATGGACGAGCGCATTCTCAAAGCTGTCAACGATTTGGCCGGAAACAACGTATTAAAGCCGATCCTTGTGGGAAACGAGCAGGAAATCAAAGATAAAGCGAACGGGTTGAATTTGACGCTGGATGGCGTTGACATATACGATCCTCATACATACGAAGGAATGGAAGACCTTGTTCAGGCTTTCGTTGAACGCCGCAAAGGAAAAGCGACGGAAGAACAGGCCCGCCAAATCCTTTTAGATGAGAACTATTTTGGAACGATGCTTGTTTATAAAGGGCTTGCCGACGGTCTTGTCAGCGGTGCGGCTCATTCAACAGCGGATACGGTTCGCCCTGCGCTGCAAATTATTAAAACAAAAGAAGGCGTGAAGAAAACTTCCGGCGTGTTTATCATGGCGCGCGGCGATGAGCAGTATGTATTCGCAGACTGTGCGATCAATATTGCGCCTGACAGTCAGGACCTTGCGGAAATTGCAATCGAAAGTGCGAACACAGCGAAAATGTTCAACATTGACCCTCGTGTCGCCATGCTCAGCTTTTCAACAAAAGGCTCTGCAAAATCAGACGAAACTGAAAAGGTAGCCAATGCGGTTGCGATCGCCAAAGAAAAAGCGCCTGAGCTTACACTGGACGGCGAATTCCAATTTGATGCGGCATTCGTTCCATCTGTCGCCGAGAAAAAAGCGCCGGACTCCGTCATTAAAGGTGATGCAAACGTATTTGTTTTCCCAAGCCTTGAAGCGGGGAACATCGGCTATAAAATCGCTCAGCGCCTCGGCAACTTCGAAGCGGTCGGTCCGATTCTGCAAGGGCTGAACATGCCTGTAAACGACCTCTCCAGAGGATGCAACGCTGAAGACGTTTATAATCTTGCGCTGATTACGGCAGTTCAAGCGCTGTAATTTGTTTTTGAAAAAGGTGAACCTGAAGAGGTTCGCCTTTTTTTATGCTTCAATCGCTACATTCAGCAGAGATTCCGCCCCTTTCCGACCGGGATCGAGAGGCGGCCACTGACAAAGGTCAAAAGGAAAATCGGAACCCGGAACAAGGCGGTCTTCTCCGATGAGCTTCTTTAAATATGCCGCGCTTTCTTTCTCCCACAGCACGCTGTCAAACCAAAACTTCCGCAAATATTCGCGCGGCGGCGCCGAAAGCGATGAAGAAACGCCGGCCCATTTGTCATATCCTTTGTCCAGTCTTCCGATCTGATAGGGCAAAAAGCCGCCGCCGTGCGCCAGCAGAATTTTCACATTGCGAAAACGGTCTGTAAACCCGCTTAACAAAAGATCAGCGGCGCAAATTGTCGTTTCCCACGGAACGCCGATCAAATTTGGCAGCATCCTGCGGCGAAGCCGCGGATCTTCAGAAAGGAGCGGATGGATAAAGATAATCGCTTTTCTTCTGTCAGCCGTTTCCCAAAACGGTGTAAATGCTTCGTCTGAGAGAAGCATTTGCGAAGCGCCGGGGCCGATAATTGCTCCTTTAAGGCCGTTGTTCATCGCTTCATTCAGGCGCTCGCTCGCCTTTAAAGGGCTGTTCAGCGGGACGGTGCCGAGGCCTGAAAGGCGGCCGTCGTGTTTTTTAACCCATCCGGCAAGCGCTTTGTTGTATACAAAGGACAATTCGTCTGTGATTTCTTCGGCGAGATCGTAAAGGAAAAGCTGGGGAACCGGCGATACCAATGAGTGTGAGACGCCGGCTTCCTGCTGGGCTTCCAAATATAAAGCTTCCTGGTAGAACAGCTCTTTTAATTCAAAGCCCCATTTGTGATTGACCGTCAAAAACTCCGCTTGGCGGCCATCCTTTTTTTTGCGGACGGCGTGGACCTTCTTTTCATTGTCGTCCAGCCAAAGCAGCACATCGTGCGGTATAAAGTGCGTGTGAAGATCATACAAAGCCGATTCCCCCAATTTTTATATTCGTTTCCAGTACCCGATTCTTTCGGAAATATCCCGGGCCGCTTTTTTCACTTGGTATGCGATTTTCGCCTGCCGGGCCTTTATGCGTTCTGCCGGACCTACGACACTGACGGCGTACAACACTCGGCCCGCGTGGTTTCTGATGGGAGCTGAGATGGATGTGACACCATCAATGAATTCCCCGCAACTGACGTCAAACCCGTTTTCTTTAACGGTTTTCAACGCCTCCCTCAATTTGTCCTCGTCTGTAATCGTTTGTTTTGTACAGCTTTTCAAGCCTTCCTTCACATACTCATCCAATATGCCGTCTTCGTCAAAGGCGAGAAGCACCTTGCCCGAGCTTGTGCAATGCATCGGGTTTTGCCGCCCGATATATGAGAGAAGTTCGACAGGGCGGGGGCATTCCGTCCGATTGAGATAAACGACGCTTAGATCGCGTCGCATCGCAATATGCGACGTTTCGCCGGTCTCTTCTGTCAGCCGTTTGAGGACCGGCTGGGATTCGCGGTTGATTTCAAGAGTGGAGTTGACAATGGTGTTTAACTTCAGAACCGATAAGCCGAGCTTGTATCTTCTGGATTCCGGGTCCTTCATGACAAACCCTTCGCTTTCCAATGTAGTCAAAAGGCGCGATACTGTGCTTTTTCCGAGGCCGAGCGATGAGGCGAGTTCGGTTAGTTTCTTTTCCGGTGTCTCTAATGTAAACGATTGAAGCAGACGAAGTGCATTTTTTACTGAACCGAGCAGCTGGTGGTCCTTTGTCTCAACAGTCATAGGTTCCTCAACTCTCTCCCTTGTTTTCGTTGCCTTTTATTCCATAATATAACATGATTTTAAAAATAAAAAAGCGGAAAATATCAAATTTTCGGAAAAAATGTCTGAGTTGTTCCGCATAGAGGAACATTGCTGTTTTCTTGTCGTTTAAAATCATTTAACTTAATGGAAAGGATTTGAAAAGGAGGATGTTTGTAGAATATGAATGTTCAGACCCCATCGGCAAAACTCGTAAAACCTTTTGACTGTCAGCACTACATAAACGGCAGGTACTTTCCTTCAGAGAACGGCAGTACGTTTGACAATATCAATCCGGCTACACAGGAAATCATCGGGAGCGTTGCGGAAGGAGGCAAAAAAGAGGTCGATCTTGCAGTCGCGGCCGCAAGGCGTGCTTTAAACGGACGCTGGAAAAACATGACCGCTGACGAAAGGATTCGGATCATCAGAAAGGTCGGCGACATCATACTTGAGCGTAAAGACGAACTGGCAAGGCTCGAGACATTGGATACGGGGAAGCCGCTTTCGCTCTCAAGTAATTTAGATATTCCGCGGGCTGCTTTCAACTTTCATTTTTTTGCGGATTTTATGAGAGGAGCCGGAACAGAAGCTTATCAAACTGACGATCTTGCAATCAATTATGCGATCCGCCGTCCGGTCGGCGTCGTCGGGCTGATCAATCCGTGGAACTTGCCGCTGCTTTTGCTGACGTGGAAATTGGCGCCTTGTCTGGCGGCGGGAAATACAGCCGTCATCAAACCGGCTGAACTGACGCCGCTGACAGCCACGCTCCTCGGGGAAATCTGCCATGATGCAGGAATGCCTGACGGAGTCGTCAACATCGTCCACGGGTTTGGGCCTGATTCCGCCGGCGCTGCGCTTTCTGAGCATCTCGATGTTGATGCGATATCTTTCACGGGAGAAACGACAACCGGCAAAATCATTATGGAAGCTGCTTCGAAAACATTAAAGAAACTTTCCTTTGAATTGGGAGGAAAGAACCCGAATATTATTTTTGCCGATGCCGACATGGAGGAAGCCGTCAGCATCTCATTGAAATCGAGTTTCGTCAACCAGGGCGAAGTATGTATGAGCGGCTCCCGCATCTATGTCGAGCGGGAAGCGTATGACGAATTTCTGAACAAGTTCGTTGAGAAAACGAAAGAGCTCAAAGTCGGCGATCCTTTTGATCCGGATACGAATATCGGCGCCTTAATTTCTTCTGAACACACCGAGCGTGTGATGAACTACATCGAATTGGCCAAACGGGAAGGCGGCGTTATTTTAACCGGAGGAAAACGCCCTGAAGGACAGGAATCCGGCTGCTTTCTTGAACCGACGATTATCACCGGACTTTCCCGCAATTCCAGGCTCATCAAAGAAGAAATCTTCGGGCCGGTCGTGACGGTGATTCCGTTCGACGAAGAGGAGGAAGTTATTGCACAGGCTAATGATACACATTACGGATTAAGCGCGACCGTATGGACGAACGACCTCCGCCGGGCGCACCGCGTAGCCGGGCAAATCGAATCGGGCATGGTATGGGTCAACAGCTGGTTTCTCCGCGATCTTCGGACACCGTTTGGCGGCATGAAACAGAGCGGGCTCGGACGAGAAGGAGGCATTCACAGCCTCGAATTCTTCAGCGAATTAACCAATATTTGCATCAAGCTGTAAAAGGAGGAAAACGGATGAATGCCACAGCATTGAAGGATACGGCGCGCCTCTTGTATCTTGCTGAAACAGAGAAGCGCGAGGTTGAAAGAATCACAAAGGACTACCCGGAGCTGACCGTCGAAGAGGCGTATGCGATTCAAGAAGAACTGATTCAACTGAAATTATGGGATGGCAACGGCATTATCGGTCCGAAAATGGGCCTGACAAGCCGGGCGAAAATGGAGCAGATGAACGTCGAGGAGCCGATCTACGGTTATATTTTTGAAGATATGATCGTACCAAACGGCGGAAGCATCCGGATGAACGAGCTGATTCACCCGAAGGTTGAAGCCGAGATTGCTTTTGTGCTTGGAAAGGATATTGAAGGGCCGGGTGTTACAAAGGAGAAGGTCCTTGAAGCCGTTGCTGAATTGATTCCCGTTCTTGAAGTGATTGACAGCCGTTATGAAAACTTCTCATTTACCCTGCCTGATGTCATTGCGGACAATGCGTCATCTTCAAGGGTGGTGTTAGGTGAAAAAGTGAAGATGCCGGACCATTTCAAGCTTGATGAAGCAAAAGTCTCTTTAGTGATAAACGGCGAGGTCAAAGAGCAGGGCACTGGTGCAGCAGTTGTCGGACATCCCGCAAATTCGGCGGCCATGCTCGCCAATATGCTCTCCAGGAAGAAACAAAAGCTTGCGGCCGGAAGCATCATTTTAACGGGCGGTGTAACGGGAGCTGTCATGCTGCAGCCGGGCGACCGCGTTTCAGCACAAGTAGAAGGACTAGGAGATGTATCATTTTCAGTCCAATCATAACCTGAGGTGATCATATGCCGATCGTTCATATTCAATTATTAGAAGGCCGGCCGCCTGAAAAGGTCGAGGAAGTCATTCAAAAAGTGACGGAAACGTTGAGCGCCACCCTTGATGCTCCGAGGGAAAACGTCCGTGTTCTTGTCACCGAAATTCCTAAAAGCCACTGGGGCATAGGCGGAACACCGGTTTCAAAATTAAGACCTTAAAGAAGGCGACGGGAGGAATCTACATGTCAATCGAATTGGCGGCGCTTGTTCCGCATACACCGAGGATGTGCTTTGAAGATAAAACCCCTGACTTTCAAAAAGAGCTGGTCAAAGGGATGAAGCGGCTCTCCGGGATCATCGAAAGAATTCAGCCTGATGCCGTTGTCTTGATTTCCTGTCACTGGACGTCAAGCTTCGATCATCTGATCGATGCGGCTCCCGATCATCAAGGCGTTTTAACAGCTTTGGAGTGCCCGAATTTAATTTCCGATGTTCCGTATTCTTACCCCGGGGACACGGAATTGGCGCTGCAGTTGGCCGAAGCCGGCGCAAAAGAGGGGCTTTCCGTCATTCCTATCAACGATCCCGCCTACTGCTGGGACTACGGGACAGTTGTTCCGCTGCGCTATCTCGTTCCAAAAGGGGATATTCCGGTCATCGATTTATCGGTTACATTGGCGGCGAACCTGGAAGAAACGTATTTGTGGGGCCGGATTGCCGGAAGAGTACTGAAGGAAAGCAGAAAGAAAATCGTGTTCATCAGCAGCGGGGCACTCAGCCACCATTTGGTGAGAGGGCCCGAATGCATGCCGACTTTGGCCGAACAGGCCCTCGATGCTCAATTTTTAACCTATTTAACAGACAACGATCTTATATCTGCTCAGCAGATGCTGCCTCAATATGCTAAAAATGCCGGACTTGAAGCTGGCGGCCGTCACATTGCAATGCTTTTGGGCGTGCTTGAAGACGGATGTAAAAGCACGTTTTACGGATACGGCCAGTCTTCCGGGAGCTCCAATGTCGTCATGGCATTCGAACCTGCGGGGCAAAAAGCTCGCACGCACGCTTTCAATGAAAAAGACACCGTACGTTAAGCTGTTTTCATAATACGATTAGAATCGTGGAGGGAAACATGAAAAATCGTTCAGTTCATCCAGCAGAAATCATGGCGGCCAGCAAATTCAACAAAGTGCATCTGACTGTTTTCCTATGGTGTTTTTTCGCCATCGCCTTTGACGGTTATGATATTGCGATGTACGGCGTCAGCTTGCCGTGGCTGATGGAGGAATGGAGCCTGACCGCCATTCAAGCCGGAGCGATCGGCAGCTATACATTGATCGGTATGATGCTCGGCGCACTTATTTTTTCACCGCTCGCAGATCAATACGGCCGCAAAAAGGTGTTAGGCTTCTGTATTTTTCTGTTCAGCCTGTTTACGGCATTGGCCGGGCTGATCGATTCTCCGCTTTTGTTTACGATCATGCGGTTTCTTGCTGCTCTTGGAATGGGCGGGTTGATGCCAAATGCGATTTCGCTGATGACCGAATATTCGCCGAAAAAAAACAGAGCGGTGATCGTAGCCGCCATGTATTGCGGCTATTCCGCAGGCGGTGTGCTGGCGTCTCTCGTCGGCATGTTCGCCGTGCCCGGGACAAGCTGGAGAGTGCTGTATCTGATCGGAGCCGTGCCGCTCTTTGTGCTCCCGTTTTTTTTCAGCCGGTTCCCCGAATCTCTGTCATTTTACGTTTTGAAGAAGAAGACGAAAGCGTTGGCTGAGATTCTCAATCAGGTGCATCCGGCGGGACGGTACAGGGAAGACGACAATTATCAAATTTCGGTGATTGCGAAAGAAAAGAAGGGCTTTCCAGTTAAAAAACTGTTCGAACAAAAACGTGCAGCGAGCACATTCGCATTCTGGCTTTCCGTTTTCAGCTGCCTTCTCATGGTCTACGGCTTAAATACATGGCTTCCGAAAATGATGCAGGAGTCAGGTTACGGGCTGTCGTCAAGCTTGTCATTTAATCTGGCGCTGTGCAGCGGACAAGCCGCAGGAGCGGTACTCGGCGGATATTTGGCAGATAAGGCCGGCCATAAAAAAGTGCTTGCGGCGATGTATGTCATCGGGGCCTTTTGTTTTGCAGCGTTTGGAATGACGATGAACGCCGTTCTTCTGTACTTGCTGATTGCTTTAGGCGGAGCATGCACTGTCGGAGCGCAAAATATCGCCAATCCTTATATTTCAGAATATTATCCGAAAGAAATCAGAGCGACCGGAATCGGCTGGGCGCTCGGGGTCGGCAGACTCGGAGCGATCATTGCCCCTTCGCTGTTTGCATTGATTCTTGCTGCCGGGATGGAGCCGAAGCAGGCTTTCATGGTGTTCGCGATCCCGAGTGTTTTTGCTGCGCTTGGCATCATGCTCGTCCAAGAGAAGCATGCTTCATTTGATTTTGTCTCTAAATCGGAAAGCGCCGAGTTTACGTTAGAAGCCACATCAAAACATGGATAAAGGGAGGAAACCATTTTGCGGACACAAGTGGGAATTATCGGAGCGGGGCCTGCCGGGCTTATGCTCGCAAACCTGCTCCAACGCCGGGGAATCGAAGCGGTCGTGATCGAATCCCGCTCGCGAAAGGAGATTGAAGAAACCATCCGTGCAGGCGTTCTTGAACAGATGACGGTAGATTTGCTAAATGAAACAGGCGCCGGTGAACGGATGATGAAAACAGCCATGTTTCATCAAGGGATTGAGATCCGCTTTGGCGGCAAGCGGCACAGAATTGATATGCACAAGCTGACGGGAGGAAAGTACATTGCCATCTATCCCCAGCATGAAGTGATCAAAGATTTAATCGACGTCCGTCTGCAATCGGGAGGGCGCATCATTTTCAATGTGTCTGGCGTCCGCCTGTCAAATATTGATACAGAAGCGCCCGTCATCACTTATCAGACTGAAAACGGCGATACAGAAGAACTGACCTGCGATTTCATTGCGGGGTGCGACGGATTTCATGGGCCGAGCAGACAAAGCATTCCGAGGGAGATCCGCAAAGAGTACGAAAAGGTATACCCATACGGATGGCTCGGCATATTGGCTGAAGCCCCTCCGTCCTCGTCTGAACTTGTGTATGCCCATCATGAGGACGGGTTTGCCCTCGTCAGCACGAGGACTCCGGAAATCCAGCGGCTTTACCTGCAAGTCAGCCCTTCAGATTCAATCGGGAACTGGCCGGACGAAAGGATATGGGAGAAGCTTCATTTAAGGCTGTCGGCCGATGACGGATGGAAGCTGACTGAAGGCCCTGTGATTCAAAAGAACATTGTCTCGATGAGAAGCTTTATATGCGATCCGATGCAATACGGCAGACTGTATTTAGCGGGGGATGCCGCGCATATTGTACCGCCGACCGGTGCGAAAGGCCTGAATCTTGCGATGGCGGATGTCCAACGGCTTGCGTGGGCGCTCGAAGACTATTACGAAGCTGGCAAAACCGAACGGCTGGACCGCTATTCTGAGGCTTGCCTCCGCCGCGTCTGGAAAGCGGAGCGCTTTTCCTGGTATATGACATCCCTGCTGCACCGTCATCACGGCTACACGCCATTTGACTACCAAATTCAATTGGCTGAGCTTGACCATGTCACAACCTCAACAGCGGCCGCTCAAAGTCTTGCCGAAAATTACGTCGGGCTGCCGCTCGAATTCGGAGAACCGTCTTTAAGCGTCACATGAATGAAGGAGATGCGCCGGAGATAAGAAAAAATCCCACATCATGTTTTCGTAAATGGTATAATGGATGTTGGCTGAAATGCATAACGAAAGGGTTTACAATATATATGGCAAAGCAACCGATTGATCTACTCATCCAGCCGAAATGGAGAATTATTGACCAATCCAGCCTCGGCCCATATTTTGATGCAAAACAATCATTTGCGATAGATGATACGCTGTGCGCTTCTGTCGGAAAGGGGTTGTCTCCGGCGACGGCGCGTTCCTGGGTGCACCATGACACGATCGTGCTCGGAATTCAGGATACAAGGCTTCCTTATTTACAAGACGGGATTTCATTGCTTGAAGAAGCGGGCTATCAAGTCATCGTTCGCAATTCCGGCGGACTGGCCGTCGTTTTGGACAGCGGGGTTTTAAACGTTTCGCTGATTTTTCAGGATAAGAAAAACGGAATTGATATCGACCGGGGCTATGAAGCGATGTTTGAGCTCGTTAAGCGAATGCTGTCATCCTATGACGCAGCAATCGAAGCCTATGAAATCAAAGGCTCTTACTGTCCGGGGAGCTTTGATTTGAGCATCGGGGGAAGGAAGTTTGCGGGAATTTCCCAGAGGCGGCTGAGAGGCGGAGTGGCTGTTCAAATTTATTTATGCGCTGATCAAAGCGGAAGCGGTCGCGCTGAGCTGATCAAACGTTTCTACGACACCGCATTGAAAGACATGCGCGGGAAAACAAAAGCCATTTATCCCGATATTCGCCCGGAAACGATGGCTTCGCTCTCTGAGCTTCTCAATGAAGACATCTCGGTGCAGGACTTGATGCTCTTGCTTCTGACACAGCTGAAAGAGCTGGGCGGGGAGATTTATCAAGGCCCCCTCACGCCCGCAGAAGAAGAAGCCTATGAAAAAAACCTCGTCCGTATGATTGAGCGGAATGAAAAAGTTTTTGGATAGAAGAAGAGCCTCTGCGCTCCCGTTATATTCGTTGCCAGGCATGCTTAAAGCGGCGAAAAACCGCGGCTGCCTCTAGCGGATTGAGAAAATGCTTCATAGACGGCAAAATCCTAAAACGGTTGAACGTTTCAGGATTTTGTCACACTTCACCGCTTCCGAAGCGGTTTTTTTATGCTGCGCTCAAAGCGCTTTTTCGTTTTACATATGTTTTGATGAGAAGATAAGCCGCCAAAGCGATGATATACGCCAAACTGACAGCCATTAAAATTACGGTTGCCGGCGTATGCTTGGCCGCGTAGACGAAAAAATCAAGCTGGGAAATATCGTGTGCGTATTTTATGGAGTCCTCTCCATAGAGCAGTTTTGTAAACTTGGCTGTATATTTCCACTCCCACGGCACCTTTAAAAGCTCGCTGCCTTGATACCAGCTTGCCAATGCAGAAAACAAAAACAAAAGGGCTGCCGTGCCTAACTGAACCGCATATAAAACAAACTTCATCGAATACCCCGCCTTATAAATTGCTATCCCTATTATGAAATTTTTGTCATATGAAAGCAAGCCGCAGAGGTAAAAAATACCCCCTTTTTTCAAGAAAGGGGTATCAGCGTATCGGCATTTTTTATGCGTTTTCAGTTCTGTCTCTTTGCCGCACCCTCTGAAAGCGCTATTCAGCCATTTTTTCTAAATTGCCGTTCCGGTCCATTTTGAAGGCGGGCGCAGCGTGTTCGTCTTCTTCGAATAAAACTAGTTTTCTTGCACGGTTCATAATTTTTACGAGCGTTTCGTAGTCTTCCTGGATGGTCGACTGGTCTTTTTCCAGCTTTTTGACTTCAGCTTCAAGCTTTTCAACTTTTTTCGTCAGCTCTTCATTTTCCTGTTTTAAGCGGTCATTTTCCATTTTTAAAGCGGCAGTCTGTGCTTCGTTTCCTGTGTAGTTTTGCAGGAAGCGGATCACATCATCGATCGTCATGTCTTTCGATGAATCGGCTGAATGGCCTGCCTGCGGCTGGTTTGGCGATAGAAGGTGCGATAAACTAGCTAACTCTTCTTTAAAGCTCTCATCAACATAAGGCAGATGCTCGCTGGCGATCGGCTGCTGTTCGCTCGAATCGGCGGTTGCTTTCTGCTGCTCAATGACGCTTTCTGCAGGCGGTTCAGCCTCTGTTTCGACAGGCGGCTTGTATAATAAGCGTTTTTTCGCCGGCTGGCCGTTTCCAAGGGCGCGCATTCTTTGCTTCCTTTGTTTTTTAGCCAGTTGCAATGCTTTTTCGTATTGGTGGCGGACAACCGCGTTCCATCTAAAACCGCAGGCGGCTGATGTCCTGTTCAGTCTGTCTCCGACTTCCTCGAAGGCGTTCAGCTGTGTGCTGCCTTCTCTGACATGCCGCAATACCGTTTCAGCAAGCAGTAAATCATTCTCTTCAGACCAAGCGTCTTGTCTTTGTTTCATCACTTCTCAACTCCCATTGTCAGTATTGGTATTAGATTGTCCATTTTGGAAAATATTTATACAAGTTTGCTAAAAGAATAGGAACTGATTTTTTTAGCGCGATCCTTGCAGGAATGAAAGAATCCTTGTAAAATGAAGGATGGTGTCATTTTTTATCAAAGTTCGGCACGGTTGAATGCCTTTCATAAAGACAGATGAACAAAACGAAAGGAAGCGTATGAAATGGCTAATGAATTTCGAGTATGCGACGATTGTCAGGCCACTAATTTAAAGACGCTTTTGCCCCGTCTGAAAGAAATCGATCCGGATGCAAAAGTGGAAATCGGCTGCCAGTCTTACTGCGGGCCGGGACGAAAAAAATCGTTCGCGTTTGTCAATAATCGTCCGCTGTCAGCTCCTGATGAAGACGAGCTGATCGAAAAAGTGAAAAAGAAACTCAAAAAATAACCGCCTCCCTAACGGGTCAGGCGTTTTTGCTTGTTTGCCGGCTTTTTTGCAGTCTGGAACAAATAGCCGGGTAAATTCAAGGATGTTTTCAAAAAAGCAGACTCGATATAATAGAAACAGACCTAAAAGAAAACAAGCAGATCGGGCAATACTTACAATATACATTTAGTTCTCCGAAGAAAAAGAGACGGATGGGCAGCGATCAGTTTGCCTCACGTTTGAAAAAAAGAGGGACAAAAATGGCGTATCCAAACGGAAAATTATCAGAAGAAAAAGTGTTTAAAGACCCTGTTCACCGCTATGTCCATGTACGGGACAAGCTGATATGGGACTTGATCGGAACCCGTGAATTTCAGAGACTGCGCAGAATCAAACAGCTTGGAACGACCTATTTGACGTTTCACGGAGCCGAACACAGCCGTTTCAACCATTCTCTCGGCGTCTATGAAATTGTCAGAAGAATGGTTGATGACGTTTTTAAAGGCAGGGAGGAATGGGATGACAGCGAGCGTGATCTGTGCCTTTGCGCCGCATTGCTGCACGATTTGGGGCACGGCCCGTTTTCCCATTCGTTTGAAAAGGTCTTCCGGCTTGATCATGAAGATTTTACGAGAGCGATCATTTTAGGCGATACAGAAGTTAACCAGGTGTTAAACAAGGTGAGCCCGACGTTTGCAAAGGATGTCGCTGAGGTCATCGCGAAAACCTATCAAAACAAGCAGGTCGTCAGCCTGATCTCAAGCCAGATTGACGCTGACCGCATGGACTATCTTCAGAGAGACGCCTATTATACCGGCGTCAGCTACGGCCATTTCGATATGGAGCGGATCCTCCGCGTGATGCGGCCGCGCGAAGACCAAATCGTGATTAAGCAAAGCGGAATGCATGCCGTTGAGGATTATATTATGAGCCGGTACCAGATGTACTGGCAGGTCTATTTCCATCCTGTGACAAGAAGCGCGGAAGTGATTTTGACGAAGATTCTTCACCGTGCAAAGCAGCTTCATGAGGAAGGCTATGTTTTCACGTATGCGCCCGTGCATTTTTATTCTATTTTTGAAGGCAATGTCACATTGGAAGATTATTTGAGTCTTGATGAAGCAATCATTCTTTATTATTTTCAGGCCTGGGAAAAAGAAGAGGATGAGGTTTTGTCTGATTTATGCCGCCGGTTTATCAACCGCAGGCTGTTCCAGTATGCGGAATTCAATCCGAATGAGGAAATGGCGACTTACTTTGAACTGACCGCCTTGTTTAAAGAATCAGGGATTGATCCCGATTATTACCTTGTGGTGGATTCGTCCTCAGACCTTCCTTATGATTTCTACAGACCGGGGGAAGAAGAGGAGCGCCTCCCGATTCAATTGCTGACGCACAACGGCCAGATTAAGGAGCTGTCGCGGCAATCCGATATTGTCGATGCGATATCAGGCAAGCGGAGAACGGACCATAAGCTGTATTTCCCGCTCGATTTAATCGAAGGATTGCCTGACGGCCGTCATGCGAAAAGAATGAAAGAATTGCTCGGACTGATATAGAAAGAAAAGGATGAAGGAGATGGCGGAGATTTGTTAAAAGAACATGCAAAGCTGATGAAGGTCTTCTCGGATTCGGGGGAGATTGTCGGGCGGAAAAAGCTGCAGAAAATCATTTATATCGCAAAGAAATTGGAGCTTCCCTTTTATGAAAAGTATGATTTTCATTTTTACGGGCCCTATTCAGAGGAGCTGACGCTTCAAGTCGAAGAACTTTGCAATCTCGGATTTCTTCATGAAGTCAAAGAAAAAAAAGGCGGCTATTATCAATACCGCTATTCGCCCACTGAAGCGGGAACGCAGTTTTTGAGCCAGTGTGAGCTGGATATGCGGGATATTAAAGCCTATATAGACGACGTGAACGGCCAGTCATCGCGCTTTTTGGAACTGGTGTCGACGATTCTGTATTTTGAAGGACTGGAGCAGGAAGAGATCAGAGAAAAAGTGTTTACCGTAAAAAGCAAGCAGCGGTATACGGACGAAGAATTCGATGAAGCCGTCGCTTACATAAAAAAACTCAGAGACCTTTGTTCATAAGCCTGCCGGAAAACGGTAGGTTTTTTGTTTTGTTTTATTGTAAACATTTTGGAATTTTTGTGGGGAAATAGAAAGGAGCAGTAAACAGAACGCGTGTAATATTTCCTCTTTTTGGATGAATTGAAGGAATTTTTAGATAACTAGCAGAATCTTTCTTTCGTTCAAAAAAAGGAGGGAATTAGCAGTGAAAAAGCGTTCTATATTCTTATCTCTATTACTTTCCGTCAGTCTCATCCCCGGTTTGACGGCAGGCGCCGCCAAGGTTGACGGGCACGATCATGAACACGGCCATGAAGTAAAAGGAACTCATATCGATTCTTTGCCTAAGGCGAAAGACTTTAAAGACTTGAAAGGAAAAGTTCAAATAGAAAGAACGGTCAATACGAAAATATTGGATGAGAAAGGAAATGTGACGGGAACAAAAACGTTTAAAAAGAATACGAGCAAAGGGACATTTTCAACCCAGGCAGGCACGGGCAGTCAGAAAGTGAGCGTCCTGGCCGTGGCTGACGCTCAGTATCGCGCGAAATACAGCGATTGGCAGACGAGAATCGTCCAAATTATTGAGCAGGCGGATGTCATGTTCAACAGGGACCACGATATTGATTTTGTTGTCGAAGCCGTGGCGCCTTGGACTTCTTCAGGCAGCAACAGCTCTCAAATTCTATCAAACCTTCAGAGCAATTTCAGCGGGCGCAGCTATAAATTTGTCGTCGGATTTACGGCGAACAGCAATTTTGACGCCGGCGGCATCGCATACGTATACAACAGCAAGCCGAACGGCAGCGCCTTCAGCGTAAACCTCGACCAGGGAACGGCCAACACGGCAAAAGCGGCGACCCACGAATTTTCCCATAACTTCGGCTTGAACCACGATGCGCAAGGAAGCGGAATCCGCTGCATTATGAACTACGACTACGCCTACACGGTCGATGTCTGGGATTCGGCTCACAATAGCCAGATCACAAGAAATAAAGCTTGGTATAAATAATAAAAACGGCGTCCCGCATGTAAGCGGCAGACGCCGTTTTTATTACATATCGCTCATTCGTTTGCCGGCGACACCGTAGTTTTCCTTTTTCATTTCCTCAATGATGACCGCGATTTTTTCTGCAGGTGCGCCTGTTGTTTCGGAGACGGCTTCGGTCACTTTTTTCACCAGATTTCTTTTTTGATCATCTGTGCGGCCTTCCAGCATTTGAACCGTTACGTACGGCATATGTTCTCCTCCTCCTTTTAAAAAATGGCTGCTTACTTTAGCATCAGCTGCTCTTATAGTATACTGGAGATAGTAAATCTTTGTATATGAGAAAGAGGGAAAGCCACATTTTAGACCGTTTTCTTATTTATCCGCTGGAAATGATTCCGTATGTTGTTTTGACACTTGCTGCCGCATTCACTGTGCATGAGGTCGCCCATGCATATGTGGCATACAAATTCGGTGATGAGACGGCCAAACGGCAGGGCAGGCTGACGCTCAACCCGCTCAAGCATCTTGATCCGTTTGGAACGATTTTGATCTTTATTTTGGGATTCGGATGGGCAAAGCCGGTGCCCGTTAACCGCTTTTATTTTAAAAATCCGAGGCTGGCCGGATTTCTCGTGTCAATCGCAGGACCGATCAGCAACCTGATCCTTGCTTTCATCGGTTTTATATTGCTGCTTTTGTCCGTGAAGCTGTCCGGGACGCTGCCTTCCAGTTTTTACAGCGGCTTGCTTCAATTTTTTACGATTTGGGTGAATCTCAATCTGCTTTTATTTCTGTTTAATTTAATGCCGTTCCCGCCCCTTGACGGTTTTCGGGTTATACAGGATGTGGTCGCCCCCGATGTGCGGGCGAAGCTGTCGAAATATGAAGCGTACGGCTCGATCGTGTTTCTGATCATCGTCATTACGCCGCTTGGCCAATATGTATTCTGGCCGTTTTTGAATGAAGGGCGGGAATATATCATCTCGATATTTAACAGCGTTTTCCGGCCGCTGATGTAGGAGGTATTTTTGATGGAACAAGGAAAAAAGAAAAAAACAATCGGATTCAATATTATTAAAAGCGATCCGACGGACGGACACGGGGGATTTGGTGCAGGGGCTTTAAGCCTTGACAACATCTCGCCTGTCTTTGTCGATGTCGAAGAGAAAGAAGCGTTTGTTGATATCGGCGCCATGCACGCCCGCAGCACGGTTGAAAAAGGAATCAAATTTTTGCCGAACAAGGAAGAGGTGCCGAACGGAAAACCTTACTGGCTGGTGTGGGTTACGATCGACCGCAGGGAAGAAGGCCCTTATTATGCGGGGGTGACGGCTTGCGAAATGACGGTGGACAGAAGCATCCGCCGCGGCTACAAATCGCTTCCGGAGCACGTGAATTTAATGGATAAGTCGATGAAGCGGAAGATTATCGTCGAGCACATGGATGAAAGTTCCAAGCGCGTTCTGGCCAATTTTCTGAAAAATCATGATCAAGGGCTTTGGGACCGTTCATCAGACGAGCTGAAAAAGGGATTGCTTCAGCAATAGGAAAAAAACCCCCCGGACCGCCGTGAAGTCCGGGGGGTTCGTCTATCCCGCCCAAAAAAGTTTATTCTTCTTTTTTAAACCATTTTTCCCACCACTTTTTCCGCTTGTGGGGAGCGGCGGGTTTTTCGCGCCCGGCTTTTTGATCCTTATAGATTTCTTTTCCGTAGCAAACCTGCTCGGGTTCAGTACCTTCGATAAAATAAGCGAAATATTTGGACGGACAGCTGGGCGCCGCCGCATAGCCTGTAGCAGGGTCAATATACATCCCTTTCACGCCTTCCGGCGGCTTTAAAGTTGCGGCGGGCGCGTTTTCAAGCGCTTTTTCCATAAATTTGGCCCAAATTTGTTTGGCATAGTTTTTCTCTGCGACGGCATCGATTGTCCGCTCTTTGTCATATCCCGTCCACACGCCTGAAGCAAGGCCGGGATAAAAGCCGATCATCCAGCTGTCGGTGCTGGTCGTTCCCGATTTTCCGGCGTATGGGCGCGTCAGCTGATCTGCGATCGTCCGCCCGGTAACAGATGTATAGCCGTTGAGTGATTTGTCGAACATTCCGCTCATCATGTTGGCCGTGATAAAAGCCGCTCTTGGGTCAAGGATTTGTTTGCTTCGCTTCGGCTTTTCGTAAAGAATCTCCCCGTTCGAATCGGTAATTTTCGTAATAAAGGAAGGTTCGATTTTTTTTCCGCCATTGGCAAACATGGCGTATCCATTCACCATTTCAAGCGGCTTCACGGGGGATGTTCCGAGCGCAAGCGACGGCACTTTTTGCAGCGGGCTCGTGATGCCGAATTGTTTTGCAGCATCAATCAGTTTGTCCATGCCGAGGAAAAGGTGCGTTTTCACGGCGTAAATGTTATCGGACAAAGCCAGGGCCTGAAGAAGAGTGATCGGGCCGTCTGCGTAATAGCCGTGATAGTTGCTCGGCGAATAAGCGCTGCCTTGCCCGAGCTCAAATGTCGTTTCCGCGCTCCTCATCCGGGTGGCCGGCGTAAAACCGTTTTGAACAGCCGAATAATAAAGGAAAGGCTTCATGGTGGAGCCGGGCTGCCGCATAGCCTGGGTTACGCGGTTAAACGGGCTTTTTTCGTAGTCGCGTCCTCCGACAAGCGCAAGAACGCTGCCGTCGGACGGATTGATCGCTGTAAACCCTGCCTGAATGTCAGATGACGAATCAATCGTGCGTTCGATCGTGTCCTCGGCAATTTTTTGGAGACGCGGGTTGAGCGTGGTGAATACGTTGTAGCCGCCGGTTTCTGCTTGCTCCGGTGTCAAATGCAGCAAGCGCGCGATTTCTTTAACCGCTTCGTCATAAAAGTACGGAGCGGTTTTAGCGGTTGTTTGCTTATCCTGTTTTTCAAAGCGGAGCGGCAGTTTTTTCAGTTCTGCCGCCTGCTTTTTCGTCAGCTTGTTTTCTTTCTCCATCATTGTCAGGATCATTTCCTGGCGTTCTTTCGCCTTTTTTTCATTAACAAAAGGCGAATAAACGGAAGGACCCTTTGGAATGCCGGCAAGCATCGCAGCTTCCGCCGCATTGATATCCTTGGCCCGTTTGCCAAAATACATCCGGGAAGCAGCTTCGATTCCGTAGGCTCCATGCCCGTAATAAATCGTATTTAAATAGCCTTCCAAAATATCTTTCTTTGTGTAGTTTTGTTCGAGCCGTATCGTATAAAAAGCTTCATTCCACTTTCTTTTCCATGTTTTATCGTGGCCGAGGTAGAGGTTTCTCGCATATTGCTGTGTAATGGTGCTGGCTCCCTGAACTTTGGACATCGCCTTTAGATCGGCGATGAGGGCGCCGCCCATCCTCATATAGTCGAAGCCGTGGTGCCGGAAGAAGTTCCGGTCTTCAACGGCAAGTGTGGCATCGATGACGGCGGGATTGATGCTTTTCAGCGAAACCCAGTACCGCTTTTGCCCGTAATGCGTCTCTCCCATCTGCTTTCCGCTTCCGTCATACAGCACGGTAGACCTCGGCACCTGAATCGAAGGAGCGCCTTGCCATTTGGCTGCCAGGACCACCGTCATGACAACGATTGAAAGGAAGATCAGCATCAATGCTCCCATGAACAAAAATGCGCGTATCGTCTTGATAGTTAAACGGACCCGCTTGTCCGTCATCATGTCCATGTTCAAATCTCCTCCCGGATAAATAAATGTTCTTATCATTATGAGGAAAAAGAGGAGGGTTTAAACAAGCGGGAAGGAAAAAACCGCAGACCCTCTAGGAGGCGATTAACAGAGCAACCGGAGGAATCCTCAGTTTTGGCAGTCGCCGCTGCAGAATAAGCTTATGTACATCTGTGGCAAGCTCAGCCCAAAACGGCCGTCGGGAATGGAATGACTCCTGAAAATGAATCGATCCGTCTTTACAATCACCTGCAATTCCTCTATACTTTTTCCTTAGGCAAAAGCCGATGCTTCAGTGCAGAATAATCGTCGCCGCAGGCGAGAAAAATAGATGGAAATACAGCTTATCACGAAAGGAAGATGACGCTTTGAGCGGACTTTGGTACACAGAGAAGCAAACGAAAAACTTCGGCATTACGATGAAAATCAACAAGACTTTACATACAGAGCAGACGGACTTTCAAAAGCTCGAAATGGCCGAGACGGAAGAATTCGGCAACATGCTGTTTCTTGACGGCATGGTCATGACATCTGAAAAAGATGAATTTGTCTACCACGAAATGGTGGCGCATGTGCCCCTGTTTACGCATCCGAACCCTGAGCATGTACTTGTGGTTGGCGGCGGAGACGGCGGCGTCATCCGTGAAATTTTGAAGCATCCGAGCGTCAAAAAAGCGACGCTTGTCGATATCGACGGCAAGGTGATCGAATACTCTAAGAAATTTTTGCCTTCCATTGCAGGCAAACTTGACGATCCGCGCGTCGAAGTAAAGGTCGATGACGGCTTTATGCACATTGCAGAATCTGAAAATGAGTACGATGTCATCATGGTCGATTCAACCGAGCCTGTAGGGCCGGCTGTCAACTTGTTTACAAAAGGCTTTTACGCCGGCATAGCAAATGCGCTAAAGGAAGACGGCATTTTTGTTGCTCAGACGGACAACCCTTGGTTTACACCTGAACTGATCACTAACGTTCAGCGCGATGTAAAAGAGATCTTTCCGATTACAAAGCTGTATTTGGCCAACATTCCGACATATCCAAGCGGATTGTGGACGTTTACGATCGGTTCGAAAAAATACGATCCTCTTGAAGTGGAGGACAGTCGCTTCTTCGATATTGAGACGAAATACTATACAAAAGAAATTCATAAAGCGGCATTCGTCCTTCCGAAATTCGTCAGCGATTTAATCAAATAAAACAGTTTGGCGCAGGATGGTATTCTGCGCTTTTTTTCAGGGAGGTTTTTGAAGATGAGATTTGATGAAGCATATTCCGGCAAGGTGTTTATCGCAAGCCGCCCCGATTGGGAAGAGGCGGACGCCATCCTTTACGGCATGCCGATGGATTGGACGGTCAGCTACCGTCCCGGATCGCGCTTCGGTCCGGCGAGAATCCGCGAGGTGTCCATCGGGCTTGAAGAATACAGCCCTTATTTGGACAGGGAGCTTGACGAGGTTCATTTCTTTGATGCCGGCGACATCCCGCTGCCTTTCGGGAACCCGCAGAAGAGCCTCGACATGATTGAAGAATATGTTGACAGCATTTTAGAAAAAGGAAAATTCCCGCTCGGAATGGGAGGAGAGCACCTCGTTTCATGGCCGGTCATTAAAGCGATGTATAAAAAATATCCCGATCTTGCCATCATCCATATGGATGCGCACACAGATCTCCGCGTCGACTATGAAGGAGAGCCACTCTCGCATTCGACGCCGATCCGCAAAGCAGCGGAACTGATCGGTCCCGGCAATGTCTATTCATTCGGCATCCGCTCCGGTATGAAAGAGGAGTTTGAATGGGCAAACGAAAACGGTATGCACATTTCCAAATTTGAAGTGCTTGAGCCGCTTAAATCCGTCCTGCCGAAACTCGCAGGGCGTCCGGTTTATGTAACGATTGACATCGATGTCTTAGATCCCGCTCATGCGCCGGGAACCGGTACGGTTGACGCCGGAGGCATCACATCAAAAGAGCTGCTCGCTTCGATTCACGAAATCGCCCGCTCAGACGTCAACGTCGTTGGAGGAGACCTGGTTGAGGTCGCTCCGGTCTACGACCATTCGGAACAAACCGCAAATACGGCAAGCAAGCTGATTCGCGAAATGCTGCTCGGCTGGGTGAAATAAACAGGCTGTCCTTTTTCGGGACGGCTTTTTTCTTAGAAAATGGTTTATCTTCCCGTCCGTTCTGTTAAGATGGTATAAAGGAGCAGCGGTTGAACTTTTTTTCCCGAATGATTATACTAATCAAGTCAAATCGGATCAAAAAAGGAAGTGTCGGAATGAACCAGGAGACACCCGTTAATATCCATGTGAAATCTGTTATCCGGGAAGGATCGGACACGGAAACGATCGAGTTCCGGACAACTGGGTTTTATTATATGAAAAAAGATAAAATATATCTTTCTTATCATGAAGAGCATGATGCGGGAAAGGTGAAGACGATCGTAAAAGCAAGCGAAAACGAAGTTCTGGTGATGCGTTCCGGCGCCATTGAAATGAAACAGCGTTTCAGGCCGGGCAGCCGCACCGTCACTCATTATAAAATGCCTTTCGGCAGGCTCGAGCTTGGCGTGGATACAAAATCCGTATCAGTCACCCGGCAGCCGCCAGACGGAAAGATCAGCGTTGAGTACGATATGATTGTAAGCGATGAACAAAAGCATTTACATATGATGTCGATTTCGTATAGAGGAGGACACGAGTCATGAACATAGTCGAACAAATGAAAGATGTGCTGAAGCAGGAAATTAAAGAAGCTGTCATGAAAGCCGGCCTCGCCGCAGAAAGCGAGATTCCCGAAGTCGTATTGGAAGTCCCGAAAGACAAGTCGCATGGAGACTATTCCACTAACATGGCGATGCAGCTGGCGAGAATCGCCAAAAAAGCGCCGCGGAATATTGCCGAGGAAATCGTCGCATCCTTTGATAAAGGAAAAGCGTCGATCGACAAACTTGATATCGCAGGACCGGGTTTTATCAATTTCTACATGAACAATCAATATTTAACGAAGCTCATTCCGGCTGTGCTTGAAGCAGGAGAGGCCTACGGTGAAACAAATATCGGAGGCGGAGAACGCGTTCAGGTGGAATTCGTCTCAGCAAACCCGACGGGCAACCTGCATCTTGGACATGCCCGCGGAGCCGCTGTCGGAGATTCTCTCTGCAATGTACTTGAAAAAGCGGGGTATGAAGTGAGCCGCGAATATTACATCAACGATGCCGGCAATCAAATCAACAACCTCGCATTATCCGTCGAGGCCCGTTACTTTCAGGCGCTTGGAAAAGACAAGCCGATGCCTGAAGACGGATATCACGGCGAAGACATTAAGGAAATCGGCCGAAAGCTCGCCGATGAATTCGGCGACCGTTTTGTTCATGAAGAAGAGAGCGAACGCCTCGCGTTTTTCCGTGAATACGGCTTAAAGTACGAATTAGGCAAACTTCGTGAAGACCTCGAGAATTTCCGTGTCCCATTTGATGTCTGGTACTCAGAGACATCGCTTTACCAAAACGGAAAGATCGATCAGGCGCTCGAAGCCCTTCGCGAAAAAGGGCACATCTATGAAGAAGACGGGGCGACATGGTTCCGCTCGACGGCGTTCGGCGATGACAAAGACCGCGTCCTGATCAAAAAAGACGGGTCCTACACGTATCTTCTGCCTGACATCGCTTATCACAAAGACAAGCTTGACCGCGGCTTCCAAAAGCTGATCAACGTATGGGGAGCGGACCATCACGGCTATATCCCGCGCATGAAAGCGGCCATTGAAGCGCTCGGTTATGACAAAGAAACGCTTGAGGTCGAGATCATCCAGCTCGTCCATCTCTACAAGAACGGCGAAAAAATGAAGATGAGCAAAAGAACCGGAAAAGCTGTGACAATGCGCGATCTCATTGATGAGGTCGGCCTTGACGCGGTGCGTTACTTCTTTGCGATGCGCAGCGCCGATACGCACATGGACTTTGATCTTGACCTGGCTGTCTCCACATCGAATGAAAACCCGGTTTACTACGCGCAGTACGCTCATGCGAGAATTTGCAGCATGCTGCGACAAGGCGAAGAAAAAGGTATTTCATTTGAAGGGAACCTTGACCTGACGAAAATCGCTTCTGAAAAAGAGTATGATCTGCTTAAAGTGATCGGCTCGTTCCCTGAGGCTGTCGCCGATGCCGCAGAGAAGCGGATTCCGCACCGCATTACAAACTATATTTTTGAATTGGCATCTGTGCTCCACAGTTTTTACAATGCTGAGAAAGTTCTCGATCCGGCAGATGAAGAAAAAAGCCGAGCGCGTTTATCATTGATGAAGGCAACACAAATCACATTAAATAATGCACTCAAGCTGATCGGCGTATCAGCTCCTGAAAAAATGTAAAACGAATCCCCCGTCCTTTGAACGGGGGATTTTTTCTTGATTTGGTGAGGAGGCGTCTCACACAAGGAAGGTCCGTCGCCTTCCCTTATTGAACTTGAGCGTCAGAAAGAATCGATTGTGCTTTTCTTACTAACTCCTGCGCCATCTTCCCTTCGATGACAATCAGGCACTCATTTTCGCGATTGGCCATTCTGAACATTTCCAGTTCAATTAAATCTTTAATTTTGCACATTGTTTTTCTTGAGCATATATATAGCTGATGTCTGGCTGAGCGGCAAAGTCTGTACAGCTCAATCAAGTTTTTTAATGTCATCGATTGTGCGCGGAGCTTAATCGACTCTGCTTGGTTCATCATATATCCCTCCGTATGTAATCATCACTTTGGTGAAATGTTACCCGCATGTTATGCAGGATAAACGTACGATTCATAAAAAATATGAAATCGATTTCGCCAGCCATTCGATGGGCCGCTGCATCACCGGCCGCTTCGCATACCGCTCCTTTGTCAGAAGCTCGGCGTGTTCAATACTTTCCTTGACGACGTCAAAGAATTGTTTTGTCCAGTCTTTATCATGGATGACGACATTCACTTCATCATTGAGAAACAGGCTTCGATTGTCAAAATTTGATGTTCCGATCATCACATGCCGGTCGTCGACGATCAATGCTTTTGCATGATAAAAGCCTCTGTAGTACCGGTAAATATAGCAACCCGCCTCCAAAAGTGCGGGAAAGTTCGTGTAGGCGGCCTCTTTGACAAGCGGATGGTCGGCTTTCATCGGCACGAGAACCGAGACGATCACGCCTCTTTCCCTGGCTGAAAGAACTGCTTGCTGCAAAGCCGGACTCGGAATATAGTACGGCGTGCAAATCATGATTCTTTCTTTTGCCTGATCAATAAATGAAATGTATTTTCCTTCCAGAGAAAACCCTTTTGTCGCATGTATCGAATGGGTGACAGCTCCTTGATGGAGCGGCGGGAACATACCGCTGTCCGGCTGTGATAGCGGCGCTTCTCTATTGAAGTCTGATAAAAAAATGTGCTGCAAGTCGGCAACACCTTCCCCCGTCATTCGCAAATGGTAATCCTTCCACGGGCCGAATTCCGCTTTTTTACCAAGGTATTCTTTCGCAATGTTAAATCCGCCCACATAGCCGATCTTTCCGTCTATGACGGCGATTTTCCGGTGATTTCTTGCATTCAGTCGATAAAAGAAATAAGGGAAGCCCGGATTGTTGACAAAAAAAACGTGCGCTCCGCTTTGTTTCAAGTCTGACAGCGTTTTTTTCTTTACCTTCATCGCGCCGATCCGGTCAATCAGCAAGCGTACGCATACGCCGGCTTTCGCTTTATCCTTCAGCATTTTTAAAAATTCAAGGCTGATATCATCGTTCTTCACAATATAAAACATGACATGCACCGACGATTCGGCCTGGCGGATGTCATCCAGCAGCCGCTCACACAAGTCTTCTCCGTTATGAATCAGTTCAATATCGCTTTTCTTCTCTGAAAAAACGGGTTCGTAGGCTTTCCTTTCAAAGGCTTTGCGGCCGAAACGGAAATCGAGCGCAAGAAGCAGGATGAGAAAACATACCATAATCATAAGCGGCACCAATGAAGACACTCCCTTTTTTCGTGTAAAGAATAGTGTCCCCCTAATTTCCTGCATTTATGAAAACATATTGACTGAACACTCATTCATTATTTAAGATAAAGGTAGTTCAAGGGGATTTAAGGTTGGGGAAATGAAAGGGGGAGCAGCTGATGAATGTCTTATTGTGGTTGAATTTCATTGCGTTTTTAGGTGTAACCGCTTACGCCGTTTATCTGTTTGTCTACTTGATCCGAACGAGAATCAGTTACATCAGGCTCGGACAAAAAGAGGATTTTGATAAGCGGACGAAGGAGCGCCTTCAAAAGATATGGGAGAACGTGTTCGGCCAAAAGAAACTGCTTAAAGATAAAAAAAGCGGCATTATCCACGTCATGTTTTTTTACGGCTTTATTCTCGTTCAGTTCGGAGCGATCGATTTTATTTTGAAAGGGCTCGTTCCCGATCAAGGACTTCCGCTTGGCAGCGTCTACCCGGCGTTTACGTTTTTTCAGGAAATCGTCACGTTGATGATTTTAATTGCGGTGGTCTGGGCCTTTCACAGGCGCTATATTGAAAAACTCGTCAGACTGAAGCGCAATTTGAAGTCGGGGATCGTGCTCATGCTGATCGGCGGCTTGATGTTTACCGTTTTACTCGGAAACGGTATGAACATGATCTGGCATGAACATTCATTATCATGGCACGAACCGATGGCATCAGGCATCGCTTTTGCCCTCGGCTTCATGGGAGAAACCGCCTCAGCGGCAGTGTTCTATGCGGCATGGTGGGCGCATCTTCTTATCTTACTGACATTTTTAGTCTATGTGCCGCAGTCAAAGCACGCCCACTTAATTGCCGGACCGGCAAACGTATTTTTCAGCCGGCTGACAAACCCGGGAAAGCTTCAAAAAATCGATTTTGAAGATGAAACAAAAGAAACGTTCGGCGTCGGACGGATCGAGGAATTCAGGCAATCCCAGCTGATCGATCTTTACGCGTGCGTTGAATGCGGGCGCTGTACCAATATGTGCCCGGCTACCGGAACAGGCAAGATGCTTTCGCCGATGGATCTGATTTTGCGGCTCAGAGACCATTTGACAGAAAAGGGAGCAGCAGTAACATCGAAAACGCCTTGGGTTCCCGCGCCTCTCTTTCAGCATACGAAAGGCAACCAGCTGGCCATGGCGGCGGGAGGAGAAGGATCAAGAGAAGCGGCTGCTTCAGAGCTATACAATCCGAGCTTAATCGGCGACATCATCACCGAAGAGGAAATTTGGGCATGCACAACGTGCCGGAATTGTGAAGATCAGTGCCCGGTCATGAATGAGCACGTCGACAAGGTCATCGATCTCCGCCGCTATCTCGTGCTCACAGAAGGAAAAATGGATGCAGATGCCCAGCGCGCCATGACGAGCATTGAAAGACAGGGTAACCCTTGGGGATTAAACAGAAAAGAACGCGAAAACTGGCGTGACATGAGAGACGACGTTAAGGTGCCGACAGTGAAAGAAATGAAGAAAAAAGGCGAGGCCTTTGAATACCTGTTCTGGGTCGGGTCGATGGGATCGTATGACCGGAGAAGCCAGAAGATCGCCATGGCTTTCGCGCGCCTTCTCAATCAAGCCGGGGTCACGTTCGCGATTTTAGGCAATAAAGAAAAAAATTCAGGCGATACGCCGAGGCGGCTTGGCAACGAGTTTTTATTCCAGGAGCTTGCCGCAAAAAATATTGAAGAATTTGAAAAAAATGATGTTCGAAAAATTGTAACCATCGATCCGCATGCATACAATATTTTTAAAAATGAATATCCTGATTTTGGTCTGAAAGCGGAGGTGTATCATCATACAGAAATTCTCGCTGCCCTTATTGAAGAAGGAAGGCTGAAACCTGAGTTTCCGGTTCGCGAAACCGTCACCTTTCATGATTCATGCTATTTGGGCCGCTACAATGAGGTTTACGAACCGCCGCGCGATATTCTGCGCTCCATTCCGGGCATCCATTTAGTGGAAATGGAACGCAGCCGTGAAAACGGAATGTGCTGCGGAGCGGGGGGCGGTCTCATGTGGATGGAGGAAGAGACGGGCACAAGGATCAACGTTGCCAGAACGGAGCAGGCGCTCAGCGCTTCACCTTCTGTCATCAGTTCGGGCTGTCCGTATTGTTTGACGATGCTAGGCGACGGAACAAAAGCCAAGGAAATGGAGGATCAGGTCGGCACCTACGATGTGGCGGAGCTGCTTGAACGCGCCGTATTCGGCTCAGAACAAAAAGAACATGCTTCATAGACGGATTTCAGGTTTTGAATAAAGAAGGTGTGAGCCGGATCTCCGCCTTCTTTTATCTTCGGTATGCACAAATCATGATAAGGGGAGAGGATGTCAGGTGGCGAGATCGGTTATTGCAGGCGGCGCGCGCACGCCTTTTGGAAAACTCGGGGGCGCGCTTCAGTCAAAGACGGCAGCGGAGCTCGGCGGAATCGCCGTAAAAGAAGCATTAAAACGTTCCGGTGTACATCCTGAGGATGTCGATGAAGTCATTATGGGTTCCGTTCTTCAAGGCGGACAGGGGCAGCTGCCGTCGAGACAGGCTGCGCGTTTTGCGGGACTGCCGTGGGATGTCAAAACGGAAACGATTAATAAAGTGTGCGCTTCAGGTTTAAGAAGCGTCACAATGGCGGATCAGATCATCCGGGCCGGTGATGCGGAGGTCATTGCAGCAGGAGGTATGGAATCGATGTCAAATGCCCCTTATTTGCTTCAAAAAGCGAGATGGGGGCTGAGAATGGGAGACGGAGCGGTTAAAGATTTGATGATCACAGACGGGCTGACATGCTCATTTACGGGTGTTCATATGGGCTCCTACGGAAATGCCGCTGCGAAAGAGTTGGAGATTGCAAGAGAAGAACAGGATCGATGGGCGCTCAGGAGCCACATGCGGGCCGTACAGGCTGCAGCTTCAGGTGCGCTCGGAGAAGAGATCGTCCCTGTTTGTATACCGCAGAAGCGGGGCGGCGAATTAACGGTTGATCAAGATGAAGCTCCGCGGCGCGATACGTCATTGGAAAGGCTGTCACAGCTTGCTCCGGTTTTTGACCACGACGGGACAATTACTGCGGGAAACGCGCCGGGGGTAAATGACGGAGCATGCTCGCTTATCGTGATGAATGAAGACAGGGCAAAGGAACTCAATGTGAATGTGTCCGCCGTCATTAAAGCGCACACATCCATTGCAGTCGAAGCCAAAGACTTCCCGAAAACCCCAGGGCTTGTCATCAGAGAACTGCTTAACAAAACCGGAGCTGAGCTTTCTGATATCAAACTGTTTGAAATCAATGAAGCGTTCGCCGCGGTAGCTTTGGCAAGCGGAAAGATCGTGGGCCTTGACATGGAGAAGGTCAATGTCAACGGCGGCGCCATCGCGCTAGGTCATCCGATCGGCGCGAGCGGGGCAAGAATCATTTTGACGCTTATGTACGAATTAAAACGGCGCGGCGGCGGTACAGGTATTGCTGCCATTTGCAGCGGCGGCGGTCAGGGAGACGCCGTGATGATCGAGGTATAAAAAAGGGGGAGTTTAAATGAAAAAAGACACGATCATGGTCATCGGAGCCGGCCAGATGGGGGCCGGGATCGCCCAGGTCTCTGCCCAGGCCGGATACAATGTTTACATGTACGACGTATCACCTGACCAAATTGAAAAGGGAATGAAGCGCATTTCCGGCCAGCTAGTCAGACAGGCGGAAAAAGGCAAGCTTCCGCATGGAGACGTACAGCAAATCTACCAGCGTCTTTCTCCTTCGGCTTCGCTCGACGATGCGCGGGAAGCTTTTCTCATCATTGAAGCGGCTGTTGAGCAAATGGATGTAAAAAAAGAGATTTTCAAACGGCTTGATGAAGTGACCGAAGACTCAGCCCTATTGGCATCAAATACATCGTCATTGTCGATTACGGAACTCGCTTCCGTCACGAAAAAACCTCAAAATGTCATCGGCATGCATTTTATGAACCCGGTTCCGGTCATGCAGCTTGTCGAGGTCATCAGGGGGCTTGAGACGAGCGGCGAAACATATGAAACCGTCGTGGCTGCGGCGGAGCGGATGAACAAGGTTCCGATCGAGGTGCGGGATTTTCCGGGATTTATCTCCAACCGCATTTTAATGCCGATGATTAACGAGGCGGTTTTTGCGCTTTATGAAGGCGTCGCCGAGAAAGAAAGCATAGACGGAATCATGAAGCTTGGCATGAACCATCCGATGGGCCCGCTGGCTCTCGCTGACCTGATTGGTCTGGATACGTGTCTGTATATTATGGAGACGTTGCATGAAGGTTTTGGCGATGATAAATACCGGCCTTGTCCGCTCCTTAAACAATATGTCAGCGCAGGACGTCTCGGAAAGAAAACGGGCAGAGGGTTTTATACGTACGAAAAGCAGCCGACATAAGGAGGGGTGACCTTGAATTTTCAGTTTACAGAAGAGCAGACCCGCATGCAGAAGATTGTCAGGCAATTTGTTAAACAGGAGGTCGCTCCTTTTGTACCTGAAATGGAGAAAGGGCGTTTTCCAACCTCTCTTTTGAAGAAAATGGCGGAGCGCGGCTGGATGGGGCTTCCGATTCCGGCTAAGTACAGCGGGGCCGGTCATGACTTTATCACCTATATAATGATCATCCATGAGCTGTCAAAGAAAAGCGCCGTTCTTGGCGCGGTTCTATCTGTACACACGTCAATTGTCACCATTCCCATTCTTTTATACGGAAATGAGCGGCAAAAAGAACATTATGTTAAAAAGCTGGCAGCAGGGCAGTACTTGGGAGCCTTTTGTTTAACCGAACCGAGTGCCGGTTCCGATGCGGGCAGTCTAAAAACCAGGGCCGAAAAGCGCGGCGATACCTATGTGCTCAACGGTACGAAAGTTTTTATCACAAACGGCGGAGCCGCCGACATTTATCTTGTTTTTGCTTCAACCGATCCGAAAGCGGGAACGGAGGGCATTTCGGCTTTTATCGTGGAGAAGGGCACGCCGGGCTTTTTTATTGGGAAAAATGAAGAGAAAATGGGGCTTCACGGTTCGCTGACGGTCACTTTAAATTTTGATAACGCTGTCATTCCCGCCCGGCAGCTGCTGGGGAAGGAAGGTAAAGGATTCAAAATGGCCCTTTCCAATCTGGATACCGGGCGGATCGGAATTGCGGCGCAGGCTCTGGGCATCGCCGAAGGAGCGCTTTCTGAAGCCATCGAATTTCTAAAAATACGGTATCCGGACGGAGAGCTGTATAAGAACGGACAAGGGCTTGCTTTTATGCTGGCCGACATGGCGGCGAGGACAGAGGCTGCCAGGCTTCTCGTTTATCAGGCCGCTTCGCTGAAACAACAAGGCGTCCAGACGGGAAAGGCTGCTTCAATGGCCAAACTGTTCGCTTCGGAAACGGCAATGTATGTCGCCGGAGAGGCCGTGCAGCTGCTCGGAGATTTTGGATATACAAAGGATTTCAGCGCTGAACGATATTTCAGGGATGCGAAAGTGTGTGAAATTTATGAGGGCACAAGCGAGATCCAGCGGATCGTCATCGGTAAGCATTTATAAGGGGGGAAAAGAATGATCTTTAAGCTGAGTGAAGAGCACCAAATGATACAAAAGATGGTGCGCGACTTTGCCCGTCAAGAGGTGGAGCCGACTGCAAAGGAGCGGGATGAGGAAGAGCTGTTTGACATGGAACTGTTTTCCAAAATGGCGGAATTGGGGTTGACGGGAATACCGTGGCCTGAGGAATACGGGGGGATCGGCAGTGACTACCTCGCCTATGTCATCGCAGTAGAAGAGCTTTCGAAAGTCTGCGCCTCAACGGGCGTCACCTTGTCAGCCCATACTTCGCTTGCAGGCTGGCCGATTTATGCATTTGGAACGGAAGAACAGAAGCAGGAATACTTAAAGCCGATGGCCCGCGGTGAAAAGATAGGCGCCTACGGATTGACGGAGCCCGGTTCAGGCTCTGATGCCGGCGGCATGAAAACGACCGCGGTCAGAAATGGTGATGATTATATTTTAAATGGAACGAAGATCTTTATCACAAACGGCGGAATTGCAGACATCTACATCGTGTTTGCCAACCTTGCGCCGGAACAGAAGCACAAAGGCACAACCGCTTTTATCGTTGAAAAGGATTTTCCCGGTTTTTCTGTCGGAAAAAAAGAAAGGAAGCTGGGCATCCGTTCATCGCCGACAACCGAAATTATCTTTCAGGACTGCCGCGTGCCTTTAAAAAACCGCCTTGGCGGGGAAGGTGAAGGCTTTAAAATCGCAATGCAGACGCTTGATGGAGGAAGAAACGGAATTGCCGCTCAAGCCGTCGGGATTGCCCAGGGTGCATTTGAGGCGGCGAAGGCGTATGCGAAAGAGCGGAAGCAATTCGGCAGGCCGATCGCCGAGCAGCAGGGCATCGCTTTTAAACTGGCTGATATGGCGACGGAGATTGAAGCTTCAAGGCTTTTAACCTACCAGGCGGCATGGCTGGAATCAGAGGGGCTGCCTTATGGAAAAGCTTCCGCGATGTCGAAGCTATATGCAGGGGATACGGCTATGAAAGTGACGACGGAGGCCGTGCAAATATTCGGCGGATACGGCTATACAAAGGATTATCCGGTCGAGCGCTTTATGCGCGATGCAAAAATCACTCAAATCTATGAAGGAACGCAGGAAATACAGAAGCTCGTCATTTCGAGAATGCTGATGAAATAATGGCGGAAAACAGCCGTCTGGCACGGTTTGGACTGCTGCCGGCGGACAGGCCGCCGACGCAGTTTTTTCGTTTTCAAGGGGCCGGACGCTCCCGGCTGTTCTATGTTTCAATCCCGCTTGCCGCCGATTTCCAATGCAACAGGTAAAAATTATTGAATTAACGGGAATAAAGGTGGCATAAAGTGATTTCTTTTGTTTATAATGAGAGGTATGGTTTGTCGTAAAGACAGGGATTACATGCTTATTTTCTATGACAGAGATAGTAGATACATACATGAAGATAGAAAGGGAGTGTCTGGCGATGAGTTTGAAACAATACTCAGAGGAACAGCTAAAGGAAATGGCTTTAGTTGAAATCGCATACGAAATTTTTTCGGAACACAAAAAACCGATTACATTCCAGGAGCTAACAGATCAAGTGGCTTCCTTGCTTGGAATGGGGAAAGAAGAGCTGGAAGACCGCATCGCCCAGTTCTACACAGATTTAAATATCGACGGACGCTTTTTGGCGCTGTCAGACCAAACGTGGGGCCTGCGCAGCTGGTATCCGTATGATCAGCTTGATGAAGAAACACAACCGACTGTAAAAGCGAAAAAGAAAAAAGCGAAAAAAGTGGTTGAAGAAGATCTTGATCTTGACGAATTCGAAGAAATCGACGAGGATGATATTCTTCTTGACGATGTCGAAGACGACTTGGACATTGCCGCCGATGAATTCGAAGAAATCGATGAAGCCGACGATGATGAACTGGATGATCTTGAAGACGAGATCCTGGACGATGATGATGAAGATTTTGAAGAAGAGGAAGACGAGGAGTAATTTTGCCGCCTGAACGGAATTCATGTTTAAATCGATCTTGACTTTCACAGGCGAACTATGTAGTATGTATTTTGGGCTCTTCAAAACGAAGAGATTCGAGTGATACGGACTATCAGCTCCCTTTCAAGAAATTGAAAGGGAGCTTTCTTGTTTTTCCGCCTCCTTATCATTTAAATCATTTAGAAAAGATCTAAATGATTTTTCATAAAAAGAGCATTTTAAGGAATAAGCGTTAATCGAAGAGAGGGGTACAGAAATGACAAAATATATCTTTGTAACCGGAGGAGTTGTATCCTCGCTTGGAAAAGGAATTACGGCGTCTTCGCTCGGCCGCCTGCTGAAGAACAGAGGTTTGAATGTCACCATTCAAAAATTTGACCCGTATATCAACGTAGACCCGGGGACAATGAGCCCGTATCAGCACGGTGAAGTGTTCGTAACCGACGACGGTGCGGAAACGGATCTTGACCTCGGCCACTATGAGCGCTTCATCGACATCAATTTAAATAAATACAGCAACGTGACAACAGGAAAAATCTATTCCACGGTGCTGAAAAAAGAGCGCAGAGGCGATTATTTAGGCGGTACCGTACAGGTTATACCTCATATCACAAATGAAATTAAAGACCGCGTATTCCGCGCCGGAAAAGAAACGGGCGCTGATGTCGTGATCACCGAAATCGGCGGAACCGTCGGTGATATCGAATCGCTGCCGTTTCTTGAAGCGATCCGCCAGATCAAGAGCGATGTCGGCCGCGACAATGTGATGTACATTCACTGTACGCTAGTTCCATATCTTAAAGCGGCGGGAGAAATGAAAACAAAGCCGACTCAGCACAGCGTAAAAGAACTGCGCAGCCTCGGCATTCAGCCAAATGTCATCGTCGTGAGAACAGAAATGCCGATTTCTCAGGACATGAAAGATAAAATCGCGCTGTTCTGCGACATCGATCCTAAAGCCGTCATCGAGGCCGGCGATGCGGATACGCTCTACTCCATTCCTCTCGACCTGCAAAAACAAGGGCTGGACAGCTTAGTCTGCAGCCACTTGAAGCTGGATTGCAGAGAAGCCGATATGGAAGAATGGAAAGAACTTGTCAAAAAGGTAAAAAGTCTGTCCAAAACGGTGACAATCGCTTTGGTTGGTAAATACGTCGAGCTCCCGGATGCCTACATTTCAGTTGTGGAATCGCTTCGCCATGCGGGTTATGCGTTTGACGCAGACATTCAGGTTAAATGGATCAATGCGGAAGAAGTGACGGAAGACAACGTTGCCGATCTTGTTCAGAATGCGGATGGTATTCTTGTGCCGGGCGGATTTGGAGACCGCGGTGTTGAAGGGAAAATCACGACAGTCAAATATGCCCGCGAACAAAAGATTCCGTTCTTCGGCATTTGCCTCGGAATGCAGGTGGCATCGATTGAATACGCAAGAAATGTGCTCGGTCTTGAAGGAGCGCACTCAGCCGAAATCGATCCTTCCACACCGTATCCGATTATCGACCTTCTCCCTGAACAAAAGGACATTGAAGACCTCGGCGGAACACTGCGTCTCGGACTTTATCCGTGCAAGCTTCAAGAAGGGTCGAAAGCGTATCAGGCATATGAAAATGAAGTGGTCTATGAACGCCACCGCCACCGCTATGAATTCAACAACGAATTCAGACAGCAGATGGAAGAAGCCGGATTTGTATTTTCCGGGACAAGCCCTGACGGCCGTCTCGTGGAGATTATCGAGCTTAAAGATCATCCATGGTTTGTCGCGTCTCAGTTCCACCCTGAATTCACGTCAAGACCGACAAGACCTCAGGCTCTGTTCAGAGACTTCGTACATGCTTCGCTGAAGACTTCGGAAAAGCTGTAAAAAAGAAAAAGGCCTGCCGGCACATCACGCCGGCAGGCCTTTTTTGGATTTTTCTGGTGATAATGGCGGCCCGAACTGGTACTATATTCATTAAGGCCGGCCCCACCGTCATTAATTTCCTTTAGGCAACCCTGTTTTATTGGTATTCCTGAAGAATTTCCTTTAATGTAAAGGATAGGGCATGATAAATGTAGAGGCTGACCATCAGGGACGGAAATCCGAACCTTGTTCCGTCTTCATCGGGAAGAAGCGGCATTCTCAGCTTTGAATCGATATGGACATCGGCGAATGATGCGATCGGGGCGCCGTCTTTTCCCGAAGGGGAGACGACAACAAGTCCGATTCCTCTTTCATACAGTTTTTCCGCCATTTTCAGCTCTTCGTCATCCGCTGAACCGGCGCAGAACATCAGCACTTTGTCCGTCATTTCAAAATCGGGCCAGTTTTCTTCGTTCTTCGGCAGCACTTTGACTGAGGGGAACGGTTCAGAACTGTACATCGCTTCTTTCAAAATGCCTTCCAATTCATTTTTTCCGTATACATAAACCGAATGATCACTGATGACCGCCTGAGCCAACAAGCGGGCGCCGTCCTCTATCGATTGGGCCTCGCCCTCTTGAATCCGGTTGAAGATTCCCGTCAATTGAGTGGTGAAAATTTTAAGCAAGCTGACTCCTCCTTTTTTACTGACTATCATTATATAACAAAAGAGAATAATGGGAAAAATCCTCTAAATATGTCGCAAACTTAAATATTTTAATTAAAGGAAAAGAGAAAAACAAAACAGAATAGATAAACTACTGCTTAATTTTGGCGAAAATTATAAATATAGAGGTGTAAATCATGAATGAGAAGATTTTAATCGTAGACGACCAGTACGGGATTCGGGTTCTGCTGAATGAAGTTTTCAATAAAGAAGGATACAAAACCTTCCAGGCTGCGAACGGGATTCAAGCGCTTGACATTGTGAAAAACCAGCGCCCCGACCTCGTTTTGCTCGATATGAAAATCCCCGGCATGGACGGAATTGAAATTTTGAAAAGGATGAAGGTCATTGACGAGGGGATCCGGGTCATCATTATGACGGCCTACGGAGAGCTCGACATGATCCAGGAATCGAAGGAGCTCGGAGCCCTGACGCACTTTGCGAAGCCTTTTGACATCGACGAAATTCGCGATGCCGTTAAAACCTATCTGCCTATAAAGTCCAACGGATAGCTGAAAAGTTTTTGATGTTGTCACAGTCACAATGTTGCCGATTTGTTGATTAATTGTTATTCTATATAAGTAGAGAAAAGCTATCTAACGTTTTTAAAAAACCAAAACATTTTACATATGGCGGATTTTTCTGGTCATGCTAGGTAGGTGTGGAGGCTTTTTTCGCAAAAGCAAATCAGGCTACATAAGGAGGACTTTCGACATGCCTTTAGTATCAATGACGGAAATGTTGAATAAAGCAAAAGAAAACGGATATGCTGTCGGACAATTTAACTTAAATAACCTTGAGTTCACTCAAGCGATTTTACAAGCCGCTGAAGAAGAGAAATCTCCTGTTATCCTCGGTGTATCAGAAGGTGCAGGACGCTATATGGGCGGATTTAAAACCGTTGTGGCAATGGTTAAAGCGCTGATGGAAGAATACAACGTAACAGTACCTGTTGCGATTCATTTAGACCACGGCTCAAGCTTTGAATCTTGTGCAAAAGCGATTCATGCGGGATTCACTTCCGTTATGATCGACGCTTCCCACCATCCTTTCGAGGAGAACGTTGCGACGACTTCAAAAGTTGTTGAGCTTGCTCATTTCCACGGTGTATCAGTTGAAGCTGAGCTTGGAACTGTAGGCGGACAGGAAGACGACGTAATTGCTGAAGGCGTCATCTACGCGGACCCTAAAGAGTGTCAAGAACTTGTTGAGCGCACAGGAATCGACTGCCTTGCACCTGCATTAGGTTCTGTTCACGGCCCTTACAAAGGCGAACCAAACCTTGGATTCAAAGAAATGGAACAAATCGGAAACACAACTGGTCTTCCGCTCGTACTTCACGGCGGTACAGGCATTCCGACTGCCGACATCAAGAAAGCTATTTCTTTAGGTACGGCAAAAATCAACGTCAACACTGAAAACCAAATCGCTTCTGCGAAAGCTGTTCGCGAAACGCTTGCTGCGAAGCCTGAAGAGTATGATCCGCGCAAATACCTCGGACCTGCACGCGAAGCTATCAAAGAAACAGTGATCGGCAAAATGCGTGAATTTGGTTCTTCAAACAAAGCATAATGACGATTGGAAAAGCATCTGTTTTCCCGCAAAGCCGGGGGAACAGGATGTTTTTCTGATGTTTTAGGGAAGTGCTGTTAACACATGCCTTTGACGGCATGAGGCTCTTTTGCTTCCCGTTCAGTCAAAAAAGCCGCCTGATAGCGACAGGCGGTTTTATCCATATCATCCGGAAAGCGCAAACATGTTCCACAGTTCAGACATTTTCATGACAGGAGGTTTTATCAATATGCTGTTTTTTATTGATACTGCAAATTTAGACGAAATCAAAGAGGCACACGCTCTCGGCGTGCTTGCAGGAGTTACGACAAATCCTAGTTTAGTAGCAAAAGAAAACATTTCGTTTCATGACCGTCTGCGTGAAATTACCGAAGTGGTTTCTGGGTCAGTCAGCGCCGAGGTTATTTCTCTGAAGGCTGAAGAGATGATTGAAGAAGGAAAAGAGCTTGCGAAAATCGCGCCGAATATTACGGTGAAAATTCCGATGACGTCTGACGGCCTGAAAGCTGTTAAAGCATTAACCGATCTCGGGATTAAAACGAACGTCACGCTGATCTTCAGCGCAAACCAGGCGCTTCTTGCCGCAAGAGCAGGAGCTACGTATGTTTCCCCGTTCCTGGGACGCCTTGACGATATCGGCCACAACGGCCTCGATTTGATCAGTGAAATTAAACAAATTTTCGATGTGCACGGTTTGGACACGCAAATCATCGCCGCGTCCATCCGCCATGCGCAGCATGTGACTGAAGCCGCGCTAAGGGGAGCGCATATCGGTACGATGCCTCTCAAAGTCATTCATCAGCTTACAAAGCACCCGCTGACTGATAAAGGGATTGAACAGTTTTTAGCTGACTGGAATAAATAATTGCTTCATGTGGGTGGCAAGTGGAGGGGCTCCCTCCGTTTGTCACCATTTTGTCTTACAAAGAGAAATGAATGTTTTGCAGAAGAGAACCTTGCCGCAGTCTGCTTCGCTACTTTTCTTCCCGATAAATTTAAAATGTGTTGTATTCTTTCTCTTTTAATTGGATAGATTTTGAAATGAACCATTTATTTTGAGTCTGAAGGAAATCTCATTATGAAGCGCTCCATTAGCTATCTTCTTTAAGGAAGGAGACGATCATGGAAAAGTTAAATATAGCCGGCGGCGATCCTCTCAATGGCACAGTACATATAAGCGGAGCGAAAAACAGCGCTGTCGCTCTCATACCCGCGACGATTTTGGCTGATTCGACGGTTACGCTTGAAGGCCTTCCCCATATTTCAGACATTTTGACGCTGCGCGATCTGCTGAGAGAGATCGGCGGAAACGTTCACTTTGAAAAGGGAGAAATGGTCGTTGATCCTGCGCCGATGATCAGCATGCCTTTGCCGAATGGAAAAGTGAAACAGCTTCGGGCTTCTTATTACTTAATGGGCGCGATGCTCGGACGCTTTAAGAAAGCGGTCATCGGCCTTCCAGGCGGCTGCCACCTCGGTCCGAGACCGATTGATCAGCATATCAAAGGTTTCGAGGCGCTCGGAGCCGAAGTGACGAACGAACAGGGTGCGATCTATCTGCGTGCGGAGGAATTAAAAGGCGCGCGCATTTATCTTGATGTCGTCAGTGTTGGAGCAACGATCAACATCATGCTTGCCGCCGTGCTTGCCAAAGGCAGAACCGTAATTGAAAATGCTGCGAAAGAACCTGAGATTATCGATGTTGCGACCCTTTTAACGAGCATGGGAGCAAAAATAAAAGGTGCCGGTACGGATGTCATTCGCATCGAAGGCGTTGAGTCGCTTCACGGGTGCAGACACTCGATTATTCCGGACCGGATCGAAGCCGGCACTTTCATGATCGCAGCTGCTTCCATGGGACAAGAAGTGCTGATTGATAATGTGATTCCGACGCATTTGGAATCGTTAATCGCCAAGCTCCGCGAAATGGGAGTTCGAATCGAAGAAAGCAGCGAGCAGATTTTAATGGTCGGCGGACAGAAAGAGCTGAAACCCGTCGATTTAAAAACGCTCGTATACCCCGGTTTTCCGACAGATCTGCAGCAGCCGATGACATCGCTCTTAACGAAGGCAAACGGGACGAGCGTCGTCACTGACACCATTTATTCCGCCCGCTTCAAACATATTGACGAGCTGAGGCGCATGGGCGCGTCGATGAAGGTCGAAGGCAGATCGGCGATTATTACCGGTCCCGTTCCTCTGCAGGGCGCCAAGGTGAAAGCGAGCGATCTGCGGGCGGGAGCGTGTCTCGTTGTTGCGGGTCTAATGGCGGAAGGAGTCACGGAAATCACCGGTTTGGAGCACCTTGACAGAGGCTACAGCCAGCTTGAAGAAAAGCTGGCAAAGCTTGGGGCCACTGTCTGGCGCGAAAAATTGACAGACCAGGAAATTGAACAGCTGCAAAATTCCTGATGGACAAATGCTGTGATAGATCAAACATAAAACGATTTCATACGGGTGAGGGGAGATTAGATAGGAATGGAAAGAAGCTTATCGATGGAACTGGTGCGTGTGACAGAAGCGGCTGCGCTTAAGTCAGCGCGCTGGATGGGTAGAGGTAAAAAGGACGAGGCCGACGACGCTGCGACAAGCGCCATGAGGGATGTATTTGACACCATTCCTATGAAGGGAACGGTCGTAATCGGAGAAGGGGAAATGGACGAAGCGCCGATGCTTTATATTGGAGAAAAGCTCGGCAACGGCTACGGCCCTCGCGTAGACGTAGCAGTAGATCCTCTCGAAGGGACGAACATCGTCGCAAGCGGCGGATGGAACGCACTCGCAGTCATTGCTGTGGCTGATCACGGAAACTTGCTGAATGCGCCTGACATGTATATGGATAAAATCGCTGTAGGTCCTGAAGCTGTCGGCTGCATCGATATTGAAGCGCCTGTGATTGATAACTTAAAAGCTGTGGCAAAAGCAAAAAATAAAGATGTAGAAGATGTCGTAGCCACGATTTTGAACCGTTCGCGGCACGAGGAAATCATCCATGAGCTTCGCGAAGCAGGCGCCCGAATCAAGCTGATCAACGACGGGGACGTGGCCGGTGCCATTAACACCGCTTTTGATCATACAGGCGTCGATATTTTATTCGGCTCAGGAGGAGCTCCGGAAGGCGTCTTGTCTGCTGTCGCACTCAAAGCTCTCGGAGGAGAAATTCACGGAAAGCTTCTTCCTCAAAACGAAGAAGAACTGAGACGCTGTGAAAAGATGGGGCTTGATACGGGCAAAGTGCTCCGCATGGAAGACCTCGTCAAAGGAGACGACGCGATTTTTGCTGCAACCGGTGTCACAGACGGAGAGCTCTTGAAAGGCGTGCAATTCAAAGGATCTGTTGGAACGACCCACAGTATAGTCATGAGAGCGAAATCCGGTACGGTGCGGTTTGTGGACGGAAGACACAGTCTCAAGAAAAAACCTAACCTGGTCATCCGGCCATAAGAAAAAGCGGGGATATAGATGACCCGCTTTTCCCTTGTATTTCACTTCACGAATTGAATCAAGGTTCATACTCTGATACAATAGCTAACGGCTTTTCTTCTTTATGTCAAGGCATTTTCAAAACAGGGTCATCTCTATCAATTTCATGTCAAATCGTAAATGAAGTTGAATATGTACGACAAATGGGGTAAAACTAAAGAGTGCTGCGAAATTTTCTGCACATGTTGGTTCTTAGAGAGCCAAAATCCTGCCGCATCTATCAGATATGCGATTATCTTCTCTTGTTAAGTCCTCGCTTCTTTCTCGACTCATACTTATAATCCTTTTCAATACGTCGATATATATGGGTAGAAGCGTTGCCGGTAAACGAATCGGCAGTATAATCAAGCGTCTTTCATGAATTTGATGAGACAAAGTAAATTATTCGATTAGAAAAGAGTGGTGTTCTTAGTGAAAGATGTATCCATTTCATCTTTGGAAAATATGAAATTAAAAGAGCTGTATGAGCTTGCAAGGCATTATAAAGTCTCTTATTACAGCAAACTGACAAAAAAGGAACTGATTTTTGCCATTCTGAAAGCGAACGCCGAACAGGAAGATCTGCTGTTCATGGAAGGCGTATTGGAAATCATCCAGTCTGAAGGGTTCGGCTTTCTCAGACCGATCAATTACTCCCCTAGTTCAGAGGATATCTATATTTCCGCTTCGCAAATCCGCCGTTTTGATTTGAGAAACGGTGACAAAGTGTCCGGAAAGGTCCGTCCTCCAAAAGAAAACGAACGGTATTACGGCCTTCTGCATGTTGAAGCGGTTAACGGCGACGATCCTGAATCGGCAAAAGAGCGCGTGCACTTTCCAGCGTTAACGCCTCTTTATCCAGACCGCCAGATGGTGCTTGAAACGAAACCGAATCACCTGTCAACACGGATCATGGACATGATGGCGCCGGTCGGATTTGGACAGCGCGGTCTGATCGTCGCTCCGCCTAAAGCAGGTAAAACCATGCTTTTGAAAGAGATCGCGAACAGCATCACAACCAACCATCCGGAGGCGGAGCTGATCGTGCTTCTTATCGATGAAAGGCCTGAGGAAGTGACCGATATCGAACGTTCGGTTGCAGGAGACGTCGTCAGCTCCACGTTTGACGAAGTGCCTGAAAACCACATCAAGGTGGCCGAGCTTGTTTTGGAACGTGCGATGAGGCTTGTCGAACATAAAAAGGACGTCATCATTTTAATGGACAGCATTACAAGGCTTGCCCGCGCTTATAACCTAGTCATTCCACCGAGCGGCCGAACGTTGTCAGGGGGAATCGATCCCGGCGCTTTCCACCGTCCAAAGCGTTTCTTTGGAGCAGCCCGCAACATCGAAGAGGGCGGCAGCTTAACGATCTTGGCGACCGCGCTTGTCGACACGGGCTCGCGGATGGATGACGTCATTTATGAAGAATTTAAAGGGACAGGGAACATGGAGCTTCATCTTGACCGTTCTCTTGCGGAAAGAAGAATCTTTCCTGCCATTGATATTCGCCGTTCGGGTACGCGTAAAGAAGAACTTCTCGTTCCGAAAGAGCACCTTGACCGTCTGTGGTCCATCCGGAAAACGATGTCTGACACGCCTGATTTCGTCGAAAAGTTCATGAGAAAAATGAAAAAGACGAAAACGAATCAGGAGTTTTTCGATATTCTGATCCAGGAATGGAAGCAAGCGAATATGTCGGCTGCAAGGCGCTGATTTAAAACTTTAGTTTGCAAAACGTCCGAATCGCTGTTATAATTCTATCATGTGCGTTCCGGAGGTTTTGTCCCGGAATAATAACTCTGTTTCCGAATTGGATTCAGGGCGGAAGGAGATGACAGATATGAAAGCAGGAATTCATCCTGAGTTCAAAAAAGCAACAGTCAAATGCGCTTGTGGAAACGAATTTGAAACAGGTTCAGTAAAAGAAGAGGTACGCGTTGAGATTTGTTCTGAATGCCATCCGTTCTACACTGGCCGCCAAAAATTCGCTTCTGCTGATGGTCGTGTTGATCGCTTTAACAAAAAATACGGTCTTAAGTAATAATAGATATGATAAACAGGCAGGATTTTTCTTGCCTGTTTTTTTACTTGCAATAATCGCTGGAGAGGAGTTAGTCGGATGTACATCATGAAGCAAAGCGGATGGCTTGAGCTCATATGCGGAAGCATGTTTTCGGGCAAGTCAGAGGAGCTTATCCGCCGGATCAAAAGGGCAACGTTTGCGAGACAGGAAGTCAAAGTGTTTAAACCAGCCATTGATAATCGCTACAGCAGTGAATCGGTTGTTTCGCATAATGGGACATCCATTGTTTGCCATGCCATCGCATCTCCGGAAGAAATTTTTCAATACATAAGCAAAGAAACGGATGTCATCGGCGTCGATGAAGTCCAGTTTTTTGACGAATCGATTGTCGGCACGTTAACTTCTCTGGCTGATCAGGGCTACCGTGTGATTGCAGCAGGTCTTGATTTGGACTTCCGGGGCGAGCCTTTCGGTGTCGTGCCAGATCTTATGGCTTTAGCGGAAACGGTGACGAAGCTGCAAGCGGTGTGCTCTGTCTGCGGATCTCCGGCCAGCCGTACGCAGAGGCTGATCAATGGAAAACCTGCTTCTTATGACGATCCGGTCATTTTGGTGGGGGCTTCCGAAGCATATGAAGCACGCTGCCGCCACCATCATGAAGTGCCTGGAAAGCCAAAATGAAATCGGACAAACACATAAGATTTTCACGCAAAAAACACTTGGTAAAAACAAGTGTTTTTTTTATTGAATCCTTTTTATAGGAATTAATGTAATTAAAAAACTTAATTAAGAATACGAAAAAATTAACTAATTTTCATCGCTTGAATTTTGACAAAGTCAGGCATAAAATGACTTACTGTAGTCAGTAAAAAGTAAATAGGTTTTAAGAAATGTTCAGTTTTTTGTCAAAAACGCGCGTTACATATTTGACAATCTACATGTGTAAAAAAGGCAAATGTTCTATATTGTTTACCGTATTTATTTCACTTCATTAATATTTTAAGAAAGAAGGTAATTAGTGTGAACAACATGAGAAGAACGAAGGAAGGATATTTGGAGACTTCTTTGCGGGGAAAAGACGTTCTTTCCATTCCGACGCTTAATAAAGGTGTTGCATTTTCGCTTGAAGAAAGAAAGCACCTTGGTCTTGAAGGGCTTCTGCCGCCGACTGTTCTCAGCCTTGATCAGCAGGCGGAACGGGCTTATGAACAATTTTCCCGTCAACCTGACAGACTTCGTCAAAATGTATATTTGAACGATCTGCAAAACAGAAACGAAGTGCTTTTCTATAAATTATTGCAAAACCATCTGCGTGAAATGCTTCCAGTTGTCTATACGCCAACTGTCGGTGAAGCGATTCAGGAATACAGCCACGAATACCGCAGACCGCACGGTGTTTACTTGTCAATCGATGATATAGACGGAATCGAAACGGCGTTTAAAAACCTGCAGGCGTCTGCTGATGACATCGATTTGATCGTTGCGACCGATTCCGAAAGCATCTTGGGCATCGGCGACTGGGGCGTCGGAGGCATCAACATTGCAATTGGTAAGCTTGCAGTATATACGGCGGCAGCAGGAATCGATCCGAGCCGCGTCATCCCAGTCGTACTGGATGTCGGAACGAATAATGAAAAACTGCTAAACGATCCGCTTTATATCGGAAACCGTCATCCGCGTGTAGAAGGTGAGCGTTACGAACAATTTATCGACGCTTATGTCGAAACAGCATTGAAGTTTTTCCCTAATGCGCTTCTTCACTGGGAAGATTTCGGAAATAAAAACGCTCGCAATATTATGAGTAAATATAACCATAAAATTTCAACATTTAACGATGATATCCAAGGAACAGGGGCTATCACGCTGGCAGCGATTTTAGCAGCTGTTAAAAAGACCGGCACGTCTTTGAAAGACCACCGCGTCGTCATCTTCGGACCTGGTTCTGCGGGTATCGGAATTGCTGACCAAATCCGTGACACCATGGTGCTTGAAGGGCTTTCAGAAGAAGAAGCCAGCCGCGCATTCTGGACAGTCGACTACAGAGGATTATTAACGACAGGCATGGATCAAATTTTGGATTTCCAAGAACCGTATTTGCGCGATACCGAAGAAGTGAAAGAATGGAAACGCAATGAAAAGGGAGAGATTTCCTTTGAGGAAGTCATCCGTCAAGTGAAGCCTACCATTCTGATTGGTACATCAGGTGTTGCCGGCGCCTTCACTGAAGAAATTATCAAAGAGATGGCGGCTCATACTGAACGTCCGGTGATTCTGCCGATGTCCAATCCGACACATCTGGCTGAAGCTGTTCCTGAAGACTTGTTCAAATGGACGGACGGAAAAGCGCTTGTGGCGACGGGAAGCCCGTTTGAAGCTGTTGAGTACAATGGCGTGAAACACGAAATCGGACAATCCAATAATGCTTTCGTATTCCCTGGATTAGGCCTGGGAACAATCGTTTCGAAGGCGAAAGTCATCACAAACGGCATGTTTGCAGCATCTGCAAACGCGGTCGCGAACATGGTTGACCATGAAAAACCGGGTGCAGGCCTGCTGCCGAAAATTGACGACCTGCAAGACGTATCCGTTCAAGTGGCAATTGATGTTGTGAAAGCTGCCATTAAAGACGGCGTGGCTCAAGTTCAGCCTGAAGATGTCGAAAAGGCGGTTCGCGAAGCCATGTGGCGTCCGGAATATCAAACAATTGTTGCAAAACGCGACTAATATTCAATACTGAGGAAACGATAAAAAGAAACAGCAGCCCGGGTCCGGATATTTTGTCACCGGGCTGCACCAATCAAAGATGAAAAATGGGATCGACGGCTGTGTAACAGGGCGACTGCGTTTATCAGCCGCCGTTAATTCGTCCCTGAAAGGGACAACATAGAGGAGGAAACAGTCTTGGACTTTTTAAATATTTTAATCCTCCTTGCGCCAATATTTTTTGTTATTGCGCTGGGATGGTTCGCGGGTCACTTTGGAAGCTATGATGCTAAATCTGCAAAAGGGGTAAGTACGCTCGTTACGAAATACGCGCTTCCGGCCCACTTTGTTTCAAGCATTTTGTCAACGCCAAAAGATAAGTTTTACAGCCAGATTCCGCTGATGATTTCACTGGTCATCGGTATCGTTGGATTTTACGTAATTATTTTGCTTCTTTTACGATTTTTATTTAAGTACGATTTAACAGATGCTTCAATGTTCTCATTAAACTCAGCTCAGCCGACATTCGCCTTTATGGGAATTCCGGTATTGGGCAGCCTGTTCGGCATGCAGGAAGTTGCGATTCCGATCGCGATTACGGGAATTGTCGTGAATGCGATGCTTGATCCTCTTGCGATCATCGTCGGAACTGTCGGCCGTTCTTCTAAAAAACAAGCGGAAACGACAGACAGCATTTGGAAGGTAACAGGAAAATCAATTTTACACGGTTTGTCTGAACCGCTCGCTTTTGCACCGCTTGCAAGTATCATTCTTGTATTATTCGGTCTGCAAATTCCTGAATTGCCGCAGAAAATGCTTGATATGCTCGGAAATACGACTTCAGGTATCGCTCTTTTCGCAGTCGGGGTGACTGTCGGAATCCGTAAAATCAAATTCAGCATGCCTGCTTTGAGCATCGCTTTATTAAAAGTCGCTGCTCAGCCTGCTTTAATGTTTGTGATCGCGATGGTCGTGGGCCTTTCTTCCGCCGACATGACAAAAGCGGTTCTGCTTGTGGCATTCCCTGGATCTGCCGTGGCGGCTATGATTGCTACAAACTTTGAAAGCCAGGAAGCAGAAACGGCATCCGCGTTTGTGATCAGTGCGGTGCTGTCAATTATTTCACTGCCGATATTGATTGCCATTACAGCATAATGAAAAAGCTTGCAAGAAGCCGTTTTATGGCCTTGCAAGCTTTTTTGCGCTTTAAAAAGAGAAGATCGATTTCAATTTGCTTTTCGGTTTTTTTTCTTCTCTTCTGCCGGCTGTATCTTTTTCGTGGCGGTTCATGCTTTCCAATTCACTGATTTTCTGTTCGAGATGTTTGATCTGCTGCCGTTCTTCTTCCAGTTCGCGCCTTTGCTGCAGAAGCTGATAGGAGACGACATCGTCCGCTTTTTGTTCAAGCTTTCTTTCCAGCTCGGCGATTTTCTTTTGGAGCAGCTCGCGTTCAAGCTGTTCGTGCTCTAAAAAACGCTGCAGCCTTTCTTCGAGCCGCTCATTCAACTGGGGTGCCGGCTCTTCCGTTTGAACCATTTCGTTTTTTTTGATGAGGAAGGTTTTTTTCGGGCGTTTGACTGTGACATCCTGCATAGGCGTACCGTTTTTTAACTGCTCTTTTACTTCTTTTAAAATGGCGATATCGTCTTTCGTGAAAAAGTAGTGGCCAAGCTCATTTCGGGAAGCGGGCAGTTGCAGCTGCTTGACCCAGCGCTGCACCGTTTTGGTTGATACCCCGAGTTCATTTGCCGCATCAGCAGTATTCATATGATACCTCCTTTTAACCTGTAACTGTTCATTAAAAAGGGTATTCGACCTGAATGAAAAGCTTCCTTCCTGTTAGACAAAAGAAGAAGGAATTCGGCAAAGAAAGCGGTTTTTCCACAGATGGCGAAGGCGTTGCTATGCCTCGTAAAGCTCTAAAGGCAGGCCGTCCGGATCGGAGAAGAACGTATAGCGCTTGCCTGTTCCGGGATCGGTGCGAACCGGTTCGGCAATGATGCCTTTTTGCTTGAGCTCCTTGACGGTCTGATCAAGATCGGCCACTGTGAAAGCCAAATGGCGGAGCCCGGCAGCTTCTGGTCTGGTAAGGCGCTCGGGCGGATCTGGAAAAGAAAACAGCTCGATGACATAGCGGCCGTTTAATGAGAGATCCAGTTTATATGAATCCCGGTCCTTTCTGTACGTTTCGCTCAGAATCTCAAGTCCGAGCTTGTCGACATAGAATGTTTTGGATGCTTCATAATCCGAGCATATGATGGCGATGTGATGAATCGATTCCAGCATTGAGTTAAGCTCCTTTTTTCTTAAAAGTATAGCAAAAAGACGCGGCAGCTGCCGATAACGGCGAAGTTGTTTTGACGGGGAGGAGTCCCTGTACTATAATTAGAATGTTACGCACAGCAAACAGAGGTGAATAGCGTGTTAGACCGTTTAAAATCGATAGAGGACCGGTACGAAAAATTAAATGAACTATTAAGCGATCCGGAAGTTGTCAACGATCCGAAGAAGCTTAGAGAATATTCGAAAGAACAATCTGATTTACAGGAAACAGTTGAAGTATACAGACGTTATCGGAGCGCGTCGGAACAGCTGAGCGATGCCAAAGCGATGCTTGAAGAAAAGCTGGACTCCGATATGCGCGAGATGGTTAAAGAGGAAATTTCCGAACTGCAGGAAGAAATCGAGTCGCTCACAGACCAGCTGAAGGTATTGCTGATCCCGAAAGATCCGAACGATGACAAAAACGTTATCATGGAAATCCGCGGCGCAGCGGGCGGAGAAGAGGCTGCTTTGTTTGCCGGCAACCTGTACCGCATGTACAGCCGCTACGCAGAGCTCCAAGGCTGGAAAACAGAAGTGATGGAAGCGAATATGACAGGCACAGGCGGATATAAAGAGATCATTTTTATGATCAATGGGAACGGCGCATACTCAAGGCTGAAGTATGAGAACGGCGCACACCGCGTACAGCGCGTTCCAGAGACCGAATCCGGCGGGCGTATCCATACATCCACGGCAACGGTAGCCTGTCTTCCTGAGGCTGAAGAGGTAGAAGTGGATATTCATGAAAAAGACATCCGTGTCGACACCTTCGCGTCGAGCGGTCCGGGAGGGCAAAGCGTCAATACGACGATGTCAGCCGTCCGTCTGACCCACCTTCCGACAGGTGTTGTCGTGTCTTGCCAAGATGAGAAATCTCAGATCAAAAACAAAGAAAAAGCGATGAAAGTTCTGCGCGCGCGAATTTACGATAAATTTCAGCAGGAAGCTCAGGCTGAATATGATCAAAACCGAAAATCCGCAGTCGGAACAGGGGACCGTTCAGAGCGCATCCGCACGTATAACTTTCCGCAAAACCGCGTCACTGATCACCGGATCGGCTTGACGATCCAAAAGCTCGACCAGATCCTTGAAGGCAAGCTTGACGAAGTCATCGACGCGCTGATCGTAGAAGACCAGGCAAGCAAGCTGCAAGAGGCGGAAAGCTGAGATGAAGACGGTATTTGAAGCCCTTAAATGGGCTTCTTCTTATTTGGCCGAAGCGGGAAGAGACCGGAATGCCGCGGAAATTTTGCTGACAGATCAGCTGAACATCGACCGCAGCAAACTGTTGGCAAGCTTCCATGATGTCATATCAGAGTCTGATTTTTCGCGGTTTAAAAAATCTGTCGAGCTTCATCATCAAGGAGTGCCTGTTCAATATATCACCGGAAATGAATCCTTTTACGGACGGGAATTTTCCGTAAATGAACACGTTTTGATTCCGCGTCCTGAAACAGAGGAAGTCGTTGAAGCTGTTCTTTCTGAAGCGGAAAGAGTTTTTCACGGAACAGATCGCCTTAAAGCCGTCGATATCGGTACAGGAAGCGGGGCGATTGCGGTGACTCTTGCGCTTGAGAGCCCGCGTTTTTCCGTCACGGCGACGGATATTTCGGAACAAGCTTTAAGCACGGCAAGACACAACGCTGACCGGCTTGGGGCGAAAGTGGATTTCATCGGCGGCGATTTGCTTGAGCCGCTTATCAAGCGACAGAAGAAAGCTGATGTCATCGTTTCAAATCCACCTTATATATCTGAGGAAGACATGAAGACGCTGTCAGATGTCGTACGTCTTCATGAACCCGCCGGGGCTTTGACGGACGGTGCTGACGGATTGCAGTTTTATAAGCGTTTCATGAAAGAAATTCCATTTGTCATCGCAGATCAGGCACTGGTGGTGTTTGAAATCGGCTGGACTCAGGGGAATGCCGTCAAAGACATGTTTCACCGGTTCTTTCCTGATGCTGACGTACGGGTGAAAAAGGATCTTAATGGAAAAGACCGTATCGTCTGCGCGGTAATTGAGCAACATCGTTAAGGAAACCGCCGGAAATGAAGCGACCCTAAAAAGTTAAAATCTCATGAAGCAGTTTGACTGGCATGATTCCGGTATAGTACCAGGTTTCATGCCTTTTAATTTGATCTTGATCCGTTTGTGATTGTAGAGAATCAATATACTATGCGGGTCCTTTTTTGAAATGTTCGACGCTCCAAATTCTTTAAAATAAATGAATTCTGATTTTAAAATGCTAAAAGAAGCTTTCCGCCACCGCATTGTCGTGACAGTTGCCTTTACGGGACATGCTTTGTGTGATGTTTCGTTGTTTTGAACTAAGGCTTTCAACTTTTTTAAGCAGGCATTCTCCATCCGCAGGCGTTCAATTTCCGCTTGGGTCCCTTCGTCTGATCCTTCTTCATAGGTAAACGCCGCTTTTTAGGGTACCTATTCCTCCGGTTTCAAGCTGTTTCACGGATAGATGTCCCATTTTCGAGTGAAGTACCTTTTGGTTTATCTTCGGCAGAATAGCTTGTATAGGCTTTTTAGACGCGTCTTCTCCATGATATCGGTATTGCGAATCCACCCATGAAAGACACTGTGCGAATTTCCTCAACTGTAAATTTTAAAAACTGCACCTCCAATTGTGAAGTGTGTCTAACAAAAGAGGGGCAGTTCAAATTCCCGGCGGTCTTTTTTGTTAAAAAACAGCAACCGCAGCCATGACCGTTCAGAAGGTCTTCTTCACCATTTTTTAACAAAAATTTTATCTGAATAAAATAAAAAATAGTTCAAGATTAATATATACCCTAAACAGATTGTCTGATTTTTAATGTAGGAGACAGAGTCACGACATCCCTCTGTAATCCGCTTTCCCCATTTAGGTGGTTTACCATTGCACATACGGCTTTTTGAGCCAGCTCTTCAACAGGTATATCGATTGTCGTGATTTCCGGATCGGTCACCTCACAGATCGATTGATTATCATATCCAAGCACTGCAAGCTGCTTTGGCACTTCATATTGATAATAGCGGGCCCTTTTAATAATTCCTGCGGCCACTTGGTCGTTTCCCGTAAAAATGGCGGTCGGCTTTTCAGACATGTTGTGGATCTGGTCCATAATACGGAAGCCGTCATGAATGGTAAATGCGTGGCTGAACATCCACTTCTCCTGGAAATGTAAACCCGCATCAGACAATGCTTTCATAAACCCTTCTTTTCTCATAATCTGGGCCTTGCTGTGTATCGTGTCACAGCAAAAGGCCATTAAATGATGCCCTTTTTGAATAAAAAGCTCCGTTCCTTTATATCCGGCTTCGAATTCGTCATAGCAGATCACCGGCACGTCCGCTTCGGCGTGGAATTCATTTGCCAAGACCACAGGACCGTATTTGACGTATTTTTTGATGTCTTCCCACTCATTTTCAAGGCTGCATAACATAAGCCCGTCGACTTCTTTCCTCTTGAGCAGCTCCAGTACTTTCAGTTCATTCTGCTTTTGATAAAACGTCTGAAACACAATGACTTTGTATTGGTGTTTCAGCGCTTCAGCGGACACATGCTTCATGAGCTGCGCGAAGAATGGATGGTCCGCGTGAGGGACAGACACTGCGAGAAACATCGTTTTGTTGGATCTGAGCTTTCGTGCAGAGGTGTTCGGAATGTAGTCCAATTTTTCGATGACTTCCAAAACACGCTTCCTTTTTTCTTCAGATACATAAGGATGGTCGTTCAGTACTCTTGAAACAGTTGTTTTTGACACATTACTTAATTTTGCAATTTCGTCAATCGTAGGCATAAAGTCACTTCCTGAAAAAAAGAGTTGTTATGGTATCGATTCCATCATTTAAGATATGTCATGAAATATGACAATTTCCCAAAATAATAAAAATGGGGTGAAATTGATGAAAACCGCAAGCGAAAACATGACTTGCACAAGCAAACAGCTATTTGTCCTTCTGAATGATTTGAAGGAAGGGAAGCACGCTGGTGAATGCCGTATAGACGACACACTGGCTAATCAAAAATTAAAAGAGACATTGCAGCAGGATCAATTCGACTTGACCGCCAATTTGCTAAACAGAATGGATTCTCCGCCCTCCAGAGTTGATTTTATGCCGCTTCATCGACTGATCACAGAAGAAGAAGTAGATGACGTGATTCATGCGGTGAAAGGCGTGCTGCCGACCGGGCAATTTACAAGCGGTTCTTATGTCGGTGTATTTGAAGCTGAAATAGCCGCTCTTTTGAGAAAAAAGCATGTCATGGCTTCCTCCAGCGGAACCGATGCCATGATTGTCGCACTGAAAGCTGCGGGTATTGGACAAGGTGATGAAGTCATTATGCCTGCAAACAGCTTTGCTGCAACGGAAAACGCCGTGCTTGCAGCTGGAGGCACTCCGGTTTTCTGCGATATTGACCCTGTTACATTTTGCATGGATCCTTCTGAACTTGAAGCATGCATCACTTTGAAAACGAAATGCATTTTGCCTGTACACCTTTATGGAAAGCTGCCAGACATGGAAGGCATTGCAAAAATCGCTGATAAATACGGCATCCCGATTATTGAAGACGCCTGCCAGTCGATCGGCGTTTCCGATCTGGGAAAAAACAGCCTTTGCTCCATATTAAGCTTTAATCCGTATAAAAATCTCGGCACTTGCGGAAAAGCAGGCGCAATTGTGACGGATGATCCATCATTTGCATCCGCATGCATGGAATATATGTACCACGGCTTTGAACTGAATCAAAAAAATAAAAAGGCTGCTGATTACGGCTTTAACGCTAAGATTGATAATCTGCAAGCCGCTATTGGACTGGCAAGGATGAAACATCTTTCATTAAATAATCTGAAGCGCTTATATTTAGCAGATCGTTATATTACGCATTTGCAGCAGTATGAAGACAGAGGTCTGATCCAATTGCCTCAAATGACCGATGATCATGTATGGCATTTGTTTACAATTAAAATGATAAGCGGAAATCGAGACCAAGTCAAAGATATGATGCTTAAATTTCATAATGTCCAAACAGATATATACTACCCGATTTTATCCCATCATCAAAACACACCACTTGTAAAAGCCGATTATCAGCATATATCGCTGCCGGTCACTGAATCAGTGCATAAACAAATGCTTCAGCTTCCTCTCTATCCGGGACTCACCGTAGAAGAACAAGACAAAGTAATGGAGGCCTTAATTGATGTCGTATCATGAAACACTTTCTTTTCACACTTTGCAGCAAGTAAACAAGCCGAAGTACGCCGTATTTTGCGATTTTGATGAGACATATTTCGCCCACAGCATCACCGATGAATCGAGGAAAGCGCTCATGGACCTTGAAACATTTATTCATTCGAACCATCTCGATCACAAGATTTTGCTCGGCTGGGTGACCGGGAGCAGCCTGTCATCTGTTCTTGCAAAAATGAAGCGGGGAGGCTTTCGATATCTTCCGCATTTTGTCGCCAGTGACCTTGGCACTGAGATCACGTATTTCTCTGAAGAAGGCCAAGTCTCTGATAAAGATTGGGAAGCCCGATTGCAAGAATCGAATTTCTCCCATGATCTGGTCGAAGAAATCAAGCAGACTCTCTCTAAAAAATATGAGATTGAGCTTGTGCCTCAGACTCAGCATGGTTTTTCCCGCTATAAAATCAACTATTACTATAGATCGTCGGATGAGAACACAGATAAGAGGGCGCTTGAAGCCATCAGACGGCTTGCAAGAGAGCATGAAATAGGAGTAAATATCAATCGCTGCAACCCTTTGGCAGGCGATCCGGAAAACAGCTATGATGTGGACTTTATCCCTTTGCGGACAGGCAAACCGTACATTGTGGATTTTATATTGAATAAATTCGCGATAGAGAGGGAGAATTCATTTGCTTTCGGCGACAGCGGAAACGATGTGGATATGCTTAAAAAAACCGGACATGGTTATCTGGTGGGGAATGCGACAGCAGAAGCAAAGTCGCTCCATTCCCGTATGACAGAAGGCAGCTATACGGCTGGAATTTTAGAAGTGCTAAAAGCCCATATCAAAAGATAAGGAGTGTCCTTAGATGAAAATCGGAATTATTGGAGCCGGAGGAATTGCAAAAGCTCATGCGAAAGCTCTTTCAACAGTCAAAGGTGCCGAGCTTTCCGGGTTTTTTGATATCAACTCGCTTGCCTCGCGCAAATGTGCGTTTGAATATGGAGGAACCGCATTTAACAGTATGCAGGAGCTGTTGAATCAGTCGACGGCAGTCATCGTTTCATCGCCGAACTTTTGCCATAAAGAACATGTGCTTGAAGCGATGGCCGCAGGTAAGTATGTATTGTGTGAAAAACCGATGGCTGTCTCAATGGAGGAAGCGGAGGAGATGAAAAACAGGGCTTCTCAATCTGCTTATATTCCGATCATGGGCTTCAATTACCGCCATCTCACATTTGTTCAGCGCCTAAAAGATATGCTATCCGGCAATGAACTTGGAGATATCTTGTCCATCAATGTCCATTTTAAGAAAAACAGCGCCTTGAGAAGAAAAAAATATACTTGGCGCGATCATTCGAAAAGCAATAAAACGAGCGGGGCATTAGGAGATTTGGGTGTGCATTTAATCGATCTCATTCTTTATTTGTTCGACAGCCCGTTTAAACTGGACAGTTTAAAAGTCAAAATGATGACGGTCGTCAAAGAAAAAGAACAAAAACAGGTATATGTTGATGATCATTCTGAAGTATACGGCCAGCTTGAAAATCATGTGTTTGTCAATATGATTACGTCAAAATGCACAAAAGCGGATGAATGCGGCTTTAGCATCGAGGTCAATGGCCAAAACGGCGTATTCTACTATCATTCACGGCAGAAAAATCAGTTTTTGCTGAGGACCGGATTGACGGAGCGGATGATAACAATGCCGGACACGTGGCTGACAGACCCTGAAAATGAATTTTACGGATGGGCCGATTCCTTCAGAGTTCAGCTGATTCAATGGATGAACGGAGTTCGGGATCGCAATTTCGCACCTCTTGCCACTTTTGATGATGGATACAAGACGCAGTTCTACTTAAATGAATTTTTCAATAAAGGTCAGCAGCTGTCCCTTTCAAAACAAGCAAACTAGCATTGCGAAAAACCCTTGCCGGCCGTGCCAATAGCCGCAAGGGTTTTATGGTCTGCAACGAAGGAGTGAGTCTAATGAAAAAAATATTTCTATTCGGCTGTTCGTTTTATTTTCTCGTAGGGGTTATCCATATCCTGCTGGGGAGCCTGTCACCTTATATCATTCAAGAATATCACCGGGATGTTCATGATCTATCCTTCCTGATCTTTTTCCAATTCACCGGTTTTCTAATCGGTGTCCTGCTTGCGCCGATATTTGTCAGGCGCACCTCTCATGCGGCTGTATTGACGTTTGGCCTTCTTCTTATTCTCGTAACGCTTTTAGGCGTGTTCCTTTTTGATATGTTCATCTTTTTTGTCATCATGGGGTTTTTGCTCGGCTTTGGCGCCGGTACTTTAGAAACGACGATGGGAGCGTATGTGATTGCCCAAGATAAAAATGCGAAGGGGATGAATATTTTAGAGGTTTTTTTCGGATTGGGCGCTTTGCTGTTTCCTTTTCTTATTTATATCCTTACGGAACGATATGCCTGGCATTTCCCCTTGTATGCTTTATTTATCTTCGTTTTTGTGCTTGCGTGTATGTGGGTGGTTTATTTGTGCAGAAAAACCCCTGACACTGCTTCCGGTCAAATGACTTATCAGGAAAAACCGACTGTGTCAGCCATATTTGAAACCGGAAGGAAAGAAAAAAGCATTTTCCTCTTTCTCATATTCGCTTTTGTATATGCGGGTATCGAGACCAATTTCGCAAACTTTTTGCCGGCGCTGATGCTGGAAAAAGGAGCAGAAGAAATCAGCGTGATCAGCGTTTCGTTTTTTTGGACGGGAATGGTGTGCGGGCGTTTGTTGACAAGTATTTTTGGCGGACGCTTGACTTCCGTTGCCTTTCTGATCTTCAGTGCCGGAGCCTTGACTGTTTTGCTTTTGATTCTGGTATGGTTTCCGCTTCATCAAACACAGCTGCTCCTCGTATTTTTCATCGGGCTCTCGGCAGCCGGTATTTTTCCGTGCGCCGTCACTCTGGCCTCGTTGGCTGGAAAGCCTTTTACAGAGGAAATCACCAGTCTCTTCATTTCATCCGCAAGTCTGGGAGGAGCGCTTCTTTCATTTTTGATCGGCTGGGCGATTGATGCAAGCGCAGCGGCTGTCTTCCCGTTTCTGCTGTTCGGCGGATTGGGGGGCTTGCTGCTCGTGATCAGCGCGGTGATTTTTTTATCCGGCCTGCAAAAAAACAAGCAGAGCCATTTGGATATGTAGACCTTTTAGGAAGAGATTACAAGCTTAGTAGAATTTTTTTCAGCATCCGTTTAAACCGTTCCATCTTTGACCATAATATTGCTAGAAAAGGTTGAAGAACGGAGAGGAACGGTGGGGAAAATGAAGAAATCAAACATTGCCTGTATGTATATTTTTCTTTTATTAATAGGAGCGCTTGCAAATCTCACGACGGAAGAGACGGCCCAATCATCAGACGGGAAGCCTGCCGTGATTCCAGATGAAGCGATTCGGCTGCGGATTTTGGCAAACAGCGACAGCGGGAGCGACCAAAGCGTCAAACGTAAAATCAGGGATGAGGTCAATAAACAAATTACGAAATGGGTGGAAAACCTGACCTCGGTTGAGGAAGCGAGACAAGTCATCAGGTCGAAGCTGCCCGAAATCAAAGAGGTTGCCAAGGATGTTATGAAGCGCGAAAATGTCCGGCAATCCGTGTCTGTCCGTTTTGATCGAGTTTCATTTCCGACAAAGCTATACGGCAATATGGTGTATCCAGCCGGAGAATATGAGGCTGTTTTAATTACATTAGGCAAGGGAGAGGGAGCCAACTGGTGGTGTGTCCTGTTTCCGCCGCTTTGCTTTCTTGATTTTTCCAATGGGGAAGCCGTAAAGTCGCCTGAAGACGAACAAACCGATGCCGGGGAAAACGCCCGGGAAGAAAAAACAGTCGCTGCAGATGAAGCGGTATCTGGCAAAGATAAAGAAGACAAAGAAGTGAAATTTTTTCTTGTCGAATGGATTACCGGGCTTTTTTCTTAAAGGAACCGCCGTGCTTTCGTGCAGGGCGGTTTTTTACTGTTTGTTTTTTCATGATGGTTATTCACGCTTTTGAATATGATATAATTTTCCAAAACGGTTCAGGGAAAATACTGCTTTTCGAATATACACCTTCTGCCCCTTTCTGATGTGTCAATTACATTGCCCGGTAGAAAGAGAAACTGTCTTATCACCAGTACAGAGTTCATTTGCATACTCATTCAAAGCATTAGTTCCTGCTAATCAAAATTGAAAAATGAATTGCCGGCTTTCTTCCAAATCAAAAGGTATATTTTACTGTCGCCCTCATAGATTGGATAGAGAAGTTAAAAAACGGGGTGAAAAGATGTTCTACCAATTGAGGTTAGCGGAAATGAAAGACATGAATGCGATCGAAGCGTTTTTAAAAAAGGCGGGGACAAGCCATAAAGGCATTGAGGAAGCGAAGAGCCAGTTTATCATGATGGAAGACCCTCCCGATGAAATCGTCGCCTGCCTCGGAATGGAGGAATTTGAAAACAAAAAAGGGCTGCTGCGCTCGCTTGTCGTGTCTGACAAGCTCAGCCAGGGCCACATCGTTTCCCTGTTTCAAAGCATGCAGGTATTGTGTGAAAAGCGGGGAATCCAAACCCTGTATTTAGTTGCCAATAAACGAACATCGATGGATTTCCTTGAAGTGCTCGGTTTTAAACAAGCTGCGGCAATTCCGGAAGAGCTTGATGGATCAGAGCATGTTTCAGACTCGTTGAGCGTAAACGGAGCCGTTTTGATGGAGAAAACGTCTAATTAGCCGTTAACTTATACACAGAGATATCCACGGATTCAAAAGCGTTATCCACAAAATGTGGACAACGCTTGTTTTCTTTTTCTTCATCTTTTATACTTTCAACAGGATTTACATGAATGATTAACGTTTTTAGTGTTTTGTTAAGGGAGTTTTGATGTTAATGAAAACAAAAGTATGGACTGTGGATGTAAAACGTGATTTGTCCACAAACTGTCCACAAATTGCACAAGCGGCAAGACTGCTCAAGCAAAATGAAACGGTTGCTTTTCCGACAGAGACTGTTTACGGTCTTGGTGCAAACGCCAAACACAGCGAAGCAGTAGCTAAAATATACGAAGCGAAAGGGCGTCCGAGCGACAATCCGCTCATTGTCCACATCGCTGAAATTGAACAGCTCGGAGAATTTGCAGAGGTTGATTCGCCTCAGGCCGAAATGCTGATGAAGCGTTTTTGGCCCGGACCGCTGACCCTTGTGCTGCCTTGCAGACCCGGGGTGTTATCCACAAAGGTGACGGCGGGGCTCGATACGGTCGCGGTCAGAATGCCTGATCATCCTGTTGCCCTTGAGCTGATTAGACAGGCCGGCGTTCCGGTGGCCGCCCCGAGCGCCAATCTGTCCGGGAAACCGAGTCCGACGAAAGCCGAGCATGTCGTTCACGATTTAAATGGAAGGATTGCAGGTATCGTTGACGGCGGTCCTACAGGAGTAGGGGTTGAATCAACAGTTGTTTCATGCACCGGGGAAATTCCGGTCATTTTGAGGCCGGGCGGCGTCACAAAAGAGCAGCTCGAAGAAGCGGCCGGCTCTGTCTTGATTGACCAGGGCCTCACCGACGAAAAAAAGGCGCCGATGTCTCCCGGGATGAAATATGCGCATTATGCACCGGAAGCCCCGCTTGCCATTGTGAACGGAAGCGTTGAAGATATTCAACGGCTGATCGGCCAATATCAGAAAGACGGCATGAAAGTCGGCGTCCTTACGACAGAGGAACGGGCCGGTGCCTATCAGGCGGATGCCGTCCGCATCTGCGGCAGAAGAGACCGTCTTGAAACGGTTGCCGCCGGTTTGTATGACATTCTCCGCAGCTTTGACGAAGAACAGCTCGATTTTATTTTTGCTGAGTCTTTCCCTGAGGAAGGGGTGGGCCGGGCGATTATGAACCGGCTCTTGAAAGCTGCAGGCCATCGCGTAATCGAAGCGTAGCCTAAGCAGGGTTGTTCTATCCGCCTTTGGACGTGCATAAGCTAGAAAAGCTGGCGTGTCCAAGGGGGAATTGCATGAATGTTGATGTGTTAATAGGCGAAATCCTGACGCTCTCGATCATGGCTTTTGCACTCGGCATGGATGCCTTTTCAGTCGGTCTTGGAATGGGAATGGCCAAGCTGAAAAGGAACCAAATCTTTCAAATCGGCGTCATTATTGGATTGTTCCATGTCATCATGCCGCTTGGCGGTATGATTGCGGGACAGTTTCTTTCGGGCGCGCTTGGTGCGCTTGCGGGGTATCTTGGAGGAGCGCTTTTATTGGTGCTGGGCATTCAGATGATTGCCGCATCTTTTAATAAAAGCGGGGAGCAGATCATCTCTCCGCACGGCTTCGGCTTATTCATTTTTGCCGTCGGCGTCAGCCTCGACAGCTTTTCAGTCGGTCTCAGCCTCGGCCTCTACGGGACGAAACCGCTATTAACGATCTTTTTGTTCGGTTTGTTCAGCATGGTGTTAACTTGGGCGGGTCTGCTGCTTGGAAAAAAGGTTCAAACGTGGCTTGGAGCTTACAGCGAAGCGCTCGGAGGAGCCATCCTACTGAGCTTCGGCCTGAAGCTTTTGCTGCCAATTTAATTGAAAGAGGAGAAAATCTTTTTCCCACTTTGCATAACATAATGAAACTTAGAAAAAGAGGGGAGAGATCCTCTCTTTTTTGATTTCTGGAGCGGATTTTATTATTTTCCGGCTGAATCCTTTATAATATGAACAAAGGAGTGAACAGGATTGAACATACTATTTGTCTGTACTGGAAATACGTGCCGCAGCCCGATGGCGGAAGCGCTTTTTAAATCTGCGGCTGCCGAAAAAAAACTGGATGTCTCCGTCAAATCTGCCGGGTTGTTTGCTCCTGAAAACGGAAAAGCTTCTTTATATGCAGTCGAAGCGCTTTTTGAAAAAAACATCGCTCTGAATCATACATCTTCACAGCTTTCCGAGGAGAAGGTTGAATGGGCGGATCTCGTGTTGACGATGACGGAGCAGCACAAACAGGTGGCAGTACATGAATTTTCAAAGAGCCGAGATAAAATCTATACGCTGAAAGAGTATGTCAAAGGAGAAAGCGGGGACATCATTGACCCGTTCGGCGGATCTCTCAGCGACTATCAAAAAACGAGAGATGAGCTGGAGCAGCTGCTGAAAAAATTGGCAGAAATGCTGGCGGGAAAATCTCGGGAATAGAAGCTAAGGAGCGTTTGCAAATCGAGCGGCAGCGGGTACAATAGACATGATCAATCAGAAATATATAGCGGCTGTATACTGCTTAACGGTCTGCACGAGACTTTTGGCGGCACATCAAACGAGGAGGAGTCATTCCAATGAAAGTAATCATTGCTTCAGATCACGGCGGAATCAATATCAGAAAAGAAATTATGGCATTGATGGATGAATTGAACATCGAATACGAAGATTACGGCTGCGAATGCGGTTCAGGATCTGTGGACTACCCGGATTATGCGTTTCCGGTCGCGCAAAAAGTGGCGGACGGGGAAGCTGACAGAGGCATTTTAATATGCGGAACAGGAATCGGCATGAGCATTTCCGCCAATAAAGTAAAAGGCATCCGCTGCGCCCTTGTCCACGACGTTTTCAGCGCGAAAATGACAAGAGAGCACAATGACACGAATGTTCTTGCGATGGGTGAACGGGTGATCGGCCCTGGTTTAGCGAGAGAGATTGCAAAGGTTTGGCTTACGACTGAGTTTTCAGCCGGGCGGCACGCTGTCCGCATCGGAAAAATCGCCGATTATGAAGACAAGCATGAATAAAGGGTGTCGTCAATCATGAAGAATCTCGAACAAACATGGCGTTCTATATTAGATGAATTTCATCAGCAGGCAAATTTACGCGACGGCCACATCGTCGTCATCGGATGCAGCACAAGCGAGGTGGCCGGAAGGCGAATCGGCACTTCGGGAAGCGGACAAATCGCTGAAGCGGTCTACAAAGGCTTAGAAGAGCTCAGGGATCAAACAGGAGTCGCCCTTGCTTTTCAATGCTGCGAGCATTTAAACAGGGCGTTGGTTGTCGAGGAAGAAACGGCGAAAGCATACCGTCTTCCCGTTGTTTTTGCTGTTCCTGTTCCGAAAGCGGGGGGTTCCATGGCTTCATATGCCTATCAACATATGAAGGCTCCTGTCCTTGTTGAACAAATAGAGGCCGATGCGGGGATCGACATCGGCGACACGTTTATAGGGATGCATTTAAAGCCTGTGGCCGTTCCTGTCCGCGTCTCTCAAAAACAGCTGGGTGAAGCGCATGTGACGCTTGCGCGGACAAGGCCGAAGCTGATTGGAGGCGTTCGCGCCGTCTATGAAGCGGAGTAGCGGAAGAAGCGGGGGGGAAGAGCCGGACAGGCTTTTTTTCTTTATTAAAATAATTTTTTGAACAAATGATATGTCGAACTATATGATTTGTCTATTCGTTTAATATTCGGTTTTTCCAATAATAAAAAACGATTTTTAAAAATAATCTCTTACATTTGCATGAAAAACCGTGTACAATGAGATGGTATAATTAACGAAATGGAAACAGATAGGAGAGGATCTCGCTGATGAAACATTTACCTGCGCAAGATGAACAAGTTTTTAGCGCCATTCAAGATGAGCGGAAACGTCAACAGTCGAAGATTGAGCTGATCGCTTCTGAAAACTTTGTAAGCGAAGCGGTTATGGAAGCTCAAGGCTCGGTTTTAACAAATAAATATGCGGAAGGATATCCTGGTAAACGCTACTACGGCGGATGTGAGCATGTAGATGTCGCAGAGGATATCGCGCGCGACCGCGCCAAGCAGATTTTCGGCGCCGAGCACGTCAACGTTCAGCCGCATTCCGGCGCACAAGCGAACATGGCGGTATACTTCACGATTTTAGAGCACGGTGACACCGTATTGGGAATGAACCTTGCTCACGGCGGACATTTAACGCACGGCAGCCCTGTCAACTTCAGCGGTGTTCAGTACAATTTCGTTGAATACGGTGTTGATAAAGAGACGCAGTATATTGACTACGAAGATGTACGTGAAAAAGCGCTTAAACATAAGCCTAAGCTGATCGTGGCCGGGGCAAGCGCGTATCCGCGCACCATCGATTTTAAAAAGTTCCGCGAAATCGCTGATGAAGTCGGAGCCTATGTGATGGTAGACATGGCGCATATCGCCGGACTTGTAGCAGCAGGTCTTCACCCGAATCCTGTTCCTTACTCTGACTTTGTGACGACGACAACTCATAAAACGCTTCGCGGACCGCGCGGCGGCATGATTCTTTGCCGTGAAGAGTTTGCAAAGCAAATCGACAAGTCGATCTTCCCTGGAATTCAAGGCGGACCGTTAATGCACGTGATCGCTGCAAAGGCTGTTTCCTTTGGCGAAGCTTTAAAAGACGAATTCAAAACATACGCCCAAAATGTCATCAATAATGCGAAGCACTTGGCTGAAACATTGAAAAAAGAGGGCATCGAGCTCGTATCAGGCGGAACGGATAACCATCTTGTGCTGGTCGACCTGCGCTCTCTCGGCATGACCGGAAAAGTGGCTGAAAATGTTCTTGATGAAGTCGGCATCACCGTCAACAAAAACGCGATTCCTTATGATCCTGAAAAACCTTTCGTAACGAGCGGAATCCGCGTAGGTACAGCAGCCGTGACAAGCCGCGGCTTTGATCTGGAAGCGATCGAAGAAGTGGGAGCGATCATCGCGCTTGCCCTTAAAAACCATGAAGACGAAGCGAAGCTGGAAGAAGCAAAACAGCGCGTAGAAGCGCTGACAAGCAAATACCCGTTATATACCGGGCTTGATTACTAAGATATTTGTGCCGCTCCCAAAAGGGGCGGCTTTTTTCATAAAATTGTCTCCTGATTTTTGTTGAAACAAGCTGTTTTTTTATGTAGAATCAATAGAAGTGTGTGAAAAAAAGGAGCTGAAAACGGATATGGGAAAGGTATATGTGTTTGACCACCCTCTTATACAGCATAAGCTTACATACATCCGGGATGTAGAGACCGGAACAAAAGAATTCAGAGAGCTTGTTGATGAGGTTGCAACGCTGATGGCATTTGAGATTACGCGGGACCTGCCGCTGGAGGAAGTGAATGTAGAAACTCCTGTGCAAATGGCAAAGTCAAACGTCATCGCCGGAAAAAAACTCGGGGTTGTTCCGATTCTAAGAGCGGGACTGGGAATGGTAGACGGAATTTTGAAGCTGATTCCCGCTGCAAAAGTCGGACATGTCGGGCTTTACCGTGATCCTGAAACATTGAAGCCTGTTGAATATTATGTCAAGCTTCCATCCGATGTTGAAGAACGCGAATTCATCGTCGTCGATCCGATGCTGGCTACCGGAGGTTCGGCGGTAGAGGCACTGAACAGCTTGAAGAAACGCGGCGCAAAAAATATCCGTTTTATGTGTCTGATCGCTGCTCCGGAAGGTGTAGACGAAGTTCAGAAGCATCATCCTGATGTTGACATTTACATTGCCGCTTTGGATGAGAAACTAAATGAAAAAGGATATATCGTTCCCGGATTGGGCGACGCCGGAGACCGCATGTTCGGAACGAAATAATGTAAGAAAATCCTGAAAAAGGGTTTTCTTTTTTTGTGTTTTATACCATAATTAAACATGTGTGCGTCTTAAATGGGGCGAATTTGTGAACATTTTGTGAGAGACGCTGTGATTATGAATAGTTTTTTAACTTTAAACAGATTGACACCTCAGGGGGGCTATTGTATGCTAAAATAGGCTATTATGATAAGGTTTTCATAGCGGTTATCATAATGACCAGTCCTCTGTTAAAATCCTTTGAAAACCCCATATTTGCAGGCGACAGACAGATCACCGGCCCGAGAATTTTCGGAGTGTGTGAAGTCTTGAACAGAACACTACGTTCTGTAAAATGGTCAGACCGCCTAGTTTACCGTAATCGTAAGATAGATTTAAAATTTTCACATCAGGAGCGTATTTGATGACCGATGCGAGTCTTTCATTCCGTAGGCAACAAAAATATGTCCTATATATTTTAGCAGTCTGCGTGTTAGGCTATGGATTTCTGCCATTTCAGGCGATTTTTTTAGGCCTGATTACCGGCACTGTTTTCAGCTATTTCAATCTCTGGCTGCTGACCAAAAGGATGCAGGCCTTCGATAAAGCAGTGGCAAAAGGCAAAATGATCCGTTCTCTCGGGACTGCTTCCAGATTGTGCAACGCCATTATCGCGGCGGCCATTGCTTATAAATACCCTGAATATATTCATTTGGCAGGCGTCATTGTGGGGTTGATGACAATTTATCCTGTCATTATGATAGATTCCTTTATCCAGCTAAAACGTTCATCAATGGAAGAGAGGTGAAGACCCTTTGCACGAATCAAGAGTTGTTAACTTTTTAGGCCTTAACTTTGATGTATCAAGTATCTTAATGATTACTGTGACAAGCATCATCGTCTTTCTGATAGCGGTGCTGACCACAAGAACACTTGCGATCCGGCCGACGAAAGCCCAGAACTTTATGGAGTGGATTGTCGACTTTGTTCGCAATATTATCGGCAGCACAATGGATCTTAAAGTCGGCAGAGACTTTCTCGCCCTTGGCATAACCCTGCTGATGTACATATTTGTTGCCAACATGCTCGGCCTTCCGTTTTCCATTACAGTAGGCCATGAATTATGGTGGAAATCCCCGACAGCCGATCCGGCGGTTACTTTAACCCTCGCCGTCATGGTAGTAGGCCTCACTCATTACTACGGAGTGAAAAGAAAAGGGTTGGGGGAGTATACCAAAGATTTCTTCAGACCAATTCCGTATTTAGTGCCGCTCAAAATTATTGAAGAATTTGCGAATACATTAACATTGGGATTGCGTCTTTACGGTAATATTTTCGCCGGCGAAATTCTGCTCGGCCTTCTTGCCGGAATGGCAACCAACTTCTATTCTCAAAGCATTTTCATGGGGCTGGTTGGAACCATTGGAGCGGTTGTGCCGATGATCTTATGGCAGGCGTTCAGCTTGTTCGTAGGTACAATCCAGGCATTCATCTTCACGATGTTAACAATGGTTTACATGTCTCACAAAGTAAGTCATGAACACTAAAAACAAGACATATCCGAAAAGGATAACAATTTAAAGGAGGAACTTTTTCATGAATTTAATAGCAGCTGCAATCGCAATTGGATTAGGTGCACTTGGTGCAGGTATTGGTAACGGACTTATCGTATCACGTACAGTAGAAGGAATCGCACGTCAGCCTGAGGCTGGTAAAGAATTAAGAACGCTTATGTTCATCGGGGTAGCATTGGTTGAGGCCCTTCCGATTATCGCTGTTGTTATCGCGTTCTTAGCATTCTTCGGCTAAAAACTTATATAACTAGTAAAATGGCGAAGATCACTGCAAGAGGCCTTCGCCATTGCTTTATGGTTGCTTGAACTGTCATAACGGCCGGAAGAAACAACCTCTTGAAAAAAGAGGGAGAACATTTTTTCGATGGCCTCGGAGAGATAATCTGCAAGAAGGGAGTTGCCGTATTCGATGTCTTTTTTACCACAGGTTATGGGTGCAGGAGTAGGGTTTAATGCCGGAACTATGCTGTTCCAGCTTGTTGCCATGCTGATTTTGTTAGCGCTCTTGAAGAAATACGCTTTAGGGCCGCTATTAAATATAATGAAAGAGCGTGAAGACTACATTACCGGAGAGATTTCCTCTGCCGAGAAAAAGAATGAAGAAGCGAAGAAGCTCATTGAAGAGCAGCAGGCGCTTTTGAAAGAAGCGCGTGAAGAATCCCATTCTCTGATTGAAAACGCGAAAAAACTGGGAGAACAGCAAAAGGATGAAATCATCAAGGCTGCGCGCCAGGAAGCAGAACGCATGAAAGAATCAGCCAGAAGCGAGATCGTCAAAGAAAGAGACCAGGCTGTCAGCGCGCTGCGTGAGCAGGTTGCATCACTGTCTGTGATGATCGCTTCGAAAGTGATCGAAAAAGAGCTTGACGAACAAGCCCAGGAAAAATTGATCCAAGACTATCTTAAAGAAGTGGGAGAAAGCCGATGAGCCAATCAGCTGTCTCCAAACGCTACGCAGCCGCTTTGTTTGACATTGCCCTTGAATCCAAGAAGGTCAATGAAATAGAAGAAGAGCTGACCGTCGTTAAGAAGATATTTATTGATCATAAAGACCTCAATGCCGTTCTGAGTCATCCTAAAGTGCCCGCTGAAAAGAAAAAGCAGATTTTAAAAGACTCGTTCGGATCTGTTTCGACTGCAGTCTTACATACGCTTTATCTTCTCGTTGACCGCAGCCGCACGTCAATCGTCCCGGATCTCGCGGACGATTATGTTAAAATGGCGAACCGGTTCCGCGGGACGGAAGACGCGATCGTATACTCTGTAAAACCGCTCAGTGAAGAGGAAATTTCCTCTTTTTCTCAAGTGTTTGCAAAAGAAGCAGGCGCCGCTTCACTGCGCGTCAGAAACGAAGTGAATCCGGATCTGATCGGCGGAGTAAAAATCCGCATCGGGAACCGTATTTATGACGGCAGTGTAAGAGGAAAGCTTGACCGGATAGAACGTCAATTAGCAGGCGAAAATCGAAAGAAGGGGTGAAACCTAAGTGAGCATCAAAGCTGAAGAAATTAGCACTCTTATTAAACAGCAAATTGAAAATTATCAGTCTGAAATAGAAGTTCACGACGTAGGTACGGTAATTCAGGTCGGTGACGGTATCGCACGCGTGCACGGCCTTGATAACTGTATGGCAGGTGAGCTTGTCGAATTTTCAAACGGTGTGCTGGGCTTAGCTCAGAACCTTGAAGAATCAAACGTAGGTATCGTTATTTTGGGACCTTACAAAGACATCCGTGAAGGTGACGAAGTCAAAAGAACCGGACGGATCATGGAAGTTCCCGTCGGTGAAGAGCTGCTCGGCCGCGTTGTCAATCCGCTCGGTCAGCCTGTAGACGGAATGGGCCCGGTTCTCACAAGCAAAACCCGTCCGATCGAAAGCCCGGCACCTGGTGTTATGGATCGTAAATCCGTTCATGAACCGCTTCAAACGGGAATTAAACCGATCGATGCGCTGATTCCTATCGGCCGCGGTCAGCGTGAGCTGATCATCGGTGACCGTCAGACGGGTAAAACATCGATTGCGATTGACACGATCTTGAACCAAAGAGATCAGGACATGATTTGTATCTATGTTGCGATCGGTCAGAAAGAATCGACTGTTCGCGGTGTCGTTGAAACGCTGCGCAAAAAAGGCGCTCTTGACTATACCATCGTTGTCACAGCTTCCGCTTCACAGCCTGCACCGCTATTGTATCTAGCGCCGTATGCGGGTGTTACGATGGGTGAAGAATTCATGTACAACGGAAAACACGTGCTGGTTGTGTATGACGACCTTTCAAAACAAGCGACGGCTTATCGTGAACTTTCCTTGCTTCTGCGTCGTCCTCCAGGCCGTGAAGCATTCCCTGGAGATGTATTCTACCTGCACTCCCGCTTGCTTGAGCGCGCTGCGAAACTGAGCGACGCTAAAGGCGGAGGATCTTTAACAGCATTGCCGTTTGTTGAAACGCAGGCTGGCGACATTTCAGCCTATATTCCGACAAACGTCATCTCAATCACAGACGGACAGATCTTCCTGCAGTCTGATTTGTTCTTCTCAGGCGTGCGCCCTGCCGTCAACCCTGGATTATCGGTATCCCGTGTCGGCGGATCTGCGCAAATCAAAGCGATGAAGAAAGTAGCCGGTACGCTTCGTCTTGACTTGGCATCTTATCGCGAGCTTGAGTCATTTGCACAGTTCGGATCTGACCTTGATAAAGCGACGCAGGCCAAGCTGAACCGTGGAGCCCGTACAGTGGAAGTTCTGAAACAGGATCTGAACCAGCCGCTCCGCGTCGAAAAGCAGGTTGCCATTCTTTATGCCCTGACCCGCGGATTCCTTGATGATGTGCCTGTAGAGGACATCAGACGCTTTGAAGAAGAGTTCTTTATGTACCTTGATCAAAACCATAAAGATCTCCTTGATTCAATTGCTCAGACAGGAAACCTTCCGGCCGACGAGGACATGAAGGCTGCGATCGAAGGCTTTAAACGTACGTTTGCACCTAGCAACTAAACATTTGAAGTGAGAAAAAGATCTTCTTTTTCTCTCTTTTTCACGTAAATTCGGAGTGAATTTGAAAACAAAAAGGTGGTGAAACCTTTTGGCCTCATTACGGGATATTAAATCCAGAATTACTTCAAATAAAAAAACGAGTCAAATCACCAAAGCTCAGCAAATGGTTTCTGCCTCAAAGCTGAACCGCGCTGAGAGTAAAGCGAAATCGTTCGTTCCATACATGGAGAAAATGCAGGAAGTCGTTGCTGATATTGCGCTTGGATACACCGGAACGCATCCGATGATGTCGAGCCGTCCCGTGAAGCGGACCGGCTATCTGGTCATCACATCTGACCGCGGACTTGCCGGTGCTTTTAACGCTAACGTTCTCCGCAAAGCGTACCAGAAAATCCAGGAGCGCCATCAGTCAAAAGACGAATATGCGGTCATCGCGATCGGAAAAATGGGACGCGAGTTCTTCAAAAAACGCGGCATCCCGGTTATTTCCGAAATGACCGGCATCAGGGACGAAGTTTCCTTTCCAGAAATTAAGGATTTGGCGAACAGTACGATACAAATGTTTATCGATGAGACATTTGATGAACTTTACTTGTTCTACAACCACTTTGTCAGCGCGATTTCTCAAGAGGTGACGGAGAAAAAGCTGCTGCCATTATCAGATATCGCGCCAAACAAAAAAAGAACTTCCTATGAATTTGAACCGGACGAAGAAGAAATTTTGGAAGTGCTTCTGCCTCAGTACGCTGAGAGCTTGATTTTCGGCGCGATTCTGGACAGTAAAGCGAGTGAACATGCTGCGCGGATGACAGCGATGAAAAACGCAACGGACAATGCGAAAGAGCTTATCGCTGACCTCGAACTGTCTTACAACCGTGCTCGTCAGGCGGCGATTACGCAGGAGATTACGGAAATTGTCGGCGGTGCAGCTGCCTTAGAATAGAAAAAGCTTGTCAGGAGGGATAGAGATGAAAAAAGGACGCGTTAGCCAGGTATTGGGACCGGTCGTAGACGTTCGTTTTGAAGACGGTCACTTGCCTGAAATATATAATGCGATTAAAGTTACACATAAAGCGCAGAACGAGAATGAAGTAGATATCGAACTTACCCTTGAAGTAGCGCTTCACTTGGGTGATGATTCAGTTCGGACGATTGCAATGGCTTCAACTGACGGTGTTACACGCGGAATGGAAGCCATCGACCTGGGAGAGCCGATCTCCGTTCCGGTCGGAAACGTGACACTCGGCCGCGTATTTAATGTACTCGGGGAAAACATCGATTTGGATGAGCCGCTTCCGGCTGATGCTGCCAAAGATCCGATTCACAGAGAAGCTCCAACATTTGATCAGCTATCAACCGAGGTTGAAATCCTAGAGACGGGTATTAAAGTCGTCGACTTGCTCGCTCCATATATTAAAGGCGGAAAAATCGGTCTTTTCGGAGGAGCGGGAGTTGGAAAAACCGTCTTGATTCAGGAGCTAATCAACAACATCGCTCAAGAGCACGGCGGTATCTCTGTATTCGCGGGTGTCGGCGAGCGTACGCGTGAAGGAAACGACCTTTACTATGAAATGAAAGATTCCGGCGTTATCGGCAAAACGGCAATGGTCTTCGGTCAGATGAACGAGCCGCCTGGTGCGCGGATGCGCGTTGCCTTGACAGGACTTACAATGGCAGAGCATTTCCGTGATAAAGAAGGCCAGGACGTATTGTTCTTTATCGATAACATCTTCCGATTCACTCAAGCCGGATCTGAAGTATCTGCACTTCTTGGACGCATGCCGTCTGCGGTTGGTTATCAGCCGACGCTTGCAACTGAAATGGGTCAGCTTCAGGAACGGATCACTTCTACAAATGTCGGTTCCGTTACATCGATTCAGGCGATCTACGTTCCTGCCGATGACTATACTGACCCGGCACCGGCAACAACGTTCGCTCACTTGGATGCGACAACAAACCTTGAGCGTAAGCTGTCTGAAATGGGTATTTACCCTGCGGTTGACCCTCTGGCTTCAACTTCTCGTGCACTTGCGCCAGAAATCGTCGGAGAAGAGCACTATCAAGTGGCCCGCCAAGTACAGCAAATCCTGCAGCGCTATAAAGAGCTTCAGGATATCATTGCGATTCTCGGTATGGATGAGCTTTCTGACGATGATAAGCTTGTCGTCAGCCGTGCGCGCCGCGTACAGTTCTTCCTATCGCAAAACTTCCACGTAGCTGAACAGTTTACAGGACAAAAAGGTTCTTACGTTCCTGTCAAAGAAACGGTAAAAGGCTTTAAAGAAATCCTTGAAGGTAAGTATGATCACCTTCCAGAGGACGCTTTCCGTCTTGTCGGCCGAATCGAAGAAGTTGTCGAAAAAGCGAAAGAAATGGGTGTAGAAGTATAATCTGGTCCTAGGAGGGTAAAAGCATGAAGACCTTAAAAGTCAATATCGTTACTCCCGACGGCCCAGTATACGATGCGGATATAGAAATGGTAAGCGTTCGAGCAGAGAGCGGTGAGCTTGGTATTTTACCCGGCCATATTCCGACGGTTGCTCCGCTAAAAATTGCTGCAGTCCGTCTGAAAAAAGACGGTCAAACTGAGCTGGTTGCCGTCAGCGGGGGCATAGTTGAAGTCCGCCCTGACCATGTCACCATTCTGGCCCAGACGGCGGAAACATCTGAACAAATTGACAAAGAACGCGCCTTGGCCGCAAAACGGCGTGCCGAGGAACGTTTGCAAAAGCATACGCCAGATGTTGACATTATTCGGGCAGAGCTTGCTTTAAAACGCGCGATTAACCGGTTGGATGTTGCGAGATAAAGATGAGGATCCTTCCCATATTAAGGATGGGAAGGGTTCTTTTATATTCATGATTAAACAGAATTGAAAATGTTGAAAAAAGTTCACAAATTGTTCGCCTTTTTAGTTTGAATCTATCTATAATACAAAATAGTAAGCTATGTTCTCTTCCGCCAGAAAGAGGATGTAAGACATTCAAGCAAACTCCTCAACATTGGCCTCAGGCAACAGAGGATCACTCCATCTATGGGAAAAAGTTCTATCCATGAACGTCTTAACATGAAACATCAAAACTGTTAAAATGACTTGAAATGACCGGCATTATTCCTTTATCCCACAGCAGAAGAGACTAGGCAGGCCGGAGCCACCAAACCGGCTGGAACGTAAGGAGGCGTCATCAATAATGGAAGAGATCGGACAACAGGCTGCTGTCAGTATCATCGTTCATCTTTTTTTTATTGCATTGACTTGGTGGGCTCTTCTGGCGGTCAATATTGATCCGCTTATCAGGAAAGGAAAAGTCATTCAGGCGAGGGTGTTAATGATCATCATTACAATCGCCGTCGGCTCCACCGTCAGCAATTTTTTCCTGGACTATCTTTATTATTCCAGACAGCTTCAAAATTTATTTTCATGATTGAGTAAAAGAATTTTTGGGAATGGACAAATGTGGGTAACGCCGCATTCCGCAAAATCACCGGGGGACCTTGTTTTTCCACGTATGCTTTTCCTACGATCCGTCAACAATGGAGAGTAGGAGAGGATGATGCGGAATGAAGACAAAACAAACGGTTAATGCCCTCATTTTTATTGTGGTTTTATTTTTAATTGTTCATGTCTTTCAATCGCTTGAAGCAGCGGGCAATACGCCGCTGGAACAGCTGGCGGAAGGTTTGAGCCGCCATGATGTCGAGCTTGAAGAATGGACCCTGCACACAAAAAAGCAGCTTACCCTAAGTGAAAAAGATTTTTTTGCAAAACTGAAACATTTCAAGAAACAGCATCGACAATATCAATGGACTATAACGCGGGAAGACGATGATACAGTTAAAGCAACAGGTGTTTTTCAGGACAAAAAAAATCACATCAATTCCAAAATACATTTGGTATCCACCCACAAAAACCAGAGACTTGTTTCGTATTTATTGTATGAGCAAAAAGGCGCGGGACCACGGGAAAACTGGAATACTACATATAAGCAGTTTGAACGGGATGCATTCGACATAATGCGAGAAAAGACCGCAATTTTTACTTGTCTAAAGGGCCATTTAAATGGTATGATGAATGTTGTTTTGCAAAAAAAAGCAAATGAACTAGTACATGAATTTGATGCAAAGTCAGTTGAAGATTTAATCGAACCAAATTTCGTTTCTATTTCTGCTTACACTAACGAGTGGAAAGAATCCATCAAGACAGAAAAACACCGTATGAATCTGCAAGTCTCGCTTAGAAATGCGGGAATGGGCGAAAAACTTACCGTCACGGTTGGCACACCAATCGTTACGACTGAATATTAATATAGAGAAATTGGGACGCGGAGGGGAATACCTTGGAAAAAATCATCGTCCGCGGCGGTCGAAAGTTAAACGGCACAGTCAAAGTTGAAGGAGCAAAAAATGCCGTTTTACCAGTTATCGCTGCATCTTTATTAGCCAGTGAAGAAAAAAGCGTAATATGTGATGTGCCTACGCTCTCCGATGTATATACGATTAACGAAGTGTTACGTCATTTAGGCGCAAGTGTACATTTTGAAAATAATACAGTAACGGTTGATGCATCTCGCACTTTGTCTACGGAAGCTCCGTTTGAATATGTTCGTAAAATGCGCGCATCTGTATTGGTGATGGGTCCGCTTCTTGCTCGCACAGGTCACTCGAGAGTGGCTTTGCCTGGAGGATGTGCAATCGGTTCAAGACCGATCGATCAGCATCTGAAAGGCTTTGAAGCAATGGGCGCAAAAATTAAAGTCGGAAACGGCTTTATTGAAGCGACTGTAGAAGGCCGCCTTCAAGGCGCAAAAATTTATCTTGATTTTCCTAGTGTCGGAGCAACTGAAAACCTGATTATGGCTGCAGCTTTGGCTGAGGGCACGACAACGCTCGAAAATGCTGCTAAAGAGCCTGAAATCGTTGATCTGGCTAACTATATCAATGCAATGGGCGGTAAAATTCGGGGTGCCGGTACAGGCACCATTAAAATTGAAGGCGTTAAGGCGCTTCATGGTACAAAACATACCATTATTCCTGACCGGATCGAGGCGGGTACGTTCATGGTTGCCGCTGCGATTACCGAAGGGAACGTACTGGTAAAGGGAGCGGTTCCTGAGCACTTAACATCTTTAATTGCGAAAATGGAAGAAATGGGCGTTCAAATCATGGAAGAAGGAGACGGTCTTCGGATCATCGGTCCTTCTGAATTGAAGCCTATTGATTTAAAAACAATGCCACATCCAGGTTTCCCGACTGATATGCAGTCTCAGATGATGGCTCTTTTGATGCGCGCAAATGGAACCAGCATGATCACAGAAACCGTCTTTGAGAACCGCTTCATGCATGCGGAAGAATTCCGCCGTATGAACGGAGATATTAAAATCGAAGGCCGTTCTGTCATTATTAATGGTCCTGTGCAGCTACAAGGTGCTGAGGTGGCCGCAACGGATCTTCGCGCCGGCGCAGCTCTTATCCTTGCTGGCCTTGTCGCTGACGGTCATACGCGCGTAACCGAATTAAAACATTTAGACCGGGGATATGTCAACTTCCACCAAAAACTTGCCGGTATCGGTGCTGATATTGAGCGCGTTAACGATGAAGAAGCGGTTCATATTGAAAATAAAGAAGTTGTATCCGATTTAAACGCATAAATCAACGTGAAATCAGTATGTCATCCGGCATACTGATTTTTATGTTTCAAGTATTCTATATCAGTATGCCTCCCATATCTATCATTATGCACAAGAATGGCTTTTAAAATACGCAGCCGCAGTTGAAAAGTACAGTCATATTAGCTTGTCCCCGCCCATAAAATGAAAGAGACAAAACAGAAATGGGGGCACTGATTTGAAACAGCTATTTATTGTACTAGCAGGAATCTGCATGCTGATTTTACTCATACCAACACTGCTTGTCCTCCCTTTTCACGGGGGACCGGGGGCAATCAAAACAGAAAAGCACGCTCAGCAACACGAGGAAAAAAAGAAAGTCACCTTAAAAGAGTCTCCCGTTTCAATTCCGGTCTACAGAACGGCTGACCGGAAAGTTGAAGACATTCCGCTTGAAGAGTATGTCATTGGTGTCGTTGCTTCGGAAATGCCGGCTGATTTCGATATCGAAGCTTTGAAAGCACAAGCGCTCGCGGCCCGCACATATATTGTGAGGCAAATGGTATCAGAGCAGGCTGTCCGATCGCCGAAGGGCTCGCTCGTCGATGATACGCAGATGTTCCAGGTGTATAAAAACAAAGAAGAGCTCCGCAGGCTGTGGAAGAAAGATTACGATTGGAAAATCAAAAAAGTGACCGAAGCTGTCGCCAGTACGCAAGGCAAAATTTTAACCTATGATCATAAGCCAATTGACGCTTCGTTTTTCTCGACGAGCAACGGGTACACCGAGAATGCGGGGGCTTATTGGACAAGTGATATTCCGTACCTGCAAAGCGTGAAAAGCTCCTGGGATACAAAGTCGCCGAAATTCCTGAACCACAAAACGTTTACTGTCACTGAATTTGAACAAAAGCTCGGCGTGAAGCTGCCCAGCTCAAACAGCATTGGGAAGATCACTGAAAGAACGCCGGGAAAACGCGTAGCGACTGCTGTCATTAATGGAAAGAAGCTTGAGGGAAGAGATATTCGTGAAAAGCTCGGCCTCAAATCGGCAGACTTTGATTGGAAACGCGACGGGAATCAGATTACCGTCACGACGAGGGGTTTTGGACATGGAGTAGGAATGAGCCAATACGGCGCACATTATATGGCGAAAGACGGCAAGAAAGCGGAAGCCATCGTCAAGTATTATTACAAAGGAACAGCCGTATCCAATGCTGATGAATTTTTAAATAAATACATGGCGAAAAAATAATAAAGAGACGTCTGCCTCATTGGCGGCGTCTTTTTGAATGTCATCAAATTTGGCATTCTCATGAAGTTGATGTGCGCCAAAATATTATACAAATATTTCAAGAATCATGTGCCGGAGGGCTTGCTGAACAGCGTCAAAAGGCCGTGAATCTCTTGTCAATATAAGGGTTCACAGGCTATAAAGTCTATTTTATCTGCTTGTTGTATGCTGAAATGAATAACGAGGAAAAGGAGACATGCCCTATTTATTTCTCCCTGGTGTTCTTCTACGATATTAATGTGTTAACGACTTTATTTAAGAAAGGGGAAAGGGAGAAATGAAGAAGAAGCTGACATTAGGGATTTTGACCGCTATGGTTCTTAGCCTTGGTTCACCTGCTTTCGCAGCTGAGAAAAAACAGGAGGTAACAGTTGCTGAAGATTCGCCTAACATCGCGATTATGCTTGATGCAAGCGGCAGTATGGCTAAAAAGATCGGCGGAGTCTCAAAATACGAGCTTGCCAAAAATGAGGCGTTCAGCTTTGGTTCAAAGCTTGAAAATGCAAACGTGCTCATGAGGGTTTTCGGTTCAGAGGGAAACAATAAAAACTCCGGAAAAGTACAATCCTGCAATGCAATCAGAGGAGTGTACGGATTCCAAACGTATGACGAGCAAAGCTTCCGCAATTCATTAAACGGCATCGGACCGACTGGATGGACACCGATCGCAAACGCGCTGCAAGATGCCAAAAACGCGCTTGACCAGCAGAACAACAACGGGAAAAACGTCGTCTATCTGCTGACAGACGGTGAGGAAACATGTGGAGGCAACCCGGTAAAAGTCGCAACAGAACTGCGCAAATCTAATGCGGTTGTCAACGTAATCGGCTTTGATTATGAAGGAGATTTTCACGGACAATTGACAAGCATCGCAGCAGCTGGCGGCGGTGAATATTTCCAAGCAAAAACCAAAAATGACATCAAAAGAATTTTCACTCAGGAAGCAATCGAGCTTTCTAAATAAACTGGAAAAAAGCTGTGGACATGTTTCCGCAGCTTTCCTTTTTTGATGAAAAGAATGTCAAAAGTCAAGTAAAACACTTTACAAATATTAAGTTATTGTTTCAGAACGTTGAACCCCGCTGAATCCTTTGGAGGGGTAATTTGTCGTAACTGTTGTTTTATTGGGACGAAAACGGTCTTTTAGCGGACTTTTTTGGTAGGACTTAAGTGGAAGTGTCGGTCGATTATCGTAAGGATTATGAAGAATTTGTGAATTTGAAAAGGAGATCCGGCCTATTTATTTCTATCAAGCCTTCTTTTACGATGTTGGTGGACTAGATCTCATGCGGAAGTTCGGTCCGAAAAAAAGTGCGGAAAGGAAAGTGAGAAAGGTGAAAAAAAGGTTTACTCTGTTAACAACGTTCACCATGCTTTTGTCATTGGCTCCGGCTGCTGCTTTCGCGGCTGAAGACGGAAATGCGGACAACAGCAAAAAAGATGTCAATGTTGCAGTTGTGCTTGATGCAAGCGGCAGCATGGCACAAAAGGTTGAAGGAGAAAGAAAATTTGATATTGCCAAAGAATCCGTAACCGACTTTGCTGACCTGCTTTCAAGCGATGCGAATGTTATGCTGAATGTGTTCGGACATAAAGGCAACAATAAAAACTCCGGAAAAGAACTATCTTGCGGTACGACGGAAACCGTCTATGATCTGCAGCCGTTTTCTTCCAACTCGTTCGAAAACGCTTTAAGCGGAATTAAGCCTACAGGCTGGTCTCCGATTGCAAAATCTCTTTATGATGTAAAAGAAGATCTTGCCGATAAAGATGGTAAGAATTATGTTTACATCGTGACAGACGGTGAAGAAACATGCGGAGGAGACCCTGTTCAGGCAGCGAAAGATCTGCGCAAATCCAACATTAAAACAATCGTCAACATTGTTGGACTTGATGTGAAAACCGTGAAAGAAAAAGCTAAGCTTAAAAAAGTAGCTGCTGCTGGCGGCGGAAAATTGATTGAAGCCGACTCAGCTTCTGATTTTAAAAAGGTATGGAAAGAAGAAGGCGTAAAACTGTCTCAGTAACTCCGTACGAGAGCGGGACGGCCGCAGTGCCGTCCCGACCTTCTGTTAAGCTAATCTGTCGACATTTCGAGTTCTTCGATTCGTTTTTCTGCATAGCGCGGATCTTTTCTTGAATGGAAAATCTCCGCCTTTTCAATCATGACCGCCGTGTTGTATTCCGGAATACGGGCATGGTTTTCGTATACGCCTTTAGGGATCAGGACATTTCCTTCCGGCCAGTAGACCGCCGTGTTTCCGCGTTGTACGGTGGCATATTTTGCCCGGCCTTGGAAAGTTCCGTAGCGGTTGAATAGAACGATCGCTTCTCCATCTTGAATATAAAGCTCCTCGGCATCTTTTGGATTGATCATGACATCCCGGCGATCTGCCGCGTTGAAAGGATCTTTTTCACTATAAATCATCGAGTTGAACTGTTTTCCCCTCCTTGTCGTCACGAGGAAGCGTCCTTCAGTTTGTCTGTTTTCAGGAAGATCGACGGGGATCAGGTTACCCTTACCGTCTGCCGTCGGACACATCCCGCCTTCACAAAGCCAGGCGCCGCCCCATTGAAAGACATCTCCGCGTTTTTTTAAATGCTGAATCCCGTCATAATTCCTGTTGGCAGCAGCGATTTCTTCACGGATTTCTGCAGCGTCGTCAAAATGGATCAGTTCTTTGTCTGCGGGCCGAACCCGTTTGGCAAGATCCATATAAATTTCCCATTCAGAACGGGCTTCTCCGATGCGCGGTCCTTTAATTTCAGGGCTGAAATAGACCATCCGTTCCGTACTGGTCGAGGTTCCTCCGCCAGGCTGTTCATATCTTGTCATTGCGGGGAGAATGATAACTTCTTCTTTGGCATCGACAAGGGTGGAAGTATTGAAGATGATGTCCTGATGGACTCTCATCTCAACTTCCTGTAATGCTTTTTTGATAAAATCGGGGTTCGGCATCGTTTCCAAAAAGTTGCCTCCGCTCGTATAAAACACTTTTACTTTTCTTTCGCTTTCGTTCGGCAGCAGCATGTTTTCGATTGTCTGGCCGATCGTATCGCCTTGCCAAGTCGGTATACGGAAGCCCCAAATCTTCTCGATCCGTGCGGTAGTTTCTTCGTCAAAATCACCGCCTGGCAGGACGAAAGGATCGGCACCCATTTCTCCAGAACCCTGCACACCGCTGTGCCCTCTGATCGGCATAAGGCCGCAATGCTTTCTGCCGATGAATCCTTGTAAAAGGGCGAGATTTGCCACCTGTGAAATGTTGTCGGTCGCAAAACGGTGCTGTGTGAGTCCCATGCTCCAAATGAAAACGCCGGTTTTCGCCCGGGCCAGCAAGATGGCGAATTCTTTCATTCTATCTTTCGATATGCCGGATGACTCTTCAAGCGTCTTCCAATTTTGTTTTTCGATATGCTGTTTAAGCTCATTGAATCCGTTTGTGTGTGCTTCGATAAAAGCGCGGTCAATGCTTGAACCGGGGGCCTCCCGTTCCATTTCAAACCAGTGCTTCATTACCCCGTTCATAAAGGCAATGTCGCCGCCGATATTGACTTGGTATACGTCATCAGTGATTTTGGTGCCGAAAAGGGCGCTCTCAGCTATCGATGGAATCCAGTATTTCTCCATCGAAGGTTCCAGGTACGGGTTGATCATAATGATTTTTGTTCCCGCTTTTTTGGCGGCATACATGTATTTTGTTGACACCGGCTGGTTATTGGCGGCGACAGATCCCCAGAAGACGAGGACATCCGTCCCGATCCAGTCTCGGTAGCTGCAGCTTGAGGCGCCGATGCCAAGGGACCTTTTTAAAGCCGTTTTGCTTGGCGAGTGGCAGATCCGCGAGGCGTTGTCAATGTTGTTTGTGCCGATAAACCGAGCCGCTTTTGCGGCTGTATAGTATACCTCATTCGTAATACCCCTGGCCGTTAAATAAAAGGCGAGCTGTCGTTTATCAATCGATTTGATTTTGTCCGCGATTCGGCTGAGTGCTTCGTCCCATGAAATTCTCGAAAACGACCGTTCTCCTTTTTTTCTCGACAGCGGATAAGGGATACGTCCGAGCTTTCTCAGCTCGGTGCTATCCAGCTTTCTCAGCTGTTCAATGTCGGCGGACAGCCATTTGTCCTCGATCGCAGGCATCGTATTTAAGCGGAGGACGTTCAGCCGCGTCGTGCATAGATGAGGCCCTGCGAGCGTCTGATCACGGAGCCCGGATACACCGAGCGCACAGCCGTCGCACACGCCTTGCGTCAAAATTCTGTAGGCGTACGAAAGGTTGTCTTTATTGTCCCACGCCGTTTTCATCGTATCTCTGATATGCTTTGGCTTTACCTTTCCGAGTCCCAGCGGCGCCCAAGACGCCCACAGTTTTGGCGCGGGTTTTTTATTCAGCTTCATCGGACCTTCATGCTTTGTTTTTCCCATTCCATTCTCTCCTTTCCAGCGGATACTGCCAGATCATCCTTTTATCGAGTTTGAGACATGAACCGCCGCTTTTTTTCGCAACTGTTTAATGTCGGTTCTAATGAAGATCGAAATGAACAGGCCGATGGCGAACAGTGCTGCGAAAACCGTCAGGCTCTGGCTGTAGCTTCCTGTTGCATCACGCACCCAAGAAGAGAACATCGGGCCCGCAAGTCCTGCCGCCGCCCATGCCGTTAAAATGTATCCGTGAATTGCACCGAGCTGCTTTGTTCCGAACAAATCCCCGATATAAGCCGGAATTGCGGCAAACCCGCCTCCATAGCACGTATAGATCAATGCCATCAAAACAGAGAATACGGCCTTGTCAGAAATAAACGGCAAAAGCGGAAAGGCGATCAGCTGTACAGCGAAAAAGACGGTATACGTATTCGGCCGGCCGATGTAATCAGATGCTGAGGCCCAGCCGATCCGCCCTAAGCCGTTAAATGCGCCCAAAACGCCGACGAGAGCGGCAGCAGCGGCGGCGGACATGCCCGCACTTTCCTGCGCCAGCGGCGAAGCGATGGATATGATGGCGATTCCGCACGTAACATTAATAAAAAGCATCAGCCATAAATAATAAAAGCGTTTCGTTTTAATGGCTTCATTTGCCGTCAGCTGGGAAATATCGGCGCTTTGCGCCTTTCCGTTTTTTTCGGTTGAAAATCCTTCAGGCTTCCAGCCGTCTTCCGGCGGAGCGAGGTAAAGCGAAGACAGCATCATCACAAGAAAGTAGCAAATGCCGAGAATAAAAAAGGTATTGGCTATACCGACCGCTGAGATCAGCATCTGTATGATCGGGCTGCTGATCAAGGCCGCAAATCCGAATCCCATAATGGCTAGCCCCGTAGCCAAGCCGCGGCGGTCAGGAAACCATTTAACAAGCGAAGATACGGGCGTAATATAGCCGACGCCGAGTCCGATTCCTCCGAAGACGCCGTAAAACAAATAAAGCAGGGGAAGGGAGCCGATCTGAACGGCGAAGCCTGAAAACGTCACGCCAGCTCCGAAGAAAAGAGCGGCAAGCATGCCTGCTTTTTTAGGGCCGTGCTTTTCGACGAAGTGCCCCAAAAATGCGGCTGAAAGACCGAGAAATAAAATAGCGATGCTGAACGTCAGGCTGATCTGGCTGAGGCTCCAGCCGAAGGTTTCAGCGAGCGGGTTTGTAAAGACGCTCCATGCGTATACAGACCCGATAGACAAATGAATACCTACAGCACATAAAGCAATGAGCCACCTGTTTTTCACTTTTTTCATGCGAGAACCTCCTGTGGAAAAGAAAGGCTTGTCATAAAGACAGAAGGCTGCCGGGGAGCGATTGTTTGAAAGCGGTTTCCGGGGTTGCTGCGAAGAAAGGCAGTCTGTTTGAAAAGTGTATATTTTTTGAACTTTTAAAAAATAATATCATGTTTTCAAGCTATCAACAAGATGAAGCTTCCAAATTTGACCTGACGGTTGTGAAACGGCATGATAGACGAGTATAGTAATAGATATGATAAGAAACAAAGGGGCGGGGTTTATTCATGGGGAAAAACATCACAACAAGCCGAAAAATTTTCCGTTATGATAATGGAGAGATGACACAGCAAGAAGATCAGATGGCAACGGAATTCCCCCTGACTGTCATGGTGAACGGTGAGGAATTTGTCACGCTTGTTTGTTCGCCGGACAGCCTGGAAGAACTGGTGATCGGATTTCTCGCGTCTGAAGGTGTGATCCGATTTAAAAATGAGATTAAAAGGTTTACAATAGATGAAAGTCTCGGATTCGCATATGTCGACCTTGTCAGCTCAAAAAAGCTGGTACTGAAGGATTACACGAAGCGGGTGATCGGCTCCTGCTGCGGAAAAGGGCGGCATTTTTATTTCCAGCAGGACGTCAAAACCGCAAAAACGGCGATTGACGGCGTGACCATTACGCCTGAGAACTGTTTGGCGCTGATGCGCGACATGCAGAAAAACAGCAAGCTTTTTCGCCATACGGGGGGCGTTCATAATGCCGCTTTGTGCAGCACTGACAAGCTGATTGCAGTCAGATCTGATATCGGAAGACATAATGCGCTTGATAAATTGTACGGATATTGTCTGCTTCACCAGGTCCCTGTGCGCGACAAGCTGATCGTGTTCAGCGGCAGAATTTCTTCGGAAGTGCTGCTTAAAGCCGCAAAAATCGGGGTTTCCGCGGTCATTTCCAAGTCGGCGCCGACCGAGCTGGCCATTCAAATGGCAGAGGAGCTGAATATCATGACGATTGGTTTTGCCAGGAACCGGTCATTTAATGTATATACGCATCACGAGCGAATTCAGTTAACATAAAGGAGGCAACAGGCGTGAACAACAACAGTGAACAAGTTTTGGATCAGAAAAGCCGGCCGCTTCGGGATTTAAGAATTTCTGTCACCGACCGCTGCAACTTAAGATGTACGTATTGCATGCCTGCCGAAATCTTTGGACAGGATTATCCGTTTTTGCCAAAAGGCGAACTGTTGTCCTTTGAAGAGCTTGAACGATTGGCCAAGCTGTTTGTTCATCAGTTCGGGGTGGAAAAAATCCGCCTCACCGGCGGCGAGCCGTTGATGAGAAAAGATATGCCGGAATTGGTCGGGAAGCTTGCGGAGATCAAAGGGATTCGCGATATTGCGATGACGACGAACGGCGTTCTGCTGCCGGTTTACGCTGACAAGCTGAAAAAAGCGGGGCTGAAACGGGTTACGGTCAGCCTGGATTCCCTGGATGACGAGCGTTTCAAAGCGATCAACGGCAGAGGCGTCTCCGTCAGCAAGGTGCTGGCCGGAATTGAAGCGGCGAAAGAGGCCGGACTCGGCGTCAAGATCAACATGGTCGTCCAAAAAGGGGTCAATGAAAAGGATATTTTGCCGATGGCCCGCTATTTTAAAGAAAAAGGCCATATTTTGCGGTTTATTGAGTTTATGGATGTCGGGAACACAAATGAATGGAACCGTCAGTCAGTGGTGACAAAAGCGGATATCATCCGGATCATCAATGAAGACATGCCGGTTGAACCGATCGACCCGAACTACAAAGGAGAAGTCGCCAAACGGTACGGATATCTGGACGGTTCAGGAGAAATCGGTTTTATCTCTTCTGTATCCGATGCTTTTTGCAGCACGTGCAACAGAGCAAGACTATCAGCGAAAGGCGAGCTTTTCACATGTCTTTTCGCATCGAGCGGGTTTGATTTAAGAACTCTGATCAGAAGCGGGCAGACCGATCAGGAGCTGGCTAAGGCGATCGGCACCGTCTGGCGGAATCGCGATGACCAGTATTCGCTCGACCGCGCTCTTTCAAAAGCGGCTCCGCGGAAAAAGGTTGAAATGTCCTATATAGGAGGATAATTGACCGCCTTGGAGAGAGCCGTCCATTGAAAAGATGGGCGGTTTTTTTCATGCTTCAGAGGCCGGCTTGACTTGCATATTGACAGGTTTGATACGGGGGGAAAAGCGGAAATTCTTTAAAAAACATGGGCTGAAACAGAAAGGATGATTGAATGTTCGGACTGCAGGATATTGTCAAATTCTTCTGGTCGTTCTTGATCGTTTTTCCCGCCGTGTCGGTGCTTCATGTCTTGGGCCACAGCGTCATGGCGGTGTTGTTCGGCGGGAAATCTTCGCTTGAAATCGGGATGGGCAAAAAATTGCTGAAAATCGGCCCTGTGCAAATCAGAAGTGTTTACTTCATGGATTCCTTCTGCAAATACGGAGATCTGAAATACGATAACCGTTTTACGAATGCGATGATTTATGCCGGCGGATCGCTGTTTAATTTAGCGTCTATTTTTATTGTCAATCTGCTGATTATCAAAGACATCATACCCGAAAATATTTTTTTCTACCAGTTTGTTTATTTTTCAACCTATTATGTATTTTTTGCTCTGATTCCCGTGAGATATTCCGAAAATCATCTATCTGATGGAATGGCAATTTATAAAGTGCTGAGATATGGGGAGAAGTACGAGATTAATAATTGAGTATGCCGGCTGCGGGCACAACCCGAAGCCGGCGTTTTTCAGACATGCATGATGTCTTCAGGCAGTTTCCTTAGCTTTCGAACGGATTCGATGAATGTTTCCAAAGGATCACAGCCGCTAAAATATTGAAATGCTTCCCGATCCCCGTCGTTCATCACGACGAGGTGATCGCCTCCTGTTATCAGCCCTTTTTCTCGGCGGAACGAGGAGATGGTATCATAGCGGATGTCAAGGTGAAAAGGGGCGCCAAACAGAGAAGAATAAAACATGAGCCGCCTGTCAGTGGCCGCAAGCACGCCTCTGTAAGGAGTGTAACGTGCAGACAGTCTCGCGTTATAAGCGCAAAGAATAATAGATCTGATCTCTTCATTCGGCTCAAGCCGGACATCCAAAGCTGCTTTTCCTTCTGCTATCTCTTTCATTGAAAACACTCCTTTCATCAATCAATACGAAAGATCCTATGAAAAAGTTCCAAAGTGAGACATGAAGGTGGTTTGAAAAAAATTTTATTTATTCTTACGATTATTAAGGATATGATAATAGTTGACAAAAAACTTATCCTGTAACTATAATAATTACATCGGTGGTGAAAACTTATGGTGAACACCCGTCTTTCAGTGGCCATTCATATTTTGTCTTTAATCGCTGCAAACCCGCGGGAATCTTCGGAAATGATCGCCGGGAGCGTCAATACGAACCCGGTTGTGATCAGACGCATGATCAGCCAGCTCAAAAAAGGCGGTATTCTGACGTCGCGGCCGGGAGTGGCCGGGGCAACCCTGAAAAGAGATCCTGAAGATATATCTCTGCTGGATATTTACCGCGCGGTTCAGCCGCAAGAGGAATTGTTTGCGATTCATGACAAGCCGAATCCAAACTGTCCGGTTGGAAGACAAATTCAAACAACGCTTGACCAAACGTTTCACAGCGTTCAGCAGGCGATGGAGAACGAATTGGCCAGCAAGTCTCTTAAAGACGTCTTAACTCATCTCTTTTAAATAAGAGATGATGTTTCATCATCAACATGTAACTTATTTTGTTACAAATACTTAAATTATTGGAGGAAGCGATTATGAAAATTGGTATTATCGGTGCAAGCGGTCAAGCGGGCAGCATGATTTTAAAAGAAGCATCAGAAAGAGGACACGAAGTGACGGCAATTGTCAGAAGTGCGTCAAAAATGGCGAACAGCGGTGCAACTGTCGTTGAAAAAGACATTTTCAACCTAACAGCGGCAGACATCAAAGGATTGGATGTTGTCGTCAATGCATTCGGCGCGGCTCCAGGGCAGGAGCATCTCCATGTTGAAGCTGGAAGAAAGCTGATTGAACTGTTTAAGCAGGCTCCTGAAACAAGATTAATCGTCGTAGGCGGTGCAGGAAGCCTTTATGTCGATAAGGAAAAAACAACCCAGCTGTACGATACGCCTGAGTTTCCTAAAGAATACTTGCCGACGGCTAAAAATCAGGGGCAGAACCTTCAGGATTTGAAAGAAGCGGAGGGACTGAAATGGACGTTCATCAGCCCGGCGGCATTTTTCAATCCGGAAGGAAAGCGAACAGGTTCATATCAAAAAGGTCAGGAAAACTTAATCGTAAACGCCGCCGGAGAAAGCTACATCAGCTATGCAGACTATGCCATTGCAGTGGTGGACGAGGCTGAAAAAGGCGAGCATATCAATGAGCGTTTCACTGTTGTCGGTGAAGCCGAATAATAAAAGCCTGTCTTGGGATCAATTCCCGAGACAGGCTTTTGATTTTCATTCATAATAATAAGGATCATATCCGCTGTGTAAATCAGTAAGAATACCTAAAAAGATGAGGAAGAAAAAGGCGACTATGCATAAAATAAAGATCACAATAATGGATAGTAAGAAGAAAAATTGCCATTTCATAAACTTCACATAGTTGTCAAGCAAGGCTTCATGCGGTTCTTGCGGCATGTCATCACTCATTTTCTGAGCGGCGTTTGCCGATTTTATAAGGTAGATCCCCGAAAAAATCATCAGCACACCTGGAGCGGCTCCGATGATAAGCAAAGAAATTCCGAAGAAGGCATAGATGCCTCCGCCGATAATCATAAAAACGCCGGTTATTTTCCCCCATTTTGCAATCGCATCAAGCGATTTTTTCATGCTGGATGTCATTTCCAAAATAAGAAGTCACGCCTTCCCTTTAAATATAGTCATTTCTCTATAGTTATACACCAGGCAAAAAGATATTGAAATGATAAGTATTGATTTTTTATTATATTTTAAAGTGCACATTGGGCAAATGACCGCACTGACAACATTATTCCCCAATAAAAGCGACTGTGTTATAGTAAATCGTAAGAAGCATATTGCTATAAGTGATGTGAAATGCACCTTGCAAACTGGTATTTTGTGCCGGACCAGAACCCCGCAACCAATTTACCATATTGTTTTAGGGGCATTTTTATTTTTGTGATATTACTGGTGTTAAGAAAGGCGGTTTTTCTATGAAATCTTCTTATTTCTATCGTCTCTTGCAAGTCGATCATATAAGAAAGCCCGGCGATCTTCCGGATGAACAGCAGCTGGCAGACTCTTTTGTTTTGATCTTTCACTTGAAGGGTGAAGGGAGAATTGATATACAGGCATCAGGCAGTCCGCTCCAAAAAGAAACGCTGTATATTGTTCCGCCTTATGAAACATTCGGAATCACAGCTTCGTCAGCTGAAATCAGCGGGTATCTCATCAGGCTGCAGCCCTACAGCTATGACGACCGCCGCCTGACACTTGAAGCAGACACCGATCCTGACGTTTTTTCCGACCTTCAGATGATGAATGTCCATTCTGTCGGAAATCTGGCCTCCCGCCTTCAGGAACTTTCCGCCTTATGGCCGGCATCTTCAGCACTCCAGGAGCTGAAATGCCAAGCAGACCTGCAGCAGCTTTTGTACGATATCTATTCGGCTAAACTGACCCATCCCGAAAACACCGCATCAGCCATAGGAAAAACAAAGGAGTATATTGAAGAGCATTCAGATGCACACCTGACGCTTGATCAACTCGCGCAAATGGCCGGAATCAGCGCGAAGCACTACAGCGAAACGTTCAAAAAGCTGTACGGTCGAAGCGTGACAGAGTTTATCACTGAGACGCGGATGACGAAAGCAAAGCAGCTGATGGCAAAAGCAAGCTACAAGCTGAGGGAAATCTCAAGCCAAATCGGGTATCAGGATGAATTTTATTTCAGCAGGACATTTAAGAAGCATACGGGCTTATCCCCGACCGTTTATATGAAAAAAAGGCGCAGGAAACTGGCGGCCTACGGCCAGAATACGATCGGTCAGCTGATACCGCTGCACCTCATTCCTTACGCAGCTTCTCTGCATCCGAAGTGGACATCGTATTACTATAAACATTACGCGGCAGATATTCCGGTTCATCTGAGCGCTTACCGCTTTCACGAGCCGTGGGAAGAAAACCTGCGGACATTGTCATCGGCTGCCCCTGAGCTCATTATCAGCATGGACAGCGTGTCTCACGAGGAACGGAAACAACTCCAGTCGATCGCCGATGTCTTCTTTTTGCCTTCACAGGAACAATGGAGGAGGCATTTTATGCTGACCGCATCCCATTTGGATGAAGAAGCGGAGGCTCAGAAATGGCTGCTGTCTTACCAGCGTCTCACCGAAACCGCAAAAGAAACGCTTTATCCAATCTGCGGACGCCGAAGTTTTTTGTTTTTGCGCCTGCATAAACACGAGATTTATCTGGCGCATAACCGCTCTGTTCAAGATGTATTTTTCGGCGACCTTGGCTTTGAACCTGCTGTATCGCTGGAAGAACCGATTGACCGGTCCGTCTCCATCGAAACGATTGCGGCATATCAGCCGGATATCATCATGATTTTCATTTTTAAAGAGCCCGAGACGCTGGCATTCTACCGGGAGCTGCAGCAGTCGGCTGCATGGCAGGATTTGAAAGCGGTGCGGCATCACCGGGTGTATCAGGTGAATTCAGATCCTTGGCGGGAATATTCCGCATGCAGCCATGAACGAATCATTCGCCAGGCGGTTCGGCTGCTGTCCGGAAAAAATCCATTTTAATTGCCGGATATAATCCATGGTGTTATCGAAGAGGCAACCCTATAATTTTAATTGATAATAGTTATCAATTAAATCAGGGGGTCTCAGTCAGATGAGAAAACTATCAATCTTATTATTTATTCTCCTTCTCGCGTTTGGCGCAGCGGGATGCGGGAACAGCAAAGAAAAGGCGGGCGGCGATGGCAAGAGCTCAGCATCAGCTGAGAAAAGCATCGAGTACCTCGATCATACATACAAGGTGAAGACCCCGGCCGAACAAATCGTCATTACGGGAAGCGTGGAATCGATGGAAGATGCCAAGCTTCTGGATGTTCACCCGGCCGGTGCCATTTCCTTCTCCGGAAAGTTCCCGGACCTGTTCAAGAGCATTACTGACAAAGCAGCTGCCGTCGGTGAAAAAACAGAACCGAATCTGGAGAAAATTCTTGAGCTTAAACCGGATGTCATCCTGGCTTCAACGAAATTTCCGGAAAAAGTGGTGAAAAAACTGGATAACATCGCGACGACGATTCCTGTTTCCCACGTTTCTTCAAACTGGAAAGACAATTTAAATCTGCTGGCTGAACTGACAGGCAAAGAAGATAAAGCGAAGCAGATTATTTCGGATTATGAAGCAGACCTTAAGGAAGCAAAAACAAAGCTTGAGAAAACGGCCAAAGATACAAAAGCGCTCGTTGTCAGAATTAGACAAGGCAATGTCTTTATCTATCCGGAAGACGTATTCTTTAATTCCACATTATACGGCGAGCTCGGCTTCACAGCTCCAAAAGAAGTCAAGGCGGCAAAAGCCCAGGAGTTGGTTTCTTTAGAAAAACTGAGCGAAATGAATCCGGACTATATGTTTGTTCAATTCTCTGACGATGAGAATGCAGACAAGCCGAATGCGCTGAAAGATCTAGAGAATAATCCAATTTGGAAAAGCATTTCTGCAGTGAAAAATGACCATGTATTTGTCAATGCTGTAGATCCGCTTGCGCAGGGCGGCACGGCATGGAGCAAGGTTGAATTTTTAAAGGCTGCAGCTGAGAAATTGGCGCAGAACAAATAGAAAAGGTTTCTTGAACGATGCATTCAAAGCAAATGACCCGCATCATTATGATTTCTGCTCCGTTTGCCATACTGCTGTCCGTTTTTCTGTCGGTATGTTACGGTGCAAAACAGCTTGAGCCCGAAGTGATTTTTTCAGCGCTGCTGCATTTTGATCCGGGCAACACAGATCATCAAATCATTTGGCATTCCCGCCTTCCGCGCGCTGCCGGCGCTCTTTTAATCGGAGCGGCGCTGGCGGTGTCCGGTGCGCTTATGCAGGGTATCACCCGAAATTATTTAGCTTCTCCGTCGATTATGGGCGTTTCCGACGGATCAGCATTTGTGATCACGCTGCTGATGGTGGTGATTCCGGGTTCGACCTCCCTGGAGATGATGGGCTATTCGTTTATCGGATCAGCCGTTGGCGCCGGCCTCGTCTTCGGCCTCGCCTCGGTGATTCCAAACGGTTTTATGCCGGTTCAGCTTGCCATCATCGGAACGGTCACAAGCATGCTGCTCAGCAGTCTGTCAGCGGCGATGTCGATTTACTTTCAAATTTCCCAGGACGTCAGCTTCTGGTACAGCGCCAGGCTGCATCAATTGAATCCCGAGCTGCTGAAGTATGCTGTGCCGTTTTTTGTGATCGGCATCATTCTGGCGCTCTCTCTCAGCAAAAAAGTGACAGCTTTATCATTGGGAGATGACATTTCCGAAAGCCTCGGCCAGAAAAAGCAGGCCGTCAAATGGACAGCGATGGCAGCGGTTGTCATTCTGACAGGCTGCTCCGTCGCCATGGCGGGAAAAATTGCTTTTGTCGGACTGATTGTACCGCATATTACGCGTTTTCTCGTCGGGGCGGATTACAGCCGGATGATTCCATGCTCCTGCGTTCTCGGCGGCATTTTTTTGACGCTGGCCGATCTTCTCAGCCGGCTGCTCAACTATCCGTTTGAGACACCGATTGAAGTCGTCACTTCGGTGATCGGCGTTCCTTTCTTCCTTTATTTGATCAAAAGAAAAGGAGGGGAGCAGCGTGCCTAAAAAGGTTGCAGTCATCTATGCTGTTTTTATTGTGCTGATTCTCACAATCTGTTATCTCAGCATAACAATAGGATCGTTTGCCGCACATCCGGCTGAGCTGTTATCAACATTGCTTCACATCAATCCGAATGAGCAATACGCCATTCTTCTTTTTGAGCTGCGTCTTCCAAGGATTGTGACGGCAGCACTCGTGGGTCTTGGGCTCGGCATTGCCGGTTCCGTTATCCAGGCGATGACAAGGAACGGACTGGCTGACCCGGGAATCCTGGGGATTAATGCCGGTGCGGGTGCAGCAATCGTCGGCTACATGCTGATCTTTCAAGGCCAGACTGAAACGACAAGCCTGCTCGCTGCAATGGGGATGCCATTCTTCGGCTTGATCGGGGGCATTTTGGCGGCGATATTCATTTTTATGTTTGCCTGGCATGGCGGCAACTTGGATTCGGGCAGAATTATTCTCGTTGGGATCGCGATCAATTCGGGTTTCAGCGCTATTTCGCTGTACCTGTCATTGAAGATGAATCCGAATGACCACGAAATGGCCATGGTTTGGAAAAACGGAAGCATCTGGTCGGCGAATTGGACGTATATTCAAGCGGCACTGCCGTGGCTGCTGCTTCTCATCCCATTCCTGCTGACAAAATCCGGCCTGCTCGATACCATTCGCTTTCATGAAGATACGGTGAAGAGTCTCGGCGTATCCGCCAATGTTGAAAAAGTGGTGCTGCTGACGGCTTGTGTCGGCATCATCAGCGCCTGTGTGGCTATCTCTGGAAGCATGGCATTTGTCGGCCTGATTGCTCCGCACATCTCGCGGAGGCTCGTCGGCGTTCTGCACCGCCACTCATTGCTGTTAAGCGGATTGATCGGGATGTTTCTCGTATTATGCGCTGATTTTGCCGGAAAGCTGCTGTTCCAGCCGTCCGAAGTGCCGGCGGGTATCATCCTCGCCATTTTCGGTGTGCCTTACTTCTTATTTTTACTGTTTAAACAAAAAAAGACGGTTCATTAGACTGTTTTTAGCTCAATCAAAGAGGGGAAGGGAGAATCACATGGCTCAAGAAAAACTTCAGCAGTCTGTCAATGCTGCTGAATGTATTCCGGTGGCGATACCGGGGACAGAACAGCGGTGCATGCGTTCAACGGATGGGAGCCGCACATACCGGATTTTTATTGCGAAACCATTTGGGGAACCGCCGCCCGCAGGATATCCCGTAATTTATCTGCTTGACGCCAATTCCGTGTTTGGAACAATGGTGGAGGCATTGCGGATGCAGTCGCGTCGTCCCGATAAAACCGGCGTCGTGCCGGCCGTTATCGTCGGCATCGGCTATGAAACCGACGCTCCCTTTGACCGGGGGCGATATTACGATTTTACTCTGCCGGATTCGGGCGCCGAGCTGCCCAGGAGACCTGATGGAGCAGACTGGCCGGAGCCGGGCGGGGCGAAAGCTTTTCTGTCCTTCATCGAACAGCAGTTAAAGCCGGAGATCGAACAGGAATTCACGATTGATGTGAAAAGGCAGGCGATTTTCGGTCATTCCCTTGGCGGACTTTTTGTTCTGCAGACCCTGTTTACAAAACCGGCCCTGTTTCAGACATATATCGCCGGAAGTCCGTCCATCCATTGGCACCCGTCCTTTTTTGATGAAGAGCATGACTTTATTTCGAAGCTGCAGGAAGCGGATTGCGATGTAAAGGTATTGCTCGGGGCGGGAGAGCTTGAAAAGACGCATAAAAGCGGGATGAACGACAATGCAAAAAGGCTGGCCGCCCGCTTGGCCGCCTTGGAAAAGCAGGGGATTCGTGCGGAGTACCATGAATTTAAAGGGGAAGGTCATATATCGGTTCTGCCTGTGTTAATCAGCAGAGCGCTCCAGTTTGCCTTCAAGCCTGTTTGACAGCGGGGCGCTTCCGGCGCCCCGAGCTTTAAGAAAAGATAAGAATGGATAACAGATAATATACCATGAGCATTGATACGGATAAACAATCGAAAACGATTTGACCGTTTGCATTTATTGGTATATTATATTTTTAAACGATAATGATTATCATTATCAATTAAGGATTTAGCTGGCAGTGACTCTTTGAGACTTGGGAGCTGCCGTTTTTAAGAAAGGAAATGATAAGAGTGAAAGGCAAGGTTGCTTTGGTGACTGGGGCTTCGCAAGGAATCGGCAAAGAAGTGGCTCTGTCGCTTGCTGAACGTGGGGTGTTTGTTGCCGCAGCTGATCGAAATCGAAAAGGGCTGCTTGAACTTGAAGCCGAACTTGAACGAAAAGATCTGCAGGGTTCCGGTTTTGCCGCGGATGTGGGAGACAGTGCCGCCGTCGATCAGCTTGTGGCCCATGTTGAACGCGAGATCGGTCCGATAGACATGCTTGTCAATGTAGCCGGCGTGCTCAGAACGGGTCTGATCCATTCATTGAGTGATGAAGATTGGGAGAAGACGTTCAGCGCCAACTCTACCGGGGTTTTTAACGTATCGCGTGCCGTCGCCCGCCGGATGATTTCGCGCAGAACTGGAGCGATCGTGACTGTCGGATCAAATGCGGCGGCAGTGCCGCGGATGCATATGGCCGCCTATGCGGCCTCTAAGGCGGCCGCTTTAATGTTTACGAAATGTCTCGGCCTTGAACTTGCCGAGTACAATATCCGCTGCAATATCGTATCGCCCGGATCAACCGATACGCCGATGCAGCGGTCGCTATGGCAAGGTGAGGAAGCTGCGCAAGGCGTAATTGAAGGATCACTTGAAACATTCAAAACGGGAATTCCGCTCGGAAAATTGGCTTCGCCGGCTGATATTGCAGATGCTGTAGTATTTTTGCTGTCTGACGGGGCTCGTCATATTACGATGCACGATTTGCGCGTCGATGGCGGAGCAACGCTTGGAGCCTGATTCAATCTAAAGGAGGTTTTAATGATGATAGAACGTCATGTCGTGTCAGAAGCGCTTGCCGATCAGCTGTTGAAGGAATATCAGGCCGGAGCTTCATTCTTTTTCTCTTCCCCTGAGCGGACCATTCTGGCGGAAGGTGTTTTGGCTTCTGTTTCTCAAACGGAAGAGCAAAGCCTTGCTCAGCGGGCTGCGGAAGTTCTGAAAAAAGCGAGGGAGAACGGGCAGAAAAATCCGATGGTGGTCGGAGCCGTACCGTTTGACGATACAAAGCCGGCGCAGTTAACCGTGCCGGTCGAAGCGTGGCAGGCGGGGCCGCTGACATGTGAAGAAGACGGTAAAGAGGAGCCTGAACCTGCCCTGTACCCCTATGATATCGAGCAGATTCCAAGCCCGGAAGCGTATATGACCGGGGTCAGACGAGGGTTGGCAGGTATAGCAGCAGGAGAATACAGTAAGATCGTCCTTTCCCGGTCTTTGCAGCTGACCTCGCCGATCAAAGTCGATATCGGTCAATTGCTGCGAAATCTTGCCCGCCGCAATACAAGCGGGTACAACTTTGCCGTTGACTTAACCGGGCAATCGCCGGAAGCGCCTCGTACCACTTTGATAGGCGCAAGTCCTGAGCTGCTTGTATCACGGTCCGGGTTCCGCGTTACGGCAAATCCTTTAGCAGGTTCAAGACCTCGAAGCGATGATCCTGAAGAAGATCGAAGAAGGGCGGCTGAACTGCTTGCTTCTCCTAAAGACCGTCACGAACATGCGGTCGTAGTCGAAGCGGTTGCTTCCGCGCTCAAGCCGTTTTGCCGAAAGCTGGAGGTGCCGGAACCATCGCTGATCAGCACGCCGACGATGTGGCATCTTTCAACTGAATTGAAGGGAGAGCTTACAGATCTTTCTGTATCTTCATTAGAGCTCGCCGCCGCTCTTCATCCGACGCCCGCTGTTTGCGGCACGCCGACGAATGCGGCGAAAGAAGCGATTAAACAGATTGAGCCGTTTGACCGCGGATTTTTCACAGGTATGGTCGGCTGGTGTGACGCGGACGGTGACGGTGAATGGGTCGTAACGATTCGCTGTGCTGAGGCGGAGGAACACGCGCTGCGGCTGTACGCAGGCGCCGGAATTGTCGCCGGATCGAAGCCTGAAGAAGAACTTGCAGAAACGTCTGCAAAGTTTCGGACGATGCTTCTTGCGATGGGAATGAACAGTGAATAACGGAGGGATAAAGGATGTTGAAAGGGTGCCCAACATGGCCGAAGGAGTTTGCGGATAAATATCGGAAGGAGGGATGCTGGCGAGGCGAAACATTTGGGGGAATGCTGAGGGAACGGGCCGAAAAACATGGCAGCCGCATTGCCCTTACATACGGAGATACCCATTTAAGCTATCAAGAGTTAGACAAGAGAGCCGACTCTTTGGCCGGCGGTCTTTTAAAGCTTGGGATCAAAAAAAATGACCGCGTCGTTGTCCAGCTGCCGAATGTCATCGAGTTTTTTGAAGTTTGCTTTGCACTCTTCCGAATCGGAGCTCTGCCTGTCTTTGCGCTTCCATCGCACAGACATAGCGAGATCACGTATTTTTGCGAGTTTTCTGAAGCTGCTGCTTATGTGATTCCCGATCATCACGCAAGGTTTGACTACCGCAAGCTGGCGAGACAGGTAAAGGGAAAGCTGCGGGGGCTTCGTCATGTCATTGTCGCCGGAGAATCGGAGGAGTTTGAAGCGCTGTCGGGCCTTTATGATCAGCCTGCACCTCCGCAGAACGTCCATTCAGAAGATGTCGCTTTTCTTCAGTTGTCAGGGGGAAGCACAGGTCTTTCTAAGCTGATCCCGAGGACGCATGATGATTATATATACAGCTTGAGGGTCAGCGCAGAGATTTGCAGGCTTGATCACAACAGCGTGTATCTTGCCGCTCTTCCAATTGCTCACAATTATCCGCTTAGTTCGCCGGGAGTGCTCGGTACACTCTATGCGGGAGGCCGAGTCGTTCTTGCGTCAGGAGGCAGCCCGGATGAAACCTTTCCTCTGATCGAAAAGGAGAGGGTTACGATCACAGGTCTCGTACCGCCGCTTGCGCTAATCTGGCTTGACGCTGCTCCGGCGCGCCGGGACGACTTGTCAAGTCTCCAGGTCCTTCAAGTCGGCGGAGCGAAATTCAGTGCCGAAGCCGCCAGACGCGTCACATCGGTGTTTGGCTGCAAACTGCAGCAGGTTTATGGCATGGCAGAAGGTCTGGTCAACTATACCAGACTTGATGATCCTGAAGACACGATCGTTCACACACAAGGCAGACCGATGTCTCCGTTTGACGAAATTAAAATTGTGGATAAAGAAGGACGCGAACTTGGACCCGGACAGACCGGGGAGCTTCTGACAAGAGGTCCTTATACGATCCGCGGCTATTACAAAGCTGAGGAACATAATGCCAAAGCGTTCACAGAAGACGGGTTTTACCGTACGGGCGACTTGGTCAAAGTCAATTCATCAGGCTATTTGATTGTTGAAGGACGAGCCAAAGACCAGATCAACAGAGGCGGGGAGAAGGTTGCCGCGGAAGAAGTGGAAAACCACCTGCTCGCACATCCCGCCGTACTCGATGCGGCGGTTGTCTCGATGCCGGATCAATTTCTCGGCGAAAGAACGTGTGCGTATGTTATTCCACGCGGCGCTGCACCTGCTCAGGCTGAATTGCAATCGTTTTTGAGAGAAAGGGGCCTTGCAGCCTACAAAATACCCGACCGGGTGGAAATGGTTGAAGCATTCCCGCAGACAGGCGTAGGAAAAGTCAGCAAAAAAGAACTGCGTACAGCGATTGCTGAAAAAATGTCTGCAGCTAAGAATATCACGTGATAAAAAAATGAGAGGATGTGATTTGATGGCCATTCCTGCCATCTTACCGTACCAAATGCCAGAAGCATCAAATATGCCGAAAAACAAGGTGTCATGGACTCCTCATCCGAAGCGTGCTGCACTTCTCATCCATGATATGCAGCAATATTTTCTCAACGCTTACCGTTGCGGCGAGTCTCCGGTAACAGATCTGCTGGCTAATATTAAGAAGCTTCGGAAGCGATGTGCCGAGCTTGGCATTCCGGTTATTTTCACGGCTCAGCCAGGCGCTCAGACACCGGAAGAACGGGGGCTTCTCCAAGATTTTTGGGGACCCGGAATCGGTCCTGATCCCGATGAGCAGAAGATCGTAGATGAGCTGAAACCGAATGAAGGCGACATCGTTCTGACCAAGTGGAGGTACAATGCGTTCAGAAAAACCAACCTTTTAGGTGTGCTGGAGGAGCAAGGTCGGGATCAGCTCATCATCACCGGCATCTATGCTCATATCGGCTGCCTGATGACGGCATGTGATGCGTTTATGCAAGATATTGAAACGTTTTTTGTCGCCGATGCGGTGGCGGATTTCTCATTAAAGCATCATGAAATGGCCATCACATACGCAGCTGACCGCTGCAGCGTCACAACCACTGCAGAACAGCTTTTGAGCCAGCTGAAAGATGATGCAAGCCATGAACACGCAAAAGAAAGCTCTCATGCACTGACAAAACAGATCATTCGCGAACAGGTCGCATCGCTTCTTCTTGAATCACCTGAAATGATAAGCGACAGCGAAAATTTGATTTACAAGGGACTTGATTCCGTAAGAATCATGAGTCTCGCGGAGCGCTGGCGCCGAGCGGGGCGGGAGGTGTCATTTGTGGAGCTTGCGGAGGACCCTTCGATTGATAACTGGTGGAGACTGTTGTCCTCCTCTAAAGAAGCACCCTTGCCAAATGCAGACTATCAATGAAGGAGGTCGCCTTAATGCCTGAATGTCAACATAACCGAAAGCCATTATCAGGAGCGCAAGCCGGCATTTGGTTTGCTCAGCAGCTTGATCCGGAAAATCCGATCTACAATACAGCTGAATACGTTGAAATTAAAGGCCCGCTTGATCAAGAGCTTTTCGAGAAAGCGCTGCGCCATGTTATGAAAGAAGCTGAATCATTCCATGCCAGATTTGGAGAAGATCAAGACGGACCGTGGCAAGAGATCGTTCCGTCGGCAGATTTTCCGATTCATTACATTGATGTCAGCTCAGAAACCGATCCGGAACAGGCGGCTAAAAGCTGGATGAAGGATGATCTTGCCCGTCCGGTTGATCTGACCCGCGGTCCGCTTTTTACAGAAGCGCTTTTCAAAACGGCGCCGGATCATTACTTCTGGTATCAGCGAACTCACCATATCGCAACGGACGGGTTTAGCTTTACACTGATCGCCGAGCGGCTGTCAAAAATATATAACGCATTGATGCAGAACAAATCGATCGACCAGAGCGGAGCCTTTGGCTCCCTCGATTTGATTCTCGCGGAGGAAACGGCTTACCGTGCATCAGAACAGTATCAGGAAGATCGGCGATTTTGGCTTGAGCGATTCAGCGATGAACCGGAGGTAGTCAGTCTTGCCGAAAGGGCGCCGCGTACCTCTTCAAGCTTTCTTCGCAGGTCTGACTATCTGCCGAGTGAGCATGCTGATCATCTTCTGTCTGCAGCAAGCAGAATGGGGGCAACTTGGCACGAAACCGTGATGGCAGCAGCTGCAATATATGTTCATCGGCTGACGGGGGCAAATGACGTCGTTCTCGGGATGCCGATGATGTGCCGCCTCGGATCGGCCGCTCTCCATATTCCGGGTATGGTCATGAATCTCCTTCCGCTTCGGATTGGCATGCAGCCGGAAATGAGCGTAGGAGAGCTGGTCAAGCAAATCTCAGCGGAGATGGTGAAGCTGAGGCGTCATCAGCATTACCGCCACGAAGAACTGCGCCGGGATCTCAAGCTGCTTGGCGAAAATCAGCGGCTGTTCGGTCCGCAGCTTAATTTGATGCCTTTTGAGCAACGCTTGAATTTTGCCGGCTGTCAAGGCATCGTGCATAATCTTGCCACGGGACCTGTGGACGATCTGTCAATCAACATTTACGGCCGCCCGGACGGAGGCGGGTTGAAAGTAAACATGGATGCAAACCCCGCTGTTTATCATGCGGATGAACTTGAACATCATATTCATCGTTTTCTTACTCTTCTGAAAACGGTTGCCGATTGCGAGCAAACTCAGCCGGTGGGGACATTGGATATTCTTCTCCCGGAAGAACGCGCTCAAATTTTGATCGAATGGAATCAAACAGACCGCGGTCTTCCCAATGAGAGTCTTCCGCAACGATTTGAAAGGATGGCGAAGGAGTGCCCTGAATCTCCGGCAGTCGTTTCCAGTGATGAGGTTCTCACCTATTCCGAATTAAATAAAAGGGCAAATCAACTGGCTCATCTGCTGATCAATAAGGGGGCGAAACCCGAGACATTCGTTGCTTTGGCCCTGCCGCGATCAGCGGAAATGATTGTCAGCATGCTCGCCGTTCTCAAGGCTGGAGCGGCTTATTTACCTATAGATCCCGATTATCCGGCTGACAGGATCGAGTATATGCTCAATGATGCACAGCCGCTGTTTGTCATCACCAGCAAAAAAGCACAAGATGTGATCAGTTCGCAAACGCCGAAGTTAATCCTTGATGAACGAACTGTTGTGGAAAAAATCTCCGGCTGTTCTGAAGAAAATCCCGGCGGACAGCATTCCGGCGCTCAGCCGGCATATATGATTTATACGTCCGGATCAACCGGCAGACCTAAAGGCGTGGTTGTACAAGCTGAAAGCCTATTCAATTTTTTGCTTTCAATGCAGGATATGTTCCCGCTTAATCAAGACGACCGGCTGCTGGCCGTCACAACGATTGCATTCGACATCTCAGCACTCGAAATTTATTTGCCGCTGATCAGCGGGGCGGCAGTCGTTCTTGCCGAGAAGGAGACGGTACAAGATCCGTCCGCACTAGCCAAAATGATTGAAACATACGGAATCACCATGATGCAGGCTACACCGACCCTCTGGCACGCATTGGCCTCAAGCGCTCCGGACAAGCTTAAAGGTCTTCGTGCGCTTGTCGGAGGTGAAGCTCTGCAAGCCAGCTTGGCCCGGCAATTGCAGCAGCTCGGATGCACATTAACGAACCTTTATGGACCGACGGAAACAACGATTTGGTCTACAGCCGCCGCGCTGGAAGCAGGCTGCACGGAACCTCCGGGAATCGGCCGTGCGATTTGGAATACGCAGCTGTATGTTCTAGACGCCGGATTGCAGCCCGTGCCTCCGGGAGCGGCTGGAGAACTTTATGTGGCAGGAACCGGAGTGGCGCGCGGCTACTTGAACCGTCATGCTCTCACGGCTGAACGCTTTATTGCGAATCCGTACGGGCCGCCTGGATCGCGGATGTACCGTACGGGCGACCTTGTGCGCTGGCGCGAAGACGGGTCGCTTGATTATATCGGCCGTGCGGACCACCAAGTCAAAATTCGCGGATTCCGCATTGAAATGGGAGAAATAGAAGCGGTGCTTGCAAATCATCCGGTTGTTAAACAAGCTGCTGCTATTGTTCGTGAAAACCAGCCCGGTGATCCGCGTATATTTGCGTATATCGTTCCCGCTTCGGGAGAAAGCCTTCATCCTGCCGAGCTTCACGGCTACGTTGGTGAAACACTGCCCGACTATATGATTCCGTCTGCATTTGTCATCCTTGATGAACTGCCGCTTACGCCGAACGGAAAGCTTGACCGCAAATCCCTGCCGGCTCCGGCGTTGAGTATTTATACAGGCGGACGTGAGCCAAGGACTCCGCAAGAGGAAATATTGTGTGATTTATTCGCTGAAGTGCTGGGGGTGCCGCGAGTCAGTATTGATGACAGCTTTTTTGATCTTGGCGGACATTCGCTTCTGGCGGGCAGGCTCGTCGGCCGGATTCGGGAAACGCTCGGCGTCGAACTCGGAATCGGCCGTTTATTCGATGAGCCCACAGCCGCCGGGCTTGCCAAACAGCTTGATCAGGCGCAGAGCGCCCGTCCGGCATTGCGTAAAAGAGAGCGCCGCCAGGAGATTCCGCTGTCCTTCGCGCAGCGGCGCCTATGGTTTTTGCACTGTTTGGAAGGACCGAGCCCGACCTATAATATTCCGGTTGTCGTTCATTTAACCGGAAGTTTGGACCAAGAGGCGCTGACAGCCGCTCTGGGCGATGTGGCAGCAAGACATGAGCCGCTTCGAACAATTTTCCCGGATCAGCAGGGGACAACACACCAGCTGATATTGGAAGCGGATCAAGCGCGTCCCGAACTCGCTGTATCCCATGTCAGCGAACATGATTTAGAAAAAGTCCTGGCGGAGGCTGTTCGGCACCGTTTTCATTTAGAAAAGGAACCTCCGTTTCGCGCCGAGTTGTTCGTACTTGGACCGGACAAATTTGTTCTTCTTCTGCTTTTGCACCATATGATTGGCGACGGCTGGTCTTTAACGCCGCTGACCCGCGATTTGGAAACTGCCTACAATGCGCGTCTGAATGGTGAGGCACCTGCTTGGGAGCCGCTTTCTATACAATATGCCGACTATGCCGTATGGCAGGAACATCTGCTTGGGCGTGAGAGCAATCCGGACAGTCTGATTGCCAAGCAGCTCGGGTATTGGTCAAAGGCATTGGAACATCTGCCTGATCAGCTGGAGCTTCCGACTGATCACCCGCGTCCGTCGGAATCAAGCTACAGAGGCGGTACGATTGATCTCAGCATTGACGAACAGCTGCACGGCCGTTTGCTCGCTTTGTCCCGCAGCACCGGAGTCAGCATGTTCATGATTTTGCAGTCGGCCCTTGCCTCACTGCTGACACGCATCGGAGCAGGCCACGACATTCCGCTCGGCAGTCCGATAGCGGGAAGAAACGATGATGCTCTAGGCGGAATTGTCGGATTGTTCGTTAATACGCTTGTGCTTCGAACGGATACATCGGGTAATCCAAGTTTTCGGGAGCTTCTGAACAGAGTTAGAAAAGTAAATCTTGCTGCATATGAGCATCAGGATCTTCCGTTCGAGCGCCTTGTTGAAGTGCTCAATCCTGCCAGATCAAGAGCGAGACATCCGCTGTTCCAAATCATGCTCGCCTTTCAAAATACGCCTGAACCTGAGCTTGAACTTTCCGGCCTTAAATCAGACATTGAAATTCGCAGTGTCGGCGCAGCCAAGTTTGATTTGACGATTGAGCTTCGCGAACATCGAAAAGCGGACGGAACACCCGCAGGTATCGGCGGATTTGTGGAATACAGCACAGATTTATTTGAGCGAAATACGGTTCAAACATTGGCCGAACGGCTTGTCAGACTGCTGTATTCAGCAGTATCCGACCCTGATCAGCCGCTCGGAAGACTTGATATTCTCCTTCCGGCCGAACGTGAAAACATGCTGGCTGACTGGAGCAAATCGTCCAACAACATACCTTGTTCATCTTTGCCTGTTTTATTTGAAAAGCAGGCCGCGAAGGACCCGGAAGCCGTTGCGGTTATATATGAAAATGACTCGCTCACATACAGCGAGCTCAATAGACGCGCTAACCGGCTTGCCCATCTCCTGATCGCCAAAGGGGTCGGTCCCGAACAATTTGCTGCCCTGGCGCTGCCAAGATCTTTGGATATGATTGTCGGACTGCTTGCAGTGCTGAAAGCTGGCGCGGCATATGTGCCTCTGGATCCGGACTACCCGGCAGAAAGGATAGCGTTTATGTTGAATGATGCACATCCTGCCTGCGTCGTAACGAGTTCAGAGGTCGAATCAAGCCTTTCTGTTCCCGCATCTGTTGAACGGATTGTACTTGATGACCCTTGCATACAAGAGGAACTGAACGGATGCGCTTCTGCGAATCCGGTTGATGCCGAACGTACGACGCCTTTGCTGCCTCTTCACCCGGCGTATGTCATTTACACATCCGGTTCGACCGGCAAGCCGAAAGGGGTGGTCGTTCCGCATCAAAATGTCGTGCGGCTGTTCGGAGCGACTGACCAATGGTTCCATTTTGGCTCTGATGACGTTTGGACGATGTTTCATTCTTACGCATTTGACTTTTCGGTATGGGAAATTTGGGGAGCGCTGCTCAATGGGGGGCGGCTTGTCGTGGTACCTCATACAATCAGCCGCTCGCCGGCCGACTTTCTCAATCTTCTCGTACGCGAGGGAGTGACTGTGCTCAATCAGACACCTTCCGCATTTTATCAATTGATGCAGGCTGACCGGGACAATGCTGAGACAGGAAAGCGCCTTTCCTTGCGCTTTATCATTTTTGGAGGGGAAGCGCTCGAGCTGAAGAGGCTTGAAGATTGGTATGAACGCCATCCGGAGCATTTCCCGCGGCTGATTAATATGTACGGAATTACAGAAACGACGGTACATGTCAGCTATATTTCCCTCGATCAGCAGACTGCAGCACTTCAAGCGAACAGCCTGATCGGTCAAGGGATTCCCGATTTAGGTGTATATGTGCTTGATGAATACCTTGAACCGGTACCCGCGGGCGTCACCGGAGAGATGTATGTGTCGGGGGGCGGCCTCGCACGGGGTTACTTGGGCAGACCCGATTTGACGGCAGACCGCTTTGTCGCTGATCCATTTGGACCGCCGGGAACCCGGATGTACCGAACCGGTGATCTTGCCCGCAGGCGTCAAGACGGCTCTCTTGATTATATGGGCCGGGCCGATCAGCAGATCAAGATCCGCGGCTTTAGAATCGAACTTGGCGAGATAGAAGCGGTGCTTGTCCGCCATCACAGGGTGAATCAAGCCGCTGTAGTTGTAAGGGAAGACCAGCCCGGGGACAAGCGCCTGATCGCCTATGTTGTCCCGGCGTCTGGAGAAGAAACCGATCCGGCTGAACTGCGCCGGTTTGCCGCAGGCACTCTGCCGGAGTACATGGTGCCTTCTGCATTTGTAAAAATTGCAGACTTGCCATTGACTCCAAATGGCAAACTTGATCGAAAAGCGCTGCCTGAGCCTGATTTTGCCGCGGCTGTTAAAGGGCGGGGGCCAAGAACACCGCAGGAAGAAATCTTGTGCGATCTTTTTTCAGAAATCCTCAATGTGCCGCGGATTGGTATTGATGACGGATTCTTCGAACTCGGCGGTCATTCTCTGCTCGCCGTACAGCTGATGAGCCGCATTCGTGAAGCGCTCGGCGTCGAGCTCGGCATCGGCGACCTGCTTGAAGCGCCTACTGTCAGCGGACTCGCTGAACGGCTTGAATCCGGCGGCGGGCAAAGTGCACTGGATGTACTGCTTCCGCTGAGAACCGGAGGCAGTCAGGATCCCCTGTTTTGTGTGCACCCGGCCGGGGGCCTCAGCTGGTGTTATGCCGGTTTAATGACGGCACTCGGGAAGGAATATCCGATATACGGCCTTCAAGCTCGCGGGATCGCAAGGCAGGAAGAGCTTCCTGATACGCTCGACGACATGGCCACGGATTATATCAGGCACATTCGTACGATTCAGCCAACAGGGCCTTATCGTCTTCTCGGCTGGTCTCTCGGAGGCAATGTTGTACATGCGATCGCAACTCAGCTGCAGGAACAAGGGGAAGACATTTCGCTTCTTGTCATGCTTGATGCATACCCGAATCACTTCCTTCCAATTAAAGATGCACCTGATGAGCAGGAAGCATTGATTGCACTCTTAGCATTGGGAGGATACGATCCGGACAGCCTTAACGGGGAACCGCTGAAACTTTCCAGTGCGATCGATATACTGCGCCGAGACGGCAGTGCGCTTGCCAGCCTGGATGAGGCTGCGATCTTGAATTTAAAGGAGACTTATGTGAATTCCGTCCGGATTTTAAGCGAATATAAGCCCCGCGTCTTTCATGGTGATATCCTGTTCTTCAAATCTACCGTGATACCGGAATGGTTTGATCCGATCGATCCGGAGTCATGGCTTCCTTATCTGAACGGAAACATTGATATTCATGATATGGATTGCCGGCATAAAGATTTGTGCCAGCCGGAGCCGCTGGCCGAAATCGGACGTCATGTTGCGGAAAAACTGGACGGTTTGAAAAAGATACGGACAAGTAGGGAGAGATAACGATGACAAATCCTTTTGAAAATGAACAGGGCACATATGTTGTTTTAATGAATGAGGAAGGCCAGTATTCACTCTGGCCCGCCTTTGTTCATATTCCGGCAGGGTGGGAGATTGTCTGCGGGGAAACGAGCCGCAGCGCCTGCATCGACTATATCAGCTCGAATTGGACCGATCTCTCGCCGAACAGCTTGAAGCCGGCTGCAGAAGTTCACGGCGGTCAGCAATGAAGAGAAGGCCGTTCAATCAAAGGACGGTTGTCAGCATTGTATATGTAACGGCCATGTTTATGGCTGCAATGGATGCGAGTGTCATTAACATGGCATTGCCCGCCATCATGAACGAATTTCAAACTTTGCCGTCTGCTGCAGGCACAATTAACATCGGATACTTAGTCAGCTTGGCGGTCTTTCTTCCCGCAGCCGGCTGGTTTGGAGACCGCTTTGGGACAAAGCGTGTTTTCCTTGCCGCGCTTTCCATATTTACGGCTGCATCCGCATTATGCGGAATCGCTGACAATCTGGCGGCATTAAACGTATTTCGCGTGATCCAGGGAGCCGGCGGCGGATTGATCACACCAGTGGGAATGGCAATCTTGTTCAGGACGTTTCCTCCGCAGGAACGGGCTAAAATTTCGAGAGTTCTCGTCCTTCCGATTGCGGTCGCGCCTGCGGTTGGGCCGATCATCAGCGGGTTTCTGACGGATCAGCTGTCATGGCGCTGGATTTTTTACATTAATATTCCGATCGGTATGATCATTCTGCTGTTTGGCCTGTTATATCTTCATGAACATATGGAGCCGAAAGCGGGGAGATTTGATTGGCTAGGATTTCTTTTGGCTGGGCCGGGAATGGCGTTGTCAGTTTTTGCACTCAGCCAGGGGCCTGTGCAGGGCTTCGGCTCTCCGAATGTGCTTGTTTCAGGAACCGGGGGAGTGATTCTCCTCGCCATTCTCGTTTTTGTCGAGCTGAAGGCTGAGCATCCGCTGATTGAACTGCGCTTATTGAAGGACCGGGTTTTTGGAATGATGAGCGTCATTTCGCTTTTGACAGCAGGCGGACTCCTTGGCATGCTCTATATATTTCCGCTGTTGTGCCAGGAAGCACTCGGCTATTCTGCGACCGATACCGCTTTGATCACGTTTCCCGAAGCATTAGGCTTGATGCTGGCCTCCCAGCTGATGCCGAGGTCGTTAGATAAGCTCGGGCCGAGGCGGATAATTTCCGTTGCGCTTTTAGGCGCCGCTGTATTGTTTGGGCTGCTGAGCCTGACCGGATACGGGTCAAATCTGTGGCTTCTCAGGCTGCTGCTGTTTTCGGCGGGCTTTTTTCTGGGGCATGCGGTTGGCGCTGCGCAGGTTGTTTGTTTTGCCAACATTTCATCCTCATCAATGGGTCGGGCAACGACGCTGTTTAATGTGCAAAACCGGCTCGGATCTGCTTTTGGAGTTGCCGTCATGTCGTGCGTCCTTGCTGTGCTCAGTCAGCCTGGCGCAGGGATAGAGCCCGATTTATCAGCTTACCGGACCGCTTTGCTCGGTGCAGCCGGCTTCCTCATGGCAGCATTTTTCATCGCACTCAAGCTCAAGGACGCTGACACTGAACGTCAAATGGACAAGTATGCTTCAGTTTCCAAGGGTGCGGCGGCTTCCGGTAAGTAAAACAAAAATCCTCCCGTTTCCGGGAGGATTTTTTTACCGCATGAATGACGCGCTATAAAATCGGCGACAGCAGGATCGAAATGGCTTCTTTGAAGCGGATCGATTTGCTTCTGTTTAAATATTCCTCATAGGTCAGCTCCCTTGAGACTTGCAGATCTTTTTCAAATGATAGGACAAGGCTTCTCGAAATTTCCTCATCGTATAAAAAAGCATTCACTTCAAAATTGAGCTTGAAGCTGCGCATATCAATATTTGCCGTGCCGACTGATGAAATTTCTTCATCTACAACGATTGTTTTCGCATGGATAAATCCGTTGTCGTAAATAAATACGGAAGCGCCGGCTTTTAAAAGTTCGCCGATGTAAGAATAGGTAGCCCAGTACACAAAAGGATGGTCGGGTTTGTTAGGAATCATGATTCTCACGTCAACGCCGGACAGACAAGCAATTCTGAGGGCATCGAGCAGGCTTGCGTCCGGAATAAAATAAGGCGTCTGTATAAGAATCGACCGCTTTGCCGTTGATATCATTTTAATATAGCCGTTTTTAATCTGCTCCCATTCTGAATCGGGGCCGCTGGTGACGATTTGCATGCCGATGTTTCCGTTGGAATCGATGTCAGGAAAGTGGTTTGGCATATATGTAATATCGTGATGGTGCGAGGCCTGATTCCAATCCAGGATAAAACGCGTTTGAATCGAATGGACTGCCGTTCCTTTGATTCTGAGATGCGTGTCCCGCCAATAGCCAAAAGCCGGATTTAGACCGAGGTATTCGTCCCCGACATTAAATCCTCCGACATAGCCGATGACGCCGTCGATGATGACGAGCTTGCGGTGGTTGCGGTAATTCATGCGCAAATTGATAAATTTAAAACGCGACGGGAAAAAAACTTCGACAAATCCTCCCGCCTTTTTCAGCTCTTTGAAAAAGCTTTTCCTGAGGCTTCTTGATCCCAATTCATCATACAAAACGCGGACTTCAACGCCTTCTTTTGCTTTTTTGATCAGCGCGTCCCGCAGCTTTTTTCCGATCTCATCACCTTTATAAATATAATATTGAAGATGTATATGGTCTTTGGCGTTTTCAATGTCGCGAAGCAGTCTGTCGAATTTCTGGCGTCCGTCCGTTAACAGCTCGACCGCATTGTCTTCCGTGAAAACGGCGTGGTTATTCAGAATGTGCATATAAATCAAGTCTTTGCTGTCCGCCGTCGCTTTATTGCGAAATTCAAACTCGCGGTTTTTCAGCTTGGTCAGCTGCTTTTCCAATATTTTTTCCATCCCGATCCTCTTTCGGTCTTCCCATTGAAAAAGGTGATTCCTGCTCAAATTGTGGCCGAAGAGCAAATAGAGGATAAAGCCAAGAACGGGAATAAAGAAGAGTACCAAGAGCCAGGCCCAGGAGGAGCTTGCATCCCGGCGTTCCCTAAAGATCACAACGATTGCCAATAGCGTGTTTAAAACTAATATAAAGCCGAGAAATATCGATGTGATGCTGATATTTTTAATAATATCCATATTGAACCTCACAAGACGGATTTGTTTTTATACATTCCATTTATAACAGTTACTCCCCTTTCAAGCAACTATCTCATGTTATACGGGGCGGGAGACGGAAAGTTCCTAATAAAAAGGGGAAAGGCAAAAAACTGTAAAACATGTTGGATCTAAGTTACGATATACATATAAAAAGCGTGATTTAATCAGCGAAACAACGCCTCTTTAACCAAATCGGGAGGGATTGATTATGGATATGGAACGTTTCCATCAAATGCCGGCTTTTATGAAAGAAGAAATGGATAACCTCAAGCATGTGGCGGCGCCGTTCTTAAAGAAAAGGCTGATATTTCTTTTTATCGCGATTCCGCTGCTTGTTGCTTCATTGGTTTATCTTTCTTCTTTTTGGGGGCAGGCATCCTATGGAACCGATTCAATGATAAAAATCGGCTGCGCTGCCGCAGCAGCAGCTTTCGGCATGGCGCTGTTCAGAGAGTCGTCTTACCAAAAAAGAAATGTTCAGCAATCGGTGATGAAATATATATTGGAACGGATGCAAACAAGCGAAGTGCTTTCCGATGAACGGAAAAGACGGTACGTTCAGGCGGTCAAAGAAGAGCCGTTTACTGTGATGAGAAGCTTTTTGGAATTTTTAAATGAAGAAGAGATCAGAAGGCGCAGGCTGGCTGAATGATGAAAGAAAAAAAGAGCTGCATGACAGCTCTTTTTTTCGTGCCATGATGATCAGGCTTCATTCAATTCTTTTCCTAATATTTTTAAATCGTACCGTATTCGATCCATCTCGGCGATTCCGGGAAAGTGTCCCCACTCGGTAAAGCCGTATTTTTTGAAAAGCTTGATGCTCGGTTCGTTGTGGGCGAAAATAAACGCCATTAAAGAACGGATTCCAAGCTTTGGCGCGGCTTCAAGCGCTTTTTCAAGCACCGCTGAACCCGCCCCTTTGCCGCGGTGGTCTTCATGAAGGTAAATGCTGACTTCGGCGGTTTTGTTATAGGCGGGCCTACCGTAAAATGATTCGAAGCTGATCCAGCCGGCGATATCCCCTTGTTCATTTTCCACAATATAAAGAGGCCTTGCCTCGGTATGGTTCAAAAACCAGTTCAGCCTTTCTTCAGGTGTGACGGGTTCTGTATCTGCCGTAACCATTCGCGACGCAATGGTGGAGTTGTAAATATCGACTACTGCGGGAAGGTCTTCCCGATTGGCGATCCGTAGTTTCATTCTCTCTGTCCTTTCTTCATATGTTATATCTTCGGCGTTTTTCCCGTTATCATGCACATTGGTGAAATTTCAGGTTTTAGGGCGGTTTTTACATAAAAACGAAGCAGCCGGTGCAGACTAACTTGAAAAAAAGTTTTTTGTAAATGTATATATTTTCTGAAAAGTGTTCAGAATGTTGCTGAGGTGATGAGTAATGAAAGAGGAAGAAAAGAATCGTACTTCCAAAATCACAAAGCTGCAACAGTTTTTTCGCAAACGCTGGGTATTTCCGGCCATCTATTTGACAAGTGCCGTCGTTGTATTAACCGCCGTTCTTTGGTATCAATCGGCTTCTAACAACGATGTAAAAGATCAGCTTGCTGACGATGGTAAGAAATCAGCCTATGATAACCGGGATGACGCGGTAGAAGTAGGCAAACCAGTCGAAAATGTCGCAATGCCGGTTGCTGATTCTGAAAATGTTTCTGTCGTTAAAAAGTTCTTTGAAACTGACGCAACTAAAGAAGAGAAAGAAGCAGCACTTGTAAACTATAATAACACGTACAGCATGAGCAAAGGTATCGACTTGGCTGAGAAAGACGGAAAAACATTCGATGTTTCCGCATCTCTCAGCGGTACGGTCATCAAAGCTGCAAAAGACCCTGTACTGGGCTACGTTGTTGAAGTTGAACATGAAAATGGTTTATCAACTGTGTATCAGTCTCTTTCTGAAGTAAGCGTCAAACAAGGTGACAAGATTGAACAAAATCAAGTCATCGGAAAAGCAGGCAAAAACCTTTACAATGAAGAAGGCGGAAACCATGTGCATTTTGAAATCCGCAAAGACGGTGTTGCGCTAAACCCGTTGAACTTCATGGACAAGCCGGTCTCCAGCATCGAAAAAGCGGTGGAGGAACAAGCGGCTGAAATGAAGGAACCTGCTCAGCCTTCTGTTGAAGAAAAGTCAAAAACAGAAGACAAAGCGAAAGATCAAACAGGTGGAAAAGACGACAAAACCAAACGGGAAGATTCGTCTGAAGGGTCAGAAAATCAAGACGGAACCCAGTCTGACGATTCAAGCCAGTCATAAGGCACGCTTCCCTCAGAGCGCCTATCAAATACGATAGGCGCCTTTTTTGTTACAATCATAAAAAACCCGTATCAAATTTGCAGAGCCAGCCGTTTATTAAGTAAGAGGCCTCTTTTAAGGAGTGTGAATGCATTCATGAATGAGCTAGAACAGCAAGCGCTGATGAAGTATTGCATGAGAATGACAGGTGATAAATGGGATGCCGAGGATTTAGTCCAGGATACCATCCTGAAGTTAATCGAAATCAATCGAACAGACGCCTCACATGCTTATCAAAAGACGGTGGCAAAGCATAAATGGATTGACCTGCTCAGAAAAAGGAAACGCGAAATCTTTCTGTCTGAAGACAATCTGGAAGACGGGAGGGCAGAGCGCATGAAGGCGGCCGATGACTTCGAGCACCTGCTGAAACAGCTTTCCGGTATTTTAACGCCGAAGCAATTAACGATTTTTCTGCTCAAAGATGTGTTTTCCTTTCAGCTGCACGAAATCGCCGAGTCGCTCGGTAAGCCCGAATCATCCGTCAAATCGCTTTTATTCAGATCGCGTCAGCGATTAAAAAGGCTTTCTCCGGATGTTCTGCAAAGGGAAGCGGCGGACCGGGATGACGAACACATTGACCTGCTTGTTCGGGCGATATTGTATCACAACCCCGATGCTCTGCTCGAATTTGCCAAACAGACATGGCTTTTCGGCGCTTCACAGCCGTCCTGCATCAGCATGATGAGGTGTGCTGCCTAGGAGGAAAAAGGCTATGAACACCATACCTTACGTCATTGAGAAAACGGCTGCCGGTGAAAGATCGTACGATATTTTTTCCAGACTTTTAAAAGACCGGATCATTATGATCGGCTCTGAATTCAACGATGACCTCGCCAATCGGGTCACCGCCCAGTTGCTGTTTTTGTCAGCCGAAGACAATGAAAAAGACATTTCGATCTATATCAACAGCCCGGGCGGATCAACTTCCGCGGGATATGCGATTTTGGATACGATGGACTATGTGAAGCCGGATGTCCGCACGATCTGCGTCGGAATGGCAGCTTCCATGGGAGCGATTCTTCTCGCCGGCGGAACAAAAGGCAAACGGTATGCGCTCAAAAACAGCGAAATCATGATCCATCAGCCGCTCGGCGGCGTCAAAGGACAGGCGACAGACATGGAGATTTCAGCGAAGCGGATCATCAAACTGAGGGAAAAAATCGAGCACTTTTTTCACGAACGAACGGGCCAGCCCATTGAAAAACTAAAAGCCGACATGGAACGTGATTATTTTATGGATGCGGACGAAGCGAAGGCATACGGTGTGATTGACGCCGTTTTATAACATCAGAAAAGCTCCCGGCTTAACTTCAGCCGGGAGCTTCGATCTTTTTATAAAGCGTCAGGACCTTCCTCGCCTGTGCGGATGTTGATGGTGTTTTTAATTTCGTATATGAAGATCTTGCCGTCACCGGGTTCCCCGGTTTTCAGGACGTTTTGCGCCGTCTCGGCCACCTTTTCGACAGGCACTTTGCTGACGACGATTTCGACTTTTAACCTTTCATATACATTGCTTTCGCGTTTGACCCCGCGGTAAAGCTCTGTATGCCCTTTTTGCAGGCCGCATCCGTGTACATTGTAAAACGTAATGGACGTTACCCCGATTTTGGCCAGCTCCGTTTTCAGCTTTTCAAAGTTTGTAGGACGAGTTACAATTTCCACCTTATACATTTGACCGCTCATACCATCACTCCTCCACAAATTAATCTTGATACGCTTTTTCGCCGTGCAGCGTCAGATCGAGGCCCAATGATTCTTCATCCTCTGAGGCACGGAGTTTAAAGAAGATACTGACTACCTTAATAATAGCGTATGTGACGATTGCGACAAACAAATATGTTGCGGCAATCGCAATCAGCTGTTTCCAAAGGAGACTGATGTCTCCGTAAAAAAGCCCGTTTGCTCCGTCTGCGTTGACTGATGTCGTCGCGAACAAGCCCGTCGCAATTCCGCCCCATGTTCCGCCGAGCCCGTGAAGTCCGAAGGCATCGAGCGCATCATCGTAGCCGAATTTTTTCTTCAGCGAAAACACACCCCAGAAACAGACGATTCCACCGATGAGCCCGATCCATACGGATGAGAAAGGCGTAACAAAGCCTGCGCCCGGTGTAATCGCGACAAGTCCCGCGATTGCTCCCGAGACGGCGCCGAGCATCGTTGGCTTTTTATTGATCAGCCATTCTGCCAAAATCCAGCCGATCAGCCCCGCAGCCGCAGCCGTATTCGTGTTGATAAAAGCGGTCATGGCGACTTCATCGATCGTCAGGGCGCTTCCGACGTTGAACCCGAACCATCCGAACCAGATCAAAGTCGCCCCGAGCAAAGTCAGAAGGAGGTTGTGAGGGGCGGTATCGCTGATATTTTTCCGCTTGCCGAGAACAATCGCAACAACCAGGCCGGCTACACCGGAAGAGATGTGAACGACGTTGCCGCCGGCAAAATCAATCGCTCCCAGCTCGTCAAGCCAGCCTCCGCCCCATACCCAGTGGGCGACTGGCGAGTAAACAAAAACCGCCCAGAGCACCGAAAAAAGAATAAAGGCAGGAAAGCGCATGCGCTCCGCAAAGCTTCCGGAAATAATCGCAGTCGTCAGAACGGCAAATGTCAATTGGAACATCATATAAAGCGTATGCGGGATCGTCTCCGAATAATCGGCATTGGGTTCAAAGCCGACACCTTGCAGTCCGATCCAATCCAAACCCCCGATCAATGGGTTTCCGGGAGCGAAAGCGAGCGAATAGCCGAACAAAATCCATATGATAGAAACGATGGCAATTGAAGATAAGCTGTGCATAACGGTGCTGAGCACATTTTTGCTCCTGACAAGTCCTCCGTAAAATAAAGCGATGCCCGGCGTCATCAGCCATACGAGCAAAGCGCAAAAGAACATAAATACTGTATCCCCCATCTGCATGTTTCATTCCTCCGTAGTCATTTAGATTGAGAGCAGATCTCTTTTTCTTTCATTATAGTGACAAAAGGGAGATATCATGATGAATATGTCAGATTTCCTCACATGGTTTTTAGGGAGAAAAGCGGACAGGGAGAGGCTGAAAGGGGGATTAAGCGGTTTTTTCAACCTCAACTGCAACGATTCGATGTCCGTCCATATCTTTTACTTTGAAACGGTACCCTTCACTTTCGATCGCCGTTCCGGGCTTGCTCTCAATATTCTGCGTCAGCATCCAGCCGCCGATTGTATCAATCTCCTCATCTGATAAATGAATTCCGAGCAGGTCGTTTACATCGCTGACCAGTACTTTACCGCTGAGGATGTAATGGTCATCTTCCAGTTTCTGAACAGCAGATACTTCTTCAGTATCGAATTCATCGCGAATATCGCCGACGATTTCCTCGACGATATCCTCAACCGTCACAAGGCCGGATGTTCCGCCATACTCATCTACGAGAATCGCCATATGTGTATGCTCTTTTTGCATTTTGACGAACAGCTGGTAGACGGGAATCGTTTCAATCACATGGATAACCGGATGGATATATGGCTTTAGCGATTTTGTTTCTAAAGAAAATTCCCCTGCAAGCTCCGCCAGCAGCAGTTCTTTTATATTGATCATTCCGGTGATGTGATCTTTGTCTTCCTCCATGACGGGGAAGCGGGTGTGCTTCGTTTCTTTGATGAGCTGCTTCGCTTTTTTTAAACTGTCGTCAAGAGACAGGACGGTCATTTCATTGCGGGGCACCATAATTTCTTTTGCCGTACGTTCGTCGAATTTAAAAATATTGTTTACATATTTCAATTCATTCTGGTTAATCTCCCCGCTTTGATAGCTTTCAGATAAAAGCGTTCGCAGCTCTTCCTCCGAATAGGCCAATTCGTGTTCACCAGTCGGCTTCAGGCCGAACAGACTTGTGATCATGCGGGCTGAATGATTGAGCAGCCATATAAAAGGAAACATGATTCTATAAAACCAGATCATCGGCTGTGCAAAAAGCAGCGTAACGGTTTCCGCTTTTTGAATGGCGATCGTTTTTGGCGCCAGCTCTCCGATCACAACATTGAGATAAGTGACCGATAAAAAAGCGGCCAAAAATGAAAGAATATGTGTCACCGACTCGTTCAAGCCGATTTTTGAGAAAAGGGGATGCAGCAAGGTCTGCATCGTCGGTTCACCAAGCCAGCCGAGGCCCAATGCCGTTACGGTGATTCCAAGCTGGCAGGCTGACAAGTATTCGTCAAGGTGTGAGGTCACTTCTTTTGCGGCAAGCGCGCCCTTTTTTTTCTGAATGATCAATTGGTCGATCTTTGTCCGCCTTACTTTGACGATGGCGAATTCGACCGCGACGAAAAAGCCCGTTAATGCGATTAATCCTGCCACTGCAATCAGCTTCAATAATTCCAATGCCCCGCCTTCTCAAAAAGAAGGCGCCACCTCCTTTTCTATAAAAAACTCATACTGGCTTCATACCACGTGCCGCAGCGCGGCAAACATGATGTTTATTTATGCCGAGGGCGGGCAAAGAAATATAAAACGAATGGGCCGGAAGAGGAGGAGACGAAATATGAGAGTTTTTCAGGGAGAGGGTTGGACATGGTATCAGCTCGGCCCTCACGAAAAAGCGACAGCACAAGGGCTGATCCAGCCCGATCATTGGCCGGAATGCCGAAACTGGTTTCAAGGCGTTCCTTCGGCCAATATCAATTGCATTGATATCAATGCTGCCGTTCAAGGCAAGGAAGCGATCTACGGTTCATATATTTACGACCAGGAAGCGGAAGTTCAACAAAACCGGACAGCATTTCATTTTTACTTAACGAAAAACTATTTTTTCACAATGAATTTAGATATCTCGCAATTTGAAGAGGCAAACAGGAGGCCGATCGATCAACATTTGAAGCGATGCAAAGATGCCCCAGAAGTGTTTCTGATTCTGCTGGGCGAACTGATGAGAATGTATTTAAAGGAACTTGAGCACTTTGAAGTTCACCTTGGAAAAGTAAGATGGGGATTTCACCATGACAACAATAAAAGCATCATTGAACTGATTCATAAACGGCGTCACGAACTGCTCGTCATAAGAAGTTTAATTTTATCGATGAAAAAGGTAGCAATGGGTCTTAAAGAAACTTTTTTAAGCAAATCGTTTGATGAAATCGAACAGCGCAGGACGTTTTACGAAATCGACAGAGGCATGTCATTGATCAAAGAGTACGCGAATGAAATCAATTATTTGCTCCATTCCGAGGAAGTGGTGACATCCCACAGAGGCAATGAAATCTTTAAAGCGCTGACGATTTTCACGACGATCTTTACACCGATGACGGCTTTCGGCGCCCTGTGGGGAATGAACTTCGAAGTCATGCCTGAACTCTCATTAAAGTACGGCTATTTATTTTCGCTAATTTTAATTGCCGTTTCTACCGTCCTTGTGTACTGGTATTTGAGAAAGAAAGGGTGGACCGGCGATTTATTGAAGGATAAAAAACGATATATGAAAAGGAAAGGCTCTTTTAAATAGGTTTAAGCCCGGGGGATATCGGAAAAGCACATAATAACCCCAGTAAAGGAGGAATTCCGAATGAAACTAAAGGACATCATGACAACCAATGCCGAATGCTGTGAACCTTCTGCTCCGATTGCGGAAATTGCCGGAAAGATGCGTGATTACAATGTGGGTTCAATTCCAGTCTGCGAGAACGGAAATTTGACGGGGATCGTTTCGGACCGGGATATCGTCATCAGATGTGTAGCCGAAAATGAAACAGACGCAGCTGCTCGGGATATCATGAGCACACAGATGGTGACCGGGCGCCCGGATATGTCGGCTGAAGAGGCAGGAGATCTGATGGCGGAACACCAAATTCGCAGGCTGCCGATTGTTGAAGATGGACGTCTCGTTGGAATCGTTGCTTTGGGGGATCTCTCCGTCTCAAATGCGGATGAGAAAGCGGGAGAAGCATTAAGCGAAATTTCAAAACCGGCTTAAACAGGTTGAAGGAAGAGCGTTTTCAGCTCTTCCTTTTTTATAGTGCAATTTTTTAGTGATTGATCAATAACTCAACTTCAGATTAAGTTTTCATTAAGCATTTCAATGTTTCTTTCAGCCCTTCTTGATAAGGTGTCGCGGGAATTTTTCCTATTCTCTTTTCATATTTTTCCCCGTTTAGAATGAATGTTTCTTCAGTTAAGTACATGATTTCTACTACTTCTTTCATTACTGGATCAAATAATCCGCTTACACGAATGGCAAGCTTATTTAATGGTATGACTAATTTATTATTGCCGGTAATTTGACGTGCGATTTTTATAATTTCTTTACCTGAAATCAGTCCGGTGCCGGGAATGTTCCAGTTTTCACCGTAAGAATCGTCTTTACTTGCGATTTCCACAATCATTTTTGCGGCATCAGGCAAATATACGTACTCCCGGGGGGTTTTTAGATTGCCGATAAAAACAGCTGGTTTATTTGCTGCCATTCCGGTTAATGTAGGCTGTAAATAAGAATTTTGCGAAGTTTTTCCATAATAGTCCGGCAGTCTGACGATTAATGGTTTGGCATTTTTCCATTTCTTATCGAATATTAAGTTTTCAAAATCCACTCTAATCCTTCCTTTTTTTGTATGGGGCTGTTTCGGATGATTTTCATCTCCTTTGGCAATTTGTCGGCCGAAAACATATATTCCATCCACAATCGCGATTTTCTTGCCTAAAATATTTGCAGCCTTCATTACACTTTCACCGAGAAGCAGGAGTTTATCCGCCATTTCATGATATTGAACATTGGCGCATTGAAATATCACATCTGCGTCCTTTGCTGCTTCACTGATGGTCTGTGCATCAAAGACATCGCCAAGCTGATATGTTAATAGCGGTGTTGAATGATGTTCTTTTATGAGATTCTTTAGTTTATTTTCAGAACGGCCGAAAGCGATAACCGGAATATTTCTTGACAGCAATTCTGAAACTATGGCTTGACCTGTTCCACCTGTTGCGCCTAAAACAATTGCTTTTTCCATTGAAAATTCCCCCTCGGGTTAGTTATTAATCAATCAATAACCAATACTTAAATAAAAAAACCGAAACAAATCGGTTATTTTATTCTGTTTGGCCGTGCATGATCTCCGGAAAATCCAAGAAATAGGAAATGTTGCAAAGTATCCCTCTTGCCAGGAAAGTCGTAACTTCCCTCTCTGCATTCGGAACATTCGCTTCCCGGAACCTTTCCAGCGTATAGTTTCTAATACGTGATAAGCCTGTTTTTGAACAATTCCTGATCGATTCCTCCGTAACGGAGAGTCCGATGACCTGCAAGGCGATTTCATTAGGGTGTGATACAGACAACTCTTCATATGCTTTGACCATGTTTGCTACGATCTGTTCGGAGCTGGATTCAACATTTTGAAACGTTTGGAGGATTCTTTCAAAGGCCCGATCGAGCACGGCAACAAACAACTCTTCCTTCGTCTTATAAAACCTAAATATATAGGGCTGAGAAATACCGGCTTTTTCAGCAATGAGTGCTGTCGTGGTATTATAATATCCCTTTTCTGCAAACACCTCTAATCCAGCTTCAAGTATTTGCTCCTTTCGGTTTTCCTTACTCTGTCTTATGATATGCCGCCTCCCTTCATTTTGTTATTGATTGATTACTTACTGAGATCGTAACAGATTTCTTTTCAAGATTCAAGCCCGTAATTTTTAAAAAATGCATCTATTGGTGCAACTGTTTTCCAATCAATCAGAATAGATACGCGGATTTCATCACCGGTCCCGCTGCAGAGGCCAAAATAAGACGTGCTGCCGTTTGGCGTAATGGAGAAGCGGAGCGGTATCAGGCAATATGAGACCGCTTGCTCCGGGCACCGCGTTTTGTCGGATTTCGGCTTCGGCCCGCTGCAGCGCCCATGGAGAATGATGAATGTCTTCATAGTAGACCCGGTTGTTGTACGTGGTGTACAGGCGGTATCTTTCAGTCAGCCAGTATTCGATGGACCCTTTTTGGGTGGTGAAGGAATCTGACAGCGGGCGGTAGCTGACGCGGAAGGCCGCTTTTGAATCATGCCTTCTGCTGGAAAATTCAATATGGTTTTCTTCTTTTACAAAGTTTATCCCGGCGTGAAAATAAGGCAAGTGGAACATTGTGCGCGCGCCGGCGACGGCTAAGCGCGAAGCGGCGTCAAGACTGAAAAAATAAATGCCCGGTACGCCTTTATATGATACATATGTCCGGACGTTCAGCTCGGGAAAGCTGCTGACGAAAGGAAAAGGGGGCAAAAAACGGAGGCGCATATTTGTCAGCAGAAAAGGCAAAATGCCGATCCACGCTTTTCCGTTGAATGTCTCCAGTTCCAAGGCCGCCGGTATTCGTCCGCGAATGGCTTCAGAATCAACAGCCCAATGGGCAAATAATACATGATTCCATGTTTGCGTCATGATCCACGGTCCTTTAGGCGGCGGAAAAGGGCGGTGTGAAGTATTTTTTATCATAAAACAGCACTCCTTTGATTCGAATGTTGACCCGTTTGCAACACATCCCGAGCCTGTTGTACGGTTTTATCATTTCCCTTTTCGGTTAATTCAAAAACGAGGATACAAAAAACGGAGGAGTGATGTGATTTGTTCAAGCATACGAAAGTGCTGCAATACCCTGCGAAACCTGAAAGACCCGACCCTGTCTTCGCAAAGAAAATGCAGGAAATACTCGGCGGTCAGTACGGAGAAATATCTGTGGCCATGCAATACCTTTTTCAAGGGTGGAATACAAGGGGTAATGAAAAGTATAAAGATTTGCTCATGGATACGGCGGCAGAAGAAATCGGACACGTCGAAATGATTGCGACGATGATCGCGCGCCTGCTTGAAGATGCTCCGGTTTACGAGCAGGAAAAAGCCGCAGACGATCCTGTCATCGGCGCCATTATGGGTGGAATGAACCCTCACCATGCGATCGTTTCGGGACTGGGAGCCATGCCTGAAAACAGCACCGGCGTTCCGTGGAATGCAGGCTATATCGTAGCGAGCGGCAACCTTCTGGCCGATCTGCGCGCAAATGTCAACGCTGAATCGCAAGGCAGACTGCAAGTCGCGCGGCTGCGCGAAATGACGGATGACAAAGGTGTACAGGATATGCTCGGCTTTCTTTTGGCAAGAGATACGATGCACCAAAACCAGTGGATCGCCGCGATCAAAGAGTTGGAAGAAAAAGAAGGCGTCATCGTGCCCGGCACGGTTCCGGATGAAAATGAAAAAGAAGACATTGCGCATACTTTATACAATTTCTCGGATGGAGAAGAAAGCGCGCAGTTTGATTGGCTGAAAGGGAAGGCGCCGGACGGAGCGGAATTCCATTACGAGGGCGGCCCTGTCGCATATGGAGAAAAACCGGTCTTGAAGCCCGCTCCAAAACGAAGCCACAATACACCTGATTATGGAGAATAAAAAGAGCCGAAACGGCTCTTTTTTTATTTTTTAAAATGACAAAACACTCCGTAAATATTAAAATAAGTGACAGATTTGCAGATTTTTTTATTGTCAGGTAAGCTTACTATAAAAACAACAGTAAGGAGTTATATCATGAGTAAAGTACTTATTTTTGGCCACAAAAATCCGGATACGGATACGATTTGTTCAGCGATTGCATATGCCGAATTAAAAAAGGAGCTCGGCATGGACGCAGAACCCGTCCGCCTCGGCGAAATCAACGGCGAAACCGAATTCGCGCTTGAGAAATTTAATGCAGAAGTACCCCGCCTTGTGAACACTGTTGCGAATGAAACTGACAGCGTGATTCTGGTTGACCATAATGAGCGCCAGCAGAGCGTCGATGACCTGGATCAAGTTCGCGTGCTTGAAGTCATCGATCACCACCGGATCGCCAATTTTGAAACGAGCGACCCTCTGTATTATCGCGCAGAGCCTGTAGGCTGCACAGCAACGATCTTAAACAAGCTCTATAAAGAAAACGGCGTCGAAATTAAAAAAGATATCGCAGGATTGATGCTGTCGGCGATCATCTCAGATTCCCTCTTATTCAAATCTCCGACTTGCACGGACGAAGATGTCAAAGCTGCAAAAGAATTGGCTGCGATTGCCGGCGTTGATACCGACAGCTATGGACTCGATATGCTGAAGGCCGGAGCTGATTTGAGCGCAAAAACGATTCCTCAGCTTCTCTCTCTTGACGCAAAAGAGTTTACGATGGGAAGCCATAAAGTGGAGATCGCGCAAGTTAACACTGTTGATACAAACGACGTTCTCTCCCGCAAAGAGGAAGTTGACGCAGAACTTGCAAAAGTGGTGTCTGAAAAAGGATTGGATTTATTTGTGTTTGTCGTAACCGACATTTTAACAAACGACTCGGTTGTCGTCGCTTCAGGACAATCTGCACAAGCAGTGGAAAAAGCGTTCAATGTCACATTGTCAGACAACACAGCGACACTGAAAGGCGTTGTATCCCGCAAAAAACAAATTGTTCCGCCGTTAACCGAAGCCTTAAAAGGTTAAGGAAAGGAAATGAAAAACACCCGAATCATGAGATTCGGGTGTTTTCTTATGCCGTTCTGGATACGGCTTTCCGCAATTTCCGCAAGATCGATTCGTAGAGTGAGATGATCCGTTCAAAAAGCGGCTGCACATACGCTGAGAATCTAAACATAACGAGTGATACAAATAAAGCGACCAAAATGCTGCCTAAAACGTCAACAGGGTAGTGGTGTCCGACCCAAATACGGGAAAAGCCCGTCAATAACCCGAAAGCAATCAGGCAGCTTCCAATTTTCCGATGATAAAGCCAAAAAGCGATCGAAATGGCTAACGCCCCGGTTGTATGATCGCTGGGAAATGAGGCGTCGGCAGCATGATGAATCAATACGTCCACATGGTGAGCGACAAACGGCCGCGGCTCATAGTAAACCAATGACAGCAAATAATTTGCCGCCAATCCGAGAATACCCGTCACACCTGCCTGAAGAACGCTTATTTTATAAGAACGGTTTCCGAAGATCCAGATCAAAAGCAAAATGAGCGCATACATGTAAATTGCTTTTTCTGTAATCAAAATCATAGCGCTGTCCAGGATGTGGTTGTGGTTTGATAATTGATGAATGCGTGTAAAAAGCCAATAGTTCAAAAAATCACCTTTTTAATAGAGTAGTAGTTTTTGGTCAGACAGTTAGGAGACGTATTTGATTTTGCAAAAGTTTCATTAAATGACAGATCGGACTGTATCAGCCTGCATGAAAAAAGCCGGGCAATCCCGGCCCGGCGAGGTTGAACGGCTTATTCAGCCATTGATATATCCCGCTTCCCCTTTGCGAGTGCGGGTTTTTGGCTCCATGTATACAGAAACAGATTGATGAGCACAAAAACGCCTGAGAATAAATAGATGTTTGAAAAACCGGCTTGTGCCACAACCAACCCGAAAACATAGGATCCGACTGCGATCCCGGTATCAAACAGCGTAAAATAAGTCGCCGTTGCATAGCCGCTCCGGTGAGGCGGCGAAGCCTGAATCGCCAAGGTCTGAAGGCACGGCGTGATAGATCCGTAGCCGATGCCGATGACAGCTCCGGATAGCAAAAGCATCCCGCTGCTGTTTGTAAAAGCAAGCAGGAAAAGCCCGGCGCAAAAAATGATAATGGACGGATAAATGACGACTCCGGGGCCGACTTTATCATACAGTTTTCCCGTAAACGGCCGCGTGATCATCATTGTCACCGCGAACACCATAAAGAAATAGCTGCTTGCTTCAATAAGGCCGAGAGATTTGGCATAAACAGAGATGAAGGAAATGACGCTTGAATAACAAAACGACACGAACAATCCGACCGTGGCAATCCGAATCGCGCCCTTTTCAAACATGTTGGAAAAAGACAACCTGAACACAGCCGAACGGATGTCGTTTCCTTTAGGAATCCGGACCAGTGCCGTGCAGAGGATGGCCACAGTGACGATTCCTGAAAATAAAATAAACAGATCGGAAAAACTCATTTTATCCAGCAGGTTCAACGCGATAAACGGACCGATGACAACCGCCAAATTCATCGACATGGCAAAGTAGCCCAAACCTTCCCCGCGGCGGGCCGGCGGAATTAAATCGGCTGCAATTGCACTCGTCACCGTCGTGATGATGCTGAACCAAATGCCTTGGAAAAAGCGAATGCCAAGCAGCAGGTAGATATCATGAATGAAGATATAAAGAAATGATGCCAAAGTAAACAGCACGACGCTGATGAGCGCCATTCTTTTTTTGCCAAAACGTTCAATAACGGCTCCCGAAAACGGCCTCGCAAAAATCGCGGACAGCATGAAGCCGCTGATCAAAAGGCCGCCCTCTGACTCGGAGCCGCCGAGCTCCTGCATCGCATAGACCGGAAGCACGGTCAACAGTGCGTAAAAATAGACGAATATAAATAAATTAATCAAAACGACCATGATAAAATCCCTGGTCCAAATGGGTTCAGCTTGCTTCATAGGCTACAACTCCTCCTGATGTCCTTCTAATAATTGATTTAACAGCCTTTGAAATGTTTTTTTATCCCGTTCTTCAAATACGGAAAGGATTTCCTCTTCAAATTCTTGCATTTTTAATTGAATGTCATCATATTTAATTTTGGCTTCTTCTGTCATTTTGACGACTTTTTCCCGTTTGTCATCGCCCTGTATCCGTTCTACCCAGCCGTTTTTTTCGAGGCGGCTGACGGTTCTCGTCACAGTCGGCGCCTCGACGTGCAAGTAAGTCCAAATGTCTTTTTGCGTCATCGGTCCGCAGGTGTGAAGACAGTATAGGATCGACCACTGTGAACCGTAAAGGCCGTATGCTTCGAGCTGTTCATTCGTTTTTTTAGCAACCATCCGCGTGCTTTGATTGAGCTGGTGAATAATCTTTCGATTGATATGTTCCATTCCCGGACTCCTTCAAAATAGTTACCTAGGTAAATAATAAACTTTATTCATTTTACCGGAAGCCAAGATTAGTGTAAAGTTAAAATTTTTGAAGCCCGAAATAAAATTATCAGAGAAACCCCTTGTCCTCCTTGAGTTTTTAGCATAATCCCATTTGAATGCTAATACACTGATACAAACCTAACAAAGAGAGTGTTTGAGGTGAGGGATCGTGGGAGTATTTCAAAATTCTACTTGGAAAAGCATAAAACGAAGAAGCTGCGCAAATAGCGAATTTTTTCACAAGACGGATCTCATTTCACACTTCTCACATCCATTTTAGGGAGGTCGAGTGGTGTGCACGATTACATCAAAGAGCGAACAATCAAGATAGGGAAGTACATCGTGGAGACGAAAAAAACGGTTCGTGTGATAGCGAAGGAGTTTGGTGTTTCCAAAAGTACCGTTCACAAGGATTTGACAGAAAGGCTGCCTGAAATTAATCCTGACCTGGCCAATGAAGTAAAAGAAATTCTTGATTATCATAAATCAATCAGACATTTGCGGGGCGGAGAAGCGACAAAACTAAAATACAAGAAAGAGGAAATCTTTGAAAGAGAACCCGTGCAATAAGGAATAATGGCTCAGAAACGAGCAGCGTTTATCAGAAATTCCCGGTATCCTCCGTAAAAAGCCACAAAAATTTTATGAAGAACTTTAATAAGCTCTCTTTTTTTTCTAATATTTATGATAAAATATATAATTAGGGCAGAATGTGGACATTGCTGTGAAACAGATTTCGAGGAGGATATAGATAGATGTTTGCAAGGGATATTGGTATTGACCTTGGTACAGCGAATGTGCTGATCCATGTCAAAGGAAAAGGTATTGTCTTAAATGAACCATCAGTCGTTGCTCTTGACAAAAACAATGGGAAAGTGCTCGCTGTCGGTGAAGAAGCAAGGAGAATGGTAGGACGTACACCTGGGAATATTGTTGCGATACGTCCATTAAAAGACGGCGTCATTGCCGATTTTGAAGTAACGGAAGCCATGCTGAAGCATTTCATTAACAAGCTGAATGTAAAAGGTCTTTTCTCAAAGCCACGCATGCTGATTTGCTGCCCTACAAATATTACTTCTGTGGAGCAGAAGGCTATCAGAGAAGCCGCCGAAAAAAGCGGCGGAAAGCATGTCTATTTGGAGGAAGAACCTAAGGTGGCCGCAATTGGAGCGGGAATGGATATTTTCCAGCCAAGCGGAAACATGGTAGTTGATATCGGCGGTGGAACGACAGATATCGCAGTCATCTCAATGGGCGATATTGTCACCGCCTCTTCTATTAAAATGGCTGGGGACAAGTTTGATCTTGAAATCTTGAATTACATCAAACGCGAGTACAAGCTGCTCATAGGCGAACGGACAGCCGAAGACATTAAGATTAAAGTCGCAACTGTTTTCCCAGACGCACGTCACGAGGAAATTTCCATCCGCGGCCGCGACATGGTCACAGGATTGCCGAGAACCATTACGGTAACGAGCAAAGAGGTGGAAGAAGCGCTGCGCGAATCTGTATCTGTCATTGTACAGGCTGCCAAGCAGGTGCTCGAAAGAACGCCGCCTGAGCTGTCGGCCGACATTATCGACAGAGGCGTTATCATTACAGGAGGCGGCGCATTGTTAAACGGTCTTGACCAGCTTCTTGCCGAAGAACTGAAAGTGCCGGTTCTCGTTGCCGAAAATCCGATGGATTGTGTGGCAGTCGGTACGGGTGTCATGCTTGATAACATGGACAAGCTTCCTAAGCGCAAACTGAGCTGATCAGAAGCCTCATTCTTTTTTAGAATGAGGTTTTTTATGTGAAATGCTTTAAAGGAACCGAATGGCTGCCGATAAAAAGAGTAGTATGTTTGAATACCATTATAGAACAAATGTTCTGTATTAGCAAATATAAATTGCAAGCCTTTCGCAAAAGAGGTTTTTTTCGATAGGAAACTCTGGAGCATGACACTTATTTGAGGTGAAATGATGTTAAAAGGACTTTATACAGCAACTTCAGCAATGATCACCCAGCAGCGCCGCACAGAGATGCTGACGAATAATATCTCGAACGCAAATACGCCGGGATATAAAGAAGACCAAGGGTCAATCCGTTCTTTCCCGGAAATGCTTTTGAGCCGGATTGAATCCGATTCTGTCAAGGCCGGCAGCGCTTCGCGTTCGTTTTCAACACAGACGCCGATCGGTTCTATCAATACAGGAGTTTACATGCAGGAACTGAAGCCTCAATTTTCTCAAGGCGATCTGCAAAGCACGAATGAGCCGACAGATATTGCAATCAGCGAAGCCGAAGTTCCGGTCAACGGGGAAACAAACGATAAAGCAGCACTTTTCTACGCGGTTCGGCTTGAAAATGGGGATGTACGCTATTCAAGAAGCAGCCGTTTTTCTTTAAATGAAAATAATCAATTGACAATAAACGGCCGACTCGTCCTTTCAACGGAAAACCGGCCGATTACGGTGGGAAGCGAGAATTTTCAAGTCGCTGAGGACGGAACGGTGACTGAAAACGGCCAAAACCTTGGAAGGATCGATGTCAGAATCGCGCTCGATACGAGAAATTTAGCAAGAGAAGGCGATGATCTGTATCGTACTGAAAACGGTGAGGCGCTGCCAAGCGCAGTCGGCAACCCCGAAGTCACTTATTCTGTCAAGCAGGGGATGACGGAACGGTCGAATGTCGACGTGACGAGAGCCTATACGGAAATGACAGCTGCCTACCGCTCGTTTGAAGCCAACCAAAAAGTTCTTCAAGCTTATGATAAAAGCATGGAAAAGGCGGCCAATGAGATTGGAAGGATCGGATAAATGACCGATCGCGATCAGCGTAAATGGAGGATGTGGAAAAACGATGCTAAGATCCATGATCACGGCTTCAAACACAATGTTTGAACTGCAAAAACAAATTGATAATATCAGCCATAATCTTGCAAATACCGATACAACGGGATATAAGGCGAAAAACACGAGCTTTTCGGAGCTGATCAGGCAGCAGATTGAACAGGTAAACGAGAAAAATAATGAAGTAGCGGCAAGCAGAAAGACGCCGCCCGGACTTCGGCTCGGCGTCGGAGCCGTCATGACCGACCGGCTGACACATAAACAGGGAAGCCTTAAGGAGACGGGCCGCGATCTTGATATCGCACTGACTTCTCCTTATCAGTACTTCCAGGTCAATGTCGACGGGGAAGTGCAATATACAAGAGACGGAGCATTTTACCTGACGCCTGCGGCTGGTAACGCCAACCAGATGCAGCTGGTGACGAAAGAAGGGCATGCCGTTCTTGACGAAAACGGAAATCCCATCAGCTTCAACCAGCGCTATAAACACATCAAAGTCGACGGTTCGGGAAGTGTCACCGTTTCGTCAGACAATCAGGGTGAAGCGCCATTGCGTTTTAACCTGGGAATCGTCCGGGCTGTCAAACCTCAGGCTCTTACGGAAGAAGGAAGCAATCTTTTTTCTGTCAGCGATGAATTGAGAGCAACGGCTCTAATCAATCTGAATGGAGCGGGGAGGCAGGACATTTCTCTAAAACAGGGATTCCTCGAATCATCAAATGTCGATGTATCGAAGGAAATGACCGATCTGATCTCTTCGCAGCGGTCTTATCAAATGAATTCCCGCGCCATCACGATGGGCGATCAAATGATGGGGCTGATCAATTCAGTACGTTAACACAGCAAAACAGGAGCCGGCCAAACGACGTTTGGTTCAGGCTCTTTTTATTTTCATTTTCAGCGTTGTCTCTCATCTTTTGTTGAAAAAGATTCCGTTTCATAATATACTTCCAGATGTACAGAATAAGGCACTGACATATCATTCTATACATATTTTTCGAAAAAGGAGATGTCAAGGCGATGCTTGATGCTCAGCAAATTAAAGAAATCATTCCCCACCGCTATCCCTTTCTGCTGGTAGACCGTGTGACAGAAGTAGAGGAAGGAAAACGGGCAGCGGGTTATAAAAATGTGACAGTAAATGAAGAATTCTTTAACGGACACTTTCCGGATTATCCGGTGATGCCTGGCGTTTTAATTGTTGAAGCGCTTGCGCAAGTGGGTGCCGTGGCGCTTTTGATGAAGGAAGAAAACCGCGGAAGGCTCGCGTTTTTTGCGGGAATTGACAGCTGCCGCTTCAAAAAGCAGGTCAAACCGGGCGATCAGCTCCATCTTGAGCTTGAAGTGCTTCGTTTCCGCGGTTCCATCGGCAAAGGAAAAGGAGTCGCGAAAGTGGACGGAGAAGTGGTGTGTGAAGCCGAATTGATGTTTTCTCTTGGCGAAAAACAGGAATAATGTAGCAAAATGGGTTTTCGTAAAAGCCCATTTTGTTTTTTTATCATAAAAGCGAAAAGGTGATCATTCATGTGGAAAGAATTTAAAAGCTTTGCGATTCGGGGAAATGTAATCGATCTTGCAATCGGGGTCATCATAGGAGGCGCCTTTGGAAAAATCGTGACTTCGCTTGTCAATGATTTAATGATGCCGCTCCTCGGTCTTCTGCTAGGAGGCCTGGATTTTTCAGCGCTCTCGTTCACATTTGTTGATGCCGAAATTAAATACGGGCTATTCATTCAGTCGATCGTCAATTTCTTTATTATTTCGTTTTCCATTTTTCTATTTATCCGTTATATCTCTAAGCTGAAGAAGAAGGATGCCGAAGAAGAAAAAGCTGCTCCTGATCCCCAGGAAGAATTGCTTAAGGAAATACGGGATTTGTTAAAAGAGCAGACGAAACGCTCTTAGAGCTATAGCGAAAAGGCTGTCCGGCGAAGACAGCCTTTTCTATATATTTTGTTTAAATGCTTCAAGAAGCCGGTCTCCAGAATATCCTTCTTTCATTAAATCTTCCAAAATCTTGTCGGAGCCTTTCCTCAGCTTTGAGCTGACCATTTTGCCGTCCAATAAGACGGAAACATGCTCGCCTAGTACCGTGATCTTTTTGACCTTCGCTAACAGCTGTGCGGGGCGGTTGCTTTTTTTCGTGATCGTTACATATGTTTTCACTTCTTTGCCTTCCTGAAGGAGGTATTCGAAAAAATACCGGTATTCTTTCGAAACCAGCCCCTCAACCATCCAGTGGTTTTCTCCGTCTTCTTTATTAATGATAAGGCCGTCGATCAGCGGGAACTCCTCGAGCCGCTTTGAAGTTTCATCCTGGCGGACAATTTTTAAATCAATAAGCCTAAAGGTTTTCACTAGTATCACCTCACAAGCTTCCATAGTTGTATAACCATTATAGCACATTCGCTTGGAAGAACTCTTGACCCTGGTTTGTTTATGCAATAGGAGCATATTCGTATTTTAAATTTTGCAAAAAGTATTTTATAATGCTTTATTTTTATTTATACTTTAGGTGATATTGAGCAGGAGGTGACTTATGAACCATTTTTACTTAAAAGAAGTATTTGTGATCGCAAGCAATCCAGCTGCTGACTGCCGTCAATATATGCCTATGATTTGCTTTTCAGCCGGGAACAAAAAGCACGAGATCAGCACGTATGCCAATGAAGGCATCGTGTTTCGCTATGAAACAAAAGACAGAATGGAAATATACGAATTTCAAGTAACGATTAAACAGAAAGAGTTGTCATTCCGTTTGTATGCTTGGGACGGGGGCTCATATGTCCGCGTATACTCAGAGCGGTGGCTGGCATCTCCTGTTTTTTTTCAGTTTCTGAAAAATACTTATTTCTCAAATAATAATGAGATGATTTTTTTAATTAATGGCAGAAAGAAACAAAAATTATGACGCGAACCCGGGTTTTTTCCGGGTTATTTTTCTTTTATGAGGATTTTGCTTAAATACCGATCTCTTATAAACTGGGGATACCCGAACAGGAAGGGAGGGACGAAATGTTTAATGAGATCATGCTGGTCGGGCGTTTGACAAAAGATCCCGAACTTCGGTACACATCTGACGGTGTCCCTGTTGCAAATGTGACGCTGGCTGTCAGCAGGCCTTTCAAAAATGCAGCAGGCGAAATTGAAGCGGACTTTGTCAATTGCACCCTGTGGCGCAAAACTGCCGTGAACACAGCCGAATATTGCGAAAAAGGCTCCATCATCGGGCTGAGCGGAAGAATCCAGACTCGCCAATACGTCAATTCAGAAGGCGAGCGCGTTTTTATTACAGAAGTTGTCGCCCGATCAGTCAGATTTTTGGGAGAAAGCCGAAAAGCCCATGAGCCGGCGGAAGCTTAAACCGTAAGATTCCTTCTATAAACGCCTTTCTTAAAAAAAATCAATCAATATCCCCTTTTTTATCCCCCTGTATGGCCGGTTTTAAATGACCGGTTTTTTTATTTTAGACAAAAAATAGACAAATTTAAATTGACGCCCAAAAATTCCGTATGTATAATGTAAGCGAATACAACAACAAATGATCAATGTTTGCACATATGTGCAAAAGTAAAGGGTGATCTTATGGAAATGAAGGATGATAAACGCCTTCTGATCAAAGTCTGCAAAATGTACTACGAAGAGGATATGACACAGAGCCAGATTGCAAACGCAACAGGGATATACAGAACAACCGTCGGACGCATGCTGAAAAAAGCGCGCGAGGAAGGAATCGTTAAAATCACGATCGATGATCATATCGGGACACACTATGATTTGGAACGGGAGCTCGAACAGCTGCTCGGGCTTAAAGAAGTTTACATATGCGACGCAAAACCGGAACAAACAGCTGAAGACAAGAAGAAACTCGTCGGCAAAGCCGGTGCCGAAATCTTAAAACGCGTCGTGAAAGACGGAGATACGGTAGGCTTCGCATGGGGGACGACGATGGCGGGAATGATCGGGGAGTTTCACGGCGTCAAAAAACGGAGCGCTTCATTTGTGCCGCTTGTCGGCGGTCCGGGCGCCATGGATACGAAATATCACGTGAACAGCATCGTGTACAGCATTGCGGGTGACTTTGGAGGCACGCCCTACTTTATAGACGCGGCAGCCGTTGTCGAAAAAAAAGAAACGAAAGAGGAAATCGTCAAGTCCCACTATTTCAAAAAAATAGAAAGTCTGTGGAACGGCCTTACCGTGGCAGCCGTCGGGATCGGAGCGCCGCTTAGTTCTTCAAATATGATCTGGACTGGATTTTACGGCGATCAGGATATCGAGCGCCTTGAAGAAAAACAGGCGGTCGGAGATATATGCTCGCGTTTCTTTGATCGGTCGGGAGCATTGGTAGAAACAGAGATTCATGACAGAACCATCGCGATAGACATCAACCGGTTAAGGAATTTGGAGTATTCCATCGGTCTTGCCGAATCCCATGAAAAAGTCCCTTCTATTATCGGGGCTGCAAAAGGCCGTTATATTAATATTTTGGTGACAACTGCCGAAACAGCCAGAGAAATTGCCGAGGAGGTAAGAAACCAATTATGATCATTTACTTTATCATCGCCCTTGGAGCTGCATGGCTTCTCCAAAGTATTTTTGGTTTTTTGCAAATCAGGCATTTCAATCGAACATTCGCCGCATACAGACGTATGGGAAGAGTCGCGGTCGGAAGGAAGACCGGATTATTCAGAGCCGGAACGGTCGTCCTGTTTGTCATTGACAAGCGCAATAAAATTTTGAAGGCGTCAAAAATGCAAGGTGTCACCGTCTTTTCAAGAATCAGGCCTTTAAAAGGGTTTGAAGGAAAGTATTTGCTGAAGATCGGACAAGCGGAGCTTGTCCGGCACGACCGCCTCACACGGCTCGCAATTGAAGATGCCTTGAAGACATTCGACATCATCACGAAAGGGGGTGATTTCCCGCAGAAGAAAACACGGCTTCAAAAACTGATGAGCTTTCAAATCAAAAAAAGAGGTGAATTATGAAAAACGTAACATGGCTTGCGGAAAAGTTTATGGACTTATTCAGACATGGCGGAGAAGTGTTTGTCAGTATGCTTACAGACATCGTTCCTTTATTGATTATGCTGCTTGTTGCCATGAATGCCCTGATACGCCTGATAGGAGAAAAGCGCGTCGAAGCGCTCGCGAGGAAGTCGGGAAAAAATCCATTAACGAGATACATGGTTTTGCCTGTCATTGGTACGTTCATGCTTGCAAATCCAATGACGCTGTCGCTTGGCAGGTTCTTGCCTGAAAAATACAAACCGAGCTATTATGCGGCTGCATCCTATTCCTGTCATACGCATAACGGACTTTTCCCGCACGTGAATCCGGGCGAGCTGTTTGTTTTCCTCGGGATTGCCGCAGGAATTACGACGCTGGGGCATGAAACGACAGAGCTCGCTCTCCGCTATCTTCTGGTCGGGATTGTGACAAACTTTCTCAGGGGCTGGGTAACGGATATGACAACGGCTTATGTCGCGAAACAGCAGGGCATTGCCTTAAAAGATTCGATTGATCTTAAATAAGAAAGGCGGTTTACAGATGAGTTCCTATCGTTCGGTTGAAGTTTTAAAAGGGCCGGGAGGGTTTGGCGGGCCTCTGGTGATCACGCCTGATGAAGAGAGAAATAAAATCGTGTACGTCACCGGCGGAAACAAACCCGATTTTGCGGATCATTTAGCTGAGCTGACGGGGTGCACACTGGTCGACGGCTTTAAAACGACAGTACCCGAAAGCGAAATGGCCGCTGTGATCATCGACTGCGGAGGGACGCTGCGCTGCGGACTTTATCCGCAAAAGCGAATTCCGACGATCAATGTGATGACGACCGGAAAAAGCGGGCCGCTTGCCGCCCATATTACAGAAGATATATATGTTTCCGGAGTAAAAAAAGAGAATATTAAACTGCTGGGAGCTGTGGAGGAGCCTGAACAGTCTAATATTCCAGAAGAAAAACAAATGCAAAATAAACAAAACCATTATAGCACAGAGAAAAAAATTAGTGAACAGCAGTCGCCGAAAGGGATGATGGCGACAATCGGGATGGCCATGGGATCGGTCGTCAGCACGTTTTATCAAGCGGGACGGGAAGCAATTGAAACCGTTATCAAAACAATTCTTCCGTTCATGGCTTTTGTGGCTCTGTTGATCGGCATCATTAAAGAGTCAGGCATCGGAGACATTTTTGCCAAATATTTATCACCATTTGCAGGGTCACTGCCCGGATTGCTATTAATCTCGCTTGTTTGTTCATTTCCGCTGCTTTCCCCGTTTCTTGGACCTGGGGCGGTGATTGCACAAGTTGTCGGTTCGCTGATCGGCGTCGAGATCGGCAAAGGAAACATTCCGCCGAATTTGGCGCTGCCGGCGTTATTTGCGATCAATTCGCAAGCAGCTGCCGACTTTGTTCCGGTCGGCCTGGGTCTTGCGGAAGCGGAAGTCGAAACGGTTGAAGTCGGGGTGCCGTCGGTACTGTATTCGCGTTTTTTGACGGGGGCGCCAACCGTTTTCATTGCTTGGCTGGCCAGCTTTGGCATGTATGACAGCTGAGGTTTTCTTAAGGAGGGAGAATTATGGTCATGCTGTATGAAACAAAAATAAACAGAATCGGAGCTCAAGCAACAGCATTTTCAGATGAAAAGATGCTTATATTATTCGGCGAAGGTGCTCCGGATGAATTGAAAGATTATTGTTTATCAATTGATATAAAGCCTGTAGAAGGCGACTTTAATGAAGGCGATGAGCTCATACTGGGCGGCGAGTCATACAAAATCACAGCCGTTGGCGGCGCCGTTCGGCAGAACCTGGCGAATCTCGGGCATATTACGCTGAAATTTGACGGATCAGCTTCGGCCGAGCTGCCGGGAACGCTGTACCTTGAACGAAAAGAACAACTGCCGGAGGTTTCAGCAGGAGACTGTATTCAAGTTAAAAGATTCTCATAAGGAGCGGGTGCAATATGGAGATAAATAAAGGAAAAGTGGCATTGATATGCGGCGGCGGCCAAAGTCTCGGAGAAGCGCTGTCCTACCGCATGGCAGAGGCGGGATATGACATCGCGGTCGCAGACATCAACGGCGAGAACGCCGAAAGGACGGCTGAACATGCAGCCGGTCAATACGGGGTCAAATCGCTGTGGATTCAAGCGGATTTTACAAAGGAAGCCGATGTGGAAAAAATGATCGGCAGGGTCACGGAGAAATTCAATAAAATCGATGTGATGGTGTACAGTGCGGGAATCGCCAAAAGCAATAAGATCACAGATTTTGAGCTTGAAGACTGGGAACGGACCATCGAAGTCAATTTGACCGGGTATTTTCTTTGCGCGAGGGAAACGTCAAAGGTCATGATTGAGCAGGGAAGCGGGTCAATCATTCAAATCAACTCCAAATCGGGAAAAGTCGGCAGCAAACATAATACAGCTTATTCAGCTTCCAAATTTGGAGGCGTCGGTCTCACTCAAAGCCTTGCGCTTGATCTTGCCGAACACAACATTCGCGTGAACAGCATTATGCCGGGGAATTTGTTAAAATCGACGATGTTCCAAAGCTTGATCCCGCAATACGCGAAAAAGCTCGGCATTCCAGAGAGCGAAGTAGAGCGCGTGTACACCGAAAAAGTGCCGCTCGGACGGGGCTGTACGTATGATGACATCGCCAATGCCATCCTATTTTACGCTTCTGACCAGGCATCCTATATGACGGGTCAATCGATCAATGTAACCGGAGGGCAGGTCATGCATTAAAATACGAGGGGGAAGCGATGATGAACATGCTGATTGATTCAGCGCATATACCGGAGATTGAAAGATTGCTGGATTTATTTCCCGCTGGCGGCGTCACGACAAACCCGGCGCTGATTGCAAGGGAAAAGCAGCCCTTTAAACAGCAGATTCAAGATATTCGGCGGCTCCTTCCCGAGCATCTGCCTCTCCATGCCCAAGTGATCGCCGACCATTGGCGGGATATGGCCGATCAGGCGAAGGCGCTCTATAACTGGCTTGATGGAAACGTGTCGGTGAAAATTCCGGTGACGGCTCAAGGACTTTACGCGATCAGAGAGCTCGCGGCTGAAAATATCCAGACCACAGGGACAACGGTTTATACCGCTGCACAGGCTGTTTTGGCCGCAAAAGCCGGCGCCTCCTATGTCGCGCCGTATGTCAATCGTATTGATCAAGAGTATGGTAATGGGGCGGGCGTTGTCAAAACGATTGTCGGCTTATTTAACACATACCGTTTAAATTGCAAAGTGCTTGCGGCAAGCTTTAAACATAACCGTCAAATTCTTGCCGTCATGGAAGCGGGGAGCCATGAGGCGACAATCAGCCCTGAGCTTTTAAGCCATTTGGCTGATCATCCGGCTGCAGACCGTGATATCCATGCGTTTCGTGAAATTTGGCACTCTCAATATGGAACATTTTCATTTTAGCATGCGAGCCTGAGGACCGGGAAACCGGCCTCAGGCTTTATTTTTGCTTATCATTACTTATGTGTTCTTGATTTGTTCTGTGTAATCGCTTATCATTACTTATGTGTTCTTGATTTGTTCTGTGTAATCGCTTATCATTACTTATGTGTTCTTGATTTCTTCTGCGCAATCGCTTATAATCACTTATAAATAATGAATTTTACTTGTGTAAAGAAGGAATGATCGAGTGTATCAAGAGGAAAGGTTAATTTCCATCATTGACTATTTAAAAGAGCATAAACGGATTTCCGTTGAACAAATATGTTCTTTATTCGGAGTTTCAAGAGATACGGCAAGGCGGGATCTGGTCAAATTGCAGGAGCAAGGCGCTATTATCAGAACAAGGGGAGGGGCGATTCTGCCTACCGTTCATGATGAGGTCAAAGACTATTCTGGCAGGCTGGGCATGGTTTCCGAAGAGAAAAGCATGATCGGAAAAGCAGCCGCTTCTTTAATCAGAGAAGGCGACCGTATGATTTTGGACGCTTCCACGACAGTCCAATCATGCGCCGAGCATTTGCCGGATGTCAATTGCACGATCATCACCAATTCGATTAACCTTGCGGAGGTTCTTTCCTCAAGAAAAGGTGCTGATATCCACCTGCTTGGAGGTAAGCTTCAAAAAGAGCATCGCTTTTTGTACGGCGCCTCCGTCATTGAAAAGCTGTCATGCTATCATGTTGATAAAGCGCTGATCGGCGTGGTGGGGATTTCCGAACACGGGCTTACAATCGCCCATGAGGAGGATGGAATGGTGAAACGGAAAATTATTTCTCAAGCGAAACAAGTCATAGCGCTTGCCGACCATTCGAAAATCGGGAGAACGGATTTTTACCGGTATGCTGAACTCAGTGACATCGACCTTCTCATTACAGACCGGCTGCCGCCGAAACCGTTTCAGAAACTGCTTGATGAACATGATGTCGAGCTGCTCGTGGCTGAACATCACGATACTTAAGGGGGAAAACAGCAGATGAAAATGATTGCGGTCGATTTAGACGGGACGTTGTTAAACAGTGAAAGCAAGATTTCAAAAGAAAACATCGATGCGATTAAAAAAGCGCGGGAACACGGGATTGAAGTAGTAGTTGCCACGGGGAGAGCATCCTTCGATGTTCAAACGATTTTTGAGCCGACAGGTATTAAAACATGGATTATCAGTGCCAACGGAGCGGTGATTCATGATCCTGAAGGGCGCCTTTACCACTCGGTGCCGCTTGACCGGAAACGGGCGGAAGGAATTCTTCAATGGCTTGAAGAAAAGAATTACTATTATGAGGTATTCAGCGATGAAGCGATCTTCACGCCGCAAAACGGCCGCGAGCTGCTTGACATTGAGCTGGACCGCTTGAAAAGCGCAAATCCCGGGGCCGATCTTTCAAGGCTGGAACTCGCGGCTGAACAGCAGCTCAGCCAAAACGGATATGCGTACATCAGCTCCTATACCGACCTGTTTTTAGCGGGAAAAGATGTCAATGTATATAACATATTAGCTTTTTCTTTTCATAAAGAAAAACTGGAAACAGGCTGGCAGCGATTTAAAGATGCGCAAGATATTACGCTTGTCACTTCAGCCGAGCATAACTTTGAAATTGAGCATCTTCAGGCGTCAAAAGGGCTGGCGTTGGAAAAGCTTTCACGCAAGCTCGGCATTACCCTTCAGGAAACAGCTGCCGTCGGAGACAGCCTCAATGATTTTTCGATGCTGAAGATCGCGGGGAAAAGCTTTGCCATGGGCAATGCGCGCGGAGACATTAAAGAGATGGCTGATGAGGTGACGCTCACTAATGATGAAAATGGCGTTGCTCACATCCTGCATCAGCTGATTGAACAGCAAGTCAAACCGGTTTAATTCGTACATCCTTTCAAATCGGCGTGATGCCGGTACACGGCAGCGTAACGATTGAAGGAGTGCGGTTAAGCAGCGGATGTTATTGGTCCGCGGGCCGCCGACATTGTCGGCGGCCTTTATTTATTTTAACGCTGACTCGTGAACTATGAGGTATATTTTCGTTACTTTTTATTCATTGTTTGATATGGTGATGTTTGTTACTATTTAACTATTATTTCAAATTCCAAGAATGGAAGGTGACTTTATCATTAGTTTAAATCCTCGAATTTAGAAAAAGATACTAGAACTCATTGAAAAAGAGTAAATAACAGGTGATCGATTTGGATAATCAAATGAGCATAATGTATGAGAAAGCAGAGCAGCTTTCAAAGTGGGGGAAAACAAAGGAAGCCTTGAAGGAAGCAGAGCAGTTTTTATCCAATTACCCCGACTCACACGAAGGCTATCAATTGCTTTCAAATATATATTTTAATGCGAAAGAATATGAAAAAGCGGTACAGTTTGCAAAAGAGGCTTTAAATTTAGATCCGATGAACTTTGAAGTTTTGGCTGTCTTGACTCTTGCATACTATGAATTGGGAATGTACGAAGAGCATGAGGAAATAAATGAATTAATGATTTCTGAGTACCCTGATTATCACTACACTTATGCAATGCACGCTCAATTTCTTTTCCATGATAAAAATGAGTATGAAAAATCGCGTTTTTATATAGAAAAGGCAGTGGAATTAGAACCTGACGATCCATTTTCTCTTGTCGTATACAGTGAAATTTTGGCGGTATTTTTTGAGGATGGATTATCAAGGGCGTGTTCAGACAGAGCGCTTGCCCAAAATGCCGATGATGCCATGATCACGGGAATGGCCGCTTCTGCGGCGCATAGAAGAGGAGATTATGCACAAGCCTTGACTTTAAACAAAACAGCTCTACAAATCAATCCGAACAATCCAGGGATTGTACCCAATTTAGCGTTATACAACATGTGTAATTTTTGGTTTATGAAATACCCGTTGAAAGTCAGGCGCTTCCATGAGAAGCTGCGTGTTAAAAAACCGGTGTTGTTTTGGCCGCTTCTAGTCATTGTGACATTGGTCTTCAAGTGGCTGATGATTCCATACCTGTTTCTCGTCTACAGTACACCTTATATGATGAACGGGCTGGCGGGAGCCCTCATGCAGCGAAAATTGCCCGAACAGATGCGAGGTAGTTCGGTCCTCACATTTTTGGGGTACACACCGATTTGGATCCTTTTTGTATTGCTGATCATTGTGATAGGGATCATATCATTCTTATACAGATTGATATTTTAAATGAATGAAAGAGTGGAAATAATGGAAATACATAAAGATAAACCGGGAACTCTATTTTTTGTTTTTTTCGGACTGCTCAGTTTTGTCGGCACGATGTCTTTGTATGACCGATTTGGGAATCTTCAAATGAAAATGCTGGCGGCTTCCGACAACTTGCTTTTTTGCTCTGATGTAAGCATATTTTACAGCCTGCTGCTGACCTTGATTTGTATACCTTACACCGTTAGAAAAGTGATAACTTCCAAAGGCTATCAGGGGCGCTTGCAGCTTCCTTTATCCTTGATTCTTCTAGTGGTAGGGCTGACGCTGCTATGCAATGCTTTTTTTCAATATCAAAATATCGGGAAAAACAGCATTGTCATGAGAGAAGGGCTAATTTCCAGCACCAAACATTACGATATGGAAGATGTCACTTCTGTCCATGCCTATTATCAAAAAGGGTTAAAAGGCGCACTTTACCTGAAGTATGATCTGACGTTAAATGACGGAAAAAAAATCGATGCCGCCTTGTCCGACGAGTTTTACAATAAAGCTGACGAACTTGATCAGCTCCTGCAGCGGAAAGGAATACATATTGAAAGAAGCGGAATCAAAAAGAAAGATCAGGCCCAGCTGGAAAAACATGCGGGTTCCAAGGCGAACTATAAAGTGATGAAAAGGATCTTAACCGGTACAAATCATAGATAGGAAGGATAAATATGAAGAGGGATGACACGGAAAAACGCGCAAAGGTGAAAGTCATTCAGTTTGATCAACATCAACATGCTTTAACCGAATTAGAACAACACTGTGAAACTTTTGCTGATGTCGGCGGATTAGAAGACATTAAAAAGAAAATCAACATGGACTTTATTTTGCCTTTGCAAAATCCTGAGTATTTTAAAGCGTTTGGAAAAGCGACGGGGGGAAGTCTTCTTCTGTTTGGCCCGCCGGGATGCGGAAAAACATTTATCGCGAAAGCGATTGCCGGCGAGATCAAAGCAAACTTTATACACTTGGAGCTTCAAGCGATATTGTCCATGTATGTTGGGCAGAGTGAACATAATCTGCATGATATTTTTGAAAAAGCGCGTGATAACAGTCCTTGCGTTCTTTTTATTGATGAGCTTGATTCGATCGGGGGGAATCGGCAGGGAATGAGCCAGCATCATGACAGGGTGCTGGTCAATCAGTTGCTGATAGAATTAGATGGTTTAGGGTCGTTTAATGACGGTGTGTATGTGATCGGTGCAACGAATACACCGTGGTATTTAGATTCTGCCTTACGCCGTCCCGGCAGATTGAATAAGATGGTATTTATGCCGCCTCCATCTGAAGAAGAACGTGTCGACATTTTAAATTTAAAGCTGTCCGGCAAGCCGAATGATCAGATTGATGTACTGAAAATTGCCAAAAAGACTTGCCATTTTTCGGGGGCTGATTTAGAACAATTGGTCAGCGATGCTTTAGATCAGGCGATCGAACGGTCGCTTCAGCAAGGAAAGCTGTCGCCTGTCCAACAGACAGATCTTGAAAGCAGCCTTCAAGGGAGAGTGCCTTCAACGCTTGAATGGTTTTCAACAGCGAAAAACTATGCCATGTTTAGTGATGCGAATAAAGAATATCAATCCGTTCTTGATTATATGAAGAGAAATAAGCTCAAATAGGTAACCTCCGCATTTTAAAGAGTCACCCGGTCAAAAGGAGAATGATAAGTATGAAAAAGCCGTTTCAATTACCCGAAAAAATGGCCCGATACCGCGGGCAATTTGAACAATCAGTGCGGGATTTTTTGAAGCTGGACGCGAGAAAAGGAAAAACAGGCCGGTATGAAAGCAAACTGGCCGGCGATCCTTATTTTCCAAAGTCTGAAAAGTATCCTGTCGATTCACAGGGAAAGCCGATGAAACTGCTTGCGCAAATTAATTTTTCAGACATGCCCCGTCTTGAGAATTTCCCGGAATCCGGTATTCTGCTTTTTTTTATCTCTGTCAGTGATGATGTTTACGGATTGAATTTTGATGATCCATGTGAACAGTCGAGTTTTTGCATCAAGTATTTTGAGAATGTCATCGAAAATGAAGACGAGCTTGTCGACGATTTTTCGTTTGTAAAGCTTGAGGATGAGCTGGCCTTTCCGATTGGATGCGAAGCCTCACTCACACCTGACATAGGGTCTGAACTTGTCTCTGTGTCCGACTTTCAATTTGAGCGATACGCGGGAACGGATGCTTGGACATTCTTTGAGCAATTCGGCGATCAAGAGGAAACGGTGTTCGAAGAATACCATGAAATGTACGGCGGCTTCTCCCATAAAATCGGGGGCTACGCAGCCTTCACGCAATATGATCCGCGGGAAGGCGATTATCCGGATCATACCGTTCTGCTATTGCAAATTGATTCTGATGAGAACATTGACGCGATGTGGGGAGATGTCGGGATTGCCAATTTTTTTATAAGGCCTGATGATTTAAAGAATAAGGACTTTTCAAACGTATTGTATAATTGGGACTGTCATTAACACAAAAAACAGCTGTCTATTTCAGACAGCTGTTCAGCGTGTCGACAAACCCTCGCATTCGTTGTCGGGCCTGCGCGTCGGTGCTCACGAATTCCAACATTCGCTCCGCTCCGATGCTCGGCCTTCCTAGACTGCAAGGGTTTTCAATCACGCTGAAGGGATGACAAAATCCCAAAACAAAAAGTCGTTTTGGGATTTTGTCAATAATCTAAACAGCTGTCTATTTCAGACAGCTGTTTTATTTAACCCGTAATAGCCGAAGCGTTCAGGGTAAATAGCTCCTCGAGTTCATGCTCGGAAAGTTCGGTGATCCAATTTTCGCTTTGGATGATTTGATCGTTCAGCGATTGCTTCGATTCGAGCATGTGGTCGATTTTTTCTTCAATTGTACCGGTGGTGATCAGTTTATGAACGTGGACGAACCGTTTCTGTCCGATTCTGTAGGCGCGGTCTGTCGCCTGATTTTCAACCGCGGGATTCCACCATCTGTCATAATGGATGACGTGATTGGCGGCCGTCAAATTGAGGCCTGTGCCCCCGGCTTTTAATGATAAGATCAGAATCGGAAATTCCTTGTTCTGAAACTGCTCCACCATTTTGTCCCGTTCAAGCTTGGATAAACTGCCGTTCAGAAACTTGACCGGTTCGCCGAATGATTTCTCGAGCAGGCGTTTCATCATATCTCCCATCCCGAGATATTGGGTGAAAATCAGGCAGCTTTCATCGCTTTCGCGAATTGTCTTCGTCAGCTCCAGCAGTTTTTCGAGCTTGACTGACCTTCCGTTCAGGAGCTCGCTCCCGGTCTCTTTTAAGTAAAGGGCAGGGTGGCCGCAGATTTGTTTGAGCTTGCCGAGCATGCTTAAGATGAGAGCTTTACGCTGCATTCCGGCGAGGCTTGACATATGTTCAAACGTATCTTTGACAAGCTGTTCATATAGTGAGGCCTGTTCTGCGGAGAGCGGGATGAACTCTTTTTCTTCCTGTTTTTCAGGCAGGTTGAGCGCGACTTCCTTGTCCTGCTTTGTCCGTCTTAATAAAAACGGTTTGATCAGCTGCTGGAGCTGTTCGATCCTTTTTTCGTCGCGGTCTTTTTCAATCGGCAGGACAAAACGCTTATGGAAGCTGCCAAGGCTTCCGAGATAGCCTTTGTTCATGAAATCGTAGATCGACCACAGCTCCGTCAGGCGATTTTCCATCGGAGTCCCGCTGAGCGCGATATGATGCATGCCTTTCAGCTTTCTGATTGAACGGGATTGTTTCGTGTGCGCATTTTTAATATTCTGGGCTTCGTCAAGGCAGATGCAGTTCCAGGCGACGCTGCTGAGATCGTCAAAGTCGGATTGGGCGAGGCCGTATGATGTCAAGACGATATCTGCATCTTTGTAACATTCCTGAAATGCTTCACCTTTAGGGCGTTTTGGCCCGTAATGGAGCGCCGCCGTCAGGCCGGGCGCGAAGGTCTCGAGTTCGCGCTGCCAGTTCCCGAGGACGGAAGTCGGCGCAATGATGAGAGACGGCATTTGTTGTCCCTGTTCTTTTAAATAGGCGAAATAGGCGATCATCTGGATGGTCTTTCCAAGACCCATATCGTCTGCCAGGCAGGCGCCGAAGCCGCAGTTTCTGAGAAAGATCAGCCAGTTCAAACCGTCTTCCTGATAAGCCCTGAGCGTTCCGTCAAAAAATTTGCTGACCGGGTATGACGGGAGATCATCGCGATGGCTCAGCTTTCTGATCATGTTTTTCAGCTGATAAGACAGTTCAAACCGCACCTCGCTGAATGCGGAAGCATCGAACAGATCATCATCCTCGCGGGTTTCGCTCCGCTCCGTCAGCTCGCGCGCCAGGATGTCAGACATATGAAGCCCCTCTATTTCTGCTCGCTCCATCAGTTTTTTCATTTGTTTGATAAAATTCGGATCGATTTTAATCCACTGCCCGCGTATGTTGACAAGCCGTCTTTTATTGGCGACAAGCTGCTCAAATTCTTCCTCGGTGAGTTCGATTCCGTTCGTAGCAAAACGCCAGTTGAAGTCCATCAATGCATTCATTCCGACAAAAGACTCGCCGCGGGGAGCCGATGACACTTTCGCTTTCAGCAGCATATTGCTGTCTCTGACGATTTGCCACCATGACGGCAGCAAAATTTCAATCCCCATGCTGACAAGAGTTTCGCTTGCTTCGGATAGGAAGATCCATGCTTCCTCTTCCGTTAAAAGCGTCGTTCCCGAGTCGATCGTCAGCCACGGCACGATTTGGCGAAATCTGTCTTGTTCGCGGGCGATTTTATCAGCGTATGTCTGCCACGATTTTTTCAGCCTGTTCAAGCCTTCAAAGAACTGAATGGCTCCGCTTTTTTTGTCGCGCAAAAACAGTTCGATTTTCCAATCGTCTCCGTCAAAATCAGGTTCATTTAAACGGAGTCCGACGGTAAACGGCACAGGGTTTTCATGCCAACCGATCGTTTCAAGAAAATCGTCTTCATCGAGAAAGTGTCCCTGAAATGTGGTGACAGCGGGAGAATGTGCGACAATCGATTCCCATTTTGCTTTTAACTCGTCATTGTAGTTGATGTAGTCTTCGACAGCGTGTGAAAACCATTCAGCTGTATAGCCTTCCAAAATCCCTTCTTTATCTTTCCAGCGCAGCACCTCTTGCTTCCATGCTTCATAGTCGGGAAGAAAATCTTCATCTGCGATAAACTCATAAATGGTGGAAGCCGTTTTCATCAAAGGTTCGGTTTCCTCGGTGAGATTGATGTCGCTGTAAGAATTAAATGAGTTTTTACCGAGAAATTCGACCGCCATCCACGGAGACAGCAGAACCGCCGGAGTCTCTAAACCGGCATCTTCGAGAAACGTTCCGTAAAAAGACGATTCGTGCCACTGAAACAAATACCTTTCCATTTCATTCCGCGTAAGAAACTGATGATCCCCGTCATGACAAGATAAAATGAATGTATAGTCTTCTGATTGTTCGACATGTATCACGATTTCCTTAAGACTCGCCATCGATCAACTTTCCTTTCTTAAGTTCCTCCTGGAAGGCTCTCAGCCGTTTATAGCGGGCTGAAAACTGCTCCATAAACCGGTTCCAGACATCCTGTTTTTTCGATTTTTTATAAAGGGTGCGCAGCTTTTTTAATTGTTTGACGGCTTCTTTGTAGCTTGAGCGGTTTTTTTGTTCAACCAGCCCGGAAATTTCTCTGTGATAGGAAGGAATCAATGCTTCAGGAGCCGCTGCTGCGATATCTTTCAAGGCGTTCTGCCCGATCTCAGAGATTGAAAAACCGACAAGGCTGTGGATCTCCATCCACTCCGTAAAGCGGTTTTTGTTATATAAAAAATGGCTGTATTCAGTAAACGTATAAGGAAGGCACTTTTTGCAATACCGTTCATATACATGCTCTTCTTTTGCGTTTTTGCTGTAATCGCTCAGAAACAGGAAGAATTCGCTTAAAACATCGCGTATTTCCCGGTACGGCTTATCCAGTCTGCAGAAGCCGGCTGCAAGCTGCTCAAGGTGTTCATACCATTTTTTAAGACGCTTCCAGTCTTTTTTGGCGGTCATGACGCTGAGCCATTGAAATGTATAAGGAAGAATCTCAGGTGAAAACGATCTGGCTTGATCAAGAATCACATTGTCGTTTTTCAGCAGAAATTCAAGATGCAGCCTGCCGAATTGTATTTCAGGCGACGGCTCCAGGTCGTTGAGCACATCGAGCTCCCGCTTCAGCCAGGTTGGCCGGGATAGAAGGGCACTCCAGATTTCCCCGAAAATCCGCAGCCTTTCATACTGGAAAATGTCTTTCTTGAGCAGCAGTTCCCGAATCACGTCGGGGGTTTTTTCTAAAAACGGGTCAAGGGAGAACGATAGCGCATATGTTTTCAGTTCATCGATCGAGCTGTAGATCGTATCCATCAGCTGTTCGATATAAGGATTCAGCGAGTAAAAATCTTTTTCAGGATCGATGCGCCCTTTCTCGACGAGCAAATGCATGGCAAGCCATGTCGCAAGAGCCGCGTGGATTTGGTACATTTTTTTCAGCTCCGGCTCCGCAGGCGTCCGCTTTTTTAAAGCTGAAAAATACCCGTAGTAAAGGTATTGCATCGTTTGCTGGTTTTTAGGCGTATGCTCTTCCCATCGTCTGAACTCCGTTTTGAAAAACGATGTCCATTGATCGAGCGTGTGGCTGCGGGGTTTCATTCCACGCTGAAGCTGTCCGAGAATATCCCTGTTTTCGCGGCGTTTTTGCGCTTCTTTCCAAAACTCCGTAAACGTTCCCAATCGATCATATTGTGCATACAGATATAAATAAACGGCAAGCACATGCCGGCAGATGTTTTGAGCAGGGCAGGAACAGCTGCTTTTTTTAACGTCGGCGAGGTCGATGAAGACCTTCACCGGGACCACATCCTGAACGTAAGCACTGACCGTATGCCCGCTCATCGGCTTGACCCGATAGACGGAATCCTGTCTGTATAAAATAAGGGCTTTTTTCATGAGCTGAATGTTAGCTTCTGTGCACGGCAGTACATGCTTAAACTGTTCAGCTGCATCCATCACAACCGTTTTTGAAATCATGTCTTGAAGCATGTCTATCGCTCCTAACCGAATGGCTTTTAAAAAGTTTCCAATCTCTCTATTATAGCTTAATCAATCCGTCCAAAAAAGATTTTCTCAGGAAAAGGACATAAAAACGGATGGCTGTCGAATAATGTAATAGACTATGGCAAATTGATTCTTTACATCATATAATTTGAAATATAATCAGAAATGTTTTAATTTATGGAATCTGAAAGGAAAAGGATATGGATGACAAGGAATTGAATCAGGAAGAATTTTTGAGAATTCTTATGCATGCGTATGACATTGGTGAAAAATCAAAAGACATAACGACGAAAGAACTTCTTGAAGATCTCATTCTTCATATCAAAAATGGATATACGACGTAAAAGGTGTGCAAACTTCGGTTTGCACACTTTTTCGTTCAGCAAAAAGCGCGCAGGTCCTGCAAAAGTCGATATTTAATACCATATAAAGACGCGATTTCCCCGGTATCTCCCGTTATTTGTCAGGATTCATTTCTTTCGGAAACGAAAGAACCATGTATAATCAAAGGGAGGTGTTTAATTTGCTGAAAATTTAAATAAATACGCGAATCCTAGAGGGAGGCTTTTATGAGAGATCATATCGGCTTTAAAGATGTGTTCATCATTTTGAAAAAAAGATTCGTTCTGATCGCACTGATCACCATTGCGGCCGCTCTGTCCAGCGCTGCCGTCAACTTTTATTGGCTCACACCCGTCTACCAGGCATCCGCCCAAATCCTCATCAACGGCCGTCAAACGTCGAACTTCACCGATATTCAGACCAACCTTGAGCTAATCAACACTTATAACGTGATTATGAAAAGCCCGCTCATCTTAAATAAGGTTAAAGACGAACTAAACCTTCCGGAAACGGCTGAAGACTTGAAGCAAAAAATCACAGTTATCAGCGAAAATGAATCACAGATTGTCAGTATCTCCGCGACTGACAAGGATTATTCCAAGGCGGCGGACATCGCGAACACGGTCGTCGCCGTATTCCAAAGGGACATTGACGGCATTATGGGTGAAAATACCGAAGTCAGCCTTGTTGCGAAAGCAAACCCCGAACATTCGCCTGCTCCCGTCAGCCCGAACAAGAAGTTCAACATCGCTGTTTCTACGGGATTCGGCCTGCTGTTTGGCGCAGGGCTTGCATTTTTACTCGAGCTTTTGAAAAATACCGTTCGAAATGAAGAAGACATCGAAAAAGAGCTGAACGTTCATGTGTTGGGAAATATTCTGTATGTAAAACCGAAAAAAGGACAAGCCCGGAAGCTGGAAAGCTTTATCGGTAAAGACCATACGATCTAAAACGGGAAAACACGGGGAGGCCGCCTATGATCGATATTCATTGCCATATTCTAGCGGACATTGATGATGGGGCAGCATGTATGTATGACAGTATAGAAATGGCTAAACAAGCCGCCCGTCAAGGGATTCATACGATTATCGCCACACCTCACCACCGAAACGGTGTATACGAACACCAAAAAGAGGCCATTCTGGCAGCTGTTTCGAGTTTAAAGACGCGGGTGCAAAAGGAAAACATCCCGGTGCTTATTGCTCCCGGACAGGAAATCCGCCTGTACGGCGAATTGAAGCGTGATCTTGAGCGCGGCAGACTGCTCAGCCTCGCCGGCACAAAGTATTTGCTGATTGAACTTCCTTACCACCATGTTCCGCGATATGCCGAAAAGCTGTTGTTCGATCTACAGTTAAATGGTTACATTCCGATTATCGCACACCCCGAGCGGAACCTTGAATTGATGGAGAATCCTGATCTGCTGTACCGCCTCGTCAAAAACGGCGCGTGCGCCCAGCTGACATGTTCAAGTCTTACAGGCCGCTTTGGCAGAAGCGTGAAACGGCTTGCCCGCCGCTTTCTTGAAGCGAACCTCGTCCACTTTATCGCATCAGACGCCCACAACCTCACGAGCCGATCTTTCTTTTTTGATGCAGTGGAAAGCGATTACGGCCGCGATTTCTTATACGTGTTTACAAAAAACGCGGGCCTTCTCCTGGAAAACCGGGAGATTCATAAAGAAACACCCCGTCCCGTCAAAAAGAAAAAGCTGATGGGCCTGCTGTGAAAGGTTGTTCACAAAAGCCCGTCAGCCAGAATATCAGCGTCGGTTATGCGGCGCTGATTTTTTATATCATCTGTTAGAAAGCGACCGGATATCCCTCTCTACAACAGCGGAATGACAAGCCCGCCGTAAGCGAAGGCGGCCACGATCAGGAAAGCCGGATGGACGCGGAACTTCGTCAAGGCCGCCAAAGAGATCAGCGCGATGACAAGTGATTGAACCATGCCGATCGACCGGATCGCGTCACCGCCGATTTCCCATGTCAAAATAAGCATCATCACGGCGATAACCGGCTGAACCGCCAAAGTCATTCCTTTGACGACCGGCGACTGGCGGTAGCGGCCGATCAGCTTGAGCAGCAAAACGAGCGCGATGGCCGAAGGCAGCACAGTTGCGATAAGAGCAATGAAGACACCGGGCCATCCGAGCACGCTGTAGCCGACATAAGCGGCGATTTTTGTCGCGATTGGACCCGGCAGTGCGTTTGCGAGCGCAAGCATGTTTGAAAATTCTTCTTTTGACAGCCAGTGAAAATGCTGAACAACTTCTTCAAAATTAAGCGGAATTGAAGCCGGACCGCCCCCGTAGCCCAATAAATTTGCAATAAAGAAAGCCCAAAATAAATAAAAGATGATCATGAAGCGGACACTCCCTTATCTTTTTCCCGGGCCGCTTTTCTTTTTAATTTAAAGTGGAACGCGCCATACGTTAAAAACAGGATGACAATGATGCCGGGATGGATGGAAAACACCTGAAGACCCAAAAATGCAAGAATAAAGAAAAGCACGCCGGCAAGCAACCCGAAGCCTTTCAATGCTTTTTGCCCAAATTCGTAAGCCATGATGCCGAGCATGACGGCGATGACAGGGGTAACAGCGCCGATCATGCCGCTTACGATTTTGGAGTGGCTGAGCACATTAACGGCTGCGAACAAGGCGGCCATCGCAACGCACGTCGGCAAGATATGGGCCGCTGTAGCCACGACAGCGCCCGGAACGCCTTTGACTTTATGACCTAAATATGCCGACATTTTTGTAGCGATCGGTCCGGGCAGCGCATTGGCAATCGCCAAAATTTCCCCGAATTCATCATCATCGATCCAATTGAACTTTGAAACGGCTTCATGACGGATCAGCGGGATAACGGACGGTCCGCCGCCAAATCCCAATATCCCCGTTCTTGTCATTGCGATGATCAGTTCCCGGTAAGGGTGCTTCATTTCGCGTTTCCTCCTATTCAGTTAAAGCTTCATTCCCATTCGGCTCTTATATCGTTTAATCAGCATCTGGCAGTCGACACTCACGACGCCTTTCAGAGGGTACAGGCGCTTCGTCAAAAATTCCTCCATCTCCTGATCATTTGCGAAAATGCCGTGCATATGCAGTTTGCTCGGCCCTGTCATATGATAGAGGCTTGTCACGGCGGGCTCTCTTTCTAAAGCAACGGCAACAGCCTCTAAATATTGGGGTTCGACTTCAACATTGAAAAACACCGATACATGAATTCCAACTTTGACTGGATTGATGACGGCTGTGAATTTTTCAATGATGCCTTCTTCAATCAAGTTGTTGATCCGCGTTTGTACGGCAACTCTTGAAAGTCCCACGCGCTTTCCTAAATCCGTATAAGAGATTCTTCCTTCCTCATGCAAGATCGAAAGGATTTTTTTATCCGTTTCATCAAGAATTAAATTTGGCATATGGTAGTCGAGGCTCACAAATGTCCCTTCCTTTCTGTTTGGTCATTGATCATACGAAATTGCTTGTCAATCACGTTATAAATGAACATTTTGTAAATTGTATCATAATACGGATTTCGATATGAATCATTTTAACGTTTTTTTAATACTTATTGAAAAAGGGTTGTTAGTTTTTCTTCCCTGAAAGTAGCGCCTCCTTAAACGGGCCACTATACTTCAAACACAAATGGATGCTTGAAAGAAAGGAAGGGAGCTATGGAGAAGCTGAAGATCGGTTCGAAACAAATGGTTGTCAGTCCTCATTATCTCGCTTCGCTTGCAGGGCACAGCATCATGGAGAAGGGAGGAAACGCGTTTGACGCGGCTGTGGCAGTAAGCGCGTGCCTTGCTGTTGTCTATCCGCATATGACAGGACTCGGAGGGGATGCTTTTTGGCTGATGTATCACAATGGAAGCGGCGAGATCAAAGGATACAATGGCAGCGGGCGGTCGGGGCGGAAAGCGGACCGGAATCAGTATAAAGGAGAGCGCGCCATTCCGGTCAGGGGCATGAGCAGTGCGATTACCGTGCCGGGGATGGCGGACAGCTGGGCCGAAATACTGGCGGCATACGGCCGTTTATCACTTCGGGAGGTGCTGAAGCCGGCGATCATGTATGCAGAAAAGGGTTTCCCGGTCTCGCCGGATCAATGTCAAAACACGGTGAAAAACGCCGAGTGGCTTTCCGGTATGCCGATCACTGCAGATATTTATCTTCCGGGAGGAAACCCGCCCTCTCCAGGTGAGCGCTTTGTGCAAAAAGAGCTCGCGCGCACTTTGGCGATGATCGCTGAGAAAGGAAGAGACGCCTTTTATAAAGGGGAAATTGCCCAAGCTTCAGCAGCCTATCTGCAAAACAACGGAGGCATCTTGACCCTGGAAGATTTCGAGCGGCATCAAGGGGAATGGGTGTCTCCGCTTTCCTCTACATACAGAGGATATGCGATCTATCAAATGCCTCCGAATTCACAAGGATTTACCGGTCTTATGGCATTGAATATTTTGGAAAACTACGACTTTGGCATGATCGAGCACGGTTCTTTCGAGTATTATCATCTGCTCATCGAAGCATTGAAATTAAGTATTTCCGACAGCAATAAAGTATTGACTGACCCGGCATTTTCCCAAATTCCGCTGGGGCGCCTGCTTGACAAAGGGTATGCGCGGGAGCTGGCCGCAAAAATCGGACTGCCGGCTCTTCAGGCGGAGAGCCAGCCGCTCGGCAGTGATACGGCTTATGCTGCAGCAGTAGATGAAGACGGGAATGCTGTTTCGTTTATTCAAAGTTTGTATTTCGAATTCGGCTCAGGTGTGACAGCTGGAGATACCGGTGTCATTTTGCAGAACAGAGGGTCGTTTTTCTCGCTTGATCCCGGCCATGTCAATTCACTGGAGCCGGGAAAAAGAACTTTTCATACGCTGATGCCCGCCATGGCGTTCAAAGGCGGCAAGCCGAAATTTCTTTACGGAACGCAGGGGGGAGAAGGACAGCCGCAGACGCAGACGGCTCTTATCACGAGAATGATAGATTACGGGATGGATCCGCAAACCGCCGTTCATGAACCGAGATGGGTGTGGGGCAGAACATGGGGAGAACGGGTGGAAGGTGTAAGAATGGAAAGCAGAGTGGCGCCCGAAGTGATTGAAAAACTGCGAAAGCATGGGCATCATATAACCATTGTCGGCGACTTTGACGGTGTGATGGGTCATGCCGGCATCATCGAGATTGATGATCGAGGTTTCCTGAGAGGGGGAAGCGATCCGAGAAGCGATGGGGCGGCAATCGGCAGTTAACTCCGTTTTCAAAACGCGCAAACGTCAATATGAGAAAAAAACCCCGTGAACAAGGAGGAATTGTCCACGGGTTTTTTTCTATCCGGCTATGAGTATTGATCCGAGATTTCGATGAAATGCTTAAGCGCCGGATTGCGGTTGTCTTTTCGATGTGCGGTAATCCATTCTGCGCGAAGGGGAAAGTCTTCGATTTCTTTGTATACAACATCGAGGTTAAATAATCGTTTAGCCGCTGTAGGCACAACGGCGATTCCCATTCCGGCTGTCACGAGGCCGATCACCATTTGGTATTCTGTAGCTTCCTGGGCGATGTTGGGGATAAACCCGGCTTTTTCACACAAGAAATTAAATTCCGTGTATAAAGAGGGCCACGCTTCTTTGGCAATGACGATCAGCGATTCGTCTTCAAGATCTTTCAAATGTACCCGGGGTTTTTCTGTCAGCGGGTGGTGTTTCGGAAGTGCAAGGACACAGTGGCTTTTCTTCACTGTGTATGACTTTAGCTCGTCGTTTCCCAACGGGGGATGCAGCACGCCGATGTCAATGTGTCCGTTTAGCAGTGCTTCGACCTGATTGGGGGTTGAAAGCTCCCGAAGATCAATCTGGACGGACGGGTACCGGTTTCGGTATTCCCTGATGATGGGAGGCATGATCTCGTATGTTGCGGAGCCGACAAAGCCGATCACGAGTCTACCCAGCTCCCCGCGGGCCGTCCGCTGAGCCATGTCGACGGCTTGATCAATCTGGGAAAGTCCTTCCTTGATTTGTTTTAAAAAGACCCCGCCTGCCGCCGTCAGCCTGACGGCTCTTTTTGACCTCTTCAGCAAGGTGACGCCTATTTCACTTTCTAGCTGTTTAATCTGCTGGCTGAGCGGAGGCTGAGTCATGTTCAGCCGAAGAGCTGCTTTTCCGAAATGCAGTTCTTCGGCAACAACCATAAAATAACGAAGATGGCGCAGCTCCATTATTCACTCATTCCTTTCTGAATGCGATTTCAGTCGTTTTACATATTAATTGTAAGACAAAGAAGTATTGGAAAACAATTTCCACAAGATGTATATTTAATAATACAATAATTTTATTAAAAATTCATTGTAAACGAATGAAAATGGAGGAGTGAGGGCTTTGAAAAATGTAGCCGCTAAAAATGAAACTCTTACTGTAAGAGGAGCAGAGCTTGTGGTGGATAGTCTCATTCAGCAAGGTGTCACTCATGTTTTCGGTATTCCGGGAGCGAAAATCGATGCGGTATATGACGTATTGAAAGACAAGGGGCCTGAACTGATTGTTTGTCGTCACGAGCAGAATGCAGCATTTATGGCGGCGGCAGTCGGACGATTGACTGGAAAGCCCGGTGTTTGCCTGGTGACTTCGGGTCCGGGAGCGTCTAATTTAGCGACCGGTCTTGTAACAGCCAATACAGAAGGAGATCCGGTTGTTGCCCTGGCGGGTGCTGTAAAAAGAGCGGATCGTCTCAAAAGAACTCATCAATCGATGGATAATGCGGCGTTGTTTCAGCCGATTACAAAATATAGCGCAGAAGTGGAAGATGCGAACAACATCCCTGAGGCGGTAACCAATGCATTCAGAGCGGCAGCTTCCGGACAGGCCGGGGCAGCGTTTCTCAGCTTTCCGCAGGACGTTACGGCCGGTCCGGCAACTGCCAAGCCGGTGAAAACCATGCCGGCGCCGAAGCTGGGCGCGGCTCCGGATGAACTGATCAGCGCGGCTATCGCCAAAATTCACAATGCGAACCTTCCCGTCGTGCTTGTAGGGATGAAAGGCGGAAGACCTGAAGCGATTGAAGCGGTCCGCCGTCTGCTGAGAAAAGTGAAACTGCCGTTTGTTGAAACATACCAAGCAGCGGGTACGCTGTCTCACGATTTAGAAGACCAGTACTTCGGCCGGATCGGATTATTCCGCAATCAGCCCGGAGATATTTTGTTGGAAAAAGCGGATCTCGTTTTGACGGTCGGCTATGATCCGATTGAATACGACCCCGTCTTTTGGAACGGAAAAGGCGAGCGCAGCGTGATTCATCTTGATGAAATACAAGCCGATATCGATCATGACTATCAGCCTGAAATTGAGCTGATCGGCGATATCGCAGAGACATTAAACCATATTGAACATGATTCTTTGCCGGTTTCCATCGATGAATCATTTGCACCTGTACTTGATTATTTGAAGAAAGCGCTGGAGGAGCAAAGCGAGCCGCCTAAAGAAACAAAAACGGATCTTGTTCATCCGCTGCAAATCGTTCGCGATTTGCGTGATTTGCTGAGCGATGATATAACAGTGACTTGCGACATCGGCTCCCATGCGATTTGGATGTCGAGATATTTCCGCACATACCGTCCGTATGGACTGCTGACTTCAAATGGCATGCAGACGCTGGGCGTTGCTTTGCCGTGGGCGATCGCAGCAACACTGGTCAATCCGGGACAGAAAGTCGTGTCTGTTTCCGGGGACGGAGGCTTCCTGTTCTCCGCGATGGAGCTTGAGACAGCGGTCAGATTGAAAGCGCCGATCGTTCACATTGTCTGGAATGACAGCACATACGATATGGTTGCGTTTCAGCAGGAGATGAAATACAAGCGGACGTCCGGAGTCGACTTCGGCGGAATCGATATTGTAAAATATGCTGAAAGCTTTGGAGCAAAAGGTTTAAGGGTCAATTCGCCAGACGAATTGGCAGAGGTGCTTAAAGCTGGTCTTGATGCAGAGGGTCCGGTTGTCATTGATATTCCGGTTGATTACAGCGACAACGTTCATTTGGCTGATCAGCGTTTTCCAAAAAACTTTGAGGAACATTTTAGTAAACAAGCCTCTAAGCAATCTTGATCACAGCAAGTCCAGTCATAACAAACAAAATCAAGGGAGTGAAAAGAGGAAAATGAAAAGTGCAAGCAAACAAAAAGTGGTTCAGCCCGTTGACAAGAACCTCGACCAGGTCTTTCAGGTCTCAACGATGATATCGTTATTGGACGGGATTTATGACGGGGATTTTTACATGTCTGAAGCAAAGGATTACGGAGACTTCGGAATCGGAACATTCAACCGGCTCGACGGTGAGCTGATCGGTTTCGACGGTGAGTTTTACCGTCTTCGTTCCGATGGCAAAGCCTATCCTGTTCAAGGAAGCGATTGTTCTCCGTTTTGCTCGCTCGCTTTCTTCCGGCCGGATATTTATCACGAAATCAAGCAGCGGATGCCGCTTAAGGCGTTCGAGGAAGAAATGAAACGGATCATGCCGAGTGAAAACCTGTTTTACGCGATCCGCATGGACGGAATCTTTAAGAAAGTCAAAACGAGAACGGTTGAACTGCAGGAAAAACCGTACGTGCCGATGGTCGATGCGGTAAAATCGCAGCCGATCTTTGATTTTAATGATATTAAAGGGACGATCGTCGGCTTTTGGACGCCGCAATATGCCAACGGAATCGCAGTTTCCGGCTTCCATCTTCACTTTATTGATGAAGACCGCAATGTCGGCGGACACGTTTTCGATTATGAAATCGAAGAATGCACGGTGCAAATTTCTCAAAAACTCAATATGAATCTCAGATTGCCGAATACGCAAGATTTCTTTAAAGCGGATCTCAATAAACATGATCTTGCAGCCGGAATCGAAGCGGCCGAAGGCAATCCCGAGTAAATGAAAAAGCCCCCTCTTTGAAAAGGGGGCTTTTTTGCGTTCGCTTGCTTCCTTAAAAATACTGTTGCGTATGCTGAGAGGTGACGGTGAAAAAGTCCGGAATCCAGCGGGCCGTTTTGCTTATGCTTTCATTCCGGCAATCAATACCGCTTTCAGACAAAAAGACACCGGATGCCCGTTTTCATCGTGGACGATGTTAAACATGTCACGGCACGACTGGGACGGTTCTGACAAATGGGCATGGATGGCTGCCTTTCTTTGTTCAGGTACGGCGCCTCTTCGAAGCCAGCTCTCGTAATCGATCGGAAGATTCCATCTCTCCCGGACGGCAAAATCAAGTCCGTTCTCTTTAAACAGCTTCTGCCATTCGCTCTCTGAATATTCCCTTACGTGTGACGGGTCTCTCAATTGATTGAGCCGATTTATAAATCGGTCTAAAGCTTCGTCCTCCGGAGCACAATGATCGATGAGGAGAAAGGAGCCGCCTTTTTTCAAGACGCACGCTATTTCCTGCATGGCCCGGCTGATCTCCGGGAAATGGTGGGCTGCATACCGGCATGTGACAATATTAAAGGACTCGTCTGCAAAATCCAATTGTGCTGCATCGCCTTGAAGAAAAACCACATTTTCAGCATTTTTCTGTTTGGCAAATTGAGCCGCGGTTTGAACCATTTTTTCTGTAATATCGATTCCTGTGCAATGTTTGACAAAAGTCGAAAAGGCAATGGCCGTATGTCCCGCTCCGGTTCCGATATCAAGCAGGGTTTCACCGCCGTTCAGATTCCGGCAGCTGACCATGGCATCAAGATCTTTTCCCGATGAGAACAGCGGCTCATCTCGATATTGCTCCGGATTTTTTGAAAATTGCCGTTGCGCGCTAGTTTTCATTTGTATCATCCTCCTATCGGCTATGTATTTATATTAGGGGAGTCGACAGCCATCAGTCTAAGATATAAAATGTTTGAAAATGATAGGCGGAAACTATGGGGGTGCGGGAATTGGATATGAGACTTTTTGAATACGCGGCAGAGATTTTCAAAAAAGGCAGTTTTACAAAGGCGGCTGCCAGCCTGCATATCGCTCAGCCTTCACTGAGCCAGCAAATAAAAAAGCTGGAAAGCGAGCTCGGCTTTCCGCTGTTTTACAGAAACAGAGAGGGGGTCTCGCCGACTCCTCAAGGGATGCGCTTCATCCGAAAAGCGCAGGATATTTTGCGGTCAAGAGATGAACTGCTGTGTGAAATGCGCGATCAGCTCGAGGAAATGGGGACGGAATTATCGATCGGCGTTCCCGCTGTCACGGGAGGGTATCTTCTTCCGCCGCTCCTGAAAGCCTTTCTGAAAAAGCATCCGAACGTACAGGTTCAGCTGATAGAAGACTCGCCGGCGGCATTGGAAAAAATGACGGAAAACGGATCGGTGGACCTGTCGATTCTCCCTTTGCCGATTGAAAATGACAGGCTCGCGATCCGGCCGATACTGACCGAGCCGCTTTTTTTGGCGATTCCAAATGAAAGGGAGAGCTGGATGACCGGCCAATTGCGGAAGCTCATCATTTCGGTCCGGTCGAATGCCGAAAAAAACCCCCTTGCTTTGAAAACGGCCGAGGATGTGCCGTTTATTTTATTAAAAGAAGGCTACGGCTTCCGTAGAATGGTACTTGATTTATGTGCGGAGGAAGGGTTTCAACCGAAAGTGACCTTCAAAACAAGCAGCATTGAAACCGCCCAATCTCTCGTTGAACACGGAATGGGGGTCACGGTCGTGCCCCGGATGGTCATGCGGAAAGAGTCTGACAGAATCGTCTATGTTCCTTTGCAATCCGATCCGTCCCGGACGCTTGAGTTTGCTTATCCGGAAACATGCTATTTGTGCCGGGCGGCAAAAGCTTTTATGGAGATGGCCAAAAAAAATCAGACCTCCATGTATGAAGAGGTCTGATTTTGTAGTTACTTTTTCGTTTCCAGTTTGAGCGGTGCGGGTATCGTTTTTTCAACTTTTTTGCCGTTCAAAATATCGCGGGCCGCTTGTACGGCGAGCTTGCCGATCAATTCAGGCTGCTGGGCGATCGTGGCCGACATATCTCCGGCCTGAACCGCTTTAACCGCATCTTCATTGCCGTCGAAGCCAACGACAAGTATCTCTTTCCCTGAGCTTCTGATCGCTTCAATCGCGCCGAGCGCCATTTCGTCATTATGGGCGAAAACCGCTTGAATATCAGGATTTCCTTGAAGAAGGTTCTCCATAACGTTCAACCCTTTTGTCCGGTCAAAGTCGGCTGTTTGCTTGGCGATCACATTCAGCTTGTCATCAGCGGTCTTATGAAACCCTGAGCCCCGTTCCCTTGTTGCCGATGCACCGGGGACGCCTTCAAGTTCAGCCACTTTTGCGCCTTTGCCGAGCTGCTGTACGATAAAGTCCGCTGCCATTTGCCCGCCTTTTACGTTATCTGAAGCGACGAGCGTTTCTACTTTTCCGTTTTCGGCGGAGCGGTCAAGGGTGACGACCGGAATGCCAAGCGAATTGGCCGATTGGACTGCCGTTGAGATGGCGGAGGAGTCGGCCGGATTGATCAATAAAGCGTCAACGCCTTGCTGCAGAAGATCTTCGACATCATTCGTCTGCTTTGCTGAATCATCCTGTGCATCGACGACAATCACTTCAATCCCTTGTTTTTTTGCTTCTTTGACAACTCCGTTCTTTAATGAAACGAAAAACGGGTTTTTCAAAGTCGAGACAGATAAACCGATTTTGATATCGGTTCCTTTTTCTTTATTTGGCTTTGCCCATTCCGGCGGCTCCAGCGAGCAGGCGGACAGAAACAGAAGCGCCAATGCGGTGAAAACCGTTAATGTTTTTTTCATCAGTATAGCCCTCCTTAAGCGGATTTCTTGCGGTCCAGCAGGACTGCGATCAAAATGACGACACCTTTGACGACCATTTGGAAAAAGGAAGAGACGCCAAGCAGGTTCAAGCCGTTATTCAACGTTCCGATGATGAGGACGCCGATGAGTGTGCCGGCAATTCGTCCTCTTCCTCCGGCAAGGCTTGTACCGCCTAATACGACCGCGGCAATGGCGTCGAGTTCGTAGGAAGTGCCTGCCGTCGGCTGGGCTGAGTTTAGCCGTGACGTCAAGATGGCTCCAGCCAACGCGGATAATAGGCCGGCAAGAGAATAAATCATCATTTTGACGCGCGGAACTTTAATGCCCGAGATCAGGGCCGCTTTTTCATTTCCGCCGATTGCATACGTGCGGCGGCCGAAAGGCGTTTTGTGAAGGATCACCCAGAGGATGATAAAGGCGGCCGCCATAGTTATGGCAGGGACGGGGATGCCTAAAAAGTAGCCGCGTCCGAAAAGCTGGAAGCCGTAGTGATTGCCGAGCCCTGTAATCGGATTGCCGTCTGTGTAAACCATCGTCAATCCGCGGAAAATCGTCATTGTCGCAAGTGTTGCGATGAACGGGGCCATTTTGCCCTTCGTGATTAACAGCCCGTTGACCAAGCCGAGCAGGGCTCCAATCAGGCAGCCGATGATGACGGCAAAAACAGGATCGATGCCGCCGGCGATCATGCCGGCGATCAATGCGCTCGACAGCGCCAAAATCGCTCCGACGGAAAGGTCGATGCCGCCGGTCAAAATGACAAAGGTCATGCCGAACGCGATCAGCGCATTAATGGCGACTTGTCTTAACAAGTTTAAAATATTTAACGGTTCTAAAAAGCTCGGGTTTAATACTGATACGATGACGACGAGAATAATCAGGCCGAGAAACGGACCGAGCTTTTGCATTACAGAATCGACATTAAGGCTTTTTTTCACAGCCGGTTGAGTTTTCATGTTACCGCCCTCCTGTAGCGAGTGTCATAATTCGTTCTTGCGTGGCATCATTTCTTGATAGCTCACCGCTTAGCGTTCCTTCATGGATCACAAGCACGCGGTCGCTCATCCCGAGAATCTCGGGGAGCTCTGAAGAGACCATGACGATCGCGACGCCGCGGTCTGTCAGCTCGTTCATCAGCTGATAAATCTCCCTTTTCGCGCCGACATCGACGCCTCGCGTCGGCTCATCCAAAATCAGCACTTTAGGACCGATTCCGATCCATTTGGCGATGACCACTTTTTGCTGGTTCCCTCCTGAAAGGTTTAGCGCGTGGGTTTCCGGCGATTCCGTTTTGATCGTCAGCCGCTTGATCAGAAGGTCGACAAATTCCTGCTCGCTTTTTTTGTCAATCCATCCTTTCGGTGAAAAGCTGGCGAGATTCGGAAGGGCGATATTTTCCCTGATGGACGTGTCGAGCACAAGTCCTTCATCCTTGCGGTTCTCAGTAATAAAACCGATTCCTTTTTGAACGGCATCGCTCGGTTTTTTGAGCGTCGCTTTTTTGCCTTCGATGAAAATGTCTCCCGAATCAAGCGGATCGAGCCCGAAAATCGCCCTCATCAGCTCGGTGCGCCCGGCACCCATCAGTCCTGAAATCCCGACGATTTCGCCGGAGCGGACGGTAAAGCTGATATTTTGGAAGACGCCTTTTTTGGATGCCTGCTTGACTTCGAGAACGACGCGTCCCGGATTTGGCTGTCTTTCAGGATAGCGTTCGGTCAGCTCCCGTCCGACCATCTTTTTCACCACTTCATGAAAGTTGGTGTCGGGAATCCGTTTCGTGTCGACCGTTTTTCCGTCGCGCATCACCGTGATCCGGTCGCAAATCGTGAAGATTTCTTCCATGCGGTGGGATATATAGACGATGGAGACGCCGTTTTTCTTTAATGCTCTAATGACGCCGAACAGTTTTTCAATTTCTCTTTCTGTCAACGCTGCCGTCGGTTCATCCATGATGATCACTTTCGCGTCTGTCATAAGGGCTTTTGCGATTTCGATCATTTGCTGCTGGCCGACGGAACAGTCTCCGGCTTCTTTTTCAAGAGAAATCGAGACTCCGAGTCTTTCAAGCTGCTCTTTTGCTAGCGCTTTCATTTTCTTGTTATTTAAAAATCCAAGTTTGGAAGAAAGCTCTCTGCCGATAAACAGATTTTCCAATACGGTCATTTCAGGCCAAATGTTCAGCTCCTGATGGATAAAGGCAATGCCGTTCTGTTCGGCTTTCTTTGGATCTGAAAAATACGTTTCTTTTCCGTCGATTTCGATCGTTCCGCTGTCCAGCTTGTGAAGTCCAGTCAACAGATTCATGAGTGTCGACTTTCCGGCGCCGTTTTCTCCCATTAAAGCGTGGACTTCACCTTCCTGAAGTTCGAAAGAAACGCCGGACAGCACCTGGTTTTGGCCAAAAGCTTTATAAATGTCCTTCATTTTAATATGCATGGGCTATCCCTTCTTTCCAGATGTAGAATGTAAACATCTAAAAGATCACTCCCGCGTGCAAGATGCAATTTGCATAAGGTGTTGCTTCCCCTGTGCGAATGACCGCTTTTGCGTGGCTCGTCGCTTTTTTGAATGCTTCGTGCGGGATATAGTCAATTTTTTGGTTTGAAAATTCAGCTTTTAAAAATGCGGCTTGACCGGGATTGACGCTTTCTATTTCTTCGGCTGCCGACACTTTTTCGACGGCCATTTCATCGGCGATGAGCTTTGTGACCTCTTGAAATCCAGGCGTACCCAATGTCAGCGCAAGATCGATTTTGGGGACGCCGGGAGGAACGGGCAGGCCGGCGTCCGCGATGACGACGGTGTCGGTATGCCCGAGATCGGCCAGTAATTTTGCGATATGGCTGTTTAAAATCCCGTGTTTTTTCATGACAATTCACGCTCCACTTCATCCCGTTTCGGCATGCCGCCTTGCGCGCCGAATTTCAAAACCGAGAGGGAAGCCGCCCGGTTCGCAAAGCGCAAGGCAGATTCGATGCTTTGTCCTTCGGAAAGCGCAACGGCCAATCCCGCATTGAAGGTGTCTCCGGCTCCCGTCGTATCAATTGCATTGACAGGGAATGAAGGGACGATCCTTTCTTCCAGACCATTGTGATAGCGGACCCCGTTTTTTCCTTCTGTGATGAACAGCTTCTCCGGATAGCGCTTTAACGCTTCCTCCCGGGACATGCCCTGAAACAGTACCGAAGCTTCATGCTCGTTTGGCGTAATGTAGGCCGCAAGATCGACCGTTTCCGGGCGAAGCGGACGAGCTGGTGCCGGATTCAGCAGGAGAGGAATGCCGAGAGAGCTGCACAGTCCGCTGACATAATCGACGGTTTCTTCCGGAATCTCCTGCTGAATCAGAACGATGTCTGCCTGTTTAATCGCAGGCAGCGCTTTTTGAACGTATTCAGGTGTGACATGGTCATTTGCCCCTTTGACGACGATAATACTGTTGTCGCCGTCTGCGAGAACGATATGTGCGGTGCCGCTTTCCTGACCTGTAACCGGTTCCACATAGTCTGTCAAAACACCATTCGCTTGAAAATTGTCGAGGATGGCTTTTCCGTAATGATCATCGCCGACGCAGCCGATCATATGGACCTCTGCACCAAGCCGGGCCGCAGCCACTGCCTGGTTGGCGCCTTTTCCGCCCGGAACCGTTTTAAAAGATTCGCCAAGCACCGTTTCTCCGGCAGCCGGCCGCTTAGGCGATGTCACAACTAAATCCATCGAAGAGCTGCCAATCACGCATATTTTACTCATTGTCATTCCGCCTTTCTTGTCGTTTGTCTTTCAATAAAGGCAACCGGCATCTGCACTGCCGATTGTTCAATATATTCATTTTTCATTAATCTCAGCAGCAGTTTTGCCGCTTCTTTTCCCATTTCATAGGCGGGCTGCCTGATCGTTGATAAAGAGGGGAAAAGCAATTCGCTTTGCGGAATGTCATCAAAGCCGATAATCTGCAGTTCGTCGGGAACTTTGATCTTCCGTTTTAAGGCTTCATGCAAAACGGCTGTCGCCACAATGTCATTGCTTGCGATTACGCCGTCTGTTTCCGGATAGGAGGCAAACAGCTCCGCTGCCCGTTTTTGGGCTTCCGGAAATGAAAATGTCTCGGTTTTCATAACATGAAAATCGATATCGGCACCGCTTAGCATCTCCAGCGCTCCGTTGAAACGGTCTCTTGCAGTCTGAAGGTGGGCCGGTCCTTTAATCAGCGTAATTCGTTTCGCGTTTCTCCTGACCATTTCAGCCGCAGCGATTCTGCCGCCTTCGCGGCTGTCCGCGAATACAGCCGGCGCATTCTCGCCCGTCCGGTCAAGGAAGACAATCGGCATGGACAAGTCTTGATAATTTGGCGCATCCGGATAATTGGTCGCTGAAATGACTCCGACCACATGATTTTGTTTAAACGTCTGCAAATAATCAAGCTCTTTTTCCAAATTTTCATCGCTGTTTCCGAAGATGAGCCGAAAGCCGAGGCGGTGGATCTCATCTTCAACGCCGCGCGCAAGCTGAGGAAAGAACGGGTTTGTGATATCCGGCAGCAGCAGTCCGATCAGTCTGGACTCCCTTTTATAGAGAGACCTGGCCACTTCATTCGGGTGGTAATTCAGTTCTTCCATCGCTTTTAACACGCGTGTCCTCGTGTCTTCATGGACGTATCCCGTCTCATTTAATACCCGGGAAACCGTAGCGACAGATACTTTTGCAGCAAGTGCGACGTCTTTAATCGTAGCCAAAAAAGACTTCTCCTCTCCATTTGTGTAACCGTTTACATAAAGATTATCATGATCCTTTTAAAATCTCAATAAAAAAGTCCGGGCGCTAAAATTTTTAGCCGGGTTGGGATATAGAGACATATACAAGTATGTTGAATAGAAAATAACCTTCATTCGGCATAAATTGGCGACTACAGTAACAATGAGAATAATAAGAAAAATTAAAAATGTTAAAGTTTGATGAATTATCGTTGAAAAAAATTAATGGCTTTTTAAATCTTAGGATTTTAACCTAAAATCTAAAGAAATAAGGTGAATCGAACGGCTCACAAAAAAATTGGATTTGTTAATGAATCCCGCTTTATGCTAAAAGAGATTTTCATTTTTTAATAGGTGATCTGATTGTCATAGGACGCATTTGTTTTGAAGAGGGAACATTGGTGACTTTTTAACCTGTTGGAAAAGAGCGAAAATACAAAAAGAAAGGGGATATCCCGGTTGACAGCCCATTTCTAGGGGATTTCAGCCGGGGGAAAAAGAGACCCTGAATCCATCCTTCAATCTTTCATCAGAAATAGGGAGAAAAGTACAAAAATCATAATGTCGAATTTTGAAAGCGCATACTTAAAACGCTGACAAAAAACTGATAGGAATTAAGAACTTTCGATTACCAAAAATATCAATAAAAAGATAGGCATTATTGACTCGGACTAGGTGATCTTTGTCACGGAAAATTTCGTCGTCTTCTGTTACATAATGCCGATTGTGATTTCATAGTGAACCTATATACTGATGAATGAATTTACATATCAGATTCCAAGAAGGAGATGTAGACAAACAATGTGGGTAATGCTATTAGCCTGTGTGATCGTTGTTGGGATCGGCATTTATGAAAAAAGGCGCCACCAGCAAAACATCGATGCGCTGCCTGTCCGAGTGAACATCAACGGGATACGCGGAAAGTCCACGGTGACAAGATTAACAACAGGGATATTAATCGAGGCAGGCTACAAAACAGTAGGAAAAACAACCGGGACAGACGCAAGGATGATTTATTGGGACACACCGGAAGAGAAACCGATCAAAAGAAAACCTCAAGGCCCGAATATCGGAGAACAGAAAGAGGTTATGAAAGAAACGGTGGAAAGAGGGGCCAATGCGATTGTCAGTGAGTGCATGGCCGTTAACCCTGATTACCAAATCATCTTTCAGGAAGAATTGCTTCAGGCTAATATCGGCGTGATCGTGAACGTGCTGGAGGATCACATGGATGTGATGGGACCGACTTTGGATGAAATTGCAGAAGCTTTCACAGCAACCATTCCTTATAATGGACATTTAGTTATCACTGATAGTGAGTATACCGATTTCTTTAAGCAGATTGCAAAAGAAAGGAACACAAAAGTCATCGTCGCAGACAATTCTAAAATAACAGATGAATACCTCAGACAGTTTGAGTACATGGTATTCCCTGATAATGCGTCTCTTGCGCTCGGTGTGGCTCAAGCGTTGGGTATTGACGAAGAAACCGCTTTTAAAGGCATGCTGAATGCGCCGCCTGATCCGGGAGCCATGAGAATTCTGCCGCTGATGAACGCCAAAAACCCCGGACATTTCGTCAACGGTTTTGCGGCCAATGACGCAGCTTCGACTTTAAACATATGGAAGCGTGTAAAAGAAATAGGCTATCCTACGGATCAGCCGATCGTCATTATGAACTGCCGCGCCGACAGGGTAGACAGAACACAGCAGTTTGCGGAAGATGTCCTTCCTTATATTGAAGCAAGTGAACTTGTGCTGATTGGAGAAACAACAGAGCCGATCGTCAAAGCATATGAAGCAGGCAAAATTCCTGCGGACAAGCTGTTTGATTTTGAGCACAAATCAACGGAAGAAATCATGTTTATGCTGAAAAACAAGCTTGAGGGCCGCGTCATTTACGGAGTCGGAAATATCCACGGAGCAGCGGAGCCTCTCATTGAAAAAATACAAGATTACAAGATTAAGCAGCTCGTTAGCTAGGAGGAAGAAAACACAATGTTTGGATCAGATTTATATATCGCCCTCATTTTAGGAGTCTTACTCAGTTTGATTTTTGCAGAGAAAACGGGAATTGTACCAGCCGGCCTCGTCGTACCGGGTTATTTGGGACTTGTGTTCAATCAGCCGATTTTCATGTTGCTCGTTCTTTTTGTCAGTTTGCTGACGTATGTCATCGTGAAATTCGGACTTTCCAAAATTATGATTCTATATGGACGCAGAAAATTCGCAGCGATGCTGATTACGGGAATTCTTTTGAAAATCGGTTTTGATTTTATATATCCGGTGATGCCGTTTGAGATTGCCGAATTCAGGGGAATCGGAATTATCGTGCCGGGGCTGATCGCGAATACCATTCAAAGACAGGGATTAACGATTACGCTTGGAAGTACGCTTTTATTGAGCGGAGCAACATTCGTCATTATGTATGCTTACTATCTAATCTAAAGTTAGGTGTGTCAAATCGATGAAAAAACAACTGAACTTTCAGGAAAAACTGCTGAAGCTGACGAAGCAGGAGAAAAAGAAAACAAACAAGCACGTCTTTATCGTATTGCCCGTTATTTTCTGTTTAATGTTTGTCTTTACTTGGGTCGGAAGCGCCAAAACTCCTTCGCAAATGGACAAAAAAGAAGATGCCAAGCTTACAGCTACTTTTGTGGGCGATATGATGATGGGAAGAAACGTAGAAAAAGTGACAAACTTGCACGGTTCGGAAAGTGTCTTCAAAAATGTGAAGCCGTACTTTAATGTGTCAGATTTTATCACAGGAAACTTTGAAAACCCTGTAACCAATGCAAAGGACTATCAAGAGGCAGAAAAGAACATCCATCTGCAAACGAATCAAGAATCAGTCGAAACATTGAAAAAGCTGAACTTCAGCGTACTGAACTTTGCCAACAACCATGCGATGGACTACGGGGAAGACGGTTTGAAGGATACGCTGAATAAATTCTCAAATGAGGATTTGGAGCTTGTCGGAGCAGGGAATAATCTCGAAGACGCGAAACAGCACGTATCCTATCAGGATGTGAACGGTGTTAAAATCGCAACGCTCGGTTTTACAGACGTCTACACGAAGAACTTTACAGCCAAAAAGAACAGAGGCGGAGTGCTGCCGCTCAGCCCGAAAATCTTTATTCCAATGATCGCGGAAGCATCCAAAAAAGCGGATATCGTCCTTGTCCACGTGCACTGGGGACAAGAATATGACAATGAACCGAACGCCAGACAGAAGGATCTGGCTAAAGCGATTGCGGATGCCGGAGCAGATGTCATCATCGGCGCTCACCCCCATGTTCTCGAACCGATCGAAGTGTATAACGGCACTGTGATCTTCTACAGCCTCGGAAACTTTGTGTTTGATCAGGGCTGGTCAAGAACACGGGACAGCGCGCTTGTACAATACCATTTAATGAATGACGGCAAAGGGCGCTTTGAGATAACGCCTCTCAACATTCGCGAAGCAACACCGACGCCTTTAGGCAAGAGCGATTTCTTGAAACGAAAAGCGATCTTCCGTCAATTGACAAAAGGAACAAACCTCGACTGGAAAGAAGAGAACGGAAAATTGACGTTTGAAGTCGATCATGCGGACAAACTGAAAAATAACAAAAACGGAGTGGTGAACAAATGAAATTTGTCAGAGCCATTTGGCCGTTCGTAGGTTTAGTGTTGATCATTGCATTCATGTCTGCTTTCAAGTATTCTGATGAATTGTCAAACGATGAAAAAGCTAAAATCTCAACGGAAATCCAAAAAGTGAATCAGCAGGATCACACAACGGAAAACCAACAATAACAGTGCAGAAAAGAGAGTGCCGCCGGCACTCTCTTTTTGCGTGTGCTGATTCCGGTTATAAAAGACCTGTGAAAAGCGGCTGATTTGAAAAGGAAACACGACAATTTTCTTAACCGGTCAGTGTATAAAGTTTTATAGAAAATCAGGAGAATATATACATGGTTTTGGGGTTCGTGTTTATTGTATTCTTTTGAAGGGAATAAAAACTGACAAATTTCGACTAAGCTTCAAAAATGCATCACCTTACCAATTCGGGATGGGAACTGCACCTCATGTTCATGACCTCTTTAGAATATTTCCCTTCATCCATTTAATCCGCGCTTAGGTGAAAAAGCTGATCATGCTGTGCTGCGCGTTTCTTCTCGCTATGACGCTGCTGTACACGCAAAAAAAGTCCTTTAAATATCCCAATTGAATGACGATGAAAGAGGAAAGAAGAGGAGGAACAGAACAATTGATAAAAAAAGCGGCAAACAAAAAATTGGTTTTGTTTTGTGGAATTGCGGTGTTTTGGATGTTTTTATTTTTAACGAATCACAATGACGTACACGCCGATACGATCGGCGAGAAAATAGCAGAAACCGCCAGACAGCTTGAGGGTGCGAAATACAGTTACGGCGGAGAGAAGCCGAAAACGGGGTTTGACTCGTCCGGCTTTGTACAATATGTGTTTCAATCGCTCGATATAACGCTTCCAAGAACGGTAAAAGAGCAATCGACCCTTGGAAGCAGCGTCGGCCGTCAGCAGCTCGAAAAGGGGGATCTTGTCTTTTTCAAAAATGCCGAACTGGAAACGGACGGGCCGACTCATGTCGCCATCTACATGGGAAATGATCAAATTATCCACAGCACAAAATCAAACGGAGTTGTCGTGACAAAGCTTGAAGGCAGCTCTTACTGGAGCTCGGGGTATCTTAAAGCGAAAAGGATCACAAAAGAACCTGAGATTTCTATGGACCCTGTCGTTCAAAAAGCGAAGAGCTATGTCGGTGTTCCATATGTATTTGGAGGCAACTCTCCGGATCTCGGGTTTGACTGTTCAGGACTGACCCAATACGTTTTCAGAGAGGTGCTCGGTGTTTATTTGCCAAGATCGGCGGAACAGCAATGGGCGGTCGGTCAAAAGGTGAAGCTTGAAGATATCCGGCCGGGTGATGTTTTGTTTTTCAGCAATACGTACAAACCGGGAATATCCCATAACGCCATCTATGCCGGGGGCGGCCGGTTTATCCATGCGAGCCGTTCAAATAAAGTGACGATCTCTTACTTGTCGGCTTCCTACTGGCAGAAGAAGTTCACAGGAGTCAGACGTTTTGACAACATGTCCCTCCCGAAAAATCCGATTGTATCTGAAGCGATCAGGCATATCGGCGAAGTCGGTTATCAAAAAGGCGGTACATCGCCTAAAGAAGGCTTTGATACGGCGGGTTTTATCCAATATGTCTATAAAACGGCGGCAGGAGTGGAACTTCCGCGGTACGCTGATAAACAATACAGTACAGGTAAGAAAATCACAAAAAAGGAGCTGGAGCCTGGAGACATCGTGTTCTTTAAAGGAACCACTGTTCTGAATCCCGCCATCTATATCGGAAATGGCCAGGTCGTTCTTGTCACCTTGTCTGCCGGTGTGACGACAGCAGATATGGAGACGAGCGCCTATTGGAAAGAGAAATACGCCGGAAGCGTCAGAATTAAGTAGCAGAAAACCGCTCGAGTCATCTTCGAGCGGTTTTCTAATTATTGATATTCATTTTCCAGCAGTTTATTAATGAAATAAGCGACGCCGTTTTCGTCATTGCTTTTCGTGATAAACGTGCTGATATGCTTCAGCTCATCGATTGCATTGCCCATCGCGATCCGATGGCCGGCTTCCTCAAACATTGACAGGTCGTTCGGGCTGTCGCCGATCGCGTAGATGTCTTTTTTCTCGATTCCATAGTGGCGGGCCAGTTCTTTTAAAGCGCGGCCTTTGCCGGATTCATCAGGCAGAATTTCGATGATATGTCTTCCGGAAGATGTGAGTCCCAATTTTGGAAAGGCTGCAAGGTCTTCTTTTGCTTTTTTCAGTTTTTCCATATCAAATGAGAAGCACAACAGCTTATAAATATGTTCGTCTCCGTTAAAAACCTCGCGAATGTCGGGGACCGGTTTGATGCCGAATTGTTTAAACTGAGTCAGTGCGCCCTGCCAAAGCGTATCCCTGTCTTCATCAGGGTTGGCGCTTGTGACGATATCGAGCTCTGCTTCAAGCTTCTGCTCTCCGTCATAAGGAGAAAGCAGCGCATCGTCCGTATAAACCTCAAAATAGATTTGATGATCTGTTAAGTATTGGGCGGCCTTTTTTCCGGCGTCCTTGTCCATTAACGTTCTGCTTAGGAGTTTATAGTTGAAATCGTGAACCGTTCCCCCGTTTGCGGCGATAATCGGAATATCCAAATCGTTCAGAAGCGCTTTGACGTCAAATGTGGCCCGTCCCGTGCAAATGGTTACGATGCAGTCTGAGATGAGCGCCTTTTTGATAGCGGCCCGGTTTTCTGCGGATATTTGGCTTTCTGTATTTAAAAGAGTCCCGTCTAAATCGATCGCAATTAACCTCATTATGTAAAGATAACCTCCTGTAAGAGCAGTTTGCCGTTTTTCGGGAGGCGAAAAACAGCTCTCTTCGGCAGTATTCCCTAAAAGGACATGTTATGTAAAAGGCTAAACCTAAATTTAGATTTTTTCAATAGTAAATCTTGAGTTTCATTAAAGAGAAAAAGGATGAATCATCTTCATCCTTTTTCTAATTATACATCCAGCTGCTGTTTTAATTCCTGCTTGATTTCGTTGAGATTTTCCTGGTCAAGCTGGAAATAGTAGACTTTGCCCGGTTGATAATCGCTCCCTTTCAATTGAAGGGTATCGATCGTTTGAATGGACGTCATAAACGGGATCAGCCCGATTGCATCATTCAGCGACAAGTTCATTGATACGTTCTTTCCGACTGTATCAAGGATATCGTCGTAAGCCGGAATGGCAGTAAGCGATTTGGATTTGTTGATAATCGATTTGATGACTTCCATCTGGCGATCGCCGCGCTTCAAATCCGTATCGGCTTTTCTCGTTCTTACATAAGCAAGGGCCTCTTCTCCGTTTAGCGTTTGCTCACCTGTTTGGAGATTGACTTTGCCTTTCGTATCCTTTTTAATCTGCCGGACAATATAGTCTTCTTTGATTGTGATCGGTACACCGCCGAGCTCGTCAACTACTTCTTTGAAAGCTGAAAAATTGGCTTCCATGACGTAATCAACCGGAATGTCGAGCAGGTTTTCGACGGTTTCTGTACTGAGGTCGCGTCCGCCTAATGAGTGGGCATGCGTGATTTTATCAAAGCCGCGTCCAGGGATGTTAACATAGGAATCCCGCGGGATGCTTAATAGTTTCACTGATTTGTTTTTTCTGTTGAACGTGGCGAGAACCATCGCATCGCTTCGTTCTTTGTCCATGCTTTGTCCGGGACGGGCGTCAATCCCCATCAACAGGATGGAGAAGTTATCTTTTTTAGGATTGAACTCTTTAATCCGCTTGACGGACTGTTCTCCTCTGGAAAGGGTGACTTGCGCATCTTTGGAGGCGTTCGCCACTTTGTAGTACGCATAGCCGCCTGCGGCTGCAGTCGCCGTCAGGATTAAAGCAATGAAAAACAATGAGTATTTCACCCATTTTCTTAGTCTCTTTTTCTTCGTTCGTTGCGATCGTAGCATGTATAAGCTCCTCTTTTATTTATATTAAAACGTACAATTGTTGAATAAGTCTAAATTTTGATAAAAAAATGATTTCCCAATCTTGGATTTTACAAGATATTTGCTGTTTTGCATATGGGGATTCTCTGGAAATTCCGCGGGATCTAATCATTTTGCCGCCTTAAATAAGACGATGAAACAGATAAAATGTTTCATATTTTTAAATTCTTTTAATGGTACTCCGAGTTTCTTAGGTTTGAAGAAAGCGAGACAAGGTTAAAGATTATAAAAGACAAGCCTTGTTAGGAGGATATACTGATGAAGGGAAAAAGATCGAATGCCTGGCTTTATTTTTTTGGAGCCTTGGGCGGTGTGCTCTACGGTTATGATACGGGCGTCATTTCCGGGGCGATTTTATTTATGAAAGATGAGCTTGGGCTCAATGCCTTTACAGAAGGACTGGTTGTCAGCGCAATTTTAATTGGGGCGATTTTCGGATCGGGTTTGTCCGGCAGGCTGACAGACCGCTTCGGGAGAAGAAGGGCGATTATGTCAGCGGCAGTGCTGTATTGCATTGGGGGGCTCGGAACGGCCCTGGCGCCAAGCACGGAATATATGGTGGTTTTCAGGATCGTGCTCGGCCTTGCGGTTGGCTGTTCAACGACCATTGTTCCTTTGTACCTTTCAGAGCTTGCGCCGAAGGAATCTAGGGGCGCGCTTTCTTCATTAAATCAGCTGATGATTACGATCGGGATTCTGGTCTCTTATTTGATCAATTATGCATTTAGTGATGCAGGTGCATGGCGCTGGATGCTGGGCTTGGCTCTTATTCCGTCAATCGGCCTTTTAATCGGTATCTTTTTCATGCCGGAAAGCCCACGCTGGCTCTTAACAAAAGGAAAAGAAGAGAAAGCGCGACGGGTTTTGTCCAAGATGAGGGGAGGAAAGCAGGTCGATCAGGAAATCAAAGAAATTAAGGAAGCGGAAAAGCAGGAGCAGGGGGGCTTGAAAGAGCTGCTGGAACCGTGGGTGCGCCCGGCGTTAATCGCAGGGGTCGGACTGGCGTTTCTCCAGCAATTTATCGGAACCAACACGATTATTTACTATGCCCCAAAAACGTTTACGAATGTCGGATTTGAAGATTCGGCGGCCATTTTGGGGACAGTCGGCATCGGTATGATCAATGTTCTGATGACGCTTGTGGCGATCCGCTTTATTGACAGGATTGGCCGGAAGCCGCTTTTATTATTTGGAAATGCCGGCATGGTCATCAGTTTAATCGTGCTTTCTTTCACCAATATCTTTTTTGGCAATACGACTGGTGCGGCATGGACGACTGTCATCTGTTTAGGTGTATTCATTGTCGTATTTGCCGTCAGCTGGGGACCGATCGTCTGGGTGGTGCTGCCTGAGCTGTTCCCCCTTCATGTCAGAGGGGTGGGAACCGGAGTATCGACTTTAATGCTTCATGCAGGGAACTTAATTGTGACATTAAGTTTTCCGGTCCTCATGGAAGCGATGGGCATCAGTTACCTGTTCCTGTGCTATGCGGCCATCGGAATCGCGGCCTTCCTGTTCGTTTTCTTTAAAGTAACAGAAACAAAAGGCAAAAGCCTTGAAGAAATCGAGCAGGATTTACGGGACAGGCACGGCGGAATCACGGGAACTGACACGCAGCCGGTTGAACGATAGGCAAAAGGATGGGCATGGCCCCATCCTTTTTTGTGTGAGGAGGCCAGCCAAGCCAATCATGGCTGATCTCTGTTTTCTCCGTCTTCTGGCTGCGAATCGTCATGGCGCGGCAGATTACCCGTTCTGATCGCCCGAAACACGAGAAAGAAAATAACGAAAACAACCAGCCCTCCGACTAGTATTTGCAGCAGCATCCCAACACCTCCGTTTTCTTCTATGTATGAATCATGACCGCTCTGCATGACGGTTAATGAAACGTTTGTTTAAAAAACTGAATAAGAACCCGGGTTTATCTCACACTAAAGTCAACTGAACGATAATGGGAGTGTGACGATTTGAAAGCTGTAACGTTTCAAGGGCCTCAGCATGTTAAAGTCAGCCAGGTGGAGGACGCCAAAATAGAAAGAAGCGATGATATCGTTGTCAGAATTACTTCTACGGCGATTTGCGGATCAGACCTCCATCTTTATCAAGGGAATTTTCCTCTTCCGAAAGGCTTCCAGCTCGGCCATGAACCGATGGGAATTGTAGAAGAAGCAGGACCTGATGTAACAAAAGTGAAAAAAGGGGACCGGGTCGTCATCCCGTTTACCGTTGCATGCGGACATTGCTTTTATTGCGAAAACAAGCTGGAAAGCCAGTGTGATAATGCCAATCCCCATTATGATTCAGGCGGATATTTCGGCTACTCGGAAAAGTTCGGAAACCACCCTGGCGGACAGGCCGAATATTTAAAAGTGCCGTTTGGCAACTTCACGCCGTTTGTCATCCCTGAATCATGCGAGATGGAGGACGAGTCGCTCCTGTTTTTATCAGATGTCCTGCCAACCGCGTATTGGAGCGTGCTTCACGCTGGCGTTAAAAAGGGAGACACCGTCATTGTTCTCGGCTGCGGACCGGTCGGATTAATGGCGCAGAAGTTTGCCTGGATGGAAGGGGCGAAGCGGGTTATTGCAGTAGACTACTTGGACTACCGTCTAAGGCAGGCTGAAGCGTTAAACCGCGTCGAAGTATTTGACTTTACAAAATATCCTGACATGGGCGAGCATTTAAAGGAGATTACAAAAGGCGGGGCGGATGTCGTGATCGACTGCGTGGGGATGGACGGCAAAAAATCTCCGCTTGAGTATCTGGAGCAAAAACTGAAGCTTCAGGGCGGCACGCTCGGACCGATTCAAATTTCTACAAAGGCAGTCAGAAAGTGCGGGACCGTACAGATTACGGGGGTATATGGAAGCAATTATAATATGTTTCCGCTCGGCGCGTTCTTTTCCAGAAATGTTACGCTGAAAATGGGGCAGGCCCCGGTCATCCATTTGATGCCTAAGATTTACAAGAAGATCGAAGAGAATCAATTTGATCCGAAGGAAATCATTACGCATCAGCTTCCGCTTGAAGAAGCCGGCCACGCTTACCAATTGTTCAACGGCCATGAAGATGATTGCATTAAAGTGATTTTGAAGCCATAGCGATGATAAAGGCTGCCGAGCTACCGGCAGCCTTTTCGGCGCATTATCTTGCCAGCCATCCGCCATCGACCGCCAGCACATGTCCATTCACATAATCGGACGCCGGCGCCGAAAGGAATACGGCGGCGCCGGCAATGTCATCCGGCTGACCCCAGCGCTCGGCCGGAATCCGTTTTAAGATTTCGGCATTGCGGTTTTGGTCCTCGCGGATCTGCTTTGTATTGTTCGTTGCGATATAGCCCGGCGCAATTGCATTGACCTGGACATTGTGCGCCGCCCATTCATTGGCAAAAGACTTCGTCAATCCGGCTACTGCATGCTTGCTTGCCGTATATGCAGGGACGAGAATGCCTCCTTGAAATGAAAGAAGCGAGGCAATATTGATGATTTTCCCCTGCTTTCGCTCAATCATCTGCCGGCCGACAGCCTGCGTCAGCAAAAATAAGCTGTTTAAATTGACATTGATCACCGCTTCCCAGTTCTCCCGGGAAAAATCAGCCGCTTTTTCTCTGCGGATCGTCCCGGCATTATTGACGAGAATATCAATCTGATGGCGGTCAAGCACCTCTTTTGCAAAAGCCTCCACCTCGTCAAGGCTGCCCATATCAAGCTGATAAGATGTAAACACTCTGCCGGCTTCTTCGATCAGCCGCTTTGTTTCATCAAGTCCGCTCGTATGTGAAGTGCCGATGATATCCGCTCCCGCATTTGCCAGCGCTTCGGCAATTCCTTTGCCGATTCCCGTTCCCGGGCCTGTGACAAGCGCCGTTTTGCCTTCAAGTGAAAAATACGATTCAAGATATCCCATCTCACGTTCACGCCCTTACCGTATGACATTCATCGGGACAGCATCCATGTCCTTAAATGTGTAGTTTTCTCCGGCCATCGCCCATATAAAGCAGTAGTTGGATGTGCCTGAGCCCGAGTGGACAGACCACGCGGGTGAAATGACTGCCTGTTCGTTGCCGACGACAAGATGCCTTGTCTCCGTCGGTTCGCCCATGAAATGAAACACCTTTGCATCTTCAGCAAGGTCAAGATACAGATAAGCCTCCATCCGCCGGTCATGAACATGCGCCGGCATCGTGTTCCATGTGTTATTGGGTTCAAGAAACGTAATGCCCATCATCAGCTGGCAGCTTTGGATGCCGTCTGCGTGAATCACTTTGTATAGATTGCGGACATTTGAAGAGGCTTCTTCTCCTAAATGATCGTATGGAAGCTCTGAAAGCGAGGCTTTTTGCACCGGATACTTTTGATGTGCCGTCGCCGAGATGAAATAAAATTTGGCTCCGCCTTCATTCAAGCTTGAGAAAGAAACGTCTTTATTTCCCAGGCCGATATACAGAAAATCTTTGTGCTCCAGTACGTATTCTTCATCACCGACTTTGACCGCACCGGGTTTCCCGACATTCACAATTCCGATTTCGCGCCGTTCCAGGAAATAGTCCGTTTTTAAAAAATCGCCGGCATCGAGCGCGATGGACTCCTTCACTGGAACAGCCCCGCCGATCACGACTCTGTCTTCATGCGAATACACCATGTTCAGTTTGTTTTCAACAAACAATGACTCTATTAAAAAATGCTCGCGAAGCTCTGCGGTTGTGAAGCGTTTCGCTTGTTCTGGATGAACAGAATAACGATTTTCCATACCTTCTCCTCCTTGAATTGGACGTTTTTAGACTGACTTGAATGAAAGGGCCAAAGTTTTTGGTAACGGTTTCAAACATGAATTTTAAAGTAAATAATGGAAAGCGTCAACAGTCTTTTCTTTTTTTTCTGAATATTGTCAAGGTCAATCTTGAAATATTTAAAAATACTCTTCCAAATTTTAAATGATGTGATATGCTGATGGTATAAAGTTTTTGAAATCGGTTTCAAATCATAAGGTCATAGGAGTACTTGAATGAGGGATAAGCAAACAGCGAAAGTAACCATCAACGAAGTAGCCGCATATGCAGGTGTATCAAAATCAACGGTTTCCCGTTATATCAACGGGAAGATTGATGCCATCTCACCGAAAAAGGTGAAAAGCATCAAAAAAGCGATCGAGGAGCTTAATTACCGCCCCAGTCAGATGGCACAGGGGCTGAAGGTGAAAAAAAGCAAGGTTATCGGATTTTTGGTCGCCGATATTACAAACCCGTTTTCAGTTGCCACCTTGAGAGGGGTGGAAGAGGTTTGCGATCAGTACGGGTACAGCATCATGGTCTGCAACACGGACAACAGTCCTGAAAAGGAACGGGAGATGCTGCACAAGCTGAACGCGCATTACATTGAAGGGCTGATTATTAATACGACGGGAAGAAACAACGATGTGCTCATGGATTTAATCAGCCAGGATGTGTCGATTGTGCTCGTTGACCGGAAAGTGCCCGGGCTCAAGATCGATGCAGTTACAACGAACAACCGCGAAGTGACAAGTCAAATCGTCAATCTCATGTATGACAAAGGCTATGCCCAGGTCGGTCTGTTTACCGAGCCGATTAAAGGGATCAGTCCAAGGGAGGAAAGGGTTTCCGCCTATACAGAAATCGCGCTTAAACGCAATGCCGGCGGCAATCCCCTTGTATATGAGGCAGATGTCAAAGACAAAGAATCTCTGTTACAGTCCGTCAAAAGCTTTTTGGAAATGAAAGAAGGGAAAAAAGCCATTCTTGGAAACAACGGGCTTCTGATGCTGAAAATCATCAGCTGCCTTTATGAGCTTGGCATTTCGATTCCGGAAGACGTCGGAATTGCCGGATTTGATGATACGGAATGGTATAAATTGATCGGTCCGGGCATTACCACCATCGCCCAGCCGTCGCATGAAATGGGCAGGGCCGCCATGGAGCGGATCATCAAACGGATTGAAGGAGATGAAAGTGCACCGCAGACGATTCAGCTTGAGGCGGAGCTTGTTCTCAGACAGTCGCTGTAGAACTCGTCAAATGGAGACACTCATATACCCGATAGCTTAGGGGAGAGTGTTTTTCCGCAACTATTTTTGAAACCGGTACCATTTCGAAAGGAGAGTGAAATCATGTCGCTTGATGTGATGACCTTCGGAGAATCGATGGCTATGTTTTACGCAAATGAAACAGGCGGATTGCATGAGGCTGCTTCGTTTTCCAAGGCTCTTGCCGGAGCGGAAACAAACGTTGCCGTCGGACTGTCGCGCCTGGGCTTTCGGGTCGGCTGGATGAGCAAAGTTGGTGCCGATTCGCTCGGAACCTTTATTTTAAATGAATTGAAAAAAGAAGGCGTCGACATCTCTGAAGTCAAACGCAGTGCAGACCGGCAGACAGGCATCCTGCTCAAGTCAAAGGTTGAAAGCGGAGACCCTGATGTCACGTATTACCGCAGCGGATCAGCCGCAAGCACGATGAGCATTGATGACTACCCGGCAGAGTATTTCAAGCAAGCCAAACATATGCATGTAACAGGCATACCTCCTGCCCTTTCAAGAGAAATGCGGGGCTTCGCCCGCCACGCCGTTCACCAGATGAAAAAAGACGGGAAGACGATTTCGTTTGACCCGAATCTCCGCTTCCAGCTTTGGCCGGACCAGCAGACAATGGTTCACACGATTAATGAGATCGCCGCGCAGGCAGACTGGTTTCTGCCTGGGATCAATGAAGGAAAACTCCTGACAGGCAGCAATTCTCCCGAGGATATCGCTAAATATTATGTGATGCAGGGGGTCAAGGTAATTGTCATCAAGCTTGGAAAAGAGGGGGCTTATTACCGGACACATGACAAAGAGGGTTATGTACCGGGTTATCAGGTGGAGAAGGTTGTTGATACCGTTGGCGCTGGTGACGGTTTTGCCGTCGGCATGATCAGCGGTCTATTAGACGGATTGCCGCTGGAAGAAGCAGTTCAGAGGGCAAATGCGATCGGAGCGCTGGCCGTCATGGCTCCGGGTGATATGGACGGTCTGCCGTCAAGGGATCAATTGAAAGCTTTTATGGCTATAGAGGCAAACAACCAAAAAACAGGAGGTTGACCGTAATGGAAATGTCTATGATCGGAAAAGTGCAAGAACAGCTGGCCGAGGCCGGGCTGATCGCGGTCGTCCGCGCAGGCGATAAGGAAGCTGCTGAGGAAAGCATTCACAGATTGATCGACAAAGGAATTACTGCGATTGAAATCACATATACGACGCCGGGAGCGTCTGAGCTGATTGAAAAATTTGCAGGAAAAGACGGCCTTCTTGTCGGAGCCGGAACGGTGGTTGAGAGCGAACAGGCGAGGGAAGCCGCGGCAGCGGGGGCAAAATTCATCGTCAGTCCGGGTTTTTCGGAAAAATTGGCTGAGGAAGCCGCCTCATTGCATACATTTTTTATTCCCGGCGTATTAACACCGAGCGAAATTATGGAAGCGGTCTCAAAGGGTTTTCGGGTTCTTAAGCTGTTTCCAGGGGGGACTTCCGGGATTCCTTACATGAAAAACCTCGCCGGCCCCTTTCCGAAGGTTCGATTCATACCAACAGGCGGGATCCATCCGGGCGATGTGGAGAAATGGCTCGATGCCGGAGCATTGGCAGTTGGAGTGGGAAGCCAGCTGAACAAAGTGTCAGAAGCGGATATCCAGCGTATCTTTCAGCGTCGGATTCGGCAGAATTAAAGCGTGCGCAGCGTGAAAAGACTTCAGGTTTTGCAAGATCGACAGCTTTGCTTTTTCATTAATTTCTAGAATGGGAGAAAAAATGATGAAAATTAAAGCAACGATTGAACGTGTGCCGGGCGGCATGATGATCATTCCGCTCTTTCTGGGCGCAACGCTGAATACGTTTGCTCCGGGAACCGCGGAGTTTTTCGGCGGATTTACAGGCGCCCTGATTACTGGAACGCTGCCGATTTTAGGAGTATTTATCTTTTGCGTTGGTGCAACAATAGATTTTCGTTCTTCAGGATATATTGCGAGGAAGGGACTGACACTTCTGATCGGCAAAGTCGGCATTGCCGCATTATTGGGTTTGATCGCAGCGCAGTTCATTCCAGACGAAGGCATTCAAAGCGGTTTTTTTGCCGGGCTGTCAGTGCTTGCTATTGTAGCCGTTATGAATGAAACGAACGGCGGTCTGTATTTGGCGTTAATGAACCATATGGGAAGAAAGGAAGACGCCGGTGCTTTCGCCTTTATCAGCACGGAATCGGGCCCGTTTATGACGATGGTCACTTTCGGTGTGACAGGGCTCGCGGCATTTCCCTGGGAGACGCTGGCTGCAACCGTCATCCCGTTTTTACTCGGCTGCATTCTCGGAAACCTTGACCCTGAATTGCGCGATTTGTTCGGAAAAGTCGTACCGGCGATCATTCCGTTCTTCGCATTTTCACTAGGAAACACGCTCGATTTTAAAATGTTGATCCAATCCGGCCTTTTAGGCATTGTTGTCGGCGTATCAGTCGTCGTTCTCTCGGGTGCTTCTCTTTACCTGCTGGACCGCTTTGTCGCAAGAGGAGACGGCGTCGCGGGCGTCGCAGCATCGTCAACGGCCGGGGCTGCGGTAGCCGTGCCGTATGCGCTTGCCGATGCAAACCCCGTGTTTGCGCCGGTGGCTGATTCAGCGACCGCGATCATCGCGACAAGCGTCATTGTCACCTCGCTTCTGACGCCGCTTGCAACCGTCTGGATCGAAAAACGGACAAGACAAAGAAAACCTCCGAAACAAATGACGATCGATTACAAGTAATTTCGTTGCTGACGCACCGGGACATGTTGTCCGGGGCGTTTTTTTTTTGACCGTTTTTAAATAACGTCACCAAATTGCTAAATTTAACGGGTATCATTTGTGCTAATATCAATATATAGTGTCTCATGAAAAGATGGACACTATATATGCTACTTTTTAGGAGAGATTAGGATGACAACAGGCTTTAAAGAACAGGGATTATTACAATTGACAGAAACATTTCATGATATCGTCGGGTATGGAGATCACGATATTATGCAGGAAAATGCCAACGTAGACGGCCGCTCTCCGATGGGGCAAATGAGCCGGTTTGCATCCGAGAGTTCCAGACATTATGCGCTCCAGTACTTAATGTCGCCAGAAATCAAGAAAGCAGTCGATGACAACTTGATATATCCGCACGATTTAGACTATATGCCGAGCGGGACAACGACTTGCTGCCAGATACCTTTGGGCCGGCTGTTAAAAGACGGATTCCATACAGGCCACGGCTCCCTCAGGGAACCGAAGGACATTATGAGCGCATTGTCACTCGCATCCATCATTTTTCAATCGAATCAAAATATGCAGCACGGCGGCCAGTCATTTCCGATGTTCGATTACGACCTGGCGCCTTACGTCCGAAAAACGTACGAAAAGCATCTCGCGAAAATCAAACAATACCCGACAACTTTGACAGAAGAAGAGATAAGGGAAAGAGCGTGGGAAGAAACGGACAACACAACTTACCAAGCGTGCGAAGCCTTTATACATAATGCCAACAGCATGCATTCGCGGGGCGGCGGACAGGTTCCGTTTGTTTCAATTAATTACGGCACGGATACGTCAAGGGAAGGCCGCCTTTTGATCAAAAATATTCTGAAGGCGACAAAAGCAGGTCTCGGCAAGGGTGAGACGCCGATTTTTCCGATTCAGATCTTCAAAATGAAAGAAGGCGTCAACGTCGATCAAACAGACCCTAACTATGACTTGTACCGGCTTGCATTGGAAACAAGCGCTGAAAGGCTGTTTCCGAACTTCAGCTTTATCGATTCGCCCGTGAATAAACCTTTTTATGACGGAACACCGGAAAGCGAAATCGCTTATATGGGATGCAGAACGCGCGTCATGTCCAATATTCATGGGAAAGAAAACAGCATCGGCAGAGGGAATTTGTCATTCACCTCGATCAACATTGTCAAAATAGCGCTGCTCAGCGAAAACGTTGAACAGTTTTTTGCTTTGTTAAACCGCTACATGGAATTAACGATTCAACAGCTGCTTGAACGGTACGCCTTTCAATGCAAAAAAAGAGCAAAAGACTTTAAGTTCCTGTATTCGCAAGGCATCTGGCATGAAAGCGAGAAGCTTGATCCTGAGGACACGCTCGAGGATGTGCTAAAGCACGGAACATTGAGCATCGGATTTATCGGACTGGCTGAAGCTTTGACTGCATTGACCGGAAAACATCACGGAGAAAGCGAGGAGTCGTTTGAACTCGGCAAAAAAATCGTCCAGTCGATGAGAGATAAGGCCGATGCAGCCACAGAAAAACACAAGCTGAACTTTTCCTTGATCGCCACACCGGCAGAAGGACTTTCAGGGAAATTTGTCAAAAAAGATAAATTGGAGTTCGGTTCGATCCACAATGTCACAGACCGGATCTACTATACGAACTCGTTTCACATCCCTGTTCACTATAAGCTGACTGCGGTTGAAAAGATCAGAAAAGAAGCGCCGTTCCATTTGATGTGCAATGGCGGGCATATCAGCTATATCGAGCTGGACGGAGACCCGAAAAAAAACATTAAAGCGATGGACATGATTGTGACCGCCATGCGCCGGTCAGGCATGGGCTACGCCTCGATCAACCATCCTGTCGACCACTGCAAGGCGTGCGGATTTACCGGAATCATCGATAACGAGTGCCCGCAGTGCAAAAATCGCGATGAGGCTTTGATTGAACGGATCAGACGGATTACGGGATATTTAGTCGGAGATATGTCAAAGTGGAATTCGGCGAAAAGACAAGAAGAAAAGGACAGAGTGAAGCACCTATGAAAGTGATGAATATTATCCATGACAGCATCGTAGACGGAGAAGGACTGAGAACAGTCGTGTTTTTAGCGGGCTGCCCGCATATGTGTGAAGGCTGCCATAATAAACAAAGCTGGAATATCAATAACGGATTTGATATGAGTGTAGACGAAGTATTTGAGGAAATTATGAAAAATCCGCTTACAAACGTCACCTATTCAGGAGGAGAGCCGCTTTTGCATGCGGGCGAACTGATCGAACTGTCTGAGAGAATTAAGCAGCAATCCGAAAAAGACATCTGGCTTTACAGCGGCTATACGTACGAACAAATCTTGAAAAATGAAAAGCACAGCGCCTTGCTGGCCTATTGCGATGTCCTGGTAGACGGCCCGTTCGAAATCAAAAAAAGGGACTTGACGCTCCTTTACAGAGGAAGCTCAAACCAGCGCATTATCGAGCTGGCATAATCTGAAACAGAAGCCTCCGGGGCTTCTGTTTCAGCGTGTCGACAAACCCTCGCATTCGTTGTCAGGCCTGCGCGTCGGTGCTCACGAATTCCAACATTCGCTCCGCTCCGATGCTCGGCCTTCCTAGACTGCAAGGGTTTTCAATCACGCTGAAAGGATGACAAAATCCCAAAACAAAAAGCCGTTTTGGGATTTTGTCAACAATCTAAAACAGAAGCCTCTGGGGCTTCTGTTTTTCCTTTCCGGCATTGACTTCTATCGAGATAACGTCATAATAAATATGAAAAGGTTTATATTTTATCATACATGTCTATCAATAAAAGAAAGCGTTTTATTTACATAAGAAAATCGTGAATTAAGGGAGGAGATGGCAACATGACTCAATCACCGATATTTCTGCAGCCTGAGTTTAAAGAGAGGATCTGGGGGGGAACGGCTTTGCGCGAGACATTCGGCTATGACATTCCCTCTGATTTGACAGGTGAATGCTGGGCCATTTCCGCCCATCCAAACGGGCCGAACCTCGTTGCTTCGGGTCCTTACAAAGGAAAAACGCTTGCCGAGCTTTGGGACGAGCACCGCGAATTGTTCGGCGGTGCAGAGGGAGACCGTTTCCCGCTGTTAACGAAAATACTTGATGCCAATCAAGATCTTTCCGTTCAAGTCCACCCCGATGACTATTATGCGGGCGAACACGAAAACGGGGAACTCGGTAAGACGGAATGCTGGTATATCATCGATTGCAAAGAAGGTGCCGAGATCGTTTACGGCCATACGGCGAGAACGCGGACAGAGCTGGTCACCATGATCAACAGCGGTGATTGGGACAACCTGTTAAGGCGGATCAAAATCAAGCCGGGCGATTTTTATTATGTGCCAAGCGGCACGATTCACGCTCTTTGCGAAGGGACGGTCGTTTTGGAGACACAGCAGAGCTCTGATACGACGTACAGGGTATACGATTATGACCGGACCGATCAAAATGGAGAAAAGCGCGAGCTTCACCTGACACAGGCGATCAATGTCACAACAGTACCGCACGTTGACAGCTATGTTGACGAATCGACAGAAACTCAAAAAGGTATTACCATTAAGACATTTGTTGAAGCCGAATACTTCTCCGTATACAAATGGGAGATCAACGGTGCCACTGAGCTGACCCAGGATGCCCCTTTCCTGCTATGCAGCGTGATTGAAGGAGAAGGAAAGCTCACTCAGGGCGGCGAATTATTTCCGATCAGCAAAGGAACAAATTTTATCCTTCCGGCCGAAACCAATGATTTTACAATAGAAGGAACATGCGAACTTATCGTGTCACACATATAAAAAGCTTGACGGTCTGCAAAAGAAGGCCGTTAAGCTTTTTTATTGTATGAAAAAATATTCCGGCTCGCCGATAAAAAGAGAAAGCAAGTTTTTGAAATTGAGAGGCTTATAGGCGAGGGGAGTAGAGAATGTGAAAAACATTAGAAAAACCGTTATTTTTGCTGCAATCATTTTGCTCATACATACGGCAGTCCCGGCAATCCCTGCTTTAGCAGCGTATACCGATACTTCCGTCTACAAAATTGAAACAACAAAAGAGTTTAATAGCGAAAGCGCAGCGCTCAAAGCGGCAGAACAACTGAAAAAGGACACGGGATGGAAAGCCGAGGTCAAACCTTCAGGAAAAAACGGCACAACATACGTTTTGACATCAGAAGGTGTCGAAGGGGAGAGCAGAGCAAAAAATCTGCTTTTGCAGTTTGAAAAAGAAACCGGCTTGAAGGCGTCCTATGGTCCGGTTGGACAGAAAGAACCGTTTTCCAAAGCGGTATCAAAGGAATTTGCCGGTGAAGCAAAAGCCAAAGAATGGGCGCTCCAATTTGAAAAAGAAACCGGTCTGAAAGCGACCTATACAATTGCAGGAAACAGGGAAGCTTACGTGAAGGTCGTCACGGGAGGAATCGAAGGCGAAGACAATACGAAAGCCATCCTCGACCGTTTTCAAAAAGAGACAGGCCTCAAAGCGTCGTACGCACCATACGGAGCGGGGCAAGCGCTCGTCAAGCTTTATTCAGGAGAAATCGCAGATGAGAGCAAAGCGAAAAGCCTGCTTGTCCGATTTGAAAAAGAAACTGCCCTTAAAGGAACGATAGAAACAGTAAAGAAACAACAGCCCAGATATAAAATTGCGACAGGTTCGATACAAGGCGAAACAAACGCAAAAAATCTGCTGAAGCAGTTTGAAAAAGAACTCAAGGTCAAAGGGGCATATGAAGCTGCCGGTCAGCCGGCACAGCTTTACAATGTGAAATCGGGATATTTTAATGACGAAAAGAGCGCGAAAAATGCCGCCGGACAAATTAAAAAGAATACCGGTCTCACCTCAAGCACGGAAAAAGTAAAAGGTGCGCGCTTCTGGATCGTAAGCATGAAAAGCGTAGACAGTCAAAACCTCAAAAAAATCGACGCCTTTTTCAAAAAGAAAACGTGGCGTTATACTGCTGCAAAGACGGGAAAAAAGCAGACATCCTTCAGAATCGTTTCCGTCCCGCTTTCAGATCAAAAGAAAGCAAACGACGGCATCCGGTTTTTCAAAAACAAAAACATTCAGGCTTCTGCTCAAAGCGCCGGCAGCACGACCGTCAGCCGCTTCCGGCTCGCGTCCGGCGAAACAGCCGTCCAAGCGCGAATCAATAAAGGACTGGAATTCTTTAAGAAAAACGGTGCGGCGGGAACGGCCGGACCAACAGGAAAAAAAGTGTACAGCCATTATCAGCTGACGACGGAATCCGTATACGAACAGGACAAAGTGACGAAGGCGCTCAATTTCTTTAAAGAAGCAGGCATTCACGCAGAGGCCGTGAAGACCGGCCAATATTACAGCCGGTACAAATTGAGTTCGGAAGCTCTGATCGGAACGGAGAAATTACAGCAAGCGCTCGGATTTTTCAGCAAGCAGAATATACCGGGCAAGATTGAACAAACGGGTGAGTACGGCTATAGGCAGTACCGGGTGACGACAGGTCAGATCACAAGTAAAGCAGATCTCGACAAGGGATTGAATGTCTTTAAGAAGAACAATGTCAGCGCAACTTACCAAACAAAGTCGGTCAGCCTGTTTCACATCTCAATCAATGAACTATTTACAGGGAAAGACCGTGCGGATGCTGCCGCCAATCGGATCAAAACGAATTACGGCTGGCCGGTGAATGTCATCAAAGTGAAAAACGGCCCGCAAATCACAACGACTGACTACGGAATCACGCTCAGTCAGATGGTCGACAAACAGATGAAAGTCAGCCCGCAAACGGATGCGTCGGCATATGTTTCATTGAGCTACATCAATACGGCGAATCAAACCGTCACGGCTGATCTGCTGAATATCAGGTCAACCCCCCTTGTGACAAGCGGCAACATCATCGGACAGCTGCAAAAAGGGGATAAAGTCAACATCATCTCCCAGGAAAACGGCTGGGCAAAAATCAGAATGAATTGGCGAAATGCCAGCAGGGATGAAGTCGAGAAATATGTCAATCCGAAAAATTTCACACAAGACAGCTCGGCATACTTCCAATTTTTAAAACTGTCGCAAACGGCCGGATTGAATGCCGCCGAAGTCAATGCAAAAATCCTTTATAATAAAGGGATTTTGACAGGCAAAGGCCAAGCGTTCATTGATGCGGCGAGAGCATACAGCATCAATGAACTGTACCTCATTTCGCACTCGCTCCTTGAGACGGGCAACGGAACTTCCGAGTTAGCCAAAGGAACGATGTTCAACGGCAAAAAGGTTTACAATATGTACGGCGTCGGGGCTTACGACAGCAACCCGCTTTACTACGGTGCAAAATACGCCTATGAACAAGGGTGGTTCACACCTGAAGCCGCCATTATGGGCGGAGCCAAATTCATCGGTGAAAAATACATTCACCACCCGACTTACAAACAGGACACGCTCTATAAAATGAGGTGGTCTCCGAATGCCCTTCACCAATATGCGACAGATGTCGGCTGGGCTTATAAGCAGGTGGGGAGAATGTACAGTCTTTATACATTGCTTGATCAATATACGTTGTACTATGATGTGCCGGTTTATCGGTAATCATCATAAAAAGACCGGCTATGTTCCATTAGGAACCGGCCGGTCTTTTTTTATTTGCCGTCATATGCTCGCTCATAAAGTTCAACAGGCGCACGCTCGCATCGCCTGTTGAATATTGATGCCATTCTTGTGCAAACCTCTTGATCTCTTCCTTTGTGCCGGACATTTCTTTGATTTCTTTCAGCAGCATTTCGCTGTCCATGCAGGCTTTGCCGGGAATGACCGCTTCAAAATCATCGATCAGTCCGCGTTTTTCATTATACTCTGCCATATCATACGTGAAAAACAGAATCGGTTTATTTAAAAAAGCGTACTCAAAGGCGACCGACGAGTAGTCAGAAATCAGGATGTCGCTTTCCATAAGCAAATCCTTTAACGGAACGTCTGATACGTCTTTAATCAGCCCTTCGTGCTCTTCAAAAGTAATCTGTTCCCGCACGGACGGATGCAGTTTGACCAACAGTAAAAATTCTCCCTTCAGTTCCCCGGAGAGCTGCTCCTTAGAGAATGGGAGACGGACGGAGGTTAAACAATAGTCCCTGTATGTCGGCGCATACAGAATAACCTTTTGGTCTGGACGATCCGCTGTTTGTTTTCCGGCATGAAAATATTCATCAGTTAACGGAACGCCCGTCCGCAAAAAACGGTCATCTTCCACGCCGAATGACCGCTTGAAAATGTCCGCCATTTTCTCCGAACCGACGGTGATTAAATCAAATGAACGATACACCTTTTTAAACCGCTTGATATCGCCGGTAGATCGATATCGGTTTCCGATATCTTCGAGTCCGAACTTTTTCAAAGCGCCGGATGCATGCCAAATTTGAATGCATGTCGTCTGAGGGCGTTTATTCAAAACACTTGTCAGGAGAAAATAATTATCCGTTAAAACGAATTTACACTTAAACATCCGATATACGGCTTTTATGAGATCAATCGGATGTTTCTCGTTGATCACTTGCGAGCGAACGGAAGGATATTCATCTGCAAGGGAAACGGCGTGCCTTGTAAAAAGGACTTCCAATTCAAACGGCCGGCTGCTGTTGACATACTCCTCCAGCAGCGCGCGCGCATTATCCGGAAATGAAACAAGCAATACAACTCTGTCGCGCGCTTTTACCCTTTTGAAAATAAAACCGGTCAAAGCGAGACCGGCCGAGTAAATCATAACCAATAAAGAACGTATATTCATTCGTTATCCAAACTCTTTTCTACAAATCGATTTTAGATTGCTCTTTGATCTGCTCCGGATAGTAGTGCCGCTGTTTTTGAACTCTTTCCTCTTTCAGAACGGAAAAGACATATTTCGGGATGTTCAGCATCCGCTTCCACCTCGTCGGATTGGTCAGCAGGCGGTACATCCATTCAAGATTCAGCTTAATGAACATTTTCGGTGCTCTTTTCACTTTTCCGCTGAACACATCGAAGCTCCCCCCGATGCCGATCGCAATCGCCTGAGGAAATAGATGCTTATGTTCATAAATAAACTTTTCCTGATGCGGATATCCGAGAGCTACAAAAACCATGTCGGGCTTGGCAGCCGCGATTTGCTTCGCAACATCGCCTTTGTCTTTGACATAGCCGTGTGAGTATCCGGCCAGCTCAATTCCGGGATATTCGGTTGACAGCCGATCAGCAACAGCTTGAATAACCTCTTGTTTGGCCCCGTATAAAAAGATCCTTTTCTTTTTGCGGTCAGCCAGGCTCAGGAGGTTGATAAATACATCGTACCCCGCGATCCTCGATTTTAATCTGCTGTTGATCAGCCTTGAAGTCAGGACGATGCCGATTCCGTCCGGCAGGATAAAGTCAGCAGATGAAACTGTATTAAAATAATCTTTGTCTTTTGCAGCCGCATACCCGATCTCAGGGTTTACCGTCGCGATAAACGCCCCCTCATTGCGGTCGATAAAGGATTCTTCAAGATGATTCAAAAATCCGGGCAAATCCCCGTTAACATATGCAAGATGATGAACCGTTTCCGTTTGCAGCATAGTTTTTTTCCTCCTTCCGATTTAAGAAGTGTAAGTATATACGAATGTATAAAAGTCGAAGATTAAGAGACCGACCCAAAAATTCAGGAGGTCTAACGTATATTTTAGCATAGATCATTCATAAAAGATTAACAATATCTTTACATTAGATTAAGATTTTTTACGTCTTATTCAGAAAACGCTCGATTTTTTTAGATAAAATTTGGAATTGCATTAAAATTAAAGAATACTTAACGTTTGATAGGCGATGTGCTATAATGAATGATCAGTAAAGACCTGTGAAATAAATGTAACTTATCGAGTGTTTTTGATATATCAATATAGATTTTCGCCTTAAGATTAGAAAGGAGAGCATGACAATGAAGAAAGTCATCACATATGGAACGTTTGATTTATTACATTGGGGACATATCAAGTTATTGGAACGGGCAAAACAATTGGGGGATTATCTCGTCGTAGCGATTTCGACTGACGAATTCAATCTTCAAAAGCAGAAAAAAGCTTATCACAGCTATGAGCACCGCAAGCTCATTCTAGAAACGATCCGCTATGTAGACGAAGTCATCCCGGAAAAAAACTGGGATCAAAAGGTACAAGATGTGATCGACCATGACATCGATGTATTTGTCATGGGGGATGACTGGGAAGGAAAATTCGACTTCCTGAAGGATCATTGCGAGGTTGTTTACCTTCCGAGAACCGAAGGGATTTCCACGACGAAGATCAAAGAGGAAATCGCGAACCTTTAATGTCGGCTCAGTTAAATAAAATTCAAAAAGTACTTCTTAAAAAAAGGTAAGAAGTGCTTTTTGTTTCGTATACGAATCATTTTAATATAATAAGTATGAACGGCTTTGCTTTTGAATAAAAAAAGAGGAGTAGACTGATTTTATGGATAGTGCAATTCCGTTAAAATTTCAGCTGCGGGAAATAAAAGTTAACGATACTCGCCTCTATTTTGTGTTCGAAAGTTCTGTCTCTCTTAATCATGTCGGTATTTTGGCAGTGAACCGCAATTCGAAAAAAGAGATGCGTGTAACGTGTAACCAAATAAGCGATTCAGAGCAGTTAAAAGCAGCGGAGATATCTTTAGATAACCTATCTAACCTGATGATGGACGAAACGGTCATCGATTTTTATGTGCTATATGAAAATAATGAAAAAAATCAATGTAAAAAGAGGATTTACACAGCCTCAAAACCGATTGAGCTGTATTGGCACCAGGATCGAGCCAAACAGTTTATTTATTTGCCGTATAAGACCCGAAAAGGCCACTTCGCTCTTGATGTTTCACGGAGAAAAGCAGTGGCGGAACCGGACAGCATTAAGTTAAGCTCCGAAGGAAAACTAATGATCAGAGGCTATACTTTTCTGCTCGATGCGGAAGAACGTTCGATAATAAAAAGCAAAAAGCTGGTTTTAAAAGAAATTAGTCAAAAAGATAAGGAAAGGGTTTTCAATTTTCCTTTAAAAGCCGTTCAGCGCGGCGATTTGTCAGCTCATTCTTCAGATCAGGCCGTTGGATTTGAGGCTGAAATCGATCTGAAAAAGCTGTATGAAGAGAACAGGATGCCTGCTTTCTTTCAGTTTTATATAGAATACGTAGGTGAAGATGCTGTAACAGGGGAGGAAACCGTTATAAAAAGCAGGGCATTCAGGCTTATAGATGATATAGACCGTTTTTCAATTGTTGACACAAAAAAAGGACCGGCTCGCTTTCACATCTATCGGCAGAAACGAAAACGGGGTATGCGTCTAAGAATGAACGACTATACGATCAAAACCCGTGCGGTTTATTTTGCCAAAGGAAAGAGCAAAAGGCTGATGTCAGTCATTCGCAAAGGCAAGAATAAAGTAAAGAAAAAGATTTCGGGCATGATAAAGAGAGCATACTATTTTACTTTTGGACTGGCCGGCAAACTGCCTGTTAAAAAGAAAACCGTCATTTTTGAAAGCTTTGCCGGTAAGCAGTACAGCTGCAATCCGAGAGCAATTTACGAATATATGAAGGAACATCATCCGGAATACAACTTAATATGGAGTGTAAACCCGAGTTATACAGAAATTTTCGAAGAAAAAAATGTCCCTTATATTAACCGATTCACGCTGAAGTGGCTGTTTGCCATGGCAAGGGCGGAATATTGGGTTGTAAACAGCCGGCTTCCTTTATGGATACCGAAACCAAAGCACACGACATATGTGCAGACATGGCACGGGACTCCGCTGAAAAGGCTTGCCGTCGATATGGAAGAAGTGCACATGCCGGGCACCAACACTGAGAAGTACAAGCAAAATTTCACTAAAGAAGCATCGAAGTGGGACTATTTAATATCCCCGAATCGTTATTCAACCGAAATCTTTGCCCGCGCTTTTCAATTTAACAAAATAATGATTGAGTCCGGCTACCCGAGGAATGACTTTCTGTACACAGACAACCGCCCGGAAACGATGAAGGCCATAAAGAGAAAAATGAATATCCCCCAAGATAAAAAGGTCATCTTATATGCACCGACATGGCGGGATAATGAATTTTATGCTAAGGGAAAATACAAGTTCCAGCTTCAAATGGATCTAGACAAGATGCAAAAAAAGTTTGGAAAAGATTCTGTTATTCTGTTGAGAATGCACTATCTAGTAGCTGAAAGCTTTGATTTTGAACAGTATGCAGGTTTTATATACGATGCCTCACTGTATCCCGACATTAGAGAGCTGTATCTCATCAGTGATATTTTAATTACAGATTATTCGTCTGTATTTTTTGACTATGCAAATTTAAGAAGACCTATCATTTTCTACACTTATGATATCGAAAATTATAGGGATACTTTAAGAGGATTTTATTTTGATCTTGAAAGAGAAGCACCTGGAACATTGATCTACAATGAATCCGAGCTTATGGAAGAGATAGAAAGGGTGCTGAGGGACCCTCAATTACACAAGAATTATGAGTCGTTTTATGAAAAATTTTGTTCGTTTGAAGATGGCAAAGCTTCTGAGCGGGTCGTTAAAACTATATTTTAATCCCATGAAAAAACAGCTTGAGTTTATACTCAAGCTGTTTTTTGTTTCGAACTAGGACTGACACACATTTTTATAAAAGAGCTGCAGTGCATGATTGTTATATGATTCATAATCAAAGGTCTGATATTCAATACCTTCTGTGATATATTTCTTCATAGCTTCTGTAAGTGCTTCTTCGGTATTTTCAACAAGCAATCCGAGGCCCCCCTCAAGAACTGAACGTACACCGGTAACATCAGTAGCAATAATAGGTTTGCCGACTATCATGGCTTCCATTAGGACGAGACCCTGCCCCTCATAATCGGAAGATAGGACAAAACAGTCACATTCATCTAATAAAACAAAAGGATTCTCGAGTTGACCTGCAAAAATAATATCGTTTTTCAGGCCTAACATTTCAGCTTGCAATGCCAGCTGTTTTCTCAGAGGTCCATCTCCTACAATATACAATTTAGCATTTGGAAATTCCTTATGCAGCTTAGCAAAAGAATTGATTAATTTTTCTTGCCCTTTTTCGGGTGATAGACGGCCGATGTTGATAAAATTATAATCTTCTTTTTTCGGAATCGTCAGGCCAAAAATATTGAGTATATTAGGGTTTTCTTCGTCATGCTCACGAAGGATTAAATATTCCCTACCGTTTGTCTGGACTGTGCTCTTTACATCTTTATTTTTCAAGATTTGTTTGGAACCAATAACATTGTCGACATATACCATTTTTCCATCAGCATCAGGAATGAATTGGCGAAGATTCTTGTAATTTTCTTCATTAGCTGATTTAGCTACAGACACCACTTTATCGTAGTATTTGTATAAAGAGAATATAACTTTTAAGTTCTTTCTGTGTTTATATTTCCCATTAATTTTTTTGTTGTACTCTTCCATCATATCATTGTGGAGGTAAATACTTCTTGTCTTGAAGTGTCCAAATGCAAATAACATTGACCAAAATTTATTATAGCCCCCAAAATCAATCCCTATATCAAATTTTGCATTTCCGATAATTCGTTTTAATTCCCTTTGGTAAGCTTTTACCGGAGCTGTTTTAGACATAGAGTCAGTATAAATGCCTCTCCGTAAAACCAATTGGTGCTCATAAGTCTCCTTAAGCGTCTTGTTAAAAACACCAGGACGATATAGTACATGAACTTTCGGATTCAGTTTTCGGATGTTTTTCCATTTGTCTTTATGTTCATTGGCATTATCAATAACAGTGACTTCATATTTTGAATAATCAATATGATCAAAGAGGTTGATTGCCGACATCGTAATTCCGTTGTTATAAAAACCTCCGCAATAGAAGAGGAGTTTTTGTTTATCTGTTTCTGTGCTTATGAGCTGTTCTTGATTTTGCTTTTTGAAAATCATATCGACGAGCCGTTTTGATGCTTGACCGTCATCATTGTAGCAGAATTCTTTGAGATACTTGTCGTATTGTTCACTAAATTCTTTTTTAAGTATGTCAACATTTTGCAGTTTATCAATTAATTCGTTTAGGTTTTCACATACCGGTCCCGGCAGATTATCAATATCTAAGTAGAAGCCTCTTTCAGCTTCATATTCTTTATGATCAATCATATAAAAGAGGACCGGTTTTTTTAATGGTAAGAAGTCAAAGAAAATACTTGAATAGTCTGTTATAAGAATATCGACAGCCGCAAGCAACTTATTGGTGTCATACCAATTTGGTACACATAAATGATCCAATTTATTTATTTTGAAATATTCAAATGTGAAGTAATGAGATTTTAATAAGACGATATAATCATCGCCCATAGATTTTTGTATAGCCATTACTTCATCAAGAAGCACTTGGCTGGTGTCGTTTTCTTTTCCAACTGTCCCTCTCCAAGTAGGAGCATACAGAATGACTTTCTTATCTAAAGGAATATTAAGCGTTTTTCTTACTTCTTCACCGTTTGTTTTCAATGTAAGATCTGTTCGCGGATATCCGATATCTGCGACTTTTCCGGCATAAATTTCAAAGATGTCATGCGATTTAAGCAATTTCTCGTAAGTGAATTGGTTAGGACTAATAAGATAATCACTGTGGAGCAGGTTTCTCTGAATGTTCTTGTGAGTTGACATTCCGCGATTTTTAATGTCCAAGCCAAGCGTTTTTAAAGGTGTTCCATGCCAGGTATTAATGTATATTTGCTCATCCCGTTTAACGAAGTAAAATGGAAAGGAAGTATCATTAATTAAATATTTAGACGTAGCAAGGTATTTTAAATAATGATTGCTGTCAACAGATGTAAATGAAACATTTTGATAATTCCTTTTAAGTTCTTCAACCATTGGGTCGCTGATATCATTAATAACCCAAACATGATGATAATCTTTAAAGTCTTTATCTTGAACTAATTTTAAAAAGATTGCATAACAGTTTCCGCTTATGCTGCGTCCATGGTAAGCTTCGTAAAGAACTGTTTTTTCCTTTATCGGAAGAGAGACATATTGACTATATTTCGCTCGAATACGTACTCTTTTGTTGCTAAGGTATTCCTTTAAAGGATCTATTATGAAGCGAATTTTTCTCTTCGCTATCTTTTTGATTCTTTTAAAATTCATAAAAATGCTGTTCCTCCCCTAATCCTATCCAAGAAATTAATGTTCACTATTACTTGATTCCCAATTATTTGGATCATCTTAATAAATGAAGACTTAAGTAAGGTTTGACACGCTAATAAGTATATGCTAACAAAACACATAAAGCAATATAGCCTTAAGAATGATAATATTGGAGTGATATTCTCGCATTGCTTATTGAGGGAGTAAATATTTGTGTTGTTTTTTTCCTATTATAACATGCATGCGTTCTGTTAGATATTTGTTTGTAATAGCAATAACGAATAAAATTTGTTACAATTATTCGGTGCACGATGTAACGGCTATTATATTATGCTAAGGAAGATAAATCATGAAAGCATTAATAAGAGTGTTAAAAGAACAGTTTTTATCGCTGCCTTTAATCATCAGGTTGGCGGCTTACGAAACAAAATCAAAATATCAAATGAATTATTTGGGCGTGTTATGGCAGTTTTTGAATCCGCTCATTCAGATGCTGGCTTATTGGTTTGTATTTGGGATCGGAATCAGAAAGAGCAGTGAGATGGTTACGGGTGTCGGTGAAGTGCCTTTCATCATCTGGATGCTTGCCGGTTTAATTCCTTGGTTTTTTATCAGTCCGACGATTCTTGACGGTTCAAACAGTGTTTATAAGCGAATCAACATGGTGGCCAAAATGAATTTTCCAATCAGCTCTCTTCCGTCAGTGGCGATCGCGGCTAACTTGTTTAGCTACTTTGTGATGATGGCGATTTATGTAATGGTGCTCCTTGGGTTTGGCATTTACCCAAATCTTCAATGGCTTGAATATATTTACTATTTGTTTTGCATGATTGTTTTTATGTTCGCATTCAGTTTGTTTAATTCAACGATCAGTGTACTGGTCAGGGACTATCAGTTCCTGCTGCAATCTGTGACAAGGCTGTTGTTTTTTTTGCTGCCGATTTTTTGGGATATTTCCACGCAGCTAGGGGATAAGCACCCGGCATTGTTGAATGTGATTAAGCTGAATCCGCTTTTTTATATTATCGACGGATTCAGAAACAGTTTTCTCGGCGGAAGCTGGTTTTTCGAAGATGCAACTTACATGCTGTATTTCTGGCTCTTCACATTCCTTTTATTGTTAGTAGGTTCTATCCTGCATATGAAATTTAGAGACAAGTTTGTTGACTTTCTTTAATTACGTAAGGAGATTTTACGATGAAACTAAAAGTTTCGTTTCGAAATGTTTCAAAACAGTATCATTTGTATAAAAAACAATCGGACAAGATTAAAGGATTGTTTTTTCCGGCCAAAGATAATGGTTTTTTTGCTGTGCGGAATGTCTCCTTTGACGTGTATGAGGGAGAGACAATCGGCTTTGTAGGGATAAACGGGTCAGGGAAATCGACCATGTCTAACCTGCTGGCTAAAATTATTCCGCCGACCAGTGGTGAAATTGAAATGAACGGCCAGCCGTCGCTGATTGCGATTGCGGCCGGTTTAAATAACCAATTGACGGGCCGGGACAATGTCCGGCTCAAGTGTTTAATGATGGGATTAACCAATAAAGAAATTGATGATATGTATGACAGCATCGTAGAATTTGCTGAGATTGGTGATTTTATCGATCAGCCGGTTAAAAACTATTCCAGCGGGATGAAGTCTCGTCTCGGTTTCGCGATTTCTGTGCATATTGACCCTGACATTTTAATTATTGACGAAGCGCTCTCCGTAGGGGACCAAACGTTTTATCAGAAGTGTGTAGACAGAATTAATGAGTTTAAAAAGCAAGGAAAAACCATTTTCTTTGTTAGCCACTCCATCGGCCAGATTGAAAAGATGTGTGATCGCGTCGCTTGGATGCACTACGGCGAGCTTCGTATGTTTGATGATACAAAAACGGTTGTTAAAGAGTATAAAGCGTTTATTGACTGGTTTAATAAACTGTCGAAAAAAGAAAAAGAAACATATAAAAAGGAACAAACGGAAAAGCGGAAGAAAGAAGATCCTAAAGCGTTTGCTCGTTTCCGTCAAAAGAAGAAAAAGCCGAAATCACTGGCTAATGCTGTTCAAATTGCTATTTTGTCTATCCTGACAATCTTTACCGCAGGAACAATGTTCTTTAACACACCGCTTCGTACCATTGTTTCGTTTGGCGCTATTCCGCAAAACGAAGTGAAGAACCATGATGGCGATGCAAAGGGCAAGACAGAGGAACGCTTAACCGCAGTCAATAAGCAAGGGTTTATCGCAGATGAAAAAGCGTCTGTTTATAAGGATCAAGCTTTGAAACAGAAGGCTGATATTGCACTGCCATTCGGTACCGAGGTGAAGGTAGTTGCAAAAGGAAAACAAGCAGCAAAAATAAAGTTTAACGGGCATCCTTATTTTGTAAAGCAGGGCGCTGTTGCAACAAACGTGAAACATGCTGAGGTGCAGGCAGCGGCCTTTACGCCTTATATTCCGGAAAATGCGGCTTCTTCCTATGAATACTTCCTGAAATTCCTGGGAGACAGCAGTACCAACATCCAATCGAAACTGAATGGATATACTGTAGGAGATACCGCTGACGGCCGAAAGACGCTGGATTTTGATTATGAAAAAATCAGCTATGTGCTGGAGAATGATAAAGCATCTGAGCTTATCTTTTATAACATTTCCCCCGTTATTCCTGCGTCATTATCACTAAGTGACAGCGATGTGTTATATGATGACAAGAAGGATCGTTTCCTTGTCAATACAGATGATGAGGTTTTTGTAGTTGATAATGAAGAACGTACGCTGACCTTGATATCGAAATAAGAAAAGGCTATTGGACATTCGGGACTGACCCCCGTTTTTGAGACAGGGATCAAAACACCTTTATACAGCCAATTGCCATTAGTTTACCGGTGATTGGTTGTTTAGTTTCGTTTGAATACGAATATTGTTATAATAAAGAATATATTCTTTGACAGTGCGTTCTACGATGGTGGTCGTAGTTCGATCAATGCTGTTAAGATAGAACGTTTCAGACTTTAGTGAGGAATGAAACGATTCGATGGAGGCATTATCAGCGGGCGTCCCTTTGGGGAACATGCTCGTGGTAATGCCCTTTATATTAACAGCTTTCTGATACTCATAAGATGTATACACAGAACCTTGGTCACTATGTAACACGCAGTTCTCAGGCAGTGTTGGCAGCTGATCAAGTGTGTCTAAGACAAAGTCTGTGTCCTGCTTATCCCCAATCGTAAAAGCAATTACTTCTCCATTGTATAAATCTAATATACTGGAAAGAGGTACAATTGTTTCTGTCCATAAGGCAAATATGTGATGTCCGTCACTAGTTTTTCAAGAGGGCGATCAGACTGAAAGTTCCGATCCAATATATTATCGACCACGGCATATGGCTGCCCATTCTTCTTGCGCTTTTTCACCTTAACCTGGCACTGCCATTGATTTTTCTGCATAATACGTTGAACCGTTTTATGATTAATACGCATTCTCTTTTTTAGTATGGCTGTGATTTTTCGATATCCATATCGATACTTGTGCTCTCGGCACAACGTGCCGATTTGTTTTTCCAAATGGCGCTTGGGATGATCTTTCGTCAGATTCTTCTTCCAACGATAATAAGATGCTCGAGAGATACCTAAATGAATACAGATATCCTGCACGGTCATTGTGCGGTGCAATCCTTCTACAAGTTCGACTGACGTTTCGCTATCAACTTCCTTTCCAATTCGTTGTACTTTTTTAACACTTCATTCTGTTGTCTTAGATAACGATTCTCTGCCTGTAGTTTCTCTAATTCGGAAGAATACTCCGGACCTTTTCCGTAAGTGTATTGCTTTCCAACAGGCTGTTCGAATCGATGTGTATCCCCAGCCTTATACCATCTAACCCATGTCTGAACCTGTGTCTTATTCTTAATATTCAATTTCTGCATGATCTCTTTCATCGGCACTCCTGCCAATCTCATTTCTACAGCCTTCCGTTTGACTTCAACCGGATAACTCATTCTTGTCCCCATAGAAAAAACACCTCCACGTCTTATTTCGGATAACAACTATCCGTTTTCAAACTTGAAAGTGTTTTTTATTTGTCTCATCTTATAGGGTCAGTCCCATTCATCCAATAGCCTTTTTGTTTAGATTTCTTTTTTGTTAAGTAAACCTTCCATAAATTGTACGAGTTGCTCGCGAAGCTCTTGATCCTGCATCGCAAACTCAAGAGTTGTTGTGATAAAGCCAAGCTTTTCACCAACATCATAGCGCTTGTGTTCAAAGTCTTACGCAAACACTCTTTGAATTTCATTCAGCTTTTGAATGGCGTCTGTCAGAAGGATTTCTCCGCCGGCTCCAACCCGCTGATCCTCTAAGTAAAGATCTTAGGTGTGAATACGTAACGGTCTAAGATGGAAAGGTTAGAAGGAGCTGTGTCTTTAGGCGGCTTCTCAACGAAGCTTTTCACCTGATAACGGTGTTTCTTCTTCTGGCACTTGCTGAACACCAATAATAGAGGAAAGCGTTCTTTCATATTCATCCATTAACTGGCGCAATCCAGGCTTTTCAGCTTGAACAATATCGTCTCCAAACAGAACTGCAAACGGCTCATCACCGATAAAGTTGCGCGTGCACCAGACAGCATGCCCGAGTCCCTTAGGCTCTTTTTAACGGATATAGTGAATATCAGCCAGGTTAGTAGCTTTTTTCACTTTTTCAAGGAGTTCGGTTTTTCTTTTTTCTAATTGATTAATGGGTTTCGTTTGTTTCCTATCAACTTTCCTTTTCATCTATATAGAAAATCGTTTCGCGGACTGTGAAAAATGAATCAACAATTTTGGTGTTTAGTTACGATCCGAATAATAAAATTGAACTATTGATAAGGAGTCTTGGAGACTATTTTTGTTTTTCCAGTTTTTAAACACTCTTAACTTTTATAGGCGATTATGCTATTATAGTTAAATATTATGGATATGTAGTTGGAATGATTAAGACATTGTTAAAAATCTGGTCTTTTCTCTCAACCATGAAAAAAAGGTTATTACTTATGATGCGTTTGGCTTGCTTCATTGGAATCACATTAAATTGCTTGAACGTGCTAAAGAACTTGCTGACTATTTAATGGTTGCGATTAGTACTGATGAATTTAATTCGCAAAAATAAAAAAGCCTATCATAGTTATAAACATAGGAAGGCTAAACAATACGCTGTGAATGGCTAGTTTATCTGCCAAGAACTGAAGGGATTTCTAATATATATTTTTTTATAGAGGTAATTAAATGTTGCCTTTTTTCTTGTGTGTACACTATTTGTGTAATAGAGACTAGCATGTAGTTCGTATGCTAGGAACTACTACAGAAAAGCACAAAAATTTTCTCTAAAGAATCAAGTAAATGGGATGTTGTAATATTTCCTAATAAATATTCAACAAGAAATATTTAAAAGAGCATTTCATTTCAATAATACAGTTATTAAAAATAGCTTATTATTTTACTTAGAATGCATCCTGGTTATTCAAGACTTCGGTCTCAATGATCATAAGGAATTTATCATCGGTGTTTCTGATTATCCAGATCTAAGATATTTATATATTATTCTGATATTTTGGTTACGGAGTATTCATTTTTTCGATTTTGCTAATTTAAAAACAATAGTGTTCTATACATACGATTTGAAGTATGATAAAGATAATCTTAGAGAGTTTTATTTATGAAACAAATGTACCAGGTAAGATCGTAGACCATTCAGATGGTCTAATTGAAGAATAAAAAATACAACTGAAAATTCTAGGTTACATGCTCGTTTTTATAATGATTTTTGTTAATATGAAGATGGTAATTCCACAAAAAGTTTTTTTGAAAAGATATTTGGTAAAGAAATAGGGAGAGAGAGTTAGTGACAAAAAGAAAACCTAAGATTAGCGTAATTGTTCCAGTTTACAATGTTGAAAAATATTTAAGAGAATGTTTAGATTCTTTAGCTAATCAAACATTAAAATCAATTGAAGTAATAATGGTAAATGACGGTTCAGAAGACAATAGCGGATTAATAATGGATGAGTATTCTTCTAAGTACGATAACTTTTATTCTTATCATAAAGAAAATGGCGGTCTGGGGCATGCCAGAAATTATGGCGTCCAATATGCAAGAGGTGAATTTATAGCCTTTGTTGATTCAGACGATTACTTAAGTTTAGATGCATATAAAAAAATGTATCAATTAGCTAGTGAAAATCAAACAGACATTGTTGTAGGGAATGTAAAAAGGTTCAACTCGACTAAGGTTTATGGTTCTGGACTTCATAAAAAAGTGTTTAGTGATACAATTCCTAAAACTCATATAACCAAAAATAACGAATTAATTTATGATACAACTGCATGGAATAAGATATTTAGAAGAGAATTTTGGATGAAGAATGATTTTAAATTTCCTGAAGGCATGCTATATGAAGATTTACCTGTAACAATACCTGCACATTATAAAGCTGAGTCAGTTAGTGTTCTTGGAGATTTTATTTATTTTTGGAGAGCCCGGGAAGCAGGGGATAAATCAATAACACAACAAAGAAATGATCTGGTTAATCTTACAGATAGATTAAAAGCATTAGATTTAGTTGATTCATTTTTTAATAATGCAAAAATAAAAGGTGAATTAAAGGATTTAAAAGATTATAAAGCTTTGAGTCTTGATATCCCACTTTATTTGAATATATTAGATACTGCAGATTCTGAATATATTCAAATTTTCATGACTAAAGTGTCTTCATACTTAAAAACTATATCAGATGAAACGTTTAGAAAGTTAAATGCAATAGATAGAGCTAAGTATTATTTTATTTCTAAAAATGATATTGAAGGAGTATTCGATGTTTTAAAATTCCAAAAAAACGAATTGAAATATAGTAAGCCCAAAAAAGTAAAAGGTCAATTCTTTTGGGAATATCCATTCAGGAAGAAACTGCCGGAAGAAATTTGTAAAGCCGACAGTGAGTTTACTATAAAAAGAAAAATAGAAAGAGTAAAATGGGATGGTTCCGTAATCCGTATTGAAGGTTATCATTTTATTAGATATCTTGACATAAAAAGAAAAAAAGATGTTAATTTAAAGGCTTATATTTTTGATCCAAATTCGGGAGAGAAAAAACTAGTAAATTGTTATTCAGTAAAAAGACCAGATATAACATTAAAATTTGGCAGGAAAAAAAATAATAATATGCCTCTTTCAAGGGTTAATAACTATGATTGGTCAGGATATACTATTGAAGTAGATACAAATGATTTATTTGACAAACTTTCCGGCAAACTAGAAATATGGATAGAAATAAATTGTTTTGGCAAAACGAGAAGCTATAGAGTTGGTGAGCCTATTAGTGGTAAAAAACCTAGACCAAAGCACAGAGTATACTTTTCCAAAAGGATTTTTATCAAATATAATAGTGCATGGGACTTGTATTTGGACCTGAGACCTGTTACTACTCAGGTTAATAGTTTAATTCATGAAGATGGAAATTTAATCATTCAAGGTGAGACATCTTTACCTTTAAACGAATGCAAACTCTTATTTAGAGATTATAATAAAAATGAACAATATAGATATGACATGGAGTTTAATGGGAGTTCAAATGGTTTTAAATCAATAATTCCTAAGTCAACTATTAATAGATTAAAACATAATACTGAGTTAATAGGCTATGTAAGATATGATAATGATAATGAACCTTTAACTTATTTAGATAGTATAAAAGTAAAAAATATTGCTCTTGATACTAAAGAGATTACAATAGATGCAAGCCCAGCAGGGAACCTTAGAATTTTAAAAGGAAATCACAATTCATATCTTAAAAATCTTGCTTTTACAAATGAAAATTTATTAATAGAAGCATCAATTACGGATAAGTATATTAAAACTTTAAAAAATATAACCGGTATCAATATAGTCCTTAAAAATATAGAGACAGGACATACGGTTTCTGGAAGTATACTTGAAGAATACAAGGAGAAGGGTGAGTTTTTTCTTAAAACAAGTTTCAGCCTTTCGAATGATAAAGTCAGGACTCCATTCAATGAGGAATACGGAGTATGGAGAGCTTACTTGGAATTTACAGTAAAGGGAAATAATAGTTTTAAAAAATTAAAACGTATAAAAGTAAGAGATAAAGAAATAAATTTCCCTAAAAAAACTGTCGGTAATATAAAATATTTTCCTTACGTTACAAAAGAGAACAATATAAGTATTAATAATATCTATGAATGGAATTGGATTGAGAGGGGTCCTCGTAGACAAGAGGTGATAGAAAAAATTCTTTACCCGCTTTTTAGACTTTTGCCAATGAAAAAGAAGACAATTGTTTTTGAAAGTTACTGGGGTAAACAAATTAGTTGTAACCCTAAAGCTATATATGATTATATAAATGAACATTATCCAGAATATGAATGTGTTTGGATGGTGAATAATGATTATGCAAAAGTAGATGGAGAAGCAACTAAAGTTAAAATAAAGTCTTTGAAATACTTTCAGTATATGGCTCGTGCTAAATACTTTGTGAATAATGTCAACTTCCCGGATTTTTATGAAAAAAGAAAAAATGCAGTTGAATTACAAACTATGCATGGCACCCCGCTAAAAACTTTAGGATTAGATGTCCCTGGAGAAGTGGATACTGAAGATAAGAGAAATAGGTTCTTAAGACGTTGCAGAAGATGGGATTATTTAACTGTACCAAGCAAATATGTTAGTGATCTAGCACGAAGAATTTATGACTATAAAAATGAAATACTTGAAACTGGTTATCCAAGAAATGATAAATTATTCAAAGACAATAATGAAGTTTTTAGACAACAATTGAAACAGAAGTTGAGTTTACCAACTAATAAAAAGGTTATATTATATGCCCCAACTTTTAGAGTCAAAAATGGATTTGAGTTGAAACTAGATTTAGAGAAGCTCAGAAAAAAACTTAAAGATGATTATGTTATATTGTTAAGATTGCATTATTTTATATCTGATGATCTTGATATTAGTAATTTCAAGGGGTTTGCTTATAATGTTTCGAATTACGATGACATTCAAGACTTATATTTACTTTCAGATGTATTAATCACTGATTATTCATCTGTAATGTTTGATTATGGTATTTTAAAAAAACCAATGATTTTTTTCACGTATGATTTAGAGGAATATCGGGATAATCTTCGAGGAATGTATTTGAATATTGAGGAGGAAGCTCCGGGACCATTGGTAAGAGATAATATGTCGTTGATTGATTCTATCGAAAAGTTAGATAGTTATTTTGCTCAATATGGTGAAAAATATAAAAGGTTTAGAGCGAAATATTGTGAGTTTGACGATGGAAATGCTTCTGAAAAAGTTGTAAAAAGATTCTTGAACGTTGATTAATATTTTCGAAAACCCATAGCATTATTCAATGTTATGGGTTTTTAAAAGGGTGGGAAATAAATTATGTTAAAGGTAGCTATTATAGGTAGTTGTGTTTCAAGAGATAATTTTAATAGTTGTTTTATAGAAGACTATAAACGATATTATAGTTGTGTTGTGCATCAAAATCAAATGTCTATCATATCATTAACGGCTGATTCAATTGCATTTGATTATGAAAAAATAGATAATTTAAAACCTTTTGATAAGAGACAATTTGAAACAGAGTTAGATAAAAGCATATTAAATACTTTGATTATTAATGAGCCAAATTATCTTATTTTAGATTTTTATGCTGATGTATTTTATGGTATTAGAGAGTTAGAAGGTAGTACTATTACTAATAAGCGGTGGCTCTTTAGTAAGACAACTTTGTATAAGACTCTTAAAGAAGGAGAATCGTTGAGCTTATTAGACGACTTTACTGACTATTTCGAGCGATGGAAAGAATCAATAAAAATTCTTTTTGATTTTTTAAATCGAAAATTACCTAACTGTAAAGTAGTTGTCAATAAAGCAAGATTTTCGGATATTTATTATGATGAAATTTCCGATTCTTACAAATATCTTAGCAAGAGTACAAAAGTAAAACAGATTAATACTTCTCTTTATAATGAAATTTGGGATAGACTAGATAATTATGTCATCAAAAATCATGACGTACAATTCATCGATTACGGCGATAAATATTATTTATTAGACAGTAAGCACAAATGGGGATTATTTTATTTACATTATGTTAAAGATTTCTATTTAGACTTTACTAAAAAATTCCTTTCAATAATAACTAGCGATTTTAAAAATATACTCGATGTTCCAAGGATAAAAATTAAAGAAAATAAAGAATATAATTTAATCAAGAATCCAACTTTTACTTTAGGGAAAAGCAACTGGTCCTTTTGGCAGAATGAATTTGAAATAAAAGACCCTGATTCTGACAAACAAGAATGCAATGTTTTAAGTATTTCGAAAAGAGGGTTAGAAAAAGACGCGAATAGCCAATTATGGTCGAATGCAATTGAAATTAATGCGGATGGTTATAAAGAATTTGAGTTATCTTTTGATATTAGGATTTCTGAAATTAATTTAATTGATAGTTATAAGTGTATCTTTTCTATAAGAATGTTTGACTCTTCGGAAAAATATTTGCAAAAAGATGCAGTTTGGTTTAGAAATGTTAAGACAACTGAAATAAAAGACCTGTCTAATAATAGATGGCTCAGGTATACGCTTAAATTCAAGCCCGAAAAAGGTAAATATATCAAAGTTGGTCCTTATTTACCCAGAAATGGACATGTTTCTTGGAGGGATATTAAACTTTTAAGGAATTTTTAGATCTAATAGACTTTCTTATCTTTTTGAAAACAGTTCTTCTTCTTTTAACTTTACTTAAAATTTACCTTGCAGGTAGTTTTTTGACTAACTAATTTAATGATGATTCTGATGCTGTAAACGAAAAAACTCAACATCTGTAACAATATTCATTGGTGCTTTTAAATTTCTTTAGCCGAAAGATCCAAAAAGTCATTTAAGTCTAAGGAAGATAAAATAATGAATGCATTAGTAAGAGTCGTAAAAGAGCAAGTGACCTCGTTTCCATTAATTTTGCGCTTGGCTTCGCATGAGACAAAGTCTCAGTATCAGATGAATTATTTTGGTGTATTATAGCAGTTTTTAAACCCTCTCATTCACATGCTGGCATACTGGTTTGTATTTTATTGGTATTGTAATTCGCAACAATAAGCCAATTTTAACGGGTGTCAGAGAAGTCCCTTTTATTGTTTGGATGCTGGCCGGTTTGATTCCATGTTTTTTTATTAGCTGATGGATCAAACAGTGTGTTTAAACGGATTAATATGGTCCCGAAGATGAATTTTCCGATTAGTTCACTGCCTTCTGTTGTGATTGCTTCAAACTTATTTAGTTATTTCATGATGATGGGCAGCTTTTTGATCGTACTTTTGACTAACGGAATTTATCCAAGCTTAAATTGGATACAATATATTTACTACTTAGCCTGTATGAACATTTTTATGTTTTCATTCGGTTTGTTTAACTCGACGATAAGCGTCTGGTACGCGACTACCAATTTTTGCTGCAATCTGTAACAAGATTATTGTTGTTTGAACTTCCGGTTTTTTGGAATATTTCAGAACAGCTTGGAAAAAATCATCCGAACCTTCTGACAGTGCTTAAGATGAACCCTATTTATTACCTGATAAAATGGGTTCCGGAATACCTTTTTAGACGGGCGATGGTTTTTCCAAGCCCAGAAATACACGCTGTATTTCTGGGCTTTCACATTATTGCTCTTGACTATAGGAACTGTCTTGCATATGAAATTCAGGGACAGGTTTGTTGACTTTCTTTAATACGTAAGAGATTTTAATGATGAAACTAAAAGTTTCGTTTCGAAATGTTTCAAAACAGTATCAGCTTTATGAAAAACAATTAGATAAAATTAAAGGCTGTTTTTTCCGATTAAGGATAATGTTTTTTTTTTTGCTGTGCGGAATGTCTCCTGTGACGTGTATGAAGGGGAGACGATCGGATTTGTAGGGATTAACGGATCGGGAAAATCGACGATGTCCCAACCTGCTGGAAAAAATCATTCCGCTGACCAGCGATGAAATCGAAATGAACAGACAGCTGTCCTTGATTGCGATTTCCTGGATGAAATTCCTGCTCGGCTTTGCGATCTCAGTGCATATCGATCCTGATATTTAAATTATTGACGAAGCATTGTCAGTAGGGGACCAAACTTTCTATGATAAATGTGTCGACAGAATTATCGAGTTTAAAAATCAAGGGAAAACCATTTTCTTCGTCAGCCATTCAATCGGTCAAATTGAGAAAATTTGCGATCGGGTCGCCTGGATCGATAATGGCGAGCTTCGCATGTTTGATGACACAAAGACGGTCGTAAAGGAATATAAAGAATTTATAAGCTGGTTTAAAAAACTTTCCAAAGAAGGGAAAGACAAATATAAAAAAGAACAATTAGCCAGCTGCAAACAGGTCTTGTCTGAAGAAGATCTTGCTCATCGTGAAAAAGAAAAGAAAAAACAAAAATCTTTGGCAAATATCATTCGGATTGCGGGTTTGTCCATCCTGGCCGTATTGGCCGCCGGAGCGATGTTTGTTTAAAAGAAAAGGCGTGTCATTTTGCAGATGATATTATAAAAAGCTATTGGATATCCATCCAATAGCTTTTTTATTAAACTTCTTCTTTTGCCAGAAGGTCCTGCATAAATGGAATCAGTGAATCTTTCAGATCGCTGTCCTGCATGGCAAATTCGAGAGTTGTCTGGATAAAACCAAGTTTTTCTCCGACGTCATAGCGTTTGCCTTCAAAGTCATAAGCGAATACGCGCTGGATTTCGTTTAACTTCTGAATCGCATCTGTCAGCTGGATCTCTCCGCCCGCACCGATTTGCTGTTTATCTAAGTACATGAAAATTTCAGGAGTAAAGACATACCGTCCTAAAATCGCAAGATTAGACGGTGCCGTGCCCGGTTTTGGTTTTTCAACAAAGTTTTTGACCTGGTATAGACGTCCTTCGTTTGTCAGAGGATCAATGATACCATAGCGGTGTGTTTGATCTTCAGGGACTTGCTGAACACCGATAACGGATGAGAGAGTTTTTTCGTACTCGTCCATCAGCTGGCGAAGACCAGGTTTTTCTGCTTGAACAATATCGTCTCCAAGGAGCACTGCGAACGGCTCGTCCCCGATAAAGTTTCGGGCGCACCAAACGGCATGCCCGAGTCCTTTTGGTTCCTTTTGGCGAATATAGTGGATATCAGCGAGATTTGACGCTTTTTTTACTTTTTCAAGCAGTTCGGTTTTACCCTTCTCTTCAAGGTTTCGTTCGAGTTCCGGCGAGAAATCGAAATGATCTTCAATCGCTCGTTTGCTTTTACCTGTTACGATGATAATATCTTCAATGCCGGCTTCGACAGCTTCTTCAATAATATATTGTATGGTTGGCTTATCAACGATTGGAAGCATTTCTTTAGGCATCGCTTTCGTTGCAGGGAGGAAACGTGTTCCAAGGCCTGCTGCGGGAATTATGGCTTTACGAACTTTCTTCAACTCAATACACCTTCCTTAAACTATGTTTTCTACTCAGCCAGAAAAAATACGCTTAGCAAGCGGAGAGTATGCTGAATATATGTATGATATACCCCGGAAAATTACAATTACAAACTCATCATATAAGAAAAACAATTCTTAAACAAGTGTAAACAGGTATAAAGCGTAAAGATGTTATATAATGAAGAGAAACTCATTCTTCAACAGGATGTTTGCGGTTTGATCAATGGATGTTTTATGATGAGAATATCGTCCGTAAGCAATCGTTGGGGCGATTTATTCCAACGAGAAACATGGACAAAATTATAATAATAGACGATTCTAAAAAAAGCTGTTCATACAGAAAACAGGTGATAGAAAAATGAAGAAACTAAAAGTCATGACAGTATTCGGCACGCGCCCTGAAGCCATTAAGATGGCGCCGCTCGTCCTTGAATTAAGGAAATATCCCGACATTGAGTCTTATGTGACGGTTACAGCCCAGCACAGGCAAATGCTTGACCAGGTGCTTGAAGCTTTTAACATAAAGCCTGATTTTGATTTGAATATCATGAAAGAAAGGCAAACGCTGGCTGAAATTACGTCTAATGCGCTTGTGAAGCTGGACGAGCTGTTTCAGTCCATCAAACCGGACATTGTGCTTGTTCACGGTGATACGACAACGACATTCGCGGGAGGTCTTGCCGCTTATTATCACCAAATTTCCGTCGGCCATGTAGAGGCGGGGCTCAGAACCGGAAACAAATACTCGCCGTTTCCCGAAGAGCTGAACAGGCAGCTGACGGGATCGATTGCCGATCTTCATTTTGCGCCGACAGAGCAGGCCGAACAGAATCTGCTCCGCGAAAATAAAGACCCGGAGACGATTTTCGTCACGGGAAATACCGCAATTGATGCACTTCGCACAACAGTGAGGGACGGCTATTCACATCCCGTTCTTGAAAAAATCGGGAATGACAAGATGATTTTGCTTACCGCCCACCGCCGTGAAAATTTAGGGGAGCCGATGGAAAACATGTTTAAAGCGATCAGGCGGATCATCGAAGAATTTGACGGCGTACAGGTTGTTTATCCCGTTCATCTCAATCCCGCTGTTCGCGAAGCGGCTGCAAAGCATTTCGGCGATTTGGATAAAGTCCATCTGATAGAGCCGCTCGAAGTCATCGATTTTCACAACTTTGCGGCTGAAGCTCACTTCATCCTCACCGACTCGGGAGGGGTGCAGGAAGAAGCGCCGTCGCTCGGAAAGCCGGTCCTCGTGCTTCGCGATACGACGGAACGCCCTGAAGGCGTTCAGGCCGGGACGCTTAAACTGGCAGGCACGGAAGAAGATAAGATCTATCAGCTGACTAAACAGCTGTTGACCGATCAAGATGAATATCGCAAAATGTCCCGGGCTTCAAACCCGTACGGGGACGGACAGGCTTCGCGGCGAATTGCGGAGGCGCTTCTTTACCGGTACGGATACCGAAGCGCGAGGCCTGACATGTTTAAAGATTAATAAAAAAAGCTTCCTTTTGGGACTGACCCCCGTTTTTGAGACAGGGATCAAAACACCTTTATACAGCCAATTGCCGATAGTTTACTGGTGATTGGTTGTTTAGTTTCGTTTGAATACGAATATTGTTATAATAAAGAATGTATTCTTTGACAGTGCGTTCTACGATGGTGGTCGTAGTTCGATCAATGCTGTTAAGGTAGAACGTTTCAGACTTTAGTGAGGAATGAAACGATTCGATGGAGGCATTATCAGCGGGCGTCCCTTTGCGGGACATGCTCATGGTAATGCCTTTTATATTAACTGCTTTCTGATACTCATAAGATGTATACACAGAACCTTGGTCACTATGTAACACGCAGTTCTCAGGCAGTGTTGGCAGCTGATCAAGTGTGTCTAAGACAAAGTCTGTGTCCTGCTTATCCCCAATCGTAAAAGCAATTACTTCTCCATTGTATAAATCTAATATACTGGAAAGAGGTACAATTGTTTCTGTCCATAAGGCAAATATGTGATGTCCGTCACTAGTTTTTCAAGAGGGCGATCAGACTGAAAGTTCCGATCCAATATATTATCGACCACGGCATATGGCTGCCCATTCTTCTTGCGCTTTTTCACCTTAACCTGGCACTGCCATTGATTTTTCTGCATAATACGTTGAACCGTTTTATGATTAATACGCATTCTCTTTTTTAGTATGGCTGTGATTTTTCGATATCCATATCGATACTTGTGCTCTCGGCACAACGTGCCGATTTGTTTTTCCAAATGGCGCTTGGGATGATCTTTCGTCAGATTCTTCTTCCAACGATAATAAGATGCTCGAGAGATACCTAAATGAATACAGATATCCTGCACGGTCATTGTGCGGTGCAATCCTTCTACAAGTTCGACTGACGTTTCGCTATCAACTTCCTTTCCAATTCGTTGTACTTTTTTAACACTTCATTCTGTTGTCTTAGATAACGATTCTCTGCCTGTAGTTTCTCTAATTCGGAAGAATACTCCGGACCTTTTCCGTAAGTGTATTGCTTTCCAACAGGCTGTTCGAATCGATGCGTATCCCCAGCCTTATACCATCTAACCCATGTCTGAACCTGTGTCTTATTCTTAATATTCAATTTCTGCATGATCTCTTTCATCGGCACTCCTGCCAATCTCATTTCTACAGCCTTCCGTTTGACTTCAACCGGATAACTCATTCTTGTCCCCATAGAAAAAACACCTCCACGTCTTATTTCGGATAACAACTATCCGTTTTCAAACTTGAAGGTGTTTTTTATTTGTCTCGTCTTATGGGGTCAGTCCCTTTCAGGAAGCTTTTTTATTTATTAAGGCTTTCTTTCAATTCGGCGGTAATGTCGGACAGGGAACTTTCATCGGCTTTGTAATAATAGATTCCGTTGATTTTTGTGCCGTCGCCTTTCAGCTCATGCTGAATGACTTTTGAGCGGGCTTCCTTATAGCCGGATTGAATATCCCACATATCGTCAAACGTGAGATTCGTTTTAACGTTGTTTTCGATTACTTTGAACATATCTCCGAATTTCGTAATGGATGATATATTGGCGCCTTTATTAATGATTCCTTCGATAACCTGACGCTGTCTGTTCTGGCGCCCGAAATCGCCGTTCGGGTCCTCTTTCCTCATTCTCGTATAAGCGAGCGCTTCTTTTCCATTCAGCGTAATCTCGCCTTTGCCGAATGAATAGCCGTCATATTTGAAAGCGAACGTACTGTTCACGGTAATGCCGCCAAGCGTATCTACGACATCCCTGAAACTTTCCATGTTCACTTTAACAAAATAATCGACTGGAACGTCGAGAAAGTTCTCAACCGTGTCAACCGTCATTTGAACACCGCCGAATGCGTATGAATGGTTGATTTTATCCAATTTGCCTTTACCGATAATTTCAGTATACGTATCCCGCGGGATGCTGACCATTTCAGTCGTTTTCGTTTTCGGATTCACCGTCATATAAATGAGGGAGTCTGCGCGCCCCTTATCACCGTCCCGTTCATCGACACCCATGAGAAGCACGGAAAACGGGTCATGGTTATCAATATCAACTTCTGAATCGCGTTTTTTTGACTTGTTAATATTTTCATGAATACTCGCCACAGTAGATGCCGCTTTATGCCATAAATAATAGGCATAACTGCCTGTGCAGAGGACAAAAATTCCAAGCAAAGCGATAATGGTATATAGAATTTTTTTCTTTTTCTTTCTCTTTTCAGCTCTCATATAGCCCTCACCTTTTATATAGTCTACTTTGATTATAAGTTTCTCACAATTCGAAAACAACAAAAACTTATATGTGTCCTTTTGGATAGACGAAATCATTAGAAAAATGTTTCAAAAAAACCAATCAATCTGCAAAATTTTTCGCTATAATTAAAGAATCTGTTGGAATTTGTCGATAAAAAGGGAGAGGTGAAGAAGATGAAAAAACTCATAGTTCTAACATTATCAATGCTGCTTTTGTTGTCAGCCTGCGGCACTTCGGGCCAATCGGAGGACAAGTCAAGCTCAGACAATAAAAATGCGGCATCTGAAGAAACCATAACTAAAGAAGGTTCATTTGCAGGGTTGGCTGACAGCCACACAATAGCGGTGAACATCGATGGCAAAGAAACAACGCTTCAAGTCGGTGAAGATCTTCAAGACAAAGTCAATTCCATTGAAGAAGGCAAAAAAGTCGAAGTCCAATATACAAAAGGCGAAAATGGCGTTTTGGAGCTGAAAAGCATCGAAACAAAATAAATAGCTGAATCAAGGGGGTTCATAACGTTTTGAAAAAGATGAAGCTTCTGCTTCTGTCGTCAGTAACTGCTGCAGCTCTGATGTTTACGCAATCTGCCCAGGCTGCCGACAAAACCATTTCGGTAAAGTTAAGCAATTATTTAGGCAATAAATCAAGCGTTGATGTCAGCATTACCGGCGCATACGAAATTCCGGGCTCGGGAATCGCCGCGACAGAGCGGTACGGCGGGGCGACCCGCTTCGATGTGGCAAACAATGTCGCATCTGTCGGATGGACGAACCCGAGCACTGTCGTGATTGTCAACCGGGACGCTTTTGCGGACGCACTTTCAGCAACTCCGCTTGCAAAGAAGTACGATGCGCCGATTCTATTAACGGATGCGGGTACGCTCACGGCGAAAACCGAAACTCAAATTGCCAAGATGAAGCCTGATAATATCTTAATTATCGGGGGAACAACGAGCGTTTCCAAAAATGTTGAAAACACGCTGAAAAAGTATGGGGCAATTAACCGCATCGGCGGCGCCAACCGCTATGATGTCTCCAAAAACATCGCGAGCCGGATGGGGTCTTACAACCAGGCGATTGTTGCCACCGGTCAAGTCTTCTCCGACGCGCTGTCGATCGCGCCTTATGCGGCAATGAACGGTTATCCGATACTGCTCTCAGGGAATAATACGATCCGAAGCGATTACAATATTCCGAGCAAGGTTACGATCGTCGGCGGTCCGGTGAGTGTCAGCACAGGTGTTGAAAACACATTAAAGAAAAAAGCGGCTGTTACCCGCATCGGCGGAGCGAACAGATACGAAGTGTCGGCGAATATTGTCAACACGCTTAACATGAACGCATCAAAGGTTTTCATGTCTAACGGAACAACTTTTGCGGATGCGCTGGCCGGTTCCGTCCTTGCAGCCAAACAAAAGCATCCTTTGCTGCTTGTCCAAGCGGGCAGCCTGCCGACTCCTGTTGCAGATGTAGTCGCGAAAAAAGGAACACAATCTTTTGCTTTGCTTGGAGGGACCACCTCGATCACGGATTCATTGAAAAATAGTCTGGCAGATATGCTTACCGGAGACGGATATTCTGTTAAACTATCGAGCGGAAAGCTTGTGCTCTATAAAAATAATAAAGCTGTCAAAACGCTTGGGACGTCGTTTACGGCATCACCTAAAAAATATTCGACGTCAAATTCCATCAGTATCAACGGAAGGCCTTATCTGGGCAAAATGAAGTTTACGATTGAATCAAACAAATATGTTCGTCCGATAAACGAAAACATTCCGTTCGAAGATTATTTAAAAGGTGTTGTGCCGCACGAAATGCCGGCAAGCTGGCAGACGGAAGCGTTAAAAGCCCAAGCGGTGGCGGCGAGAACATATTCGGTCGGTTCCGCAGGAAAAGTAGTGGCCGACACACAAGCGTTTCAGGTTTACGGCGGATACGACTGGAATTCGAAGACATCCAGCGTTGTAAATGCCACAAAAGGACAAGTTTTAAAACATAACGGCAATTTAATTTCGGCCGTTTACTCATCAAGCAACGGGGGATATACGGAAGCAAGCGCAGAGGTATGGGGCGGCAATGTTCCATATTTAATCGCCAAAGCGGATACATATGACCCGAAAAACAGCTGGTCGATGTCTTTGAATAAAACGCAGATCAATACCAGCGGCTTAAACCTAAAGAGCCCTGGCACATGGTGGAATACGACTAACGAAACGAATTCCGCCTATTTATCGGGACTGAAAAGCTGGTTTATTACCAATAAATATCCTAGTGCAGAATCCATTAAGATCACGAAAATCTCAAGCCTGACCCTGAGCAGCGCGAAAACTGCCGGTCAGCGGCCGAAAACAGCAGAGGTGAAGTTTTCTTACTTTGTCAAAGAAAAACCAAACGGCTATGTTCTGTCAAACGGAAGTCTCTCGGAAAAAACAGCGACGATTTCCGTGACGACGACTCAATTAAGATCGATGCTGGGCGGCATGAATATGAAGAGCACGTATGCTTCTGTATCCAACCATACGAACGCTTTTAGTCTCAGCGGTAAAGGATTCGGCCACGGCATCGGCATGAGTCAGTACGGAGCAAATGCCAGAGCTGCTGCCGGGCACGATTACAAGAAAATCTTAAGTTTCTATTATCCAAATACGACTCTATCAAGCTATTAATAGAGTTAGAACAGGAGGCAGCAGTGCCTCCTCTGTTCATGTTCAGAGGAAAACATAACATTTACATTTTTGGAGGTTATTTTTTTGAGGGTTTTTCTTAAAGCTGTACCTATGTTGTTGTTAGGGTTCTTTTTGTTTATACCTAATGTATTTGCAGCCAACTCTGTCACAAGATTAGACGGTGCAAACCGCTATGATGTCGCGGTGAATGTTTCCAAACAGGGATGGACTAGTGCAAGCACTGTCATTGTTGCAAATGGAAAGGCATATGCGGACGTCCTTTCAGCGACTCCATTTGCTTATCGAAACAACGCGCCTGTCCTATTAACAGAAGCGTCCAAATTGCCAACAGCCACTAAAAATCGAATCAGTCAGTTAAAACCTAGCAAAGTGATCGTAATCGGCGGAACCGTCAGCATTCAAAACGGCGTCGTAAGCGAGATTAAAAAACTTGGTGTGTCATCTGTCGAACGCATCGGCGGTGCAAATCGCTACGAGGTAGCGGCAAATATTGCGAATAAGCTGCCGAAAAATTCAAAAGCTGTCATCGCAAACGGAACGGCGTATGCCGACAGCCTTGCGATCGGCGCATATGCCGCGAGAAACGGCATCCCGATCCTCTTAACATCTTCCAATTCGATACCGACAGCGACAAAAAATGCGATGAAGAGCAAAGGAACAACATCAACCATTGTCGTAGGTGGTGAGGTCAGCATCTCCAGCAGCGTATACAAACAGCTTGCTTCTCCGACGCGGATCGGCGGTAGCAACCGCTATGAAGTCGCGGCTAATGTCGTCAAGAAATACTATTCTTCTGCCAAGAGTGCAATTATAAGCAACGGCTATGCGTATGCCGACGGATTAACAGGATCTGTTCTGGCGGCTAAACAAAACCGTCCGATGATGTTCACGAATGCATCATCTTTGCCGACACCGACAAGAGAAGTAATCGGGTCTAAAAACATGACGACGTTTACCGTGCTCGGCGGAACGGTGTCTCTTCAATCCAATGTCGTGTCACAGCTGAAGAATCCGATCGTCGGCAAAAAAATCTTCATTGATGCAGGGCACGGAGGTACAGACAGCGGTGCTGTCGGCAACGGTTTATATGAGAAAAAAGTGAACCTTGATGTCGCAAAATTAATTAATACGAAACTATCAAACGGCGGTGCTCTGCCAATTATGGCGAGAACGAACGACACTTATCTGACGCTCGCACAGCGCGTGTCAAAAGCGCAGTCAAATCATGCGGATTTGTTTGTCAGCATTCATGCAAACTCGGCAACGCCTGCTGCTTCCGGAACAGAAACCTACTATTATACAACATATGAATCTGCCAACAGCAAAAGGCTGGCAACCGAGATTCAAAACCGTCTCTATGTTGCATTGAATACGAAAAACCGCGGTGTAAAAATCGGCAACTTCCATGTCATCAGGGAATCAAAAATGCCAAGCAGCCTTGTTGAACTTGCGTTTATCAGCAATGTAAGCGATGCGACAAAATTGAAAAGCTCGACTTACAAAGAAAAAGGCGCTAAAGCGATTTATGACGGAATTGTTGCTTACTATTAAAATATAAAGAAATTCGTTTTTCGGAAAAATTGCCTATGCTGCCTTTGTTTTGTCTTTATAATATAGTATGATATTTTTGTTGAATTAAAGACAAAACGGAGGCGGTGCATTTTTAACATAAAATCAATGAATTTACTAATTTTAATAACTCCTTTACATTGTGTTTACGTTCGTATGCTACACTGACGAATAGATCAAACAGTAACATACTAATCGAGGTGTATGCTAGTGAGTATCGACAAAAGTTTAAGAATGTACAATGAATATTCAAGCCAGCAAACTTATTCCTGTGCTCTATCAAAAAAAGCAGTACGTTATTTATATATGAAGCGGATAATGGATATCGTCCTTTCCTTGATTGGGCTCGCTCTTACACTGCCGTTTATCCTGCTGTTTTGTATATTAATCTGTATCGAAACACCGGGTTCTCCGTTATACCGGCAGGAACGCGTCGGAAAAGACGGAAAGCATTTTAAGGTGATCAAGCTGCGTTCTATGAGAATTGACGCAGAAAAATCCGGTGCGAAATGGGCGCAGAAGGATGATCCGCGCATCACTGCAGTCGGGTCTTTTATAAGAAGAACAAGAATCGATGAACTTCCGCAGCTGATCAATGTTCTGGCCGGAGATATGAGCCTTGTGGGACCAAGGCCTGAAAGACCGATGTTTACCGCTCAGTTTCACCATGAAATTCCGGGATTTAAAAACCGCTTAATTGTTAAGCCTGGGTTAACGGGACTTGCACAGGTAAACGGAGGCTATGATATCGGTCCGAGAGAAAAATTGGTGCACGATCTGTATTACATTCGGAATTTAACGTTTCTTCTCGATTTGAAGGTTATGCTGAAAACGATTAAAGTAGTATTAACCGGCGAAGGAGCCAGATAATACGAGGAAGTTAGGAATATGCTATGTCTACCATTACGAAACAAATATTAAGCGGTGCAAAATGGACAAGTGTTTCAACTTTGATCGTCACGGTCATTCAAATTATACAGTTTGCACTGCTCGGCAATATCATGACAATTGCCGAATTCGGTTTGGTCGGAATGCTGACCACCGTAACGATTTTTACACAAATTGTACTCGATATGGGATTCGGGGCCGCTTTAATTCAAAAGGAGAACATCAGTGAACGCCAATTATCGACCTTATATTGGCTGAATATCCTAACGGGCATCCTTTTGTTTATCGGCCTCTTTTTCCTGAGTCCGTTCATCGCAGACTTTTATCAGCGGGACGAACTGGTTTTTCTTGTGCGGATTTTGGCCGTCATGTTTTTGATCGCCCCGGTCGGCCAGCAGTATCAATATATGCTGCAAAAAGATCTGAAGTTTAATGTGCTGAGCAAAATAGAAGCGGGTGTCACCGTTTTATCATTTGTGCTCCTGCTCGTTTTGGTTTTTCTGATGGATCCGATTGTGGCCTATGCATTGTCACAAGTTTTTCTTAATTCGGTTAAAGGCATCATGTTTTTTGCTGTATATTTAAAAAAATGGCGTCCTTCTCTCGTCTTTGCGTTGGGGGAAGTGAAAGAATTTTTCTCGTTCGGCGCGTTTCAGCTCGCTTCAAGGCTTGTAAACAGGCTTGGCGCCAATATTGACATGATTTTGATCGGACGGTTTCTCGGTGCGGAAGCATTGGGAATCTATAACCTGGCGTATCAAATTATTACGATTCCCGTATTAAAAATCAATCCGATCGTGACACGGGTAGCGTTTCCCGTCTTCTCAAAGAATCAAGGGAACAATCAAACGCTGCGCGAAGGCTTTTTAAATATGACAAAGCTTCTCTCGCTGATTTCATTCCCGCTTCTGATCGGACTGATGACTGTTTCAGATTTATTTATTGAAGTCGTCTTCGGAGAAAAATGGCTGCAGGCCGTACCGGTTCTGAATATCCTCGCGATTGTCGGGCTGCTCAGGGTTTTGATGAATCCGAACGGATCGGTTTTGCTGGCGAAGGGGAGAGCAGACCTGGCATTTTATTGGGACAGCGGGATCATGCTCCTTTACGGGCTGTCTCTTTATGCGGCGGTATTAACGAAGGATTTGACGATCACCGCCTGGACCTATGCAGCGATCAGCCTGATCAATTTCTTTATCGGCAGATGGCTGCTCAAATATGTCATCCAGCTGAAGATGGGCGAATATTTCAGAACCGTTGGAAAACCGCTGGCCTTGACGCTGCTCATGGCATTGCTGGCTCTTGTCTTGAGCGTCGGCAGCAGACATCTGCTTCACGGCGCCATGCTTCAGCTGGCAGTTTCCGTCGGAATCAGCGGAATTTTTTACGGTTTTCTGGTCAGTAAATTTTATCGGCGGGCTATGAAGATCCAATTAGGAAGATGACAGCAGAAAGGGCGTTTCATCATTGAAGGTTCTTTGGATTACCAGTGTTTATCCAAGCAATCAAAAACCGGGAGAAGGCGTTTTTCATGAAACACAGGTTCAGGCGCTGCAGATGCAGGGCGTTGATGTGGCGGTCATATGTCCATCACCTGTGAACCCTGCTCCCCTCAGGCTGCTGAAAAAAAAATACCGTCAAGCACGAACAATCCCGGAATATGAAGAAAGAAAAGGCATCCCGGTCTACAGACCGCCGTATACGGCTCTGCCTGGACAGCTAAAATGGGCTCAGCCGCATCGCCGGATTGCAAAGTCTGTATTGAGGACGATCGAGAAGCACGGGCTTGCGCCGGATCTTATCCATGCCCATTTCGCGATGCCATCCGGGGGTGCCGCTGCCGTTGTTTCACAGAGGCTGAAAGTTCCTTATGTTCTGACTTTGCACGGAAGCGATGTCAATATTTATCCCCAATACAGCAAAGGCGCATTTCGAGCATTTGAAACAGCTGTGCATTCCGCGGCAAAAGTTCTGGCTGTCAGCGATGAGCTGAAAGCCAAAACAAAAGAAATGACCGGTGCTGAATGCTCGGTTCTTCCTATCGGCGTCAACCTGGACCGGTTTCAAAAACCCTCCGCTTCAACATTTGAATTGAGGGAGAAATTCGGCCTGCCGAAAGACAAAAAATTGCTGACGTTCGTCGGCCGCTTGGTGAAAGGAAAAGGAGTAGCCGAGCTGGCGGAAGCGGTCAAGCAGCTTGATGACAGCTACAGAGCTGTGTTCATCGGCGATGGACCGGAGAAGCAGCACATTCGTCAAACGGCCGGTGAAAAAGCGATATTGACGGGGCAGGTCGCAAACCATGAGATATCAGAATATCTGGCTGCATCAGATCTGTTTGTGCTCCCTTCGTATTCTGAGGGGATGCCGACTGTCGTCATTGAAGCGCTCGCCCTCAAGGTTCCGGTGCTTTGTACGGCTGTCGGAGGTGTTCCGTCTTTATTCGGGAAACACGAACATCTGCTGATTAAGCCGCGCTCGGCTTCCAGCATAACAGAAGCTGTCAAAGGTTATTTGGAAGGCGCAGATTGGCAAGAAGACATCGCTGAAGAGCTGTATCAAACGGTACACGATGATTATGACGCCTTTGAAAATGCCGGCAAGTTGCTGGATGTGTATGGAGATGTTGCCGAGAACAAAAATTAAGTTGGGATCTGTCGGTTAATATGCGTATGAGTGTTGAATATAATACTGTTTAAACCCATTTATTTGCGTCTAAGCTAATAAAAATAAGAATTGGGAAAACGGAAAACCCAGATTTTTTCAATAGAGAAGAGATAAAGATCATTACCTAAATCATGCTATTGGATTTGAAGGGTCAGCTGAAAGAAGGGAATGATAATGTTGAAAAGAATCGCTGTCATTGGAACGGGATATGTCGGGCTGGTGTCTGGAACTTGTTTTGCCGAAGTGGGAAACTCGGTTGTCTGCTGCGATATTGATGCAGAAAAAATAAGAGGACTCTCAGCAGGAGTGATGCCGATTTATGAAAACGGCCTAAAAGAACTTGTGGATAAAAACGTAAACGAAAATCGCTTATTTTTCTCTACTGATATTCCCAAGGCGATTGAAGAAGCAGAGATTATTTATATTGCAGTCGGAACGCCGATGTCGGAAACAGGGGAAGCAGACCTGACATTTGTCAAATCTGTTGCCGAAATGATCGGGAAGCATCTGAACGGCTATAAAGTCGTCGTCAACAAAAGCACTGTCCCTGTTGGAACAGGAAAGCTCGTACAAGCCATTATAGAACGCAATTCAAAAGGGGAATTCCCTTTCGACGTCGTTTCGAATCCGGAGTTCCTTCGTGAAGGAACAGCTATTTACGATACAATGAATATGGAAAGAGCCGTCATCGGTGCGACAAGCGAAAAGGCTGCTGCGATTATTGAAGAGCTCCATAAGCCTTTTCAAACGAAAATCGTCAAGTCTAACCTTGAAAGTGCAGAAATGATTAAATACGCTGCAAATGCATTTTTGGCTACAAAGATCTCGTTCATTAATGATATCGCGAATATTTGTGAAAGGGTCGGAGCTGATGTATCAAAGGTGTCTGAAGGTGTCGGACTGGACAGCAGAATCGGCAATAAATTTTTGAATGCCGGAATCGGCTTTGGCGGCTCTTGCTTCCCTAAAGATACAATGGCTTTATTGCACATCGCGAAGTCAGTCGGCTATCCTTTTAAAATGATTGAAGCCGTTATTGAGACGAATCAAAAGCAGCGCGCCCACATTGTGCAAAAGCTCCTTGACGTGTTTGGCGATTTAAACGGCATGACCATTTCGGTTCTTGGGCTGGCATTCAAGCCGAATACAAACGATATGCGCTCGGCGCCGTCTCTGGATGTCATTCCAATGCTGAGAAGTCTTGGTGCTAAAGTCAAAGCGTTTGATCCGATAGCTATACCCGAAGCGGAAAAGCTTCTCGGGGATCAAGCCGTTTACAGCGAAGATCTGTACGAGACGATTCAAGATACGGACGCTTGCGTCATATTGACAGAGTGGCCGGAAGTACAGAACATGGATATTGCCAAACTTAAGTCAACCTTGAAAAACCCCGTCTTGATCGATGGACGTAATATATTTGAAATTGAACAAATGAGAAACGAAGGTATGATCTATCATTCAATCGGCCGGCCGGAAGTACAGGGAGAAGGAATCCTGACCAACGTATAAGCAACGGGGGGATAACAATGGAAAAAGTACTAGTGACAGGCGGATGCGGATTTATCGGCTCGCATATCGCTGAACAGCTTCTGAAAGAAAATTACCGGGTTTCAATTCTTGACAATTTAACTACGGGACACCGCTCCAACATTGAAGGTCTCGCGGTTGACTTTTATGAGCAGGATATAACAAAGCCGGAAGTCATCGACGTCATCAAAAGCATTGATCCCGATTATATTATTCATTTAGCTGCACAAGTAAGCGTGGCGGAGTCTGTCAGCGATTTTTTAAATGATGAAAACATCAATATCAGGGGATCGCTCCATATCATTAAGGCAGCGGGTGAATGCAGCGTGAAAAAGATCGTCTTTGCATCATCAGCAGCTGTTTATGGAGATCCTGAATATCTGCCTGTCGACACCCGTCATAAAACAAATCCAGGCTCACCCTACGGGCTGACGAAGCTTACGGTAGAGAACTATTTAAAGCTGGCCTATGATTTGTATGGAACCGAGTATTGCATTTTGCGGTACAGCAATGTATACGGGCCGCGCCAGGACGCAAAAGGAGAGGGCGGCGTCGTATCGATTTTCTCCGATTTGCTGACAAGCGGCAAGGCTCCGGTGATTTTTGGAGACGGAGAACAATCGCGCGATTTTATTTATGTCGGTGATGTGGCTTCCGCCAATATCAAGGCGCTCAAAGCTCAATCAAACGTTTGTTTAAACATTTCGAACGGCTTTTCGATCACAGTCAATGAGCTGTTTGCAGAGATGAAAAAAGCGACGAACTCGGCGCTGTCTCCGATTTATCAAGATGAAAGACCGGGGGATATCCGCCACAGCACACTGTGTAATGAAGAAACAAAGAAAATTTTAAACTGGGAACCAAAAATGCCGCTCGCTGAAGGAATGGAAAAGACCATTTCATATTATAAAAAAGAAATGAATATGTAAATCACTGGCTGCTGGCTGATGTCGGCAGCCCTTTTCCAGAAAGAAGCGGAAGGAGGGGGAAAAATGAGTCTCAAACGTTCCGCGGTCAATGTTTTGGTTTGGCTCGCCGCATTGACCGCAGGGTTAGCATTCGTTGTATTGGCCCAGTCCAATGCAAAAAAAGTCTTGTTAGCATGTCTGATTTTGATTGCGCTGACTTTGATCATTGTGCTCCGGAAGTATTTGTCGTCCGAGCAATTGCTGATGCCCGTATTATATCTGCTCATCGCTGCAACATTTGCCAACAATGCTTTTTTTACGATTAAATTGGGCTTTTTCAGCCTGTTTCCATATCGAATTCTTCTGATTCTGGCAGGGTTCTTATTCATAGCGGAAATGTTGAAAGGCAGCCAGCACCTTGAAAAGTGGAAGCAGGTGCATGTTAAAGGCATTCTGATGTTTTTCACGTTTTGGTTCTGCTATGGAATGATTTCGCTGCTTTGGGTCAAGTCTGCTACTGAGGGCGTAAAATATCTGTTCCTATTGGCAATGGGAATGTTTTTTGTTTTTCTGATTGTTATGTTTTTTCAAAAAATGGATCGAATTCTCGCGTTTTATTACATATGGTTGGTCATGACCGTATTTTTAATGGTCATCGGGTTTTACAACCACTTTACATTAAACCACCTGCCGAGCTCGACCCTTTATAACGGGCCGCACTATAAACAGCACTATCCGACATCCGTCTTTTTCAATCAGAATGACTTTGCGACATTTCTATCCATCAGCTTTTTCTTTTATTTATCTTTTTTCAAAAACATTAAAAACAGCTATTTAAAAATAGCGGGGCTGCTCCTTGCGTTCTGTTCGGCCTACTTGATTTTCCTGACAGGATCAAGAGCCAGCATCCTGGGAATTATAGCCGGACTTGCCGTTTATGCGTTTATTTTGCTGCCGAAGGTGCTTAAAAAATGGGCGCTCATCGCCGCAGCTGCAGGATGTATCGCTTTTGTCACACTGTTTGCAGGAAAGATCACCGGAGCTTTTTATACATACTTTTTGGCTCCGCAAACTACACACGATTTCAGCGAGCCGCTGCCATCCAATGTCGCCAGGGCAAACTTGTTGAAAAACGCTGGGCATTATGTGCTGGATACTTACGGATTTGGCGTTGGCGCCGGCAATGTACCTTATTATTTGGAACATCACGCATTGTTCGATACAGACCGGGTCGTGGAGGTTCATAACTGGCTCGTAGAGATCATGACGAATTTTGGAGTTGTGATGATGCTTGGTTATTTAACGATGTACATTTATTTAATAACCGTGCTTTACCGATATTATAAAAGATCGCTTGGAAAGCGGTACAAGCTTCTCATTGAAGGTTTGACAGCCGCGCTCGTCGCCTTCCTTGTATCAAGCATCAGTCCGAGTTCCGTCTCGAATCTATATTTCCATTGGGTGTTTCTCGCCCTTGTGATTGCGACGGTTAATACCTTTAGAGTCAGCGGAACGGATGAAACCGAACAGTATAGGTGATTTTTGAAAATCGAATTTAAAAACAGGGAGAAATTCATGTGATGAATTTAATCAAACGTATTGCTGGTAGAGTGAAAAAGTTTATTGTGGCGATTATTGCGCTTCCTCTTATTCTTGGTCTTGTCGGCTATTTTATGCCGAAGGGGAGCGTTGCTCCGTCCGATTACACGGCTACTGTAACGATATCAACCGGGAACTATGGAGAAGCGAAGTACAACAATGCAAAGCAGGTGCCGCTGCTGTTGAAAAACGAAGCTTTTTTAAAGGACATTTTCCCGGATATGCCTGAAGAGGATCTGGCGCAGTTGAAAGACGATCTGGCGATTGAAATCAGAACGGATTCACTTTTTAACTTAAGTTATACAGGACCTGACAAACAGAAAACATTGGATACTTTAGGAAAAGTTAAAGATGCCTATATGAAAGGCGATAAGGCGCTGTTTTCAAAAAGGGAAGAAGTCCTCGAAAAGAATATAAAGGCGCTTGAAGGCGAAACAGTCAGCGCTGATTCCAAAGTTGATAAACAGCGGTTTTTGTATGAACTTGAAACAAGCAAGCTTGATATGAAGGCTGCTGAAGAAATTGAGCCCTTGATCGTGCTGGATAACCAGGCTGCCGGCATGTCGCCTAAAAAAAGAGCGGTATTAGGCGTACTGATCGGTTTAGCGCTGTCGTTTTTTATCATTGTCGTTCCGGAAGTATTCAGAGAACGTTAAATTTTTAATTGGGGATGTGGATCAGGACCATGACGAGGCAAAAACCTTTAATCTCTGTCATTACGCCTTCCTATAACGCGGAGGAATTTATCGAAAAAACCATTCAGTCCGTCTTAAATCAGACGTTTTCCGACTGGGAAATGATCATTGCCGATGATTGCTCAACAGATGGGACAAGAGACATTTTGAAGCGCTATGAAGAAGATGATGAACGGATCCATGCCATTTTTCTGAAAGAAAATCAAGGCGCTGCAGCAGCTCGAAATGCAGCGCTCAGCAAAGCCGAAGGGCGCTATGTCGCCTTTTTGGACAGCGATGATGTGTGGAAAGCAGAAAAGCTGGATAAGCAGCTTGCCTTTATGAGGAAGCATCAGCACGCTTTCACATTTACGGCATACGAGCTGATCAGCCAAGACGGCGAACCGCTTCATAAAACCATTCATGCACCCGTCAGCCTTACATATGATGATGTATTAAAAAATACGATTATCGGCTGTTTGACGGTAATGATTGACAGAGAGCAAACGGGTGATATCCGGATGCCGAATATCAGAACCCGTCAGGATTTGGCGACATGGCTGTCCGTATTAAAGCGAGGATTCAAGGCATTCGGTTTGAACGAACCCCTCGCCGAATACCGCATCGTTGAAACATCGATCTCCAGAAACAAGTGGAAGGCGGCGCGAAAAACCTGGTATGTGTACAGGGAAATCGAACGCCTTCACTTGATGAAAGCGACATGGTGCTTTTTCCATTACGCTAAGAACGCAGTCATGAAAAGATTATAACGGCATTGACAGAAAAGGTGATTGAAAGTGAAAGCAGATCAAGTCATACACGTCATAGTAGCGACAGGTGAATGGGGACAGGATCAGCTAAGGTACAGAAGGCACCGCCTTGCTGAGTTTTTGGCTGGCCGCAAGGAGACGAAGGAAGTCATTTGGGTCTGTCCGTCTGAAAATCCTTCCCGAGAGACATTTACATTGCTTGACAACGGAATCAAGCAATTTGCAGTCAAAGATTTTTTGAAAAAGAAAATATTCAGGTTTGCCCGCTACAAGGATGTTTTTTATAAAAGCAAGCTGAAGCCGCTGCTTGACCGGCTGAAAGAAGACGTTCAGGGGGAAAAGGTGTGCTTATGGTACACATTCCCCGGTTTTCCGCTGCTGTCATCACTTTATCAGTGGGATCAGGTCATCTATGACTGCAGTGACCTGTGGGCGGCGCCGATCAGCGGAAGCCAAAGCCTTGTCTCAGGATTCAGGCAAAAGGTTATTTTTGAAGCTGAAGGCAGAATCATTAAAGCTGCTGATACGATTTTTTGCACTTCTGAATATTTGCACCAAAACGTAGCAGACCGGCTTCAAGGAGAGACAAAGCCGGTTTTTACAATCGAAAATGGTGTGGAATACAGCTTGTTTGCGAAAAATAAGCAAAAAGCCGATGTATTGAACGGAAGGGAAGGCACCGTCCTCGGCTTTATCGGCGGAATTAAGCCGAAGCTCGATTTTAAGCTCATCAAAGAAGCTGCCAAAACCAAAAAAGAGTGGACGTTTTTATTTGTCGGTCCTGACGGGACAAACGGAGATGAAGATTTTAAAGCGCTTCTTGAAGAAGAAAATGTCATTTGGACGGGGCCCGCTGCGCCGTCGGAAGTACCGGCTTATATGAATGTAGTGGATATCGGGATCATGCCGTATAAACCGTCGCCATATAATAATGCGGTATTCCCTTTAAAGCTGTTTGAATTTTTGGCTGCCGGAAAGCCTGTCGCCGGTATGAACCTTCCTTCAACAAAAAAGGTTGAACAGGAACACGTTTACCGTCATCTAACAGGAAACGACCCCGTTGAATTTACAGCGCTGTGTGAAGAGCTGGAGCTTGCGCATGATGATGTCTCCCATGTGGAACTGCGCAGAAAGATCGCACATGAAAGAGACTGGCATCATTTATTTTTATCGATGCTTGATAAATTGAACTTGAATAAAGATGCATAATTTGCGGCGGGGGATATTAATTCATGATGTTTCTTTTGGCTGGAGCTTGTTATAATAAATAATGAAATTGTATAATGAAAAGGTATGATCTTTAATACGACCAGACTTCATTTAAAAAGGAGACTTCCTTATGTCTTATGAACGCACTGTACTTGCGTTTTTTGTCTCTCTCATTACTGTTTTAATTATTACTCCGCTTGTCAAACGTCTAGCAATCAAATCCGGGGTCGTGGATCAGCCGGATAAACGAAAGATACATGATAAAGTAATGCCGAGAATGGGCGGTTTAGCCATTTTTATAGGAGTATTGACCGGTTCGCTTGCCGGAGGCCTTTATGAAAACAGAATAACAGCAATTACACTCGGTGCTTTTATGATTGTCATTTTGGGCATTGTAGATGACAAACACAATTTAAGCGCGAGAATTAAATTTATCGTTCAAATATTAGTAGCCTGCATCATCGTCAGTACAGGCTTGAAAATGGAATTTTTATCGATTCCATTTTGGGATCTTCGCTTTGATTTGGGGTGGCTCGCATACCCTCTGACGATTTTATGGATCGTCGGGATCACCAATGCCATCAACTTAATCGACGGATTGGACGGACTGGCTGCGGGTATATCCGTCATCGGCCTTTCGACGATTGCCGTCATGGCTTTTTCTGCCGATAAAATCTTGATCTTCTCTCTGTCGCTGGTTGTCATCGGAAGCACGATCGGCTTTCTGTTCTATAACTTCCACCCGGCGAAAATTTTTATGGGAGACACGGGCTCGCTCTTCTTGGGCTATGTGATCTCGGTTCTGTCGCTTCTCGGACTGTATAAAAGCGTGACCCTGTTCAGCGTCGTCATTCCAATCATTATATTAGGAGTGCCGATATTTGACACGACATTCGCGATCATCAGGCGGATTTTAAACAAACAGCCGATTTCGGCGCCCGACAAATCGCATATTCACCACAGGCTGATGGCCTTTGGCCTGTCCCATCGGAAAGCCGTCATCGTTATTTATTTAATTGGCATCGTCTTCAGCCTGAGCGCCATTCTTTTAAAAACCGCGACGCTCTGGGTGTCCATCTTCATCATCTTCGGCTTAATCCTGTTCATGCAGATCATCGCAGAAGTGACAGGCCTTGTAAATGAGCAGTACAAGCCCTTTACGAAGTTTTACAGGCGGATGGTGAAGAGGAATTAATGCGCACAAAAACCCCTGGATTCCAGGGGTTTTATTATTGCTGCAACTCAGGAAGCCTCACAAGCGGTTGGTTGATTAACTAAAACTCTATGAGAAGGAGGATTTTTTATGGATGATCATCACCTTGGACAGATCGAACAAATTATGAAAGCACTCTATAAATCCTGGTCTTCAGATTCAAGTTCAAAATGGAGTCAGGATAACCCTGCGAAGGGACAATGCGGCGTAACCGCCTTAATCGTAAATGATCTATTAGGTGGAGAAATAAGAAAAACAAAGCTGCCTGAAGGGTGGCATTTTTATAATGTTATCAATGGTAAAAGATATGATTTAACAATTTCCCAATTCAAAGAAGACATCCTGTATATGGATGTTCCCTCAAATAGAAACGAGGCATTCTCAGATACCAACGAAAAACAGTATAACTATTTAAAACAAAGTGTTATCAATCAATTGTCTTTTTCAAAAGAAAGGGGAACCCTTAATATATAAAGAGTTCCCCTTCATTTTATTCGATTATGAATTTCACATTCAACAGAGCCAATCAATAAGAAGAAGCAGCAGACGATTCAGCTGAGCTGTCTGTCCCGTCAGCGGTTGCGGAAGATTCAGACGATGTTCCGCTTGAATCAGCGGTTGAGTCCGGGTACAAGTGATGGGTCAATTCATTTTGCACGTTTGCAAGGTTTTGCTGGTCAGGCTCAAAGTAGTAAACATCAGCGATCGTAAGATCTTTTCCTGTGATGTTTAATGTTTTTATATCATCACCAGCAAAGCCGCTGTAGATTTGCTGAAGCGCCAGAGCCTGTGTAATTTTGAAGTTTGTCTGAATGTTTTTGCTTGCTTTTTGGGCTATTTTATCAATTTTAGCGAGGTTTTGCGGTTTTGAGATTTGATCAAGAACGGCTTTTAAGATTTGCTTTTGTCTGTCGTTTCTCCCGAAATCTCCCCGCTTATCCTGTTTTCTCATCCTTGCGTAGGCAAGAGCTTCCTCTCCATTTAGATGCATGTTCCCTTTTTTAAAATAGATTCTCTTGGATTTGGAGACATCGCTTTTTTCGCTGAAATCAAACGGGACGTCAATATCGATTCCGCCGATTTCATCGATGACATCTTTGAACCCGTCAAAATCGACTGTGGCATAGTAATCGATCGGGATTCCGAGGAAGTCCTCTACCGTCTCGATTGTTTCATCCTTGCCGCCTTTTGCATAGGCCGCATTTATTTTTGTTTTTGTGCCGGCTGTGTCACTGGCCAAATGCACCCTTGTGTCCCTCGGAATGCTCAGCATTTTCATCGACTTCTTTTTAGGATCGAGCGTCACGACAATCAGGGAATCCGTCCGTCCGTGCTCGCCGTTTGTCGAATAATCTTCAACTCCCATAAAAAGAATCGAAAACGGCTTTTTTTGAATATTAACGACATCGTCCCTGAGCTTTGACTTCTCTCCGCGTTCAAGCTCATCATAAGTGCCGTCAGCAGCGGAAATCGTGTTAATAATTTTATATATGCCCACTCCGCCGACTACGAGAAGTGCGAGCAGCATAAGGACTATAAACCGTTTAATCAGCTTTCTCTTTTTATTCTTTTTTTTTCGCACTTTCACTTTAATACGCTCAGCCATATAATAATTCTCCTTTAATTGTTAAAAGCTTCTTCCAAATAAACTTGAATGCCTTCTCTATTCTCACTCTTGCCATTTGTTAATTCGGTTATCCATTCCGTAAATGCCTGCTTTTCACTTTCCTTCACATACGTTTCAAATTCGACATCGTCGGCATAATGAATGTCTTTTATTTGATAAGGGGACTCGCGAAGCTCGTTTTCAAGCTTGCCGAGCCATGTATAGTTCACTGTCGTGTGCATCACCCGCATCAGCTTTCGTTCGACAACGCCGACATGGTTCAGCCCCTCTGACACGGATTTTCCATAAGCCCGTATCAGCCCTCCAGCGCCGAGTTTAATACCGCCGAAATACCTCGTCACAACGGCGCACGTATCTTTAAGGTTGCGTTTCTTCAAAACTTCAAGCATCGGAACTCCAGCTGTCCCGCTCGGTTCTCCGTCATCATTCGCTTTTTGAATTTGATCATTTTCTCCTATGACGTAAGCCGAGCAATTATGCGTCGCATTCCAATGCTGCTTTTTTATGTGATTGATAAAGTTCTGTGCTTCTTCTTCAGTACTGACGCGGCTCAAGTGACATATAAACCGGGATTTTTCAATCACGATTTCATGGGTCCCTTCACCTGCAACAGTGAGATAACTTTGCAGCATGCCTGCTTACCTCCTGACAAGCCATGCGGCTGTTCTCCTAAAAATCGAACAGACTTAGAATTTTGGCGCGTATTTTGTTATGATTAAATAGAAATGGATCGGTAACCATAAAAAGACCAAAAAACCAGAATACGCATTCTTTCATTATAATTCGACACGAATTTCAGTTCAATGAAATTTATGATAAAAGTAAATGACAATGCTGTTACGGAGGGAAAATGGGTGAGTGTTTCCAAAATGGACTCCAAAGTTTTAGATTCAATCATTATGAAGATGTTAAAAACGGTTGATGGGAGCAAGGATGAGGTCTTTCAAATCGGAGAGCAGTCCCGTCAGCAATATGAAGGCTTGGTAGAAGAGCTGAAGCAGATTAAACAGCAGGTCAACGAAGTCATCGATCTTGGAGACAGGCTGGAAGTGCATGCCCGCCATGCGCGAAACCGCTTGTCTGAGGTCAGCAGAAACTTTCATAAATTCAGTGAAGAAGAGATTCGCGAAGCTTATGAAAAAGCCCACAAACTGCAGGTTGAACTGACGATGATCCAGCAGCGTGAAAAGCAGCTGAGAGAGAAGCGTGATGATCTGGAACGGCGCCTTTTGGGGCTTCAGGAAATCATCGAGCGTTCAGAAGGGCTTGTCAGCCAGATTACCGTCGTCTTAAACTATTTAAATCAGGATCTGCGCCAGGTTGGCGTTCTCCTAGAAGATGCGCAGGCCAAACAGGATTTCGGACTGCGGATCATCGAAGCCCAAGAGGAAGAAAGAAAAAGGGTCTCAAGGGAAATCCACGACGGCCCTGCGCAAATGCTGGCCAACGTCATGATGAGATCTGAGCTGATCGAACGCATCTTCAGAGACAAAGGAACAGAAGAAGGCTTTCAGGAAATTAGAAACCTCCGGCAAAACGTCAGAAATGCTCTTTATGAAGTCAGAAGAATCATTTATGATTTAAGACCGATGGCTTTAGATGATTTGGGATTGATACCGACGCTCAGAAAATACTTGAACACGATCGAAGATTATCATGGAAAAGCAAAGATCCATTTCCAATGCATCGGAGAATCCGAAGATAGAAGAATAGCACCGCGGTTTGAGGTTGCACTTTTCCGGCTTGCACAGGAAGCAGTGACAAACGCCTTAAAACACTCCGAATCAACTGAGATTCATGTTAAAGTAGAAGTGACAAAAGATTTTGTGACGTTGATTATCAAAGACAATGGAAACGGCTTTGACTTAAAAGAAGTTAAAGGCAAGAAGAACAAATCTTTCGGTCTGCTAGGTATGAAAGAAAGAGTCGATTTGCTCGAAGGTTCAATGACAATCGATTCGAAAATAGGTCTTGGGACATTTATTTTGATTAAAGTTCCGCTGTCTTTGTAAAGATAATTGTAAAATAGAGACAAAAGACATATTGACCATAAAAGCGGTGTGTTTAACAATGAGAATGGGGAGGCGTAGCTTGTGACTAAAGTAAATATTGTAATTATTGACGATCATCAGTTATTCCGTGAAGGTGTCAAACGGATTTTGGATTTCGAACCTACCTTTGAGGTAGTGGCCGAAGGAGACGACGGAGATGAAGCGGCTCGCATTGTCGAGCACTACCATCCTGATGTGGTAATCATGGATATTAATATGCCGAATGTAAACGGCGTAGAAGCGACAAAACAACTGGTCGACTTGTATCCGGAATCAAAGGTTATTATTTTATCTATCCATGACGATGAAAACTATGTTACACATGCATTAAAAACAGGAGCCCGCGGCTATCTGCTGAAAGAAATGGATGCCGACACGCTGATCGAAGCCGTGAAAGTTGTGGCTGAAGGCGGATCTTATCTGCATCCTAAGGTTACTCATAATCTTGTGAATGAATTCCGCCGTCTTGCAACAAGCGGTGTATCATCTCACGCTCAACATGAAGTGTATCCGGAAATCCGGAGACCTCTTCACATTCTTACCAGAAGGGAATGCGAGGTTCTGCAGATGCTGGCGGACGGAAAAAGCAACCGCGGAATCGGCGAATCATTATTTATCAGTGAAAAAACGGTTAAAAACCATGTCAGCAACATCCTTCAAAAAATGAATGTAAACGACAGAACGCAGGCTGTCGTTGTAGCCATTAAAAATGGCTGGGTAGAAATGAGATAAAGGTGGACTTGCCATAAGGCAGGTCTTTTCTTTTAGCAGAAAATCAAACTTTATAATGAAAAAAGCTGCTTTTTCTTTTAGAATAGAAAAGAGTATCTTTCATAAGGAAGGTTTATTTCATGAAAACAGCAGTAGTAACAGACAGTACGGCATATATACCTAAAGACCTGCGTGAGCGCTACAATATTTATATGATACCTCTCAATGTGATCTTTGGAGAGACTTCATACAGGGAAGAAATCGATATGAGCTGGAAGGACTATTACAAAGAAGTAAAAGCTCACGAAAATCTCCCGACGACTTCCCAGCCCGCATACGGCGAGCTGATTTCTCTCTATGAAAAACTCGGGGAAACATATGATGCGGTCATCAGCATCCACCTTTCCAGCGGCATCAGCGGAACATTCAACAGCGCTGTATCAGCACGCGGTATGCTTGAAGGAATTAAAGTGTATCCGTTTGATTCAGAAATCAGCTGCATGGCTCAAGGTTTTTATGCGATCGAAGCGGCTGAGATGGCGGAAAAAGGAGCGGCTCCGGAAGAAATCATTCGCCACTTGGATCATATGAAAACCTCAATGAGGGCTTATTTTATGGTTGACGACCTTTCGCATTTGCAAAGGGGAGGACGCCTGAGCGGCGCCCAGGCTTTTGTCGGAAGCCTTTTAAAAGTAAAGCCGATTTTGCATTTTGAGAACAAGCTGATCGTTCCCTTCGAAAAAATCCGGACGAGAAAAAAAGCGATGAACCGTTTATTTGAGCTTTTTGGCGAAGATGCCGAAAAAGGAAAGCCGTTGAGAGCGGTTGTGATTCATGCCAACCGTGAAGAAGAAGCCGATCAAATAATCGAAGAATTGTCGCAGCAATACGCACATGTCGAATTTTATAAAAGCTATTTCGGGCCTGTGATCGGCACCCACCTTGGTGAAGGAGCAATGGGTATCGCCTGGTATACAGTATAAAAGCCAATCTCCGTTTTGCAAAACGGAGATTTTTTCTTTTTCTACGGTTTTTGAGGGAGATTTTAAGATTTTGACTGTTTTACAAGAAAACATGGATGATAGATACTGAATGGCAGATTGGAGGTGATTCACATCGAACATCCGGCATCCTATTCCTGTGAATTGCGGTCATGTTTGGAGCAGCGCCACCTTCTGAAAAGCGAACTTTCTTTTCCGGAACCTGTCATTGATTGGCATATCCAAGAAGGCCTGATAAAAACGGAGGAAGGCATTAAAAAAACGAAGAGAGGCTTTGTTTGCTTGAGGTGCGGCCAGCACGAGCGCTTCTGTTTCGCTCGATATCCTTGCTATAGGTGCAATAAATGCTGCGTGTACTGCCGAGCCTGTGTCATGATGGGCAGGGTGAGCGAGTGTACGTCTCTGTTGACTTGGCGTGGACATGGCAGACATGAATGGGCGCCTGTTTACACGGAGTGGAAAGGCGTACTTTCAGCCGGTCAGGAAAAAGCGGCAAAATCTATTATCGATGCTATACGCAGGAAAGAAGAGCTGTTGATCTGGGCGGTTTGCGGATCGGGAAAAACGGAACTTCTTTTTCAAGGGATCGAATTCGCGCTGAACAACGGTTTGAGAGTATGTATCGCCACTCCGAGAACAGACGTTGTGCTTGAGCTTGAACCGCGGTTTCGCCACGCCTTTCCCGGGATGGAAATCGCCGCTTTATACGGAGGAAGCCCAGACGTTGGAACTCTCTCGCCGCTTGTCATTTCAACTACCCACCAGCTGCTCCGCTATAAAGAAGCATTTGACGTGATCATCATAGATGAAGTGGATGCTTTTCCGTATTCTATTGATAATACGCTGCAATACGCTGTTAAAAAATCGGCAAAACGGCAAAGCGCACATATCTATTTAACCGCCACGCCTTCTAGAGATATGAAGAAAAGGGCTGAGAGCGGAAAGCTGCACACCGTCCGTATTCCCGCAAGATTCCACCGCAGCCCGCTGCCTGAACCTACATTGATTTGGTGCGGAAATTGGGAAAGGGGTTTGAAACGAAGAAAAGTTCCTTTACGCCTCAAAAAATGGCTTTTTAAGCACCAGGAACTGCAGCATCCGGTTTTTCTGTTTGTTCCCTCTATCCCTGTTCTTAAAACCGTGGTCAGTCTGCTGAAAAAGGAAACATTTCGCGCAGAAGGAGTCTATGCCGAAGACCCTGAGAGAAATGAAAAAGTGAACCGGTTTAGGAAAAGTAAGCTTGAGGTGCTCGTGACGACAACGATTTTGGAAAGAGGTGTAACCGTCAAAAAAGCACAGGTTGGAGTATTGGGGGCAGAGTCGGCTGTTTTTTCGGAAAGCGCTCTTGTCCAAATGGCCGGCAGAGCCGGCAGGCATCCTGAGCACACAGATGGAGACGTCTGTTTCTTTCATCACGGTAGGACAAAGTCGATGAATGCGGCACGACGTCATATTCAATATATGAATAAACTGTCTAAAAAGGAAATGTTGATTGACTAGTCTGATATTCATGGTAAAGTATACCTATGAATATAAAATGAGGAGCGGTGCCGGATGCTAGTCAATGCTAAAGAGGCTGTTTTGGAAGAGTTGTTTGATCAGTATATCGAACAGCTGCACATGAGCTGTAAGTGCAGCAGGTGCAGAGAGGATGTGCTCGCCTTGGCTTTAAATGCAGTAAAACCGCAATATGTAACAGATGAGTCGAAGCTGACTTACATAAAAGCAGAGCTCGTTGACAAACAAAAAAATACATCAATGCTCGTCACCTTGGCTGAAGCTGCCAGAAAGGTGAATGACAACCCGCTTTGCGAAAGCAATCGAAAAGGGAGGAAATGAACTGCATTGTTTAATTTGTGAAGCGCCTCTTTTACATTCTCTTTCATGGCGCGCTTTATTCTTTTTACGATCAGAAGAGAAAATATGCAGGGCATGTAAAGACAATTTTATCAGGATCGAAGGAAGAACGGTGTGCCCTAAGTGCGGGCGCCCCCAAGAGAGCGAAGAACTTTGCGGTGACTGCCTAAAATGGGAAGCTGATCCGTTAACCCGCTCTCTTTTGAGGCAAAACCGCTCTGTCTATATCTACAATACCTTCATGAAAGAAGTCCTTGCCCGTTTTAAGTTCAGAGGTGATGCTGAACTGGTCTTCGCTTTTGCTCCTTTATTTATCAATGCTTTCCACCAATATTACCGCCGCACTCCAGCTGTTTTAGTTCCGATACCACTCAGTGAAGAACGTAAAGCGGAGCGGGGATTCAATCAGGCGGAGAGGCTTGCTTCCTTATTAAAAAAACCCGTTATGCATCCTTTGATCAGAATCGAAAATGAAAAACAATCCAAAAAAAGCAGAAAAGAACGGATCAAGCCCAAAACGGTTTTTAGAACCGAAAAGGGATCGGTAAAGAATCTGGATATCATATTGATCGACGACTTGTATACGACAGGGGCGACCCTTCATCATGCCGCTGCTTGTCTGATGACATCCGGTGAGGCAAAATCTGTATCATCATTTACATTAATTCGAAGCTAAATCATTTTTTTTCCCTGCCGATATAAAAGATAGAATTTAAGGATAGGGGTCAAAATTTATGAGTCAATTGGCGAATTGTCCAAGATGTAATGCATTGTTTATGAAAAGCAGTTTTCAAACCGTTTGCGTTTCATGCTTGAAAGAAGAAGAACGTGCGTTTGAAACCGTTTATAAATTTCTGAAAAAACAGGAAAACCGACAGTCTACAATGTTTCAGATCGTAGAAAAAACAGGTGTCGAAGAAGAGTTAATATTGAAGTTCATCAGACAGAAACGCATTCAAATCTCCAATTTTCCGAATCTCGGCTATCCGTGCGAAAGGTGCGGCACACTTATTCGGGAGGGGCGTTATTGCCTGTCATGCGATCAAGATTTAGCATCGCAAATGAGTCAATTGGACCAGCTGGAGCAGCTTGAAAAAGAGAAGAGAAATAGTTCTAAAGGCACGTACTATACCTTTAATCCTAAAAATGACTGATTCCCTAAACTAACTTGAAGCTCAGACGATAAAATGAGTATGATCATAGATAACTATGGCGGAAAGTGAGAGGAATCCCATGAAGATCAACCAATATGGAACACAACCTGTTAATCCTTATCATAAATCATTTGAAAAACAAACAGCTTCTTCCCAGGCTGCAGCACAGCCGGAAGATAAAGTTGAGATTTCTGCGAAAGCAAAGGAGCTGCAAAAAGGCCCTGATTTAATGAAGGAGCGTCAGGAGAAAATTGCCCAGCTGAAAGCAGCCGTGGAGAATGGAACATACAAAGTGGACGGCAAAGGCATAGCTGAAAAAATGGTTAATTTTTATAAACAGCAATAAAAGGAGGAAGTCAGTTCAGTGAAACGGGTGATTGAAGAGCTGGAGCGCTTATGCGTGCTGCATGAACATCTGCTGTCTCTGTCGGAACAAAAAACGGAGGCGCTGAAGACGAACGAAATAAAGGCACTTTCAGAAATCGTGACGAAAGAACAAAAGTATGTGCAAGCCATTGAACAAACGGAGCAGTCCCGCATTGAAGCAACTAAAAGCTGTATCGGCAGCTCGGACGCGACCATCAGCGCATGTATCAGCAGAGCTGCGGGCGGCGAGAAAAAGGTGCTGGAACAGCTGTATGCCAAGCTCTCACAGCTCGTCATCCGTTTAAAGGATGTGAACGATTTGAATAAGCAGCTGACTTTTCAGTCGCTTCAATTTATCTCGCTTACATTTGATATGCTCCTTCCGAAAGAAAGCGGTTCGAATTATGGAAAAGAGCAGCAGTCAAATCAGACAGGCGGGACAAAACGGCTTTCTTTATTCGACTCAAAAGCTTAGAACGGAGTGAAAAAGATGACAAACCCAACTTTTTTAGGGCTGGAAATCGCCAAAAGAGGCTTGTCCGCGCAGCAATCAGCTCTGAGCGTGACAGCGAACAATATATCCAATGCCAATACCGAAGGGTATTCAAGACAGCGTGTCACATTTAAAGCGTCAACCCCTTATCCGTCCGTATCAAGAAACTCTGTCGGGCTTGCCGGCCAGATGGGTACAGGCGTTGAGGTCGGTTCGGTTGAACGGGTAAGAGACAGCTTTCTGGATTATCAATACCGGACGCAGAATACAAAGGCAGGCTATTACAATGCAAAAGTGGACGCTTTTAACCAAATGGAAGGGATTATGAATGAACTGAATGACACCGGGTTAAACAAGGTTCTGAATTCATTCTGGAATTCCATTCAGGAATTGACGAACAACGCTCACGAGCCGAGCGCTGCTTCTGTCGTCGGACAAAAAGGGCAGGCGGTCGCCGAGACATTTAACACTCTGTATAAATCGCTGACAACCGTTCAATCAAATTTAGGCGACCAGATTGATCAAAATGTGATGACGATCAACTCGCTTTTGTCACAGCTGAACAGCTTAAACGAGCAAATTGCCAAAGTCGAGCCGAACGGCTATCTCCCGAATGATTTGTACGATAAACGTGATCAGCTCCTTGATGAACTGTCTTCAATGGTTAATATCAAAGTCAGCTATACGAAAACTGGCGGCAACCCACTTGCAACCGCTGAAGGCATTGCATCAATCGAAATCCTGGACGAAAACGGCCAGTCTCTGGGCAAGGTTCTTGACGGACCAAACTTCACGACTGAAACTGTCAAAGTAAATTACGACAACGATACAGGCCTTGTGACAGGTGTTTCCCTCGGCGGGACGGACATCGGCATCGATTCGTTTACTAGCAAAGGATCGCTGCGCGGTTTAATTGAGTCTTACGGATATATGTCAAACGGTAAAGAAAAAGGTTTGTATCCTGAAATGCTCGCAGATCTGGATACGCTGGCGCTTGCTTTTGCGAAAGAGTTTAATGCAGTCCATCAAAGCGGGTTTACTTCATCGGGAGAACCGGGAGGCATTTTCTTTGAATTCACCGGGGGAGAGGCTGAGCCTGCAAAGGGAGCTGCCGGCAAAATCAAAGTAACCGATGAGATCATGAATTCAAAAGGCGATAAAATCGCTGCATCGCTGAATGGTGAAGCGAGCGACAACTCCAACGCGACAAATCTCGCTAATGTCTTCACCAAGAAAATTCAAATTGGCGACAAAACGACGACCGTTTTAGACTATTATGCAGGTATTATCGGTGAAATGGGTGTAAAAGCTCAGGAAACAAACAGACTGGCTAAAAATACAGAAACGCTTGTAAACACTGCTGAGTTGAACAGGCAGTCTGTAAGCGCCGTATCATTAGACGAAGAAATGTCGAACATGATCCAATTCCAGCATGCTTATAACGCAGCTGCGAGAATGATAACGCTGCAGGACGAAGTCCTCGATAAAATTATTAACGGCATGGGTGTCGTGGGAAGGTAGGTAAAGATTCATGCGGGTAACCCAAGGGATGATCGCAAAAAACTCTTTGCGCTACATCAATTCAAGCTATGGAAAGCTGGATAAGCTTCAATCCCAGATTTCGTCAGGAAAAAAGATTTCAAAGGCGTCCGATGATCCCGTCGTCGCAATGAAAAGCCTGAAGTACAATACGCAATTGTCCCAGGTTAAACAATATCAAAGCAATGCCTCCCAAGCTTTTACATGGCTTGAAAACACGGAAACGAACATTACAGAAGGCATTGATATCATGGGGAAAATCAGGGAGCTGACTGTTAAGGCTCAAAACAGTACAAACGGCGAAGAAGAACTAAATGCGATCGGAGTCGAAATCGGCCAGCTGAAAGACCAGCTGATTCAGATCGCCAATACGCAGGTCAACGGCCGCTACCTCTTTAACGGTACGAACTCTGACGTCGCTCCAATCACAAAAAACGCCGACGGTACGTACACATACAATTTTGAAAACTATACAAGCAGCTCTGACGTCAACATCAATGTTTCGCCAAACGCAACCTTAAATGTAAACTCAAATCCGATTTCGGCTTTCGGCGGGCAGTCAGGCAGCGGACAAAATGTGTTTGAAATGATTGAGTCTCTCGAGAACGCCTTAAAAGCGGGAACAATGGAAGGGATGGAAAACGCCCTCTCAGACATTGACCAGTTTTCCAATCAGATGAGCAATGAGCGGTCTGATATTGGAGCGCGCTACAATCGGCTCGAATTGATCAATTCACGGCTGAGCGAACAGGAAGAGACGGCGACAAAAGTTTTGTCAGACAACGAAGATGTTGAGCTTGAAGAAATCATTACTGAATTTATTACACAGCAATCGGTTCACAGAGCTGCACTTGCCGTAAACGCGAAAATTGTTCAGCCGACACTGGTTGACTTTTTAAGATAAAAGCGACTCTATCCGAGTTGCTTTTTTTCAGCAAAAGGAGGATATCATAATGGAGATGCCGAGGCTGATCATGCAAAATATCCCGGGCCGCATCGGTTTAACAACAACGCCGCCGGATTTGAAAATGGAACAGCCGCGCGCCGACTTGAAAATCGAGCAGCCGCCGGCTGAACTGGAGATGACAACTACCCCTTCGAAGCTCACGATTGACCAGACTAAAGCATGGGAAGACTTAGAAAGAAAGCATATCTTTAAAAGGATTGAAGAAGGGGCGCAGCAAGGCTATCAGGATTGGCTTGCCGGAATGGCTCGGACCGCTGAAGAAGGGGACGAGATGATGCGGATTGAAATCGAAGGCAATCCGCTTGCAGACCAGGCGAGACGAATCAGCGAGCCTGAACCGATTCAAATCGGCGTTCATTTTACGCCGTCATTTGACAGGGTGAAGATCGCATATGAACCGGCTAAAGTGAACATTGAAGCAACACCGCGTAAGCCTGTTATCGAAGCAACGCCGAATAAACCGGTTGTTAACTATACGCCAGGCAGTGTGAAGGTTGACATGCTCCAATATCCGGAGGTAAAAATAGATGTGGAATACCCAAAACAAAAGTAATTTAGCAAAGGATCGTGAATGATGATCATTAAAACGAAGTATCACGGAGAAACACAAATTCAAGAAGATCAGACGATCATGTTTAAAAACGGCCTACCCGGATTTACAGGGGAGAAGAAGTTCGTCATCCTGCCGCTTTCCGAGGATTCGCCGTTTGTCGTCCTTCAGTCGGTGCAGTCGGAAGAGCTTGCATTCATTGTCGCCAGTCCGTTCGTCTTTTTCAAAGATTATGGCTTTGATCTTGATGAAACGACGGTTGAACTTCTTGAAATCGAATCTGCCGAAGACGTTGAAGTGATGGCGATTTTAACGATCGAAGAGCCATTCGAGAAATCAACGGCCAATTTGATGGCGCCGATTGTCGTGAACCGCAGAAAAATGCTTGCCAAACAAGTGATTTTGCATGACTCCTCTTATCTGACAAAGCAGCCGATAGGAGGGGAAGCATGTTAGTCTTATCCCGTAAGCTCAATGAAGCGATTCAAATCGGAGACGATATCGAAGTGAAAATCATATCCGTTGACGGCGACCAGGTGAAAATCGGCATTGACGCGCCGAAGCATATCGAAATTCACCGCAAGGAAATCTATTTGGCAATCCAGGAAGAAAACAACCGGGCCGCTTCCATCTCAAACGATTTGCTTGCGAAATTGTCCTCACAAAAAAAGTGAGGATTTTTTTATTTTTGCTATAAACAATTTTAAGGCATCTCCGATATAAAGTATGTAGCAGGAAGGACAGCCTGAATGCTCCAAAATATGCACATGGACGTGCAATCAAACACATTTCAAGGAGGAAATATACAATGAGAATCAACCACAACATTGCAGCGCTTAACACGCTGAACCGTCTGTCTTCAAACAACGGCGCAAGCCAAAAGAACATGGAGAAACTTTCTTCTGGTCTTCGTATTAACCGTGCAGGAGATGATGCTGCAGGTCTTGCAATCTCTGAAAAAATGAGAGGACAAATTCGCGGTCTTGAAATGGCTCAGAAAAACGCTCAAGACGGCATCTCTCTTATCCAAACAGCTGAGGGTGCGTTGACTGAAACTCACTCCATCCTTCAACGTGTTCGTGAGCTTACTGTTCAAGCAAACAACTTAGGAACTCAAGATAATACTGATCTTGCAGCAATCCAAGATGAGATTAAAGCACTTAAAGAAGAAATCGGCGGTTCTACTGAAGCCGGTGCAAGTAAAGGTATCTCTGACCGCACTGAGTTCAACGGTAAAAAACTGTTGAACGGAGACTTTGCAACTGAGCAGCTTACATTCCAGATTGGTGCTAACAGCGAGCAAACATTGTCTGTAAATATCTCAAGCATGTCAATCCAAGATATAGGAACAATCGATGAAGCTGACCCTACAAATTCTTTTAAAATTGCTGATATCGATGTTACTAAATTGACTGGTAAAGCCGCAGATGGAACAGACCTTTCTGATGAAGATAAAGCTAAATTCAGTTTCAAAAATCAACTAGGCGCAATTGATAATGCTATCAAACAAGTATCTACTCAACGTTCTAAACTTGGTGCGGTTCAAAACCGTCTAGAACACACAATCAACAACTTGAGTGCTTCTGGTGAGAACCTAACTGCTGCTGAGTCTCGTATTCGTGACGTTGACATGGCTAAAGAAATGAGCGAGTTCACTAAGAACAACATTCTTTCTCAAGCTTCTCAAGCTATGCTTGCTCAAGCTAACCAACAGCCACAAAACGTACTTCAGTTGCTTCGTTAATTACTTAAAAAGACCTTGGCTTTTGCCGAGGTCTTTTTTATTGGAATATCAATCCCAGTAAAGATTGCTAAGATCTTTTTTAAAAGGTTAGATAAGAGATATTCAATTATTGATCTTAGAGTGTCTCAATATAGAATGTCTATTAATTAGAGAATTCGCTAATAATAAGTGTTCTTGTACCACTTAGTGCAGAATTCTTCCCTTTTATATAGTAGAGGAGATCTGGATCTGTATAAACTGTCTGAATTTCTTGTTGTAGCGAGTAATCTACACTGGAAGAGGCAACTAATTTATTTCTTCCATCTGGAGTAATTTCATAAAGTGAACATGTACCACCGCCTAAACGTGTTGCATTATAAAATCTGCACCGGAAATCCCCCTCCCCAACGCCATGAAAAATATCAGCGCTTTGGCGAATTTCACCAGGGTATACAGCTACTCGAGCTAATACTGCTGCCTTCGAAGATGAGTAAAAACCAAATGACAATACAAAGGCTATTGCCAGCGACACAAATATTTTTTTCATGAACAAATCCCCTTTCTTGTAGATATTTTCAATTTAATTATAACATTGAAACAAATAACAAATTTGAAAATTTATTGAAAAATATTTCATGTGTTATAAAAAGGAGATTCTAACATGGTCTTTACTCTTAAAATATTTAAATATACTTTAAGTGGCTAGTTCCTACTGCCTTTCATTAATTTTTTCCATGAATATATTGAATCTCTCTCTCTTACTGCCGATATAAGTTTTAGATCATAGCATAGGGGATGGTGAAAATTGTCGATCAATAGATTGTCATCTTTAGAACCCATTATTAATGCTTACAAAACACAGATGTTGAATAAACAGTACGAAGCTGTGGAACGTCCGCAGCAGACGGACGCTGCAGAATTTACATTTGCTCAGCTTGAAAAAACGGTACAAGGCGCAAACAATCTTTTGGAGCCGTCTCAAGTCCACCTTCAGTTTGTGCTTCACGAAAAATTGGGAGAGTATTATGTGAAGGTCGTGGACAATCGGACGGAGGAAGTCGTACGCGAGATCCCGCCAAAGGAGTGGCTCGATTTTTATGCGGCGATGGCGGAGTTTATGGGATTAATTGTCGATCAAACTACATAGAACAGGAGTGTACAAGGTATGGTAATGAGGATATCTGGTTTAGCTTCAGGAATGGATATTGATGAGATTATCAGTAAATTAATGAAGACGGAGAGAGTTCCGCTTGATAAGCTCACGCAAAAGAAACAGACTTTGGAATGGCAGCGCGACAGCTATCGTGAAATCAATACAAAAATTAAAGATTTGCAGGAATCAATCAACCTTATGCTCCGTCCCAGCACGTACGGCGCGAAAAAGGTGACAAGCTCTAACGAGTCGGCTGTTACGGCAACAGGCACCACGAATGCGGCATCAGGCACGATTCAAATCAACAAGCTGGCAACTGCGGCCACCTATAAATCTTCCAGCCTTTCAGGGTATACAGGGAGCGATCAAACGCTAACTTTCCAAGTGACAGCTCCTGGAGAAACGACTGCAAAAAAAGTTGAAATCAGTGTCAGCAGCACGGATACGCTGGATGACATCGTTTCCAAAATCAACAAATCAAACTTGGGCGTAACCGCTATGAAAGAAAAGATTTATAACGGTTCTGAATATGTGGAAACGATCGCTTTCACATCAAAAGCAACCGGCGCAGGGGGCAGCATACAGGCAGCTGATGATGCGACGGCGAACTTTATGTCTAATCAACTCGGTTTTGCGCTTGACGCAGACAACAAGCTGACAGCCAGTCTAGCCGGTCAAAATGCCGAAGTTATCATCAACGGGTTGCAGATTGAGAAGACAACGAACAACTTTACCGTTAATAATGTGACATATCAGCTGAAGAATACGACAAACAGCCCCGTTTCGATAGATGTATCTACTGATGTGGACGGTATATACGAAAAGATTAAAGATTTTGTTACACAGTACAATGAATTGATCGATATGGTCAACGGAAAGCTCACGGAAAAGAAATACCGCGACTATACGCCGCTGACAGAAGAACAGAAAAAAGATATGACGGAAAAGCAAATTGAGCTATGGGAAGAAAAAGCGAAAAGCGGATTGTTAAGGGGCGACACGATTTTAAGCGGCGCCACCAACCAAATGCGGACTGATTTTTACGCTAATGTATCTGCTAATGGAGAATCGCTGCAACTTACCCAGTTTGGAATTTCTACTTCAAGCGTTTACAGTCAGCGCGGTCATTTAGAGATAAACGAAAAAAAACTGAGAGAAAAGATCGCAGAGGACCCCGACAGTGTGGCTAACCTTTTTATGGCGGGAACTAGCAGTACTGAAAACTATAATGAAAAAGGGATATTGAGGCGGATTCAGTCTGTTTTAACTGATACGAAGAAACAGATTGAAGATAAAGCGGGAAATTCATCAATGGCAAACAATCAATTCTTGATTGGGAAAAACTTAAATACAGTTGAAACCGATATTTCGTCCATGAATAACCGCCTGAAACAAATCGAAAATCGCTATTACACAAAATTCACGGCGATGGAAAAAGCAATTCAAAAAATGAATGAACAATCAACATATTTGGCGCAATTGCTTGGACAATAATCGTAGTTTGGAGGATCAAGAATGGCTTTAAACAACCCGTATGCAGCTTATCAGCAAAATTCAATCAACACGGCGACCCCTGGAGAATTGACGCTTATGCTATTTGATGGCTGCCTTAAATTTATGAAGCTGGCGAAACAGGCGATTGAACAAGAGGATATGGAAACGAAAAATACGAACCTTGTTAAAGCTCAAAAGATTATTCAGGAGCTCAATATCACTCTTGACCGGAAAGTCGAATTGGCCGCATCAATGGGGGCAATGTACGAGTATATCCACCGCCGCCTGGTTGAAGCCAACATTCGCAATGACAAAGATATCGTGACGGAAGTCGAAGGGTATGTTAAAGATTTACGCGATGCCTGGAAGCAAGCGCTTCAAATCGAACGGCAGGGCCGGTTCGGATCGGGCGGGCTGGCATAATGGAAAAGATTGAGCTGCTGTACAGCGAAACAAAACATATGCTCGCTCAAATAAAAGACGCCCCGGAAAGTGATGAGCTGGTTCAGGCAATCGAAGCTTTTCTTGAAAAACGCGATGGCTTGATCAAGGAGATCAAGCCGCCTCTTTCTGAGACAGAAAAGCAGCAGCTGCGGCAAGTGACGGATATGGAGCCATTGCTCATGGCCGAACTGAAAAGGCTGCAGCAGGCTGTCAAACATGAGCTGCTTCAGGCGAAGCAGAAGCGAGCCATGCATCATTCCTATATCAATCCGTACGCCAACATGACGATTGACGGCACATATTATGACAAGCGCAAATAGGTGATCGCTTTGACAAGCACCGACGATTACATGCTCTTAACGACTTATTATCAGCTTTTGTTTACGATTGAAGAGGGGTTTTGCTATTTAATAGAAGCGAATCAAGATTTGGCGAAGACAGAAGGAGAGCGGATTTTTAACGATTTAATCTATGCTTTTTTTCAGTTGGATTCGTCGCACGCTGTATTGCTGTCGATTTTGGAGACAAGCTGTGCCAAATCTTCGATTCGTTTTTTTGACAGAGTCTTCCGTGAGTTTGACAGTCTGATTTATTACAATTATCCGTCTGCTGAATTTCAGCATGACTTAACCCATCATTTTTTACCGCTTTATCGGGAATGGATGAAAACGATCCACCAATGCATGAGACCTTACGTTATCCATTGACGGCATACACCTGACAGGTGTATGCCATATTTTTTAAAAAGCAAAAATGGCGTTCTGATTTTATTCGCATGTGAATATATTTAAGATTTAATAAAGGGGTTCAAATGACAGGAGACAATCTTCGTCAAAATTCACGGATTTTTCACATAATTTTTACGTTTATGCAGGAATTCAGCAGGGAAAAGACGAAATGTATTTACATATCCTTAATATAAAGGAGGCGTTCTTTTGATGGAGTACAACGTCAGAGGAGAAAACATTGAGGTAACACCAGCGTTAAGAGAACACGTCGTGAAGAAAATTGGAAAGCTTGAGCGTTATTTTGAAAATAACGTTGATGCGATTGTTCACGTCAACTTGAAATTCTACAACGATCAGGAATCTAAGGTGGAAGTGACAATTCCAATGACAGACCTCTCTCTCCGTGCGGAAGTTCACCACGAAGATATGTACAATGCAATCGATCTCGCAACGAACAAACTGGAACGTCAAATTCGCAAGCACAAAACAAAAGTGAACCGGAAATTCCGCGAAAAAGGTTCTCCGAAGTATGTTTTTGCCGAAGAAAACGGCATCGGAACGGCCGTGCAGGATGACGCTGAGGATGAACAGCCGCAGGTTGTCCGTCAAAAACGCTTTAATTTAAAACCGATGGATAATGAAGAAGCGATTTTACAAATGAATATGCTTGGACACAGCTTCTTTGTATTCACGAACGCCGAAACCAATCTGACCAATGTGGTCTACCGAAGAAACGACGGAAAATACGGTTTGATCGAACCGAACGAATAAATATATCAAGTCCCCTCCCGGATCTTCCGCAGAGGGGATTTTTTCCGTTTCCCCGCGGTAAATTGTTTGGAAATGACAAAAGGTATGATATGATATTGCATATATAAAAATTACTGTTTACTCATACTTAAACAAGGAAAATAAAGAGGAGCGTTATTCTATGCTTGGAATTTTAAATAAAGTGTTTGATCCGACAAAACGCACGCTCAGCCGTTATGAAAAGAAAGCGAACGAGATTGATGCGCTCAAGGCAGATATAGAGAGGCTTTCAGACGAAGCTTTGAAACAAAAGACAATCGAGTTCAAAGAGCGCCTTGAAAAAGGCGAAACAGTTGACGACCTTTTGACTGAAGCGTTTGCCGTTGTCAGGGAAGCTTCCCGGCGCGTGACAGGCATGTTCCCGTTTAAGGTTCAGCTGATGGGAGGCGTTGCCCTTCATGAAGGGAATATCGCCGAAATGAAAACGGGGGAAGGTAAAACGCTGACGTCCACAATGCCCGTTTATTTGAACGCTTTGTCAGGGAAAGGCGTTCACATCGTGACGGTCAACGAATACCTGGCGAGCCGCGATGCTGAAGAGATGGGAAAAATCTATGAATTTCTCGGGCTGACAGTCGGCTTAAACCTGAACAGCCTTTCAAAAGACGAGAAGCGTGAAGCCTATGCAGCCGATATTACGTACTCTACGAATAATGAGCTTGGCTTTGACTACTTGCGCGACAACATGGTGCTTTATAAAGAGCAGATGGTTCAGCGTCCGCTTCATTTTGCAGTCATCGATGAAGTCGACTCGATTTTGATCGATGAAGCAAGAACGCCGCTCATCATTTCTGGACAAGCGGCCAAATCCACAAAGTTGTACGTTCAGGCCAATGCGTTTGTCCGCACGTTAAAAGTGGATCAGGACTACACATACGATGTGAAAACAAAAGGCGTTCAGCTGACTGAAGAAGGGATGACAAAAGCCGAAAAGGCATTTGGCATCGAAAACTTGTTTGATGTCCGCCATGTTGCCTTAAACCATCATATTGCCCAGGCGCTTAAAGCCCATGCGGCGATGCATAAAGACGTCGATTACGTCGTCGAAGACGGCCAGGTCGTTATCGTCGACTCTTTCACAGGCCGTCTGATGAAAGGCCGCCGCTACAGCGACGGGCTCCACCAGGCCATTGAAGCGAAGGAAGGGCTTGAGATCCAAAATGAGAGCATGACGCTCGCGACGATCACCTTCCAGAACTATTTCCGCATGTATGAAAAATTGGCAGGGATGACGGGTACGGCAAAAACGGAAGAAGAAGAATTCCGCAACATCTACAACATGCAGGTTGTAACGATTCCGACCAACAAGCCGATTGCCCGTGATGACCGCCCGGATTTAATTTACCGGACCATGGAAGGAAAATTTAAAGCTGTTGCAGAGGATGTCGCCCAGCGCTATATGGTCGGTCAGCCGGTTCTTGTCGGTACGGTTGCGGTTGAAACATCTGAATTGATTTCAAAGCTGCTTAAAAATAAAGGCATTCCGCATCAGGTGTTAAACGCGAAAAACCACGAGCGGGAAGCCCAGATTATCGAAGATGCCGGGCAAAAAGGCGCGGTCACCATCGCGACCAACATGGCGGGACGTGGTACGGACATCAAGCTTGGCGAAGGTGTAAAAGAGCTTGGCGGACTGGCCGTTATCGGTACAGAGCGCCATGAATCACGGCGGATTGACAACCAGCTGCGCGGACGTTCAGGCCGTCAGGGGGACCCTGGTATCACCCAATTTTATCTTTCCATGGAAGATGAATTAATGAAACGCTTCGGTGCAGAACGGACGATGGCGATGCTTGACCGCTTCGGAATGGACGATTCGACGCCGATTCAGAGCAAGATGGTTTCAAGAGCGGTCGAATCTTCACAGAAGCGTGTGGAAGGCAACAACTTTGATGCCCGTAAGCAGCTTCTGCAATACGATGACGTGCTCCGCCAGCAGCGTGAGGTCATCTATAAACAGCGCTTTGAGGTCATCGATTCCGACAACCTCCGCTCCATCGTCGAAAATATGATTAAAGCTTCACTTGAGAGGGCTGTTGCTTCATACACGCCAAAGGAAGATCTGCCTGAAGAGTGGAATCTTGAAGGCCTTGTCGAGCTTGTAAATGCGAATTTCCTTGATGAGGGCGGAGTGGAGAAAAGCGACATTTTCGGAAAAGAGCCTGAGGAGATCACAGAGCTCATTTATGACCGGATCAAGACGAAATACGATGAAAAAGAAGAGCGGTACGGCTCTGAACAAATGCGCGAATTTGAGAAAGTCATCGTTCTCCGCGAAGTGGATACGAAATGGATGGATCACATCGATGCGATGGATCAGCTGCGTCAAGGAATTCATCTGCGCGCTTACGCTCAGACAAACCCGCTTCGCGAGTATCAAATGGAAGGCTTTGCAATGTTTGAAAACATGATCGCGGCCATCGAAGATGATGTAGCCAAATTCGTCATGAAGGCTGAAATTGAAAACAACCTTGAGCGCGAAGAGGTCATTCAAGGACAGACGACAGCCCATCAGCCGAAAGAAGGCGATGAGGAAAAACAAGCGAAGAAAAAACCGGTCCGCAAAGCGGTGGATATCGGACGCAATGATCCTTGCTACTGCGGGAGCGGAAAAAAATATAAAAACTGCTGCGGAAGAACAGAATAAAAAGAGGTGCACGCCTCTTTTTATTTTGAACAGGCTGAAATCTATGATGAGGTGAAAGAATAATGGAATTGGCAGAAATCAGACAGGAACTTGAAAATATGGCTACTCGATTAGCGGACTTCAGGGGGTCTCTTTGACCTCGAAACAAAGGAAGCAAGAATCAGCGAATTAGACGAGCAGATGGCTGACCCTGACTTTTGGGGAGATCAGCAGAAAGCGCAGACGATCATTAATGAAGCGAATGCGTTAAAAGATTATGTCAACACGTATAACAAGTTGAGCGAATCTCATGAAGAACTGCAAATGACACACGATCTTTTAAAAGAAGATCCTGACCAAGACTTGCAAAATGAACTGGTCAGCGAGCTGAAAAGCTTAACAAAGCAATTTAACGAATTTGAGCTGCAGCTATTGTTAAGCGAGCCGTATGATAAAAACAATGCGATCCTTGAGCTTCACCCGGGAGCCGGCGGCACCGAATCACAGGATTGGGGTTCAATGCTTCTCAGAATGTACACCAGGTGGGCAGAACGCCGCGGATTTAAGGTGGAAACCCTTGATTACCTCCCAGGGGATGAAGCAGGAATCAAGTCTGTCACTCTCCTGATCAAAGGACACAATGCCTACGGCTATTTAAAAGCCGAGAAAGGCGTACACAGGCTCGTCAGAATTTCTCCGTTCGACTCATCAGGGCGCAGGCACACGTCGTTTGTGTCTTGTGATGTCATGCCTGAATTCAACGAAGAAATCGACATTGAGATCCGTACGGAAGATATTAAAGTCGATACGTACAGGGCAAGCGGCGCCGGCGGGCAGCACGTCAATACGACAGACTCCGCCGTCAGGATCACCCACTTGCCGACAGGCGTCATCGTCACTTGCCAAACGGAGCGCTCACAAATTAAAAACCGCGAACGTGCCATGAAAATGCTGAAGTCGAAGCTGTATCAGCGCAGAATCGAAGAGCAGCAGGCACAGCTTGACGAAATTCGCGGCGAACAAAAAGAAATCGGCTGGGGAAGCCAGATCCGCTCATACGTTTTCCATCCGTATTCCCTAGTGAAGGATCATAGAACGAACACGGAAATGGGGAACGTGCAGGCGGTTATGGACGGAGACATTGACTCTTTCATCGACGCATATTTGCGTTCAAAGCTTTCCTAAATTGGAGAAAGACACATCCATATTGTGAGATGTGTCTTTTTTTTGCGGGTAAATCCGCCTGGATATGTTCAGCCTAAGCCGTAAGAAGCTTTGTCCCTCTGCCGCTTTATCCGATTAATACGTTATTTGGCTGTTATTTACTTACAATAAGCTAAATGCTATACTCTCGATTGGTAACGAATCGTGCGGAGGATGACAGATATGAATATGGATAAAACGAGACATCAATTGTTTGCGGTGTTGCGTGACTACGGCTATATCCTGTTTGGATCAGCTGTCGTCGCTATGACATTTAATATGTTTCTGCTTCCCAACCGGATTGCAGCCGGCGGAGTCAGCGGCATCAGCACCATTTTGCAATCATTCGGCTTTGAAGCTGCCTATGTGCAATGGGCATTTAATATTCCTTTATTTATTGCCGGGATTCTCATACTCGGAGGAAAATTCGGCATTAAAACGCTTGTCGGGTCTGTTTTTCTCCCCTTTATCGTATATATGACACGGGACATTGCTCCGGCGACAGAGAATCCGCTCTTAGCCGCCATTTTCGGCGGTGTCGGCATCGGAGTTGGTATCGGGATGGTCTTTCTCGGAAGGGGTTCTACAGGCGGGACTGCGCTGGCTGCGCAAATCATTCATAAGTACACCGGGCTTTCGCAAGGCAAATGTTTGGCGCTGATCGACGGAACGATCGTCCTGTCGGCGATGTTTGTTTTTAACATCGAACAGGGACTGTATGCTATGCTTGGCGTTTATATATCAAGCAAAACCATCGATGTTATCCAGGTCGGGCTGAACCGTTCCAAAATGGCGATGATCATTACCAACCGGGAAGAGGAAGTTCGACATGCGGTACTGAATAAAATTGACAGAGGGATTACGAAAATATCAGCGGTCGGAGGCTATACAGATGATGAGCGGCCCATTTTGATGTGCGTGGTCGGCCAGACCGAGTTCACAAAGCTGAAACAACTCGTGAAACACATTGATGAGTCTGCATTTGTCATTGCGATGGATGCTTCAGAGGTGCTTGGCGAGGGTTTTAAACGCGCGTAATCGAGGTTATAATAAAGGTTGACTTGTTAAAGGAGCTGACTTAAAAAAATGAAAATGAAGCTGTTTACTCTGTTTATGGCTGTTTCTTTTGTGCTGGCTGCCTGCGGGGGCAATAACAATGAAAGCAAAGAGAAAAACACAGGCGGGCAAGCAACTGCAACGGACGGGGAAGAGATTTACCAGCAAAACTGCACAGGCTGCCATGGTAAGGATTTGTCCGGCGGTTCCGCCCCGAGCTTGAAAGAAGTTGGCGGCAAGTATAAGGAAAGCGAAATTAAAGACATTGTAGTCAACGGCCGCGGCGGAATGCCTGGCAATCTTGTAGACGAAAAAGAAGCTGAAGCGGTCGCGAAGTGGCTTTCAGAGAAAAAATAAGAATGCCTTGCCGGTCAGGAGGCGAAGAGAACCTTCTTCACATTCGGGTGAAAAAGGTTCTTTTTTTGTTGAAAAGGCCTTTATACCTATTAAAGAACGAAAAAAACAAGTTCTTTTATCTCAGAAAAGGCCCAAAGTACAAATTTTTTGTCTGATTTTGCGTTTTTCCTATAACTTATGTCGGCATTGAAACAAAACTGTAATATCATTTTGTCTAATCTTGACGTATAATGGGTGTTGTTGAAAAAGGGCTTGGATCAATACCGTTTACCGTGAATTTAGCAGGACACAAAACGACATGTCCTTTCGAAGAGTATGACCGTATAAACATAGAAGATTAGGTGATTACATGATCGAAATAAAAGATGTATATAAGACTTATTCCAACGGGGTCTCGGCGCTGAACGGAATAAGCATCTCTATATATCCCGGGGAATTTGTTTATGTTGTAGGACCGAGCGGAGCAGGAAAATCAACCTTCATTAAAATGATTTACCGCGAAGAAAAGCCTTCCAAAGGGAAGATTGTCATAAACAATAAAAATTTGGCGCAGCTCAAAGAAAAAGAGATTCCTTTTATCAGAAGGAAAATCGGCGTTGTATTCCAGGACTTTAAACTGCTGCCAAAGCTGACGGTGTTTGAAAATGTTGCATTTGCTTTAGAGGTCATCGGGGAGCGTCCAGAGGTGATCAGAAAAAAAGTGCTTGAAGTGCTTGATCTTGTCCAGCTGAAGCACAAAGCAAGGCAATTCCCTGATCAGCTGTCCGGGGGAGAACAGCAACGGGTTTCAATTGCACGGTCAATCGTCAACGACCCTGATGTCGTGATCGCTGACGAGCCGACGGGAAACCTTGACCCTGAGACGTCTTGGGAAATCATGAAGACGCTCGAGGAGATCAACAACCGCGGAACAACAGTCGTTATGGCGACTCATAACAAAGAAATCGTAAACACCATGAAGAAACGGGTCATCGCAATCGAAGACGGGGTCATTGTGCGTGATGAAGCTAGAGGGGAGTATGGTTCTTATGATTAGAACTCTCGGACGGCATTTGCGCGAGAGCTTAAAATCTCTCGGGAGAAACGCGTGGATGACTTTCGCATCCATCAGTGCTGTAACAGTTACACTTATCTTGGTCGGCGTGTTCATGGTCATCATGCTGAACGTATACAATATGACATTAAAAGCCGAACAGGAAGTCGAAGTCAAAGTGCTTGTTGACTTGACGGCCAACCAGGACCAAAAAAATACATTGGAAAAAGAAATTAAACAAATACCGGAAATCAGCAGTGTCAAATATTCATCTAAAGATGAAGAGCTGAAAAACCTGAAAGACAGCTTTGGCGAAGACGGGAAATTCTTTGCAATGTTCGAGCAGGAAAACCCGCTGAACGATGCATTTGTCGTAAAAACAAAAGACCCTCAAGACACACCGAAAGCTGCCAAGAAGCTTGAGAAGCTGACCAACGTCTATAAGGTGACATACGGGCAGGAGCAGGTAGACCGCCTGTTTAAAATCAGCGGTGTCACCAAAGTAATCGGGATTGCATTGGTTGTCGGCCTGCTGTTTACGGCGATGTTTTTAATCTCTAATACGATCAAAATCACGATTTTTGCAAGACGCAAAGAAATCGAGATTATGAAACTTGTAGGCGCGACAAACTGGTTCATTCGCTGGCCGTTCTTCATTGAAGGTCTGCTCTTAGGCGTATGCGGTTCTATCATTCCGATCGCTATTTTGCTCGGAACGTATCATCATGCCGTTAAGTGGATCGCTCCGAAAGTTCAGGGCACATTCATACAGCTCTTGCCGTACAATCCGTTCGTCTTCCAAATTTCAGCGATCCTTGTGCTGATCGGAGCCGTTATCGGTGTATGGGGAAGCTTGATGTCGATTCGCAAATTCTTAAAAGTTTAAACCGGCGCTCTCGCCGGTTGTATCATGTTTAAAGCTGGGATGCCTGCAAAGCGCCGGGCTCCCTTGATTCTGAAGGCAAGGAGGAACCAAGGTTGAAAAGAAAGCTTATGACGCTGGGGCTGACCGCTGTGCTCGGATCGTCGGCAGTGCTGATCCCCCTAAAAAGCAACCATGCTTTAGCTTATGAAGACTTGGAGAAAGAAAAGAGCGACGTTCAAAGCAAGAAATCTGAAAACGAGTCAAAACTCGAGAAAAAGAAACAGGAGCTTTCAAAGCTTGAATCAAAAGAAGCAGGCCTGAAAAGCGAGATCGAGAAAATCGACCGTCAGATGACGAACACGAATGAAAAGCTGGAAAAGAAAAACGAAGAAATCGACCAAACAAAGAAAAGCATTGAAGAGCTGAAAAAGCAAATCAAAAAGCTTAAAGAAAAGATTGAAAAACGCAATAAAATATTGAAAGACCGGGTTCGCTCCATGCAGGAAAACGGCGGTTCCGTTCAATACATAGATGTGCTTCTCGGCTCGAAAAGCTTTGGGGATTTCATCAGCCGTGCGGGTGCGGTTTCGACAATTGTCGAAGCTGATAAAGACCTGATGGAAGAGCAAAAGCGCGATCTTCAGCTTGTTGAGGAAAAGGAGACAAAGCTGAGCAAGGATCTTGAAAGCCTTGAAAAAGCGCTCAAAGACCTGGAAGATTTAAAAAAGACGCTCGACAAGCAGCAAAAAGAGAAAGCAAACGTCATGAAAAAAGTGAAGCAAGATAAAGATCATGCGCATGAAGAACTTGGTTCACTCGAAAATGAAGCAGAAATTTTAAAGCGTCAGGATGAAGCGATCAAAGCTGAAGAGGCGCATCGGAAAAAGCAGGAAGCTGAAGCGAGCCGCCGGGCTTCAAGCGGCCAATCGGAAGCCTCTTCTTCTAAACCGTCGGCACCAAGCAGCTCAGGCTTTATCCGTCCTGCTTCCGGCACATTTACTTCCGGGTTCGGAAATCGTTCGCTCGGGAATCACTTCGGCGTAGATATCGCCAAGCGCGGTTCAGGTGTTCCGATTCATGCGGCAGCCGCCGGAACGGTCTATAACGCCCATTACTCGTCCAGCTACGGCAATGTTGTGTTTATTACCCATAATATCAACGGGCAAACATATCAGACGGTCTACGCTCACATGTCTTCGATTAAAGTGCAGACAGGCCAGCGTGTTGAACAGGGACAAGTGATCGGAACGATGGGAAATACAGGCCAATCCTACGGGCAGCATCTTCACTTTGAAATTCATAAAGGCCTTTGGAACAACGCGAAATCCAATGCTGTTGACCCGGCCAATTATATACCGCTTTAAAAATGAAAGCCGATTCGTCCGGAAATGGACCGAATCGGCTTTTTGTTATTCAAATCGAGATGCTTCAAAATTTGTTCTTGTCAGAAAATAACACAAGGTATAGAATGAAAGTGACACCTGTCGACAGTCGACTATTTGAATAGGGGATGATCTAATGAAAGTATTCAACATTGCCAGCATACCCGGTGACGGAGTAGGAAAAGAAGTCGTACCTGCTGCACAGCGAGTTTTGAAAGCGGTTTCTGATGTTCACGGAGGACTCTCATTTCGGTTTACGGAGTTTCCATACAGCTGCGAGTATTATTTGGAACACGGGGAAATGATGCCCGATGACGGTATGGAGCAGCTGAAAGAGTTCGACAGCATCTTCCTTGGAGCGGTAGGAAACAGCAAGCTTGTCCCCGACCATATTTCCCTATGGGGGCTGCTCATTAAAATCCGCCGCGAATTTGAACAGGTCATCAATGTTAGACCTGCGAAATATTTGCAAGGAATCAAGTCTCCGCTGGCCAATCCAAAAGATTTCGATCTTCTTGTCGTCAGGGAAAACAGTGAAGGGGAATACAGCTCGATCGGAGGCAGAATCTTCAGAGATGAAGATGAAATCGCCATCCAAAATGCCGTTTTTTCAAGAAAAGGGGCGGAGAGGGCGATGCGCTTTGCATTTGAGTTGGCGGCTAAACGGAAAAAGCATGTCACAAGCGCAACAAAATCGAACGGAATCGTATATTCAATGCCTTTTTGGGATGAAGTCTTTGCGAACACGGCAAAAGACTACCCTGGCATTACCGCTGATTCGCAGCACATTGACGCGCTGTCGGCCTTTTTTGTAACGAAGCCGGAGAAGCTTGACGTCATTGTTGCCAGCAACTTATTCGGTGATATTTTGACCGATATCGGGGCGGCGATTATGGGGAGTATAGGCGTGGCGCCGGCCGCCAATATCAATGTAAACGGCAAATATCCGTCCATGTTTGAGCCTGTGCACGGCTCTGCCCCGGATATTATCGGCAAAGGAATTGCAAACCCGATCGGCCAAATTTGGACAGCTAAAATGATGCTTGATCATTTTGGAGAAGAAGAACTCGGTGCCAGATTGCTTGACGTGATCGAAGACGTTCTAAAAAGCGGTTACTTGACGCCTGATATCGGTGGTTCAAGTACGACGGATGAAGTGACAGAAGAAATCATCAAGCGTGTGAAGACTATATAAGCAAAAGCTGCCGGCAATCCGGCAGTTTTTTTGCTGTGAATGGAAAATCGATTACATGATACGGGCGGTTTTTGCGCATAATACTTCAAGCAACAAAACATAGTGCAGGCAGAAGAGGAGGTATAGGATGAATCAGAAGATTGCACGGCTCATCATTGCGCTCAGCCTGTTATGCGGCTTGGTAACAGGCGCCGGTCCGATTCCGTTTCATGATGCCGTTCCAAAAGCATCAGCGGCTGCCGCCAGAAACGAATTGGAGAAAATTGAGAAAGCATATGACCTGATTTCAAATGAATATGTAGAGCAGGTCGACAGGGAAAAGCTGTTGGAAGGAGCCATACAGGGCATGCTTTCAACATTGAATGACCCATACTCGGTTTATATGGATAAACAGACGGCAAAGCGGTTTTCAGATTCCCTTGATTCCTCTTTTGAAGGAATCGGCGCAGAAATCGGAATGGAAGACAGGAAAATCATTATCGTTTCTCCTTTTAAACAGTCTCCGGCAGAGAAAGCCGGATTAAAGCCGAACGATGAAATCATCAGTATCGACGGCGAGTCCATGGCCGGAATGGATTTGAATGACGCCGTATTAAAGATCAGGGGCAAAAAGGGATCGACGGTTACGCTGAAAGTTCATCGGCCCGGCATGAAAGATCAGCTGACATTTACAATTAAGCGCGATGAAATTCCGCTGGAAACGGTATTTGCTTCCATTAAAAAAATACAGGAAAAACCTGTCGGCTATATCGCAATATCTTCCTTTTCCGAACATACGGCAAAAGATTTTACTGCTGAACTGAAAAAGCTTGAGAAAAAGGGAATAAAAGGGCTCGTTTTGGATGTAAGAGGCAATCCGGGCGGATACTTGCAAAGCGTTGAAGACATTTTAAAACATTTTGTGACAAAAGATCATCCATATATACAAATCGCCGAAAGAAACGGAAATAAAAAACAATACTTTTCAAAATTAAAAGAGAAAAAACCATATCCTGTGAGCGTGATTACGGACAAGGGCAGCGCTTCAGCGTCGGAAATTCTTGCAGGTGCATTAAAAGAAGCCGAGGGTTACGACGTGGTGGGCGATCCTTCCTTTGGAAAGGGAACCGTCCAGCAAGCGGTTCCGATGGGAGACGGAAGCAATATTAAGCTGACGCTGTATAAATGGCTGACGCCTAAAGGGAATTGGATCCATAAGCAGGGAATTCAGCCGACCGTTCCAGTCGCCCAGCCTGCATATTTCTCGGTGGGGCCTGTACAGCTGAAGGAGCCTCTCAAGCCGGATATGAACAACAATGAAATTAAGCGGGCACAGCACCTGCTGAAAGGACTCGGGTTTGTCCCCGGCCGGGAAGACGGCTATTACAGTAAAGGCACAAAAAAAGCCGTCATGGCGTTTCAGGCTGAAAACAAGCTGAAACAAACGGGCATCATTGACCAAAAAACGGCAAATACAATGAACCTGCGGATTGAAGAGAAAAAGATGAAAGAAAAGAACGATCTTCAGCTGCAAACCGCATTAAAAGTGCTGTTTAACAAAAAGTGAGGACACAGGATGTCCTCACTTTTTTTATTCTCAGAAAATAAATTCTCAATCTTTTTACCTAAAATTTTTGTTTTTTCATAAAAAAAACATTCATAATGAATAGAATTGACCCGATAACATAAGTGTATGGGAGACTTTATAAGGATGTAAAGATGCAGTAAAAATGTAACTTTTGCAAGTTGTATAACTAAGGAAAACTTTTTAAAATAGAACCAAAGCTTTTTCAAGAATTATAATGTGTGCATTTTTTTTGCGGAGAATGTTAGCGCGGTTTGCGTTCTTCGTCTCTGTTGGTGGAGTCGTCTGACGCTTGCGCTTTTCTTATATATAAATAATAAATGGGGGTACACGATTGAAAAGGGCAAGTATTGTGAGAGAGAAAAAATACTATGAATTAGTGGAGCAGTTAAAAGTTCGATCACAAGACGTTACGTTTTCCGCTACAAAGGCAGTAGGGTTGCTTATGCTGTTCAGCAGATACCTCGTAAACTACACTTCGGTCGAAAGTGTGGAGGATATCAATGAGGATTGCGCGGAACTTTATTTCAACTACTTGATGGACAACCACAAGCGGCTCGGCATCAATCTGACCGATATCAAGCGGTCAATGCAGCTGATAGGAGATATTCTAGATGTCGAAGTCAATCATTACCTGAAAGACTTTTCTTTGTCGAATGTGACGCTTTGGATGAGCCAGGAGAAATAAACCTCACGTTTACCATACCCAAGCATTTTATTATTTGTTAGAATAATAATAAAATGCACCAGCTTGCCTAAAGGTGCCAGCATTTGTCGTCACGAATGCGCTTAAAAAGCACCGGCGTTAAAGCATCATGACGAAAGTTTCTGCGGCTGACGGCTCAGGCATCCCGCCTGAACGGCCGCACGTCATTTCCTCGTGCCGACGCTTTAGACAAGCTGGGTTTCCCTAAAATATCCAACGTTAAAAAGCTGCCGTATTTAAGGCGGCCTGAAATGCTTGGCTGAGGCGGTGAACGTTCCCTTGTCAGTTGAAGAAAGCTTAATTGAACTTTTAAAAGGAGCAGGATTGTTTTTTCTGCACCCGCTCTTCTATTTTATGATGATCATGAGTCTTGCTTACGGCTATGCCCGGATCAAACGTGAAAGAAAGACGTTTCATACGCGTATTGAAGATATTTATGACGAGTTTAAGTTTACATATTCTAAAGGACTCTTGGCGGGACTCGTGCTGTCCATTGTTTCGTTCGGCTTAGGGCTGTATCTGCCGATGGGTATGCTGGTTTTAATAGCGGCGGTCAGCGTTGCCGCAGCTTTAACTTTCAGACAGAGTCTGCTGTCAGCGGCATATACGCTTGGCGTGAGCATCGTCGCCGGTTTATGTATCGAATACACCGGTTTCGGAGCGCTTGACGCATTACTTCCGCAGCTGTCCCTCGCGAATTGGCCGGCTGCTGCCGTCTTGCTCGGACTTCTGTTGGTAGCGGAAGGAGTGCTCGTCTACAAAACGGCACATATCAAAACTTCCCCTGCGATCGTTATGAGCAAAAGAGGGCTCCCGATCGGCCAGCAGATTGCGGGCAGAACCTGGCTTTTGCCGTTGTTCATTCTCATTCCGGGACATGCGATCGAATCATCGGTTCCGTGGTGGCCCGTTCTGTCATTTAACGGAGGCTTTGAGCTCCTCTGGATTCCTTATTTCATCGGCTTCGGCCAAAGAGTTCAAGGATCGCTTCCGATTGAAAGCATTAAAATTACAGCGAAGCGCATCAGCGTGCTTGGTATTATCATTCTGCTGCTCGCGGCCGGAAGCGTATGGTGGACGCCGCTTGCCGCTCTTGCCGCCGGAGCGGCGATCGCAGGAAGGGCCTTTTTATCATGGAAACAGCGGATGAACGATAATTCCGCCCCTTTCCATTTTTCAAAGAGAGACCAGGGGCTCGTGGTGCTCGGCATTATTCCGAACACGCCGGCAGCCGATCTCGGTCTCAAGATCGGCGAAATCATCACGAAGGTTAACGGGATTTCAGTGAAAAATGCGGCGGACTTCTACGAAGCGCTTCAAAAGAACCGTGCTTTCTTCAAACTTGAAGTCGTCGGTTTAAACAATGAAATTCGTTTTGAACAAAGAGCTTCATATGAAGGAGAGCATCATGAGCTTGGCATCATCTTTGTAAAAGAAGAGGATGCGGCGATGAAGCACGCTGAGGCAGCCGCCTCACAAGAAACAGAATAATTGATGTTAATAAAGCGCCGCTTTTTCGGGCGCTTTTGCTTTTCCTTTTGGGGAATCTTTTTGGTTGTCTTTTACAAAACGTTCCGCTAGGATGATGGATAGAACCGATTGAAGGAGAATGATTGATGAAAAAGGCTTTTCTCGCCGGTGTTTTTGTTTGTTTGATAGCTGTATTGATTTCGGCTGCGGCCGGGGATTGGACGTTGATTTTCAAAGTTTCGGGATCCGCCGGACTAGGCGCAATTCTGCTGTCTGCTTTATGTTCCGGCGTATTTGTCAGCGGTGACCGGTTCAAGGGAAATCACGATTCGGAAACGAAGGAGCACAGGGAGTGGAACGGCAAACTGGCAAACGCACTCGCCGTTTTCGCCATGCCGAACCTCCTGGCAGCCGGAATCTCGTTCTTTTTCGCCTTTTAACGTCTGATTCCGAATAACGCGGCATGATAATGGACAAAATGAATGAGTGTCCATGTTTGTCCGTTTCTTTGTTCTTTAATATAATCGAATAAGATCAAGAAACGTGAGGAGGGTTTTTGTGTTTACAAAAGCCGTTTTTGCACTGATATTTCCTTTCTTGCTTGTCTTGTTTTTTACAAGGGTGACCTATAACCATTACGTCGGGATTGCGCTGACCGCAGCGCTGTTGTTCGCTTCATATTTAAAAGGTTATACGGAAACCTTTTTTATTGTAGGACTTGATATCGTCTCGCTCGTGGCCGGTTCACTCTATGCGGCGAAAAAGGCGGGCGAAAAGAAGGAAGACTCATAGAAATCGTAAGAATGATTGCCGTAAAGCCCTGCTTTTGATGACAAAAAGGAGGGGTTTTTTGATAGATCAGGAAGGGCCGGCTTTTGTGGGAAAACACAGAAACCGAACTTTAGTTCGTATTTTTACTTCGGGTGTGTTAAAATAATAAGCAGGAAGATTTCGTAAAGAAACGGAGGCTTTTTTGTGAAAGACCGCTTTGAATTAGTCTCGAATTATCAGCCCCAGGGGGATCAGCCGAAAGCGATTGATCAGCTTGTCAAAGGAATCAATGAAGGCAGAAAGCATCAGACGCTTTTGGGGGCGACCGGTACAGGAAAGACGTTTACGATGTCAAACGTGATTAAAGAAGTCAACAAACCGACTCTCGTCATCGCCCACAACAAAACGCTCGCCGGACAGCTGTACAGCGAGTTTAAGGAATTTTTCCCAAACAACGCAGTCGAATATTTTGTCAGCTATTATGACTATTACCAGCCTGAAGCTTACGTGCCTCAGACTGATACATTTATCGAAAAAGATGCCAGCATTAACGATGAGATTGATAAATTAAGGCACTCTGCCACGTCTGCTCTTTTTGAACGCAAAGATGTCATCATTGTGGCGAGTGTTTCTTGTATTTACGGCTTGGGTTCCCCAGAGGAATACAGGGAACTGGTGCTCTCGCTCAGAGCGGAAATGGAAATCGAGCGAAATGAGCTGCTCAGAAAGCTCGTTGACATCCAATATGCGCGGAATGATATCGACTTTCAGCGCGGAACATTCAGGGTGCGCGGCGATGTCGTCGAGATTTTCCCGGCTTCAAGGGATGAGCACTGCATCCGGGTTGAATTTTTCGGGGACGAAATCGAACGAATCAGGGAAGTGGATGCCCTGACAGGCGAAATTTTAGGGGAGAGGGAACACGTCGCGATCTTCCCGGCTTCCCACTTCGTCACGCGGGAAGAAAAGATGAAGAAAGCGATCATAAACATTGAAGAGGAGCTGGAAGAGCGCCTTAAAGCGCTTCGTGAAGAAGGCAAGCTCCTTGAAGCCCAGCGTCTGGAACAGCGGACGAGATACGATTTGGAAATGATGCGCGAAATGGGCTTTTGCTCGGGCATCGAAAACTATTCAAGGCATTTGACGCTTCGTCCGGCAGGTTCGACTCCATATACGCTGCTCGATTACTTTCCGGACGATTTCCTGATGGTCATAGACGAGTCGCATGTCACCATGCCGCAGATCAGAGGAATGTACAACGGAGACCAGGCGAGGAAACAGGTTCTCGTCGATCACGGATTCAGGCTCCCTTCCGCTTTGGATAACCGTCCGCTCAGGTTTGAAGAGTTTGAAAAGCACATTCACAACATCGTGTATGTGTCGGCTACGCCGGGCCCTTATGAACTTGAGCATACGCCTGAAATGGTAGAGCAGATCATCCGGCCGACGGGGCTGCTTGATCCGATCATTGAGGTAAGGCCGATTGAAGGGCAGATCGATGATCTGATCGGCGAAATCCAGCAGAGAATCGAGCGGAATGAACGCGTCCTCGTCACTACGCTGACGAAAAAAATGTCCGAGGATTTGACGGATTATCTGAAAGAAATCGGAATCAAGGTCACGTACCTGCATTCCGAGATTAAAACGCTGGAGCGGATCGAGATCATCCGCGACCTTCGCCTCGGCAAGCATGACGTTCTCATTGGCATCAACCTGCTGAGGGAAGGACTCGATATTCCGGAGGTTTCACTTGTCGCCATCCTTGATGCAGACAAAGAAGGCTTTTTGCGGTCTGAGCGTTCGCTCATCCAAACAATCGGCCGCGCCGCCAGAAATGCCGAAGGCCGCGTGATCATGTATGCCGACAAAATCACCAACTCAATGGAAATCGCAATCAATGAAACGAAGCGCCGCCGCGAACAGCAGGAGGCCTATAATGATAAACACGGCATTACGCCGAAAACGATCAACAAAAAGATCAGGGACGTCATCCGGGCAACTCATGCTGCTGAAGAGCAGGAAGAATATCAAGCAAAAGAGGAGCCGAAGCTTTCGAAGATGACGAAGAAAGAGCGGGAAAAAGTGATCGCTCAAATGGAAAACGACATGAAGGAAGCCGCAAAAGCGCTTGACTTTGAACGTGCCGCTGAGCTTCGCGACTTGCTCCTAGAGTTAAAATCGGAAGGATGAATGGAGAATGGCAACGAAACGAATTGAGGTGAAAGGTGCAAGGGCCCACAACCTGAAAAATATCGATGTCTCTATTCCGAGGGACCAGCTTGTCGTGCTGACAGGTCTTTCGGGATCAGGGAAATCATCCCTTGCGTTCGATACGATATATGCAGAGGGGCAACGGCGCTATGTCGAGTCTCTCTCCGCGTATGCCCGCCAGTTTTTAGGACAGATGGACAAACCCGACGTCGATGCGATCGAAGGCCTGTCGCCGGCGATCAGCATCGATCAGAAAACGACGAGCCGGAACCCCCGGTCGACAGTCGGAACGGTGACGGAAATCTATGATTATCTCCGGCTGCTGTTTGCCAGAATCGGAAAGCCGGTCTGCCCGGTTCACGGCATTGAAATTACCTCGCAAACGATCGAACAGATGACGGACAGAATTTTGGAATATCCCGAGCGCACGAAGATCCAGGTGCTCGCGCCGATCGTCTCGGGAAGAAAAGGTTCGCACGTGAAGGTGCTCGACCAAATCAGAAAACAAGGCTATGTGAGAGTCCGGATCGACGGCGAAATGAACGACCTCTCAGAAGACATCGAGCTCGAAAAGAATAAAAAGCATTCGATTGAAGTCGTCGTCGACCGTATCGTTATAAAAGAAGGGGTAGCAGCCCGTCTCACAGACTCGCTCGAAACGGCGCTCCGCCTCGGTGAAGGCCGCGTGATCATCGATGTGATCGGACAGGAAGAGCTGCTTTTCAGCGAACATCATGCCTGCCCGCACTGCGGTTTTTCAATCGGTGAACTGGAGCCGAGAATGTTCTCTTTCAACAGCCCGTTCGGCGCGTGTCCGAGCTGCGACGGCCTCGGGTCCAAGCTGGAAGTCGATGTAGAGCTCGTCATTCCAAACGATGAGCTGTCGCTAAAGGAGAATGCGATTGCACCTTGGGAACCGCAAAGCTCCCAGTATTATCCGAAGCTGCTTGAAGCGGTATGCAGCCATTATGGAATCGATATGGATGTTCCGGTCAGGGAGCTGCCGAAGCACCAGCTTGAAAAAATCCTTTACGGCAGCGGAGACGAGCAGATTTATTTCAGATATGAAAACGACTTCGGACAGGTCCGGGAAAACTACATTGAGTTCGAAGGCGTCATCCGCAATATCGAAAGGCGCTATAAAGAAACGAGCTCTGATTACGTTCGGGAACTGATGGAAAAATACATGGCCAATCAGCCGTGCCCTTCATGCAAAGGCTACCGTCTGAAAAAGGAATCCCTCGCCGTACTGGTAAACGGCCTTCATATCGGCAAAATAACCGAAATGTCGGTTTCTAACGCCCTTCAATTTTTCCGTGAACTTGAACTTTCGGAAAAAGACATGAAGATCGCCAACCTCATTTTGCGGGAGATTAAAGAGCGCCTTGGATTTTTGAACAATGTCGGGCTTGACTATTTGACGCTCAGCCGCGCCGCCGGCACTCTGTCGGGAGGAGAAGCGCAGCGGATCAGGCTTGCAACGCAAATCGGCTCAAGGCTGACCGGTGTCCTCTACATTCTTGATGAGCCGTCAATCGGTCTTCATCAGCGCGATAATGACCGCCTGATTGATACGCTCAAAAACATGAGGGATATCGGAAACACCTTGATCGTCGTCGAGCATGACGAGGACACGATGCTTGCCGCCGACTATTTAATTGATATCGGACCCGGCGCGGGCGTACACGGGGGAGAAGTGATCTCTGCCGGAACACCGGAAGAAGTGATGAACGATGATCAATCGCTGACAGGGCAGTACCTCTCAGGGAAAAAATTCATTCCTCTTCCTGCCGAGAGAAGGAAGCCTGACAACCGTTTTATCGAGGTAAAAGGCGCAAAGGAAAACAACTTGAAAAATGTTTCCGTGAAGTTTCCGCTCGGCGTGTTCACAGCTGTCACCGGGGTATCGGGATCAGGGAAAAGCACGCTCGTCAATGAAATTCTCCACAAAACGCTGGCTCAGAAGCTGCATCGGGCGAAGGCAAAACCGGGAGAATACAAAGAAATAAAAGGAATCGAGCACCTCGATAAAGTGATCGACATCGACCAGTCTCCGATCGGCCGGACGCCGAGGTCAAACCCGGCCACATATACCGGCGTGTTCGATGACATCCGTGACGTGTTTGCCCAGACGAATGAAGCGAAAGTCAGAGGATACAAAAAAGGGCGCTTCAGCTTTAACGTCAAAGGCGGGCGCTGTGAAGCCTGCAAAGGCGACGGAATTATCAAAATCGAAATGCACTTCCTGCCCGATGTATACGTTCCTTGTGAGGTTTGCCACGGAAAGAGATACAACCGTGAAACGCTTCAGGTCACATACAAAGGTAAAAACATTTCTGACGTGCTTGAGATGACGGTCGAAAATGCCGTTCAATTTTTTGAGAACATCCCGAAAATCAAGCGCAAGCTGCAGACCCTCTATGATGTCGGGCTTGGCTATATTACGCTCGGACAGCCGGCTACAACGCTTTCCGGGGGAGAAGCGCAGCGGGTCAAATTGGCATCTGAACTTCATCGCCGTTCAACGGGAAGATCACTCTATATCTTGGACGAGCCGACGACAGGACTGCATGTCGATGATATCGCAAGGCTTTTGGCCGTTCTGCAGCGCCTGGTCGATAATGGAGATACCGTGCTTGTAATCGAACACAATCTCGATATTATAAAAGCAGCTGATTATTTGATCGATTTGGGCCCTGAAGGAGGAGACGGCGGGGGGACGATCGTGGCCTCCGGACCGCCCGAAGAAGTCATGAAAGTTGAAGGGTCATATACCGGCCATTATTTAAAACCGATCATTGAACGCGACAAAAACAGAATGAAAAAGCGGCTTCAGGAAAAAGAAGCTGTCAGACCGTAAATAACATGCTGCCGATCTCACGTCGGCGGCTTTTTCAATGGCCGAATGATCAGCGGCAAGCTTTGTTCAAAAGATTTTCATTGCTCTTTTATTCAATAGCTGTTATAACGTAAAAAACAAACCATAAAGGGGGATGGGGTGATGAAGATCGATCGGATTGATCATCTGGTCCTGACGGTCAAAGACCTTGAAGCGACATGCGAATTTTACAGCCGTGTGTTGGGGATGGATGCGGTCACTTTTAGAGAAGGAAGAAAAGCGCTGACATTCGGCAGGCAAAAAATAAACCTCCACGAGGCTGGAAAAGAATATGAGCCGAAGGCACAGCACCCGGTGCCCGGCTCCCTGGACCTGTGTTTCATCACAAATACAGGCATTGATGATGTGATCCGTCATCTGGAAGGGCTGTCCATTCAGATTGAAGAAGGCCCCGCAGAGCGGACGGGCGCTGAAGGACCGATCGTTTCGGTGTATATCAGAGATCCCGACGGAAATCTGGTTGAAATATCAAACGAACTTCGTGAGAACGTTTAACGCTCAGTCCGGCTGATGTGTTTGGCCGCTTCAATCATACTGTTTAAAATGTGGGTGCTGCTGCTGTTGAGCAGAACCTTTAAATAGCGGATTTCGCTGGAAAGCGGAGGAGCGGAGTTGATCGCTTCCAATCGGTTCACGATCTCCTGATTCATCCTTTTTTGTTCCTGAATCAGACTAAGAAGCTGGGAGGCGGATGAGGTGGGTACTTCCGATTTCTGTTTCATAACGCTCGCTCCTTTTCTTTGGCTTTGCCACATATTTTAAAGGGTTATAAAAAAAGAATCTATTCATAAAATCTAAAAAAATCAATTCGCGAAGTTTGACGCACGCCGATCGAATGAAAATGAAACCTAAAGGCCAAGATACACGTAAACTGAGTATAAGGTCACTGTACATTAGACTCACAAGAACGCTTTACATCGATAAGGAGTGTTTTGCATGACGAGAAACAACGCACTGATTTCTGCAATTTGTTATTTTAGCGTTTTTTTTTGCCCCGCTTATTTTGCCAATCGCTGCGTATTTTATAACAGATGATCAAGAAACGAAAAAGCATGCGATGCGTTCGCTTATTTCGCATATTATTCCGTTTATAAGCGTAGTCATATTGGCAGCAGGCGCGATCAGCGGTTCGCTTATCTTTAATGACGGCGGTTATTTGGCGGTCATTTTCATGGTCGGAGGTTTTGTTTTTTTCGGGATCATCAGCTTGATTATTGTGGTCTGGAACGTTGTTCAAGGGATTAAAATGCTGACTCAGGCCTAAAAGAAGGAGAACGGGGGAGCTTTTCATGAAGCATGAGAAAGAGCGAATTTTAAAATTGGTCGAGGAAGGAAAACTGTCTGCGAAAGAGGCGCTGATCCTGATCGAAAAACTTGAAGAAGACTATAGGGAAACGGAGAGCAAGGTGACAGCTCTGTCTGAAAATGTCATTGATGCGGAAGACTTCTACAGCGAAAAGAAAAAAGAACCGAAGCCTTCAATCGGTTCCAAACTGTTCGAATGGATTGATACCGCTGTAAAAAAAGTGAAAGAAGCAGACCTGGATTTGAATTTCGGGCACTCGTTCGAGGTTCAGCATATATTCCAGTTCAAAGACTCCGATTTTTCGACTCTGGATATTCAGCTTGCCAACGGCAGCGTCAACCTTGTACCATGGAACGATTCCGACATCAGAGTCGAATGCCAGGCAAAAGTGTACCGCGCCGAAAATCAGGATGAAGCAAGGCAGGCTTTTCTCCAGCATATCGACTGCGGTGTGGAAGGCGATAAGTTCACGATCCGCACGGAGAAAAAAACAATGAAGACCAACCTTACCGTCTATATACCGGACAAAGAGTACGGCAAAATCCGCTTTAAGCTGTTTAACGGCCCGGTCAGAGGGGAACATTTAAACGTAAAAGAGCTGTCCGCCAAAACGACGAACGGCGTGCTGTCGTTCTCTGCTCTCACGGCAGGAAAAGCTTCATTGGAAACTGCAAATGGGCAAATCAAACTCGCCGACCATACTTGCGGAGAGATTGAAGCGGAAACCATCAATGGATTGATCGATCTTAAAGGTTCATGCGATGCACTTGACCTGCAGAGCTTTAACGGTAATATTGCTGCAACAGTCAAAAATCCGCACTGCCGGACGGCATACGTGAAAACAACGACTGGAAGCGTAGAGCTGAATGTTCCCCGGGACTGCGCTGTGACAGCGGAGCTGAAAAGCAATCTCGGTTCTCTGTCTCATGATCTGTCAGATGCGGAAATTTTAAAAGAAAAAAACGAGACAATCCAGAAAGAAATGTATCTAAAAGCAAATCAAAATCATGATCATAGCATGACTGTTTTTTTGGAATCGAAGACAGGATCGATCCATTTAAACCATACACAGGAGTGATACAATGAAAAGGCTATTTCGATCCGAAACAGACAGAAAGATTGCCGGGGTCGTCGGGGGTCTTGCTGAGTATTTAAATATGGATGCGTCATTGCTGAGAATCATTACGGTTCTATTATTTATATTTTCGACCGGAGTTCCCGTTCTGCTGATTTATATTGTCTGGGTATTCCTAGTGCCGAATGAAGGGGACGTCGACAGATGATGAAATGGATCATAAACGTTCTTGTCAATGCCTTATTATTAATCGTTATTGCTGGTTACTTTGATTCGGTTCACGTCAGAAGCATCGGGGCAGCCATCACGGCAAGTTTGATTTTATCGATCTTAAATATGTTTGTGAAGCCGGTGCTGGTGATTTTGACGCTGCCTGTCACGGTGATTACGTTAGGTTTATTTTTGTTTATCATCAATGCGATTACTCTTTATATGACCGCATCCATTATGGGGGACAGTTTTGACCTGGACGGCTTTGGGACAGCCATTTTTGCGTCGATCGTCCTGTCGGTTTTCCACTTGCTCATTCAAAAAGCAATTATCGAACCGATGTCCAAAAAATAAGTTGAAGTCTGATGATTCATCAGGCTTCTTTTTTTTGCACGGATGTCTCTTTCATAAAAATGATCTGTAAAGGCAAAATACGAAAGGGAGGTAGACGATGAAAAAGTACAGAAATCGCCAAACCCTTTTGTTTCTGGCCGCAGTTTTACTTTTTGCCTTACAGATGCCGATATCGTCCGCGGCGGAAAAAGAGCACATTCAGCTTAGTTCACCGGCCATCAGGCATACTTCTGTTGAACAAGTAAAAAAAGGAGACGACTTGTATTTTTCCGCGGAGGCGGCCGCTGACACGGTCATTCTGTATTACAAGCAGCATGCCGAATTGCCGTATCGGGGGATTCCGATGGAAGTAGAGCCGGGCAAACAGAACGGCTATATTGCCAAGTTGGAAAGCGAATCCATAGCATCCGACAAAGTCCAGTATTACATTGAGGCTCAGGCCGGTCGTTCCTCTGTGAAGACGGATGTGTATACTGTCGCCCTGAAAGGCGTACGTACGGATACACAAAAGCTTCCGGAGCTGTTGATCACGGAAATGGCTGTCGACACGTCAAACACCGGTGCAAAGGACGGCTATGAATTTATTGAAGTTTATAACAATACCAATAAAGCTGTTCATCTGAACAATTACAAAATGAAATACAGGCATCCTGAAAAGGGCAAGGAATCAGACACCGTCTGGCCTTTTGAACGCGATGATGTGACGATTCCTTCCGGTCAAACACACGTGTTTTGGGTGAAAAACCGCTCAAACGGACATTTGACGGAAGATGACTTCAATCAGCATTACGGTGTTCACCTTCGTAAAGGCAAAACGCTTTCTGTTCTCAAAGGGAGCGGCCTGGCGAATACGGCGCCGAGAGAGGTGATTATCTGCACAAACAGCGGGGAAGAGGTCGCATCCGCCCGTTATCAAAGCAAGCCGGATAAAACTGATGTCACTAAAAATAAAGCGCTTCTTTATCGATATCCGCTGGATGGAACGAAGCATATGAAAATGATATCGGCCGGGGAAGAAACACCGTCTCCTGGTTCGCTTCTGAAGGCGCAGGTTCCTTCACAGACGGTGACGGTCATGCCTGACAGAGAAAAGCCGGCGATCCATGATATGACGGATCATCAAGCGGTCAAACCGGGTGAAACGATTCAGCTCTTAGCTGACATGAAAGACAATCGGCAAGTGAAACAGGCGCAGTTTTTCTACCGTATGAATGATGATGAGCCGTTTACTGAAGTCCGTGTTGAAAAAAGCCGCAATGACGGTTTGTACCGCCACAATATCTATTTTGCCGAGCTCATTGGCAAAGAAAAAGTGGAATACTATATGCGGGCCGGCGATGGATCAAATGTTACGGCGACTGAAAAGAAAACGATACCGCTTGAACAGCGGATTTTAAAGGGGCTCAGGCTGAATGTAAGCGAAGGCGGAACCGTTTCCGGAAAAATGCTGTTGAAAGCCACAGCAGAAAAGCCGCCTTTTGAAACGACAATTCGGATTGACGGAATTGAACAAAAAAAAGGTGAATCAGCGCTTGAAAAAAAAGCCTACTTTGCATTCGATGTCAATCAAACAAATCTGTATTTTAAAAATGCTATAACGATCGGCAGAAGGGTTCAAAAAGTTTTTGACGATTCGCGCCGCCGGTATACGACCATTACGGTTCCGGTTTCTCCGGAGGAATTAAAAAAAGGAAAGCCGTTTGCGATTAAAGTTCGTTCAGGCACGAAGTCAACCCCATTTGAACAATCTGCAGAAGAAAACAGGGATGATTTTGTCCTCAAGAATCCCCGTCTTATCTTAGCGGATGGGACCATCATTCGCGATGAGCAGTACGACGATCCGAAAGCTGAGCTTCCGGCCGGCGACGGTCCAGGGGCGCGCGAATGGTATGAATTCCGTTTTTCGATTCCGGAAGCCAAGTTTACATCGCTTGCCAGTCAATGGCATACACAGGCCTGGGATGAAGGGCCGCACATCGTTGAAGCGGAGAATGGCGAAGAAAGGCTCATCCGCAGGGTGACGGTTGATAATACAGGCCCTGAGATCAAAACGTCACTAAAAGACGGCAGGACGTATAAAGGATCGTTTGAGATCAATGCGGTCGCACACGATAAATGGAGCGGTGTGAAAAGCATAAAAGCCGTTCTTGACGGCAAAAAAATAGCGCTTCCCTATTTTATATCTTCTGCCGGCCTGGATGCGGGAAAGCACGAACTGAAAATAAAAGCGGAGGACAGCGCCGGCAACCTGTCAATCGTGAAAAAGGCATTTTATATTAAAGAGGAAAAGCCGGACAAGCCAGCCCAGGTCAAAAATGCCCCCGGCAGCACACAAGCTAAGCTGGCCGTTCGCGTCAAGGACCCGACCAAAGATAAGATGAAAGTGTCATTCCATCAAGGGTTTCAGTACACTGTAAAAGACGAAGAGCACGTTGACGTGTCAGCGAACGAAAGCGGGACGGAACCTCCGCAAAGCTTTGCGGTCAGAGGGGAAAAGGCGCTGACAAAAGAAGAGCGCAGCGGCATGTCCGCACCTGACGGAAAAGGTTTTGAAACGTCATCAACAACAAAGTTTCCGTACCATCGCTTTGATGTCAAAGTGGATGAAAATACGGGGCCGAACGACAAGGTGGAAGTGCGGTGGCGAGGCAGTTCGCTTCCCGGCAGAAAAGTCTCCATGTTCGCTTGGAATTGGACGAGCAAGAGGTGGGAGACGCTGACATTCCATGTTGCAAAGGATGAAAAACCTTTCACCCTCAAAGGAAGCATAAAAGCTGCCGATTATATCCGTCAATCCAAGGCGAGCATCATCATTCAGGATCAAATTCAGCTTTCGCAAAATGACTATACATTTGTGTGGATGTCTGATACGCAATATTATTCGGAAAGCTATCCGCACATTTTTGAACGTCAGGTCAAGTGGATCGCCGAACAAAAGGATAAGCTGAACATTCAGTACGTCTTTCATACGGGGGATCTTGTGGATGAAGCGGATCAGCCGCTGCAATGGAAGCGCGCCGACCAGTTCATGAAAGTTCTCGACGACCATCAAGTTCCATACGGCGTGCTGGCGGGCAATCACGATGTCAGCCATAAAGACCGGTCTTATTTGAAATTCGGCAGGTATTTCGGGGAAAGACGTTTTAAACAAAAACCGCATTACGGCGGGTCTTATCAGAATAACAAAGGGCATTACGATCTCATCTCCAGCGGGGGAAACGACTATATCATGGTATCGATGGGGTGGGGAATCGGAAAAAAAGAACTGCAGTGGATAGATGATGTTCTGAAACGCCATCCCGATCGAAAAGCGATTTTGTCATTTCACGAGTTTTTGCTTGTCAGCGGAAGCAGAAGTCCAATCGGGGAGAAAATATTTGAACAGATCATCAAGCGGAATCCGAATGTGATCGCCGTGTTGAGCGGCCACTATCACAGCTCCAACTTAAAAGTCGACAGGCTTGATGATAACGGGGACGGCAAGACGGATCGCAAGGTGTATCAAATGCTTGCCGACTATCAGGGCGGTCCTGAAGGAGGCCAAGGTTATTTAAGAATTCTTCATGTAGATCCGAAGCATGACACGATCCATGTCAAAACGTATTCGCCATATCTTGACGACTATAATTTTTATGATCCGCACCAATTCGGCCCGAAAGACGAGTTCAACATCAAAACGGATCTGAAACCACGGAAGAAAAAGGTTAAAACCGATTATTTTGAGCTGAATGTCTTTTCGAACAAGGAAATTGGGAAAGCAAAAACGGTGAAAAGCGGAAAGACGGCTTCAGTGACATGGAAGGATTTACAGCCGAACACAACCTATTTCTGGTACGCCGCAGCTTCTGACCATTACGGCGGCAAAAGCAGATCTCAGATGTGGAAATTGACGACAAAAGATGACGGCATGAGATCCTTTTTGATAGATCAAACCGCCGGGGTGGGCTCAGCTCTGTGGCAATTGTCGGGGAGCCCCCCGCCGGCCGGCATGAAGTTAAAGCAAGCGAAACTTGAGCCGTCAGGTATGAAAAATCCCCCAATTGCTGTAATCGGCTTTTGGCTGGCTGCGGTATTCATTTGTGAACGTAAAAAGCATTTGTTTTCCTAAGGGGAGCAAATGCTTTTTAGTTTGTCACATCTTTTTTCAGACGGGTTGCCGTGTCGGCTTGTTTTTTTCTGTAAAGCGATAAAATGCTGACAGAAGCGATGACGGCAAGGGAGAGGACGGCGGCTGTGAAGTAGAGGTTAAAAAACCCCGTTCCTACACTTTCATGGATCGCTTCGCTTATAATGTCCTTTACTTTTGGGTCGGGAATCTGGCTGAGTGATTCGTTCAGACGCGCTACGTCCGACTCACCGCCTGTAAATTCTTTTATCGGCATCCCTGCATCATTCAGTTTTTGTTTGATATGTGTGCCGATATTTTCGTAGCCGGCCGTTATATATCCTGCATACAAAGCGGGCGCCAAGGTCATTCCCATCTGCCTGACGAGTGATAATGTGCCGAGCGCTGTCCCGTAATCCTGTTTTGCTGCCTCTGATACAAGCATATTTAACGGCGCGCCTAACAGAAAACCAAAGCCGACCCCTGCGATAATGCTTGCCAAAACAAATTCCCACTTCTCTGTCACCCAGACGGATAAGAGTAAAAACCCGGCGAACGAAATGATTCCCGAGAGCCATGCCGCTTTTACCGGTCCTTTCCGATCAGCGAGCATTCCGCCGAGCCCTGCTCCTATTCCCGAAGCCAGCGCCAGAGGCGTCATCCAATACCCCGCTTTTTCAGGAGCGACATGCAAATATTGTTCCGCATATGCAGGAATGAAAATAACGGCTGCCAAGAGTCCGCCGGATAAAAATCCGATAAAAAGCGTCCATTGAAACACCTTGTTTTTTAATAAGCTGTAGGCAAGTATCGGGTCGCCGCCTTTCAGTTCTATGCGTTTTTCATAAAAGATGAGTCCTGCAAACAGCGCGCAGCCGATCAGAAGAAAACAGTAAACCTTTGGATCGGACAGGACGGCAGACATGTGCTGTCCGTTTATATTCGTTATTCCGTACATCACAGCTAAAATCCCAAGAGACAACAGCACAGTTCCGGCCAGATCGAGCGGCTTCTGTGTTCCGCCTTTTGTTTCTTTCATCAATGGAACGCTGAGAATGATCAGCACTGCGGCAATCGGAAGGTTGATCAAAAACAGCCAGTGCCAGCTTCCGGTCATATCCAAAATAAAGCTGCCGATATTCGGACCGAGCACTGCCGCGATGCCGTTCATCGCACCTAAAAGCCCCAGTGCGGTTCCCTGTTTTTCTTTAGGCAGCGCAGTGAGAATATGCGAGCTTCCGATAATAAAGATTCCGCCGCCGCCAAGCGACTGAATCAGCCTTGCCAATAAAAACATCGGGAAGTTTTGGCTCAATGCAACCAGCAGCGAACCGGCGCCAAACAGCAAGACTTCGATGATAAACAGCTTTTTGCGTCCATACCGGTCAGACAGCTTTCCGACGATCGGGACGCTGACTGCCAAACCGAGCGTATAAAGTGTGATGCCCCAAGCTCCCCATGAGGGGGATACTTGAAAAGAATCGTTGATTGTCGTCAGTGCGGCTGAAATGATGCCATTGTCTAAAGCAGCCATAAACACGCCGATCGTAAATAATAATACGGCCCACTTTTGGTTCACACCATATATCCTCCTTTTTTATTAATTTAAAATGAATAATTCACTTTGAGTGAACTATTTTAATCATCCTTAAAAAAACACGTTTTGTCAAAAGAAATTTTTCAACAAAAAAAGCTGCGCCGTTTTCCGGGCAGCTTGTCTATTCATCGTCAGCTTTTAACGCTTTTTCAAGAATGGTAAGGCCTTCATTCACTTTGGTTTTTTCCTGTTCGTTCAGTTTCTGGAGCGCCTTTTTGAGCTTTTCGTGGCCCTTTTTGTAAAGGCTTCGAAAAATCCCCTTTGCATCTTCGGTTAGTTCAACAACAATCGTTCTCCGGTCTTGCTCGGAATGTGTTCTTTTGATGAAGTTCGCTTGTTCAAGGCGGCTGAGCAGTCCGGTCATATTTGAAAGGGAAGCGCCCATTTTTTCAGCGATTTCAGAGACTTTCAGTGTGCCGTGGTTGTTCAGAAGCATTAAAACTTTCATTTGCGGCATGCTGAGATCGAGCTTCATCCATTCGGAGACATCCCCCAGGCCGGCAGCGGTCAGTACTTTCATATAAAGAACCCATGTCTCTTTTTCTTCCGGGGTCAAAATGTCTTCGTTCAGCACGGTGGTATCATGGATATTGTATTTCAACGGTTCTTCACTTCCTTTTCGCGTTCCTCTTTACATACTACTGATTTTTCGCTTTGAAAGAAAGCCCAGGAAAAGAAGACTTCACCGAAGTGTCAAGGGGGGCCATTTTCAAAAAATGTTTTAGGTTCATTTTGAAAGTGATAGAATAAAGCTGAATGTCTAGTTCTTCATCTGAGAAGAGGAGGGTGCATCAATCGTGCCGAAAGTTCGAACAAAAGATGTGATGGATAAATTTAAGCTTGAGCTCATCAGCGGAGAAGAAGGGATCAACCGTCCGATTACGATGAGCGATTTATCAAGACCGGGCCTTGAAATGGCTGGTTATTTTACATACTATCCAAAAGAGAGGGTTCAGCTGCTTGGGAAGACCGAGATTACCTTTTTTGAAAAGCTTCCAGAGGAAGAAAAAAAGCAGCGGATGCTGTCGTTATGCACGGAAATTACACCGGCGATTATCCTTTCCCGTGATTTGCCGATTCCGCCTGAACTCATCGAGGCTTCCGAAGAAAACGGCGTGCCTGTGCTTCGATCCCCGTTAAAGACGACGCGCCTGACAAGCCGTCTGACGAATTTTCTTGAAAGCCAGCTGGCTCCGACAACTGCGATTCACGGCGTCCTCGTCGATGTTTACGGCGTCGGGGTGCTCATTATCGGAAAGAGCGGCGTTGGAAAAAGCGAAACGGCTTTGGAGCTTGTCAAAAGAGGCCATCGCCTTGTGGCGGATGACTGCGTTGAGATCAGACAGGAAGACCAGGATACATTGATCGGAAGCGCGCCTGAATTAATTGAGCATCTCCTGGAAATCAGAGGCCTTGGCATTATCAATGTCATGACGTTATTTGGCGCGGGGGCGGTCAGAAGCTTTAAGCGGATTACTCTTGTCATGAGTCTGGAGCTTTGGGAGCAAGGAAAGCAGTATGACCGCTTAGGGCTTGAAGAAGATACAATGAAAATTATTGATACAGACGTTCCGAAGCTGACAATTCCGGTTCGTCCGGGAAGAAATCTTGCCGTCATCATCGAAGTGGCCGCAATGAACTTCAGACTAAAGAGAATGGGTCTGAATGCCGCTGAGCAATTTACCCATAAGCTTGCGGATGTGATTGAAGATGGTGAGCTTGAAGAATAGGAGCTGACAATATGAATGAAACGATTGAACCTTTAAATCCGATTGCTTTTCACCTGGGGCCGATTGCTGTCCATTGGTACGGCATTATCATCGGCCTTGGCGCTTTGCTGGGCTTGTGGCTGGCGGTCAGGGAAGGCGAACGGAGGGGGCTGCATAAGGACACCTTTGTCGATTTGGTGCTTTTTGCGATCCCGATTGCGATTTTATGTGCAAGGGCATACTATGTCATTTTTCAATGGGGCTATTACAGTGAACACCCGGACCAGATTATTCAAATATGGAACGGCGGCCTTGCGATCCACGGCGGACTGATCGGCGCCGTACTGACGGGAATCATTTATGCGAAGGTCAAAGGGCTTTCGTTTTGGAAGCTGGCTGATATTGCTGCTCCAAGCATCCTGCTCGGTCAGGCGATCGGCCGCTGGGGAAACTTTATGAACCAGGAAGCGCACGGTGAGGCGGTGTCAAGAGCGTTTTTAGAAAACCTCCACCTGCCTGATTTTATCATCAATCAAATGTACATCGACGGGCAGTACTACCAGCCTACCTTTTTGTATGAATCGCTGTGGAGCTTCACGGGAGTAGTCGTTCTGCTTCTTTTAAGAAAAGCGAATTTAAAGCGAGGCGAGCTGTTCTTAATCTATGTCATTTGGTATTCGATGGGACGCTACTATATCGAAGGCCTGAGAACGGACAGTCTGATGCTGACGGCGAACCTTCGCATCGCCCAGGTGATTTCAATCGTCCTGATCCTCAGTGCGGCTGCGCTGATAGCCTACAGACGTTTCAAAGGGCGAGAGATTAAACGGTATCAGGAGATGTAGCGATTTTACAAAGGGGAGACAGCAATGAAGGGAACTTTAAAAGCCGGAGCTGTGGCGGGGCTGAAAACGACGTGGACACTCGGAAAAGTGATTTTTCCTGTCACGCTGATTGTCAGCCTGCTTCAGCATACACCGGTGATGGACTGGTTGATCAAGCTGATCACGCCGGCGATGGGAATTTTCGGGTTGTCAGGGGAAGCGGCGATACCGCTTGTGCTCGGCAACATGCTGAACTTGTATGCCGGAATTGCGGGGATTTTAACGCTTGATTTGACAGTTAAAGAAGTGTTTATTTTAGCGGTGATGCTGTCGTTTTGCCACAATTTGATTATCGAATCGACCGTTGCATCAAGGGTCGGAATTAAAATATGGCTTATTTTGCTTGTGCGCATCGGCCTCGCCGTTTTTTCGGCCTTTATCATTAACCTTGTCTGGCACGGCGGTCAGGATGCGGCCCAATACGGCTTGATCTCTGCGAAAAGCGCCGCTCCTTCCGGCTGGCTTGAAATTGCGCTTGAAGCCGTCACCAAGGCGGGTCTTGGCGTCCTTCAGCTTGCAGCCATCGTGATACCGCTGATGATCATCATTCAATATATGAGAGACCTTGGCTGGCTGCATACTTTTTCAAAGTGGTTTGCACCGCTGACGAGAATGCTCGGCATGAAAGAGAACACCTCAATGACGATGGTTGCCGGGCTGACGATCGGCCTTGCATATGGGGCCGGCGTTATGATCAAAGCGGTCGAAGAAGACGGCGTCAGCAAAAGAGATGTAACGCTCGCGTTTATTTTTCTCGTTGCCTGTCACGCGGTTGTGGAAGACACATTGGTATTTATCCCGCTCGGCATTCCGGTCTGGCCTCTTTTGTTGATCAGGCTTGTAACCGCGATTCTGCTGACGATCGCGATTTCGCGCATCTGGAGAAAGCCGGGTTATTCCGTTCGCAGAAAGGAAGCTTTGTATGAAAGTTAATACGGTTTTATTTGATTTGGATGGAACGCTAATCAATACAAATGAGCTGATCATCGCCTCATTTTTGCACACGCTCGACCATTATGCACCGGGACGCTATAAACGGGAGGATGTCCTTGCTTTCATCGGACCTTCCCTTTATGAAACGTTCTCAAGCATTCAAAAGGATAAGGCTGAAGAAATGATCACCATGTACCGGACATTTAATCATCAGATGCATGATGAACTGGTAACCGAGTATGAGACGGTTTACGAGACGCTGGAACGCCTCGCGGAAGAAGGGTATAAGCTCGGGATTGTCACGACAAAGCTGCGGGACACCGTTATCATGGGGCTTAAACTGACGGGGCTTGATGCCTTTTTCGAGACGGTTGTGACGCTGGATGACGTCAAGCGGCCGAAGCCAGATCCCGAGCCTGTTTTGCTTGCCCTTTCCAAGCTTGGCAGCCGTCCGGAAGAAGCCATCATGATCGGTGATAATTACCACGATATATTAGCAGGGAAGAACGCCGGAACGAAAACAGCAGGCGTTGCGTGGACGATTAAAGGAGAAGAAAGCCTGGCTAAACACGAGCCTGATTTTATGCTCCGGCAAATGAGCGATCTCCTTCGCATTCTTGAGGTGGAGGAAGCTTGAGAAAAACGAAGCGCTATCCGGTGTCCGGCGCCAATTCCTTATGGCACATCTATCAGACGGTTCCATTTTTTAAAGTGGTCAAAAACTTTATCGTCATTCAGGCAGCGCGCTATACGCCGTTTCTTGGGATGAAAAATTGGATGTACCGGACGTTTTTGCGGATGAAAATCGGAGAGAAATGCTCATTTGCTTTAATGGTCATGCCGGATATCATGTTTCCTGAAAAGATCTCCGTCGGGCGTAACACCGTGATCGGCTACAATACGACCATTTTGGCGCACGAGTATTTAATAAAAGAATATCGGCTCGGCGAGGTTGTCATCGGCGATGAAGTCATGATCGGAGCCAATACGACGATCCTTCCAGGCGTCGAAATCGGAGACGGCGCCGTCATTTCCGCCGGTACGCTCGTTCATAAAGATGTGCCTCCGGGCGCTTTTGTCGGCGGCAATCCGATGCGGCTGATCTATACAAAAGAAGAAATGGAAAAAAGGTTGGAGACCCCCGCTGAATAAAGAACGGGGGCCTTTATTTGCAATCAAAGTTAAAATTCATGATTGTTCCTTTCCGTAATATGCTTCACACCGATCCACTTCTTTCCGACTTTTGAGTACCTTGTATTTGTCATCGTAACGGAACTTGTACTGCTGTCGGTTCTGAAGATGGCCTCTTTCATATTTGTAATCGTGCAGTTATCAATATTGACCACTGCCTTAAATGTCGAGCCTCCGAGCTGGCGAATGAATTTGCCTCCTTGATCCGCAGTGAAATTTTTCACGGTAAATGTACTCGCTTTATTAATCTGAAAGATTTTGTCCGCGGCAAGCCGGGCTGATCCTCCGTTAATCGTGACATTTCCTTCGCTTTTGACAGTCAGGGCATCTTCGCCGACATCTTCCCAAACAACATTGCTTATAGAAGCGTTACCATAAGTGTGAACACCGTCAGCAGCAGGAGCGCCAAGCACGACATTTTTGAGCGTTGCGCCATTCTCCACTTTGAAAATCGGTTTTTGATCTTCGCGCTGGCTTCCGTCCCCCAGCTCCGGACCTGCAATCAGCCGCTTGCCTTTCCCGTCATACGTTTGTCCTTTTTCGACTACGATCGTTTTGTGAACGACCTCGGCGGCCGAGGCTTTTTCGGGCAGAGCCTGTCCAAACCCGCAGACGAGCAAACCTGACAAAATAACCGTACCTGCTAATCTCTTCATCATTTTCATCCTCCTCATGAAATATTGTTCAAAACAGATTTGTCTCCCGTAGGTGAAAGCAGTTTCTGGTCCATTTGCAATAAGATGAGACACCTATTTCGGTACTATCATATATGCGAGTTTGCTGACGTGTAAACAAATAATTTGAATATTGTGAAAAAACAGTAAATAAAACACGTGAAATGGGGTTGTTTTCTGTATTTTGGATGTGACGAAAGGGTAAAGGGGCTTATTTTAATAGGGGTTGAAAGAACTAAAAAAAGGCAGGGGGTTAACTGCCTTTTTAGGCGGCGATCACGATCGCCTGACTGCCCATTTGTTTCCATGATTTTTCAAAATGTTCTCTATCTGTTTTTCTGTTTTTATATCCGTACGGATCATTCACATAAACGTAATCTTCATCATAGCCTGTCACGGCAACACTGTGAACGCTGTACGTCACATCGACTTTGCCTGACGGTGTATTCCATGTTTCCATATCGTTGACTGGGGTGAAATGTACAGTGGTGATCACCCAAACCGGTCTTCCCTGATTCAGCTGTTCATATATTTTCTCCGGCTCACTTCCCGTCAAATCGACAGCTTTAGTACCTGCGTATGAATAGGCCAAATCGTAAATCGGGCCATGGTAGACACTCAGTCCGGGTCCGTTTTCCATATCTCCGACAAAGCCGTCGTTAGGATTTCCCTTTAAGCCGTTTTCATAGTGCAGAGGCACTTTTTTCACCTCATTGGCAAGCTCATTTTTTGTGACATGATATCCGCTGTAGTTTAAGATCATCGCCAGGCTGGCGACTTCACAGCCGTTATAAAGCTTCGGCGAGTCCATTTGGTTGATCAGCGGGACGTCAAGCGGCTGACGTACTTCTTTATTGTCAGCAGCATTCTTATGGCTGCTGTGCAGCATTTCGGCTAACGGGCTTAACGCATCTTTAGAAAACAGTATAAGAACGGCGGTCATAAGAGCTGCTACGAAAAAAATAAAAAAAAGAGTTTTGAAAAATTTCATTCTAAGTCTCCTGTCTTCCCTTTGCTGGTTTGGTTAAGGCAAAGATTTGCGATCGTATACATTATAACATCAAGATGTTCATGACATAAAAGTTATCATTTCCCATACGGTCCGGAGTCTATTTTAAGAGCGGCTGTTGATTTTGATTCTTTTATCTGTTAGCATATTATCATATTAGCGAACTAAAGGATTCGGAATTTTCCTTCAAACGGTTATGGGGGTGCAAGTGTAGATGTTTATGTTTGAAAAACCGCATGGCATGCGGGATACGCTGCCTGTGCTTTACGAAACGAAGAAAAAGGTGCGCTCTTCATTAACAGAGGTGATGGCTTTGTGGGGGTATCAGTTCATGGAGACACCGGCCCTTGAATTTTATGATACGGTCGGTGTGCAGTCGGCCATATTGGATCAGCAGTTGTTTAAACTCCTTGATCAGGAGGGACAGACGCTCGTGTTAAGACCTGATATGACGGCTCCGATCGCAAGGGTGGCGGCCTCAAAGCTTCATAAAGATGATCACCCGCTTAGAGTGGGCTATGCTGCAAATGTGTTCAGGGCACAGGAGCGTGAAGGCGGGCGTGCCGCCGAATTTGAGCAAGTCGGCGTCGAACTGATCGGCGATGGATCTACAAGCGCTGACGCAGAAGTGATTGCGCTCGTCATTTTTTCGCTTAAAAAAGCCGGCCTGACTTCATTTAAAATCTCGATCGGCCATGTCGGAATTTCAGACGCTCTGTTTGTGGAGGTTTTAGGAAACGAAGAAAGGGCTCATGTCCTGCGGCGCTATTTATACGAAAAGAACTATGTCGGCTACCGGGAGCATGTAAAATCCCTCAATTTATCCTCAATTGATAAAAGCAGGCTGCTCGAGCTTTTGGAGTTGAGAGGCGGTATTGAAACGTGCAGCAAGGCGGCATCGATCATCGATTCTGAAAAAGGAAAACGCGCGGTTTCAGAACTGAAGACGCTTTGGGAGACGCTCGGCGACTATAGTTGCACGGACGACATTAAGCTCGATTTAGGCATGGTCAGCCATATGAGCTACTATACCGGCGTTTTGTTTGAAATCTATGCTGAAAACGTCGGCTTTCCGATCGGAAACGGCGGCAGATATGACCAGCTTCTCGGCCGCTTCGACTCACCCGCTCCGGCAACCGGTTTCGGCATCAGGACTGACAGGCTGCTGGAAGCATTGAAGCCGGCGGAAGAGCAAGAAAAAATCGATGTCGTCATCTTCAGCACGGAACAGAGAAAAGAGGCGATCAGATTTGCCGAAGAAGAGCGAAGAAAAGGCAAAAAAGTCGTCATACAGGACTTAGCGGGAATCGGAGATATTGACCAAATGACAAAGTCTTTTCAAAACGTGACCTATTTTATCGGGGCCAGAAAGGAAGAGAAGCATGGGTAAGGAATTGACGATTGCGATGCCGAAAGGGCGGATATTTGAGGAAGCTGCCGATATGCTTCGAAAAGCAGGCTATCAGCTCCCTGAAGAATTCGACGATTCGAGAAAGCTGATCATTCAAGTGCCTGAAGAGAACCTTCGCTTTATCCTCGCCAAGCCGATGGATGTCACAACATATGTCGAGCACGGGGTGGCCGATGTCGGAATCGCCGGCAAAGATGTCCTGCTGGAAGAAGAACGCGATGTCTACGAGGTGCTTGATTTAAACATCAGCAAATGCCGTCTTGCCGTAGCCGGCCTGGCAGAGACGGCGGCCGACAGCGTTGCACCCCGGGTTGCGACCAAGTATCCAAATGTCGCGTCAAGCTACTTCAGGGAGCAGGGAGAACAAGTGGAAATCATCAAGCTCAACGGTTCGATTGAACTCGCTCCCTTGATCGGGCTTGCCGGCCGAATCGTTGATATCGTATCAACAGGACAGACTTTAAGGGAAAACGGGCTGGTTGAAACCGAAAAAATTTGCGACATCACGTCGCGTTTCATCGTAAATCCTGTCAGCTACCGAATGAAAGACGCAGTCATCGATGAAATGGCTTCAAAACTTTCTCTTATTGTGGAAGGGGAAAAAGCAAAATGAAGATCAAATCCATCAGCGGAAATACGTCGGTTTTACTAAAGCGCACCATTGACGCCGGAACGGAAGAACAAAGAAAAGCAGTCCGCGGCATTATCGAAGAAGTGAAAAAGAACGGGAATTCAGCTGTTTCCGCATTCACAAGGCAATTTGACGGAGCGGATGTGGCCGACTTTCGCGTTTCTGAAAAGGAAATCAAGGAAGCATACACCACGCTCAAAAAGCGGGATCTCGAGATTATTCGGGCGGCGATTTTAAACATTAAAGAATATCATGAGCGGCAGCTCACATCATCATGGTTTTACCACCGCAAGGACGGAACGATGCTCGGCCAAAAAATTACGCCGCTTGATTCAGCCGGAGTGTACGTGCCCGGCGGAACGGCTGCTTACCCATCATCGGTCCTGATGAATGTCATTCCGGCGCTTGTTGCCGGCGTCGATCGCATTGTCCTTGCCTCACCTCCGGGAAAAGACGGCAAATTGTCGGCGGGAGTGCTGGCGGCTGCCGCCGAGCTTGGCGTCACAGAGATTTACAAAATGGGCGGCGCTCAGGCGATTGCCGCATTGGCTTACGGAACGGAATCCATTTCCCCCGTCGATAAAATCACGGGACCTGGCAATATTTACGTCGCCTTTGCTAAACGGGAAGTATTCGGCCAGGTTGATATCGATATGATCGCGGGCCCAAGTGAAATCGCCATCCTCGCTGACAGTACGGCAAACCACCGGGAAATCGCCGCTGATCTACTTTCACAGGCTGAGCACGATGCGATGGCATCGAGCATTCTTGTCACCGACTCAAAGCCGCTTGCCGAATCTGTTTTAAAAGAGGTTTACGAACAGCTCGAACATCTTCCGAGAAAAGAGATTGCACGGCAGTCGATTGACAACCACGGTTTGATCTATGTTACAAAGACGATGCATGAAGCCGTTTCCGTCATCAATGAGCTCGCTCCTGAACATTTGGAAATTTTAACAGCTCAGCCTGATGCCCTGCTCGGACAGATCAAACACGCGGGCGCCATTTTCCTGGGCCGCTACAGTTCAGAGCCGGTGGGCGATTATTTTGCAGGCCCTAATCATGTTCTGCCGACTAACGGCACAGCCAGATTTTCAAGCCCGCTAAATGTGACTGACTTCCAAAAGCGCTCCAGCATCATTTCCTACAGCAGGGATGCATTCCGCGAGAATGCCGAGAACATCGCGGCCTTTGCAAGATTAGAAGGACTTGAAGCCCATGCAAGAGCAATTGAATCCAGAGACCGGGAGGAAAACTGATGAGAAAAGCCGAACGGGCAAGAAAAACCAATGAAACTGATATTAAATTATCCTTTCATATTGATGGAGAAGGGAAAGCGGATATTCAAACGGATGTCCCGTTTATGACACATATGCTCGATTTATTTACAAAACACGGGCAGTTTGACCTTTCAGTTGAAGCGAAAGGCGATGTTGAAATCGACGACCACCATACGACTGAAGATATCGGTATTTGTCTCGGACAGGCGCTTTTGGAAGCGCTCGGAGATAAACAAGGAATCAAACGCTACGGTTCGAGCATGGTACCGATGGATGAAGCGCTCGCCCAGGTTGCGATTGATCTGAGCAACAGGCCGCACCTCGAGTTCAGAGCCGAATTCCCGAGCCGGAAAGTCGGAACATTTGATACAGAGCTTGTCCATGAATTTTTGTGGAAGTTTGCGCTGGAAGCGCGAATGAATCTTCACGTCATCGTTCATTACGGTACGAATACCCACCACATGATCGAGGCGATTTTTAAAGCGCTGGGACGTGCGCTTGATGAAGCGACATTGATCGATCCGCGGGTCAAAGGAATTCCGTCAACGAAAGGAATGCTGTAAATGATCGGTGTCATAGATTACGGAATGGGAAACCTGTACAGCGTCTCTAAAGCGCTTGAACGGATCGATGCTCCTTATTTCGTGTCCGAGCAACCGGATGAACTTAAGAAAGCGGACAGCTATATCCTTCCGGGAGTCGGCGCTTTTCGGGATGCGATGGAGACTTTAAGCCAGACCGGCCTGAAAACATTTATTCAAGATGCCGTAAGCGAAGGAAAACCTTTTCTCGGCATATGCCTCGGCATGCAGCTTTTGTTTGAAGAAAGCGAAGAACGCGGGGCGTCAGAAGGACTCGGCCTTTTGAAAGGAAAAATCGTTAAACTGAAAGACCGTGATCAAGCGGGAGATCGCTTAAAAGTGCCTCACATGGGCTGGAATCTGCTCACGGTCCACCGCGACTCTCCGCTTTTACCAAAGACGAAAGAAGGATATGCGTATTTCGTTCATTCGTATTATGTCAGCGGAATCGAAGAGGAGGCTTTGCTTGCCAGCGCCGAATACGGTGTGCGTGTGCCCGCTGTCGTCGGTCTTGGCAATGTATACGGCGCCCAGTTCCATCCGGAAAAAAGCAGTGCGGTCGGCATGTCGATCTTAAAGCGTTTCAAGCAGCTTACACAAGAACAGAAGGTGAAAAAATGAGCGAGTTTACTGTATACCCTGCCATTGACATGAGAAACGGCAAATGCGTCAGGCTCATCCAGGGAGATTACGAAAAAGAAACGATTTACGGTCATTCCCCTCTGGATATGGCCTCCCGGTTTGCTGAAGCGGGGGCAGACTGGATTCATCTTGTCGATTTGGACGGGGCAAGAGAAGGCAAAAAAGTGAACGACAGCCACGTCATAAGCATTGCTGATGAGCTCAACGTTAAAGTGCAGGTCGGCGGCGGCATCAGGACCGAAAAAGACGTGTATGACTACTTGTCGCAAGGTGTTGAAAGGGTGATCTTAGGCAGCTCGGCCGTATCAAATCCCGAGTTTGTCAAAAACATGCTGAAAGCTTACGGCCGGCATATCGCAATCGGTCTTGACGCAAGAGACGGATTTGTTTCGACTGAAGGATGGCTTGAGACCTCCTCCGTTAGAGCGGAAGAGCTTGGCCGCGAGCTTGCGAATGAAGGTGCGGAAGTGTTTATCTTTACCGACATTGCGACTGACGGAATGCTGTCAGGACCGAATATCAGCAGTACAGTGGAGCTTGCCAGGGCAACCGGTAAACAAGTCATTGCCTCCGGCGGTGTCAGCTCTCTCGCCGATCTTGAGGCACTCGCTTCCCGGGCTGCGGAAGGCGTCTCTGGCGCCATTGTCGGAAAAGCGCTGTATACCAATCAATTTACCGTGGCTGAAGCGCTTGAAAGGGTGGCGGAAAAGTGATCACAAAACGAATTATCCCGTGTTTAGACGTAAAAGACGGCCGCGTTGTCAAAGGTGTACAGTTTGTTGAATTGAAAGATGCCGGCGACCCCGTTGAGCTGGCTGAAGTATATGATCGTGAAGGCGCTGATGAGCTTGTTTTTCTCGATATCTCGGCATCCCACGAGGGGAGAAAAACGATGGTTGACGTCGTTGAAAGAGTGGCGGCCAAGCTGGCGATCCCGTTTACCGTCGGCGGCGGCATTAATCGTTTGGATGATATGAAAACGATCCTGCGGGCCGGAGCCGACAAAGTTTCCGTTAATACGGCTGCCGTTCTCCGTCCGGAACTGATAACGGAAGGCGCTGACTTTTTCGGCTCTCAATGCATTGTCGTCGCGATTGATGCAAAATTCGATCCGGAAGCTGATCAGTATTATGTTTATACACACGGCGGACGTAAAAAGACGGACCTTGAGGCCGTTTCATGGGCAAAGGAAGCCGTTCAGCGGGGAGCCGGTGAAATCCTGCTGACAAGCATGGATGCAGACGGAGAAAAGAACGGATTTGACTGCAGGCTCACAAAGTGTGTATCAGAAGCCGTTTCAGTCCCGGTCATTGCATCCGGAGGCGCAGGTCATGCGGACCACATGTATGATGCATTTGCAGAAGGGCAGGCGGACGCGGCTCTTGCCGCATCTATCTTTCATTACAAAGAAACATCTGTAAAAGAAGTAAAAGCTTATTTAAAAGAGCGCGGGGTGAATGTAAGATGATCAAGGCAGACGAGTTGACATTTAATGAAGCCGGCTTGATTCCGGCGATTGTCCAGGATGCAGTGAGCAAGGAAGTGCTGACACTTGCTTATATGAACAAAGAATCGTTTGAAAAAACGCTGGAAACGAAGGAGACATGGTTTTTCAGCAGGTCGCGAGGAGAGCTCTGGCATAAGGGAGCGACGTCAGGAAACATTCAGCGTGTGATAGACATCAGGCTTGACTGTGATCAGGATGCGCTCATCGTGCTGGTCGAACCGGCGGGACCGGCCTGTCATACAGGAAGCTACAGCTGTTTCTCGCCCGGCGAACATATCAGACAGACTGGCGGCGGCCGCTTTGACATCATCAATGAACTTGAAACGGTGATTGCCAAACGGCAGGCGGAAATGCCTGAAGGCGCATATACGACATATTTGTTCAGTGAAGGCGTTGACAAGATTTTGAAGAAGGTTGGCGAAGAAGCGGCGGAAGTCATTATCGCTGCAAAAAACCGGGATTCTGAAGAGCTGAAATGGGAAGCGGCTGACCTTCTTTACCATCTGCTCGTTTTGCTGAGGGAGCAGTCCCTTCCGCTTGATGATGTGCTTGGCGTCCTGAAAGAGCGCCATGAAGGCGCTGAATCATAAGCGTATTGCTTACACCTAAAAAGCAAACTGCCTTTTGGGTGTTTTCCCGATAGGGGAGCTATTTGATGTTTAATTTCATCACGATTTGCTCTCCGATCGGCCCCGTTTTTCTTTCCCCTGTGTCTGCAAATCCGGCTTTCACATACAGGTGCTGGGCCGCGGTGTTTTTCACGTTCACAACCAGCACGATTTCATGACAATGGGTGAACGCCTTGGCGACAAACTCAGGAAGCTTGAGCATTCCTTCTTTTGCAAAACCTTTTCCCTGGTGCTTTCTGTCGACGGATAGTGCCGTTAACAGCATGGCTTCCGGGTTGTACGAGTAGTCTTTTACCCTCTCGGTCGCATGCAGGATAAAAAATCCGACGGGCTTGCCTTCGCTTAACATTACGATTGGAAACTGACCGTCCGTCCGTTTTAAAACCTCTTTCGGCAGCGCGGTAAATCGATGCTGTTCTTCAGGAAGCTCGAATTCGAGAAGCGCAGCTGAATGTTCTTCCGAGAAATGCTTCAATTGTATTGATCCGCTTTTTTTCACATGATGAACCCCCTTTCTATGATCATACAATGGGAACGTATATTCGTCACTATCTAGTGCTAAAAAAAGATTTTGCCCTGGTTAAAATAAAAAGCGTACTTCCGATATAAAACCTACCTTGAACCTTCTGAAGGCCCTATGCGCTCCGATGCTCCAAACGTCCGGAATAAAATGGTGAAAAAACCATATGTGGAAAATGAAGAGAATTTTCTCGAAACTTGTTTTTGACCTGTTAAGCCGGCGGGGAACTATGTTATACTACTCACGGTATATAGTTTGAAATGGAGGGTATCTGTGGGAAAGTACACTTCTGAACACCATAAAGATTCGAGAATTGTCCAACTGTTCCAAGATGGGCAATATTTTTATCATAAAGGGCTCAAAGCATATAGAGAACGCAATTTATCCCGCGCGAGCAAGCTCATTCAGAGAGCGATTTTTCTTGAACCGGAAAACACGGGAATGCTGTCCCAACTTGCGGTTATTTACACGGAAATGGGATTTTATCAGCAATCAAATGAACTTTTGGACTTTATCCTGAAGAACATCAACGAAAAAATGACTGAATGCTACTATTTTAAAGCAAACAACTATGCGCACCTCGGTCTTTTTCACGAAGCCTACAAAGCAGCGGAGACTTATTTAAAAGAAGACCCGGACGGCGAGTTCAGCGAGGAAAATGCGGAGCTCCTTGATTTATTGGATATGGGAGAGGAAGATGAGGGCTATTCGCAGTTCGATCAGGACGACTTGATTCTGAAACAGGATCGGGCGAAATCACTGCTGGAAAATGGACAGCTTCAAGAATCGATCGTGATGCTTGAAGAAATCACTTCCGATTACCCAGAGTTTTGGTCAGCTTACAACAACCTTGCACTGGCATATTTTTATGCCGGAGACATTCAGAAAGCCAAAACGACGATTTTTTCGGTCTTGGAAAAAAGCCATGGAAACCTGCATGCGCTTTGCAATCTTCTCATTTTTTATCACTATGAACGACGGGACGATAAGGTCGAGGCGCTTTCCGAACAGCTTTCCAATGTTTATCCGATGCTGTTTGAGCAAAGGTATAAGCTCGGCGCCACGCTATCCCTCGTCGGCAGATACGATCTCGGCTATAAATGGCTGAAATCACTCTACCGCATGGGATTTGAAGGGGATGAGACCTTTTATTACTGGCTCGCCTGCTCAGCTTACTACACCGGCCGCACTCAATTTGCCCGGTCTGTATGGAAAAAGATGCAGGAAGAGTATCCGGATGACGCCCGCATGGAGCCGTGGAAAGAACGGAAGGAAAAGAAACCTGTCCAGCGGCCGCTTGAGGAGCGCCTTGCCGCGTACTATATCAGCGGAAGAAAAGGGGAAAAAGCCCAGCTGAAAGCGGTGCTTGATTCACAGATGGCAAAAACGCCGTTTGAAGATCAGTTTGTCAGGCTTGTGCTTTACGGGGAAAGCAGTGCAGCCGTTGATTCAAAAGACGCGCTTCTTGCTTACAGAACTGCGAAAGCGATTGAACAAGCGGATCAGTCAGCGATGGAACAGGAGGCCATGTGCTTTTGGATTTTTCATGTTATTCAGCAGATCAGGGCTTACGGCCTTCAGCTGAAAAATGCCGGCGGGCTTGCCGCGGCGATCTATTACATTTGGAAGACCGAGCATCAGGAGCGGCTGACAAAAGCTGAAACCGCAAAAATCTTCCATATCTCGCCCGGAACGCTTTCAAAGTATGAACGTACATTAAAAGAACATCTTTAGAAACAGGTGTGAACTTCACTGTTCAGCCTGTTTTATTATGTGAGCAAAAAAATAGCGATTATTCATGATATTTTATAGGATATGGGTAAGGAAGATATAAGAAGGGAATCTTATTTAACAGAAATGGACTGCTTGACAGCATAAGATTCATGAAGGAGTGAACATTGTGTCAGAAGAAAAAATGTATGACGTCATTATTATCGGAGCAGGTCCTGCGGGAATGACGGCAGCCGTTTATACGTCAAGGGCGAACCTGTCGACTTTGATGGTTGAAAGAGGCGTTCCGGGCGGACAGATGGCCAATACGGAGGATGTCGAAAACTATCCGGGATTTGAAAGCATTCTGGGACCAGAGCTTTCAAATAAAATGTTTGAACATGCGAAAAAGTTCGGCGCTGAGTATGCGTATGGCGATATTAAAGAAGTCGTCGATGAAGGAGACTACAAGATCGTCAAAGCGGGATCAAAAGAATTTAAAGCGCGTGCGGTCATCATCACAGCAGGCGCCGAATATAAGAAGCTCGGCGTACCTGGCGAAAAAGAGCTTGGCGGCCGCGGTGTATCTTATTGTGCGGTTTGTGACGGCGCATTCTTTAAAAACAAAGAGCTCGTCGTTGTCGGAGGAGGGGACTCCGCTGTTGAAGAAGGCGTGTACTTAACCCGTTTCGCTTCGAAAGTCACGATCGTCCACCGCCGCGATAAGCTGAGAGCGCAAAGCATCCTTCAGGCGCGCGCGTTTGACAACGAAAAAGTCGACTTTCTCTGGAACAAGACGGTCAAGGAAATTCATGAAAAAGACGGAAAGGTCGGTAAAGTAACGCTGGTCGATACGGTCACGGGCGAAGAAGAAGAGTTCCGGACTGACGGCGTCTTTATCTACATCGGCATGCTGCCGCTTTCAGAGCCGTTCAAAAACCTCGGCATTACAAATGAAGAGGGCTACATCGTGACAAATGAACAGATGGAAACAAAAGTTGAAGGTATTTTTGCAGCGGGCGATATCCGTGAGAAAACCCTTCGCCAAATCGTAACGGCAACAGGCGACGGAAGCATTGCCGCACAGAGCGTTCAGCACTATATCGAAGAGCTGAAAGAGAAAGAAAAGGCTGTAAAATAACGTATTTTTATCGTCATCATGATTTAACCGCCCTGTAACACCAGTGAAACAATTATTCGTTATGATGGGTATAGTAATTGACCCCCTTTTATAATGAATTTTATTGGCACGGATGATCTTATCCGTGTCCTTTTTTTGTTTTATTTTCCCACAAAGAGAATTTTTTACAAATTTCACAAGTTGTTCAAATTTCAATATTGAAACGTCCGTTTTTGCTGTAAAATAGAATAAAAGAACGGTTTTCGCAAGCGCTTCCATTCGCTGAAAAAGCTGTTTCTTTAAGCTTTACCCGGGAAAAGCCTTAAAGCAGTCCGGAAAAAAGCGATTTTCACGGCGGAACTGCATGTTCATTGTGAGCGGGGACAGGAAGCGGTATAATAGAAAAAAGAATTGAAGGAATAAAAGGATGGGTGACAGACTTTGCAAAGAGTGACGAATTGTGTGCTGACTTCAGGTGATAAAGTCCTGTTGCTGCAAAAGCCCAGACGAGGCTGGTGGGTAGCCCCCGGCGGTAAAATGGAAAGCGGGGAAACCGTCAGGGACGCCGTCATCAGGGAATACCGCGAAGAGACGGGTCTGTATGTGCTGAACCCGCAGCTGAAAGGGATATTCACCTTTATCATAAAAGAAAATGATCAGGTCGTATCTGAATGGATGATGTTCACATTCGTCGCCGATCATTATACAGGTAAACATGTAGAAGAATCGGAAGAAGGCATCATCAGGTGGCATCAGGCGGGAGACGTCGGGAGCCTGCCGATGGCGCCGGGAGACGTCCATATTCTGGATTTTATGCTGAAAGGCAAAGGACTGCTTCACGGCACCTTTACGTATACGCCTGACTTTGAATTGCTGTCCTATCGCCTCGACCCGCAAGGCGAATAAACATAAGAGGGGGAGAGAAGCATGAATGCGAATGGAGGCCATGATATACAGCTTGTGATCATAACCGGAATGTCAGGGGCAGGAAAAACAGTGGCGATTCAAAGCTTTGAGGATCTCGGTTTTTTCTGTGTCGATAATCTGCCACCATCTTTGCTGCCGAAATTTTTGGAGCTGATGAAGGAATCAAGTTCAAAAATGAGCAAAGTTGCCCTTGTTATGGATTTGCGCGGCCGCGAGTTTTTTGACAGCCTGATTGAAGCGCTTGACGAGATTGGGGAAACATCCTGGATTACCCCGCGAATTTTATTTTTAGATGCCAAGGATTTGGTTCTCGTTTCAAGATATAAAGAGACAAGAAGGTCCCACCCCCTTGCGACAACTGGCCTGCCGCTTGAGGGCATCCGGACGGAACGGGAGCTTCTCGAAGAGCTGAAAGGCCGCTCTCAAATCATTTATGATACATCCGATATGAAACCGAGGGACCTGCGCGAAAAAATCGTCCAGCATTTTGCGGCAGATCACGGACATACCTTTACGGTGAATGTGATGTCATTCGGGTTTAAATACGGATTACCGATCGATGCGGATTTAGTATTCGACGTAAGGTTTCTTCCGAATCCGTACTATATCGACAGCATGAGGCCGCTGACGGGAAAAGATCAGGAAGTATCTTCGTATGTGATGAAATGGAACGAAACGCAAAAGTTTCTCGAAAAACTGACCGAACTGCTGAGCTTTATGCTTCCGTCATATAAGCGCGAAGGAAAAAGCCAGCTGGTCATCGCGATTGGTTGCACAGGCGGACAGCATCGCTCTGTGACGCTTGCTGAATACCTTGCCGATTACTATAAAAAGGACTACTATACTCATGTTACTCACCGGGACATCGAGAAGAAAAGCAGAAAATAGCATGGCAGATCAGAAAAAAATCGCAATCTTTGGCGGAGGAACTGGCCTTTCGGTATTGCTCAGAGGATTGAAGCAACAGCCCGTTGACATTACGGCGATTGTGACGGTCGCAGATGACGGCGGAAGCTCGGGGAGGCTGCGCGATGAGCTTAAAATTCCCCCCCCGGGGGATATCAGAAATGTGCTCGCTGCACTGTCTGATGTTGAACCGCTTGTTGAAGACCTGTTCCAGCACCGCTTCTCTAAAGGCGGCGATTTAATCGGCCATTCATTGGGAAATTTGATTTTGGCGGCGATGACGAATATAACCGGTGATTTCTTTCACGCCGTCACTGAAATGAGCAAAGTTTTAAATGTGAGGGGAAGGGTTCTGCCCGCGGCCAATACCAGCGTTGTCCTTCATGCAGAAATGGATGACGGACAGGTCATATCCGGGGAATCGACGATTCCGTCTTACGGGAAGCAGATTAAACGGGTGTTTTTAACCCCTGAAAAAATTGAACCCGTCCCGGAAACGATTGATGTAATCCGCGGCGCCGACCTGATTATTCTCGGCCCCGGAAGCCTGTATACGAGCATCTTGCCGAACCTTCTCGTTCCGAAGATAGGGGAAGAAATATTAAACGCCCCGGCAAAAAAAGTTTATATTTGCAATGTGATGACCCAGCCGGGAGAAACGCTGTACTACAGCGCAGCCGATCATGTAAAAGCGCTTAATGAGCATATGGGCGGTCCGTTTATTGATACGATCCTCGTCAACAATGAGGAAATCCCGGACGACATCCGGGAACGCTATGCGAAGGAGCAGGCACAGCCCGTCCAGTTTAACATTGAAGATCTGTCTGCGATGGGGCTTGAGGTCATCAAAGATCAGATTGTGACATACGAGAATGGCGTGATCCGTCATGATACACATAAAGTCGCTTCGCTACTTGTTGATTTGTTAAAAGAATAGCAGGCCTTGGAATGGGGGTGTCTATAATATGTCATTTGCATCGGAAACGAAAAAAGAACTTACAAACCTTGAAGTAAAGGATTGCTGCGCGAAAGCAGAGCTCTCTGCCCTCATTCGGATGAACGGTTCATTGTCTTTCTCAAACCGAAAAGTGGTTCTCGACGTCCAGACCGAGAACGCGGCCATCGCCAGAAGAATTTACACATTGCTGAAGAAACAATACGATGTTTCCGTTGAACTGCTCGTTCGAAAGAAAATGAGACTGAAAAAAAACAATGTCTACATCGTACGCCTGATCGAAAATGCCAAGCTGATTCTTGAGGACCTGAAAATACTCGGAGACAACTTTGTCATTGCCAGAAACATCTCGGAAGACTTAGTCAAAAAACGTTGCTGCAAACGTTCTTATATGAGAGGGGCTTTTTTAGCCGGGGGTTCTGTCAATAATCCCGAGACATCTTCTTACCACCTCGAAATTTTTTCGCTGTATAAAGAGCATAATGATTCATTGTGCAGGCTCATGAATCAGTTTCATTTAAACAGCAAAACGCTTGAGCGGAAAAAAGGATACATCACGTATCTGAAGGAAGCTGAAAAAATTACCGAGTTTTTGAATGTGATCGGCGCGCATAATTCGCTGCTCCGCTTTGAAGACGTCCGGATCGTGCGAGATATGAGAAACTCGGTCAACCGGCTCGTCAATTGCGAGACAGCCAATCTAAACAAAACGATCGGCGCTTCTCTGCGGCAGGTGGAAAACATTAAGCTGATCGACGAAAGAATCGGGCTTGATGCGCTACCGGAAAAGCTGAGGGAAATTGCCCAGCTCCGCATTGATTATCAGGAAGTAACCTTAAAGGAACTCGGGGAAATGGTGTCGAGCGGAAAAATCAGCAAATCGGGCATCAATCACCGGCTTAGGAAACTGGATGAAATAGCTGAGCAGCTGCGTTCAGGACAATCTGTCTCTTTAAAATAGGGAATGGGGGAGATCGTATGGTTCAACAAAAAGTGGAAATTCTTTTGAAAACGGGGCTTCAAGCGCGCCCGGCGGCATTGTTTGTTCAAGAAGCCAACCGTTTTCAATCAGATATTTTTCTGGAAAAGGGAGATAAAAAAGTGAATGCCAAAAGCATCATGGGGCTGATGAGCCTAGCTGTCAGCTCCGGATCGGAAGTCACGCTGATCGCCGACGGTTCCGATGAACAAGATGCTCTTGCTGCATTGACTGCATATGTTCAAGAGAAAAAAGCTAAACCTTTATGAGGTTTGGCTTTTTCTCATCGATTCAAAGCGGAAGGAGAATAACCGATGACGACGATGCTTGATTCACTGTTTAAAAGGATTGGATATAAGCCCGGTCAGCAGGTGACATTTGCTGACTTGCCCGAATTTTTATCGCTGCTGGCTTTACAGTTTCCTTTTGAAAATGGCGCGGTTTTAAGAAACGAACGGATTTCGATGACGAAAACAGGGCTGACGGAAGCCTTGCTGAACAATAAAAGGGGCGGTTTATGCTATGATTTGAACGCCTTTCTTTACCATGTGCTGACTGAGCTCGGCTTTTCCGTACACATGGTTCGCGGGACGGTTTTTAATCCAAAAGAACAGGCGTGGGCGCTGACGGGAACGCATGTCGCCGTTATTCTGCGGGAAAGCGATGAAACCTATTTGCTTGATACTGGATTCGGCATCAACCTGCCGCTTGCCCCCGTTCCGTTCTCAGGTGAACCCATCACCTCAAAAACAGGAGCTTACCGTATCAGGAAAACAAAGACAGATAAAGGAGATTACCTTCTTGAAATGGATAAGGGAGAGGGGTGGCAGACCGGCTACGCATTTTCGCTGACGCCAATCGATGAAGCGGCGCTTGCGTGCGTGCGGGATGCGATTTTCGATGAGGAAGCGTCTCCCTTTAATAAAAACCCGCTCGCTTCCAAGCTGACAATGGACGGAAAGTTAATTTTGTCGAAGGATCACTTCACAAAGCAAACCGGAAGCGGTTTGACGAAAGAAGATGTGAACGCCGGAGATTTCCAGACCATTTTCGTTCAAGCCTTTTTTGACTGAAGCACCGCTGCGCGCATCAATTAAATAAGCGGACGCCTGTCTGCAGCGCCCGCTCGTTTTCTGTTTTATCCTTCTGTTTTCAGCTGAAAGCCGTCCAGAGTTTCTTCGGCTTCGCGAAAAAGCTGCAAATATGCTTCGGCTTGATCGCCCAAGTAAATCCGGCTTTTTTCGATATTCTTCCACTCGATCAGCAAAGGCATGCCGACCCAGCCGGTCAGACAATCCCACAGCGCGTCAAGGTTCTCGCCATAGTAGTCCGGAAGCTCCAGCTGTTCTTTTAATGTTTGGTGAAGGTCTGATACACTCGTGATCTTGTCTCCGTTTAAAGTGACTTGTTTCATATGATCATCTCATTCTCGTAAACGTTTTATAGTGGTCAGTTGTTTTATAAACCAGTCTGTCGTTGGAATAGACGATCCGGTCTGACCCCCGGAATCCCGATGTATAGTTGATGTCGGCTTCTCTCCATACGCGTCCGGCCGCATCTGGAAGCAGCTTTTCTCTGTTTTGAAAGATATCGCCGCCGATGCTTTTTCCAGGCGCTACTTCTGCGAGATTGCCTTTTTGCGGGTCCCACCCTAATTTTGCCGCTTCGGCTTTTGTGATGAAGTTGTCAGGCAGCCTGCCGTATTTCACGATATAGTCGGCAACACCTTCAAACGTATTAATGACCTCATTTGACTGAACGGTGCTGGCTTTTTCTGCATGCGGCCCTTCAGCTGAGCTTGTAAAAAGGTTCCCCGCCAGAAAGCCGAGCGCGAGAACAATCCCAAGCGCAAGTGTGGATAATATTTTTTTCACGGATAAAGTCCTCCCCATCTTTAGACTTTATAGCATAAACATGAAGAATGTGCCTTCATGGGATTGAACAGCCGCATTTCCTCATTTCCATTCCGTCTGTAATCATATTGAATTGTACCTCAAAACATGCTCAGAAATCATTATAGTATTGTAAATTTTCCATGAAACCCGAGGACGGGAACGGATCGCCGCGGTTTCCTATTTGACTCCCGGAATGTTAGTCAAGATTTGAAGAAAAAACCAACTGCTTTTCATCAGTTCTTTTCAATGGAAATATGAAATAGGCGGTAAAGTTCCTTTGCGCCCGCGGGCGTGACTGCAACGGCCCGTGTGCGCGGGGGCCGCTCGATCCAGCCCATGCGGATAAAAGCGTCGAGCAGTGCGGAGCCCAGGGCACCGGCAATGTGATGCCGCCTTTCACTCCAATCCAGGCATTTATGGCAAAAAGAGCGCCGTTTCTTTTTGACTTCCCCAACATCGATGCCAAGTTCCTTCAAAAATAATTCTCCTGCTTCAGTCACGGTAAAAGCCGTCTCTTCATCTTTCAACACGCCCATCTCCACGAGCCGCTCCGCAAGTGTGACGCCGAGCGATCCAGCCAAGTGATCATAGCATGTCCGCGCTTTTCTGACCGCCCGATCTTCGGCTGACTGCCGGAAAGAGCGAATTTCAGCAGGGGGGGCTATGTTGAGCAGAGTTTCCAGTGATTGTGCAACCTTGCCATCTTTGAGCCGGTAATAGCGGTGCCGTCCTTGCTTCCGGCATGTCAGCATTTCGGCGTCAAGCAGTTTGGAAAGGTGAAAGCTTGCTGTCTGCTGTTTGATTCCCGCATACCCGGCCAGCTCGGTAGCTGTATAAAACCGGTCATCAAGCAATGCGGTTAAAATCGCGGCCCGCGACGGATCGGTGACAAGCTTGGCGACCTCGGCGATATTCGGATTCACGGTCATGACACTTCCTCCTAAAATGTAATCGATACTTCGATGTTAATTGAAATATTGGAGAATTACAATAAAAGCATAAAAGGAGGAGACCGATATGCATCAAAACAGCAAAATTATTCAGCCAAGCATTTTATACTACGGAACACCCGTCATTTTGCTCAGCACGCTGAACGAAGACGGTTCCACGAATCTCAGCCCGCTTTCCTCTTCTTGGGCGCTTGGGGATTCGATCGTACTCGGCGTCGGCACCGGCGGCAAAGCATTGGAGAATTTAGAGAGACAAGCCGGATGTGTCATCAATGTGCCGGATTCATCTTTATGGAGCAATGTAGAACGGCTCGCTTCCTATACCGGCAAACGATGCGTTCCAGAAGAAAAAAAGCGGCTCGGCTTTACATACCTTAAAGAAAAGTTTGCAGCCGGCGGATTTACGGCAGCAGATTCCCTGGCGGTGAAACCTGACAGAGTCGCCGATTGTCCGCTTCAAATTGAAGCGGAAGCCGTCAATATCCGCATTCCGGAACATTCACCGTATTTTGCCGTCATTGAAACAAAAGTGCTTCATGTGCACGCACATGAAGCGATTATAAAAGGGGAACACCACATCGATCCTCAAAAATGGGGGCCTTTAATTTATCTTTTTAGACACTATTTTGGTTTAGGACGCGAGCTCGGCAAAACATTCCGGGCCTGAATGTAAGAATGTGCGTCATCTCAGTTCTTTGACTATATCTTTTGGCTGTCTGCCCTGAAGACCGTCAATCAGGTTTTGGACGGCGCTTTTCAGCATGTTGACGTGTGTGACAAGAGTGGATGATCCAATGTGGGGAACGAGGGTCACATTGGAAAGGCTTAGGAGCGGATTGTCTTTTTCAATCGGCTCCTTTTCAAATACATCAAGTCCGGCTCCTTTAATCCATCCTTCTTTCAGCGCTTGAATCAACGCTTGTTCGTCAACGGTTTTGCCGCGGGAGATGTTGATGAAAATGGATGACGGTTTCATTTTTTTGAATTCAGCTTCGCCGATAAGGCGGTATGTCTCATCTGTGAGCGGTGTGATCAGAACAATGAAATCCGAGCGTTCCAACAATTCATGAAAGCCCGTATAAACCGCGCCGGTTTTTTTCTCTGTGTCGGGTTTGCGGCTGCGGCTGTAATAGAGCACTTCCATATCAAAACCCAAGGCCGCCCGTTTGGCGACTTGTTCTCCGATTCGTCCCATTCCGATGATGCCGAGCGTCCGGTGATGGACATCGCATCCGAACAAGCTTTCATCATCCTCTGATTTGGTCCATTTTCCATCGCGGATGTAGCGGTCGAGCTCGGCGATTCGCCGCGCTGAGGAAAGGATCAGACCGAAAGCGAGGTCTGCGACTGTGCCGTCAAGAATGTATGGTGTGTGAGTGCCGATAACCGATTTTTCTTTCATTGCTTCAATGTCAAAGTTGTCATAGCCGACGGAGTTGTTGCTGACGATTTTTAACTTCGGCGCATTGCATAATAATTCACGGTTGATTTTTGTCCCCGAGGTCAAAAGACCGTCTGCTTCCTTGATTTTTTCGAGCAGGGTTGATCTGGGAATGCGCTCGCGCGAAGTCCAAATTTCATATGTGCAGTGTTCGGCGAGCATCTCTTCGATTTCTTTTGGGACCGGTTTTGTGACATATACAAACGGTTTCATCTGCATTCTCCTTCCGCGTATCATCTGCTTCTATTATAGAGGAAAAACGGCTTCTATAAAAATCAAAGTCTGTTCCGAATAAACGCAGGACTATCAGCTCAATTATTGTTGTTTAGAAAATCATAGATACTTATTTCAGTTTTTTAATTTATTTTAATGCATTTTTATAACTATAAATCCAAATATTAGATGTTCTATTTTGCTTCCAGTTCTATTTTTATAGGTGAAGAACAGTGTAAATTTTATTATTTTAGAAAGATATAAAATTAGACTTTTTAAAATATTCAGTACATTTATAGTGAATTTTTTGATTCGAATCCAAATCGAAAAACCATGTGCTATAATTCGGCTGTAACAATATCAAGGTCATATGACTATGAAAAGGAGTGAGAGAGAAATGGCGATTTTAACTTCCATTTTGAAGCGAAATCAGTCTTTTGTAGAGGAAAAGGGGTACGAGTTTTATGAAACGACAAAATTTCCGGAGAAGAAACTTGTGATTTTGACATGTATGGACACGCGTTTATTAGAACTGCTCCATCATGCAATGGGGTTAAGAAATGGAGACGCAAAAATCATTAAGAATGCGGGGGCCGTTGTTTCTCACCCTTTTGGAAGCGTCATGCGCAGCATTCTTGTGGCTGTCTATGAGCTGCAGGCTGAAGAAGTCTGCGTGATCGGCCACCATGAGTGCGGTATGGCAAGCCTGAACGCTTCATCTATCCTTCAAAAGGCCAAACAGCGGGGGATTGATGATGGCTGTCTCGAACTCCTGCAGCATTCAGGCATCGACTTGGACACATGGATGACGGGCTTTGACAGCGTTGAAGACAGCGTCAGCCACAGCGTGAACATGGTTCGGAATCATCCGCTGATGCCTTCAGACGTTCCGGTGCACGGATTGGTGATTGATCCAAAGACCGGCCGTTTGGATGTTGTGGAAGATGGTTATTCACGTGAAGACGTTTTGCTTTCGGAAATGGGGAGGATAGATTGAATGTTACGTTTTTCAGGCAGATTTGAAGGATACAGCCTTAAACGGTTTCAAAAAGATATTGTAGCAGGAATGGTCGTTGGAGTCGTCGCAATTCCGCTTGGCATGGCTTTTGCCATAGCCTCGGGGGTGAAACCGGAACACGGTCTTTACACAGTGATTGTCGCCGGTATTTTGATTTCGCTTCTCGGCGGGTCGAAATACCAGATTGGCGGACCGACAGGCGCCTTTGTTCCGATCCTGTTCGCTATTGTGCTCCAATACGGATTTGAGAATCTGCTGATTGCCGGTTTTATGGCCGGAGTGATTCTCGTCATTTTAGGGCTGCTAAAACTCGGCAAGATTATCAAGTTTATTCCGCGGCCGGTGATCATCGGATTTACGGCCGGCATCGCAGTGATTATTTTCACCGGAGAAATCGCCAAGTTTTTAGGTTTGAGGAATGTTGAGAAGCATGAGAGTTTTTATATGAATATGCGAGAGGTTGTCATCAACCTGAACACGCTCAGCTTCTACAGCATTTTGACGGCTGTCGTATCGCTCTTCTTTGTGCTGTTTACGCCAAAGATTCTGCCGAAAGTGCCGGGAGCGCTTGCAGGCTTGCTTGTATCGACGGTCATGGCCACGATGCTGTTTCCTGAACAGGTGGTAACGATCGGCTCAGCTTACGGCGAAATTCCGCGCAGCTTGCCGAGCTTTCAATTTCCTGAATTGTCATTGGAAAAAATCATTTACCTGCTGCCTCCCGCTCTTGCGATTGCGATGCTCGGCGGAATCGAATCGCTGCTTTCCGCGATGGTGGCAGACAATATGAAGGGAACAAGGCATGACAGCAATAAAGAGCTTGTCGGCCAGGGGATTGCGAACATTGCCGCACCGCTGTTCGGCGGAATTCCGGCGACAGGCGCGATTGCCCGTACGGCAACCAATATTAAAACGGGTGCTGCTTCTCCGATTTCAGGGATCGTGCACGGCGTGTTTGTTTTATTGGTCCTGCTTTTGTTTGCGCCATACGCTTCCCTTATCCCGCTTGCAAGCATGTCGCCGATTTTAATGGTGGTCGCTTGGAATATGAGTGAGCGGAAAGAGTTTGTAAACATTTTGAAAATTAAGAATTCCGACTCTGCCGTGCTTGTCGTCACATTTCTTTTAACGGTTTGGCAGGACCTTGTATTTGGGGTGGCGGCCGGGATCCTGCTGGCGATCATCACCTTTATCGTCAGAATGAGCAAATCGTTCCGCATTAAAAAGGATGTGTCTGAATCGATCGTCCAGTCGGCTGCTGCAGCGGAAGAAAAGAAATTCCACCGCTCTGTCAGCATCTATTCTGTTGAAGGCCCGCTGTTTTTCGGCTCATCGAATTCATTGGAGGATTCAATTTTGGACAAAGGCCACCCGCCAAAACTCCTCATCCTGCTTATGAACAAAGTAGACTATATGGATTCTTCCGCAGAAGGCAGCTTGATGACGATCGTCAACCGTGTCCACCAGCAAAACGGCAAAGTGATGATTGTCGGGCTGCAGCAGCAGCCGCGTGAGCTTCTTCATAAAACAGGGCTGTTTCATAAAATCGGCAAAAAGCATTTTGTCGACAGGCCTGAACAAATATTTGACGTGACATAACTGAAGAAAACCGCCTGTTCCGGGCTGACCGAAGCAGGCGGTTGCTTTTATTCGGCGGCTTTTACATATGTGCCTTTTTTCATTGCGGCTATTGCCGTTTCTTTCATCAAAAGGACGTCTTTTGAAAGTGTGGAGGCGGGGACTTTTCTTCCGTTAACGGCGACTTTTGGATCGATCCATCTTACCTTTAAAGTTTGATGAAAAGTAAAATCGTCTTCGTCTCCTTGCTTAACGCTCTGGCTCGCTGTACTGAGCCTTTCAAGCGTTTCCCGGAAGCACGCTTTTTGCTTTAGCATCGCAAGCAGTTCCGTGTCGGTTTTGAAAAAATCGCGTCCCGTGATGATACGCATGTCAAGCGCCTTTTTCAGCATTTGGCTGAGTGTACAGAGCGCATATACATTGAGGGGATTCATAAAGAAGTCAATTACCTCTTGATAGTAAAGGCGGGTGAACCATTCGGCGTGCTCTGTCGAAGTGCAGCAGATTTCGCCTTCGACAACGGTCAGTCCGGTTTCTAAAAATCGTCGAATCTCTTCTTGGTCGCCAAACCCGTAGGCTAAAGAGTCGCGAAGCGTGTAATCGATGCGATCCGCACATAATGAAGGAGCCGGCTGCTCCAGCAGCGTCCATTTTTTTTCATCGTATAAGATATCTTCATCTTTGAATCCGTATGTATCCAGAATCCAGGGGATATCAGATTGCTTGACCCATTGCCGAAACATCTGTTCATGGTAATCTTCGTTTTCCATGTTAAATACATCATCAGCCACATGGGAAAATGCCGTATGGGAAACATCGTGAAGCAAACCTGCAATTTGTTCTTCAAGGCTTCCGCCAAGCCTGCGGATCAAAAGCATAACCCCGATGCTGTGTTCGCAGCGGCTGATGTTCCATGCGGGATTGACGAGAAAGCATGCTCCGCCTTGGTGAATCCCATTTAGACGCTGAACGGCTTTTGAATGAATGAGGTCTGTCAGCACAGGCTCCAAATCTGCCTCGCCGTAAAGGCGGTCATTGATCTTCATGATGCTCTCCTGCAAATCTTTTCGTCAGTTTGCGGCGGTGGGCATCCATCATGTCTTCCAATGAAACATCGTATATGCCGGCAAGCATAATCAAATTCCCCATCACATCGCCCATTTCTTCGATCAGTTCCTTTTTCAGTTCAGCAGCCGGCCGTTTTGCTTCATCAGGACGGTCTCTTCCGATTTCGTATGCCCTGACCGCTCTCGCCAGTTCACCGGCCTCTTCCATTAAAAATCCCATCCGGATGAAAGGTCCGTATTCGCTCCATCCCCTTTTCCGATAAAATGTCTTTGTCCATTGCTCCGCGTCTGTGATTGTCATAAGTCTACACTCCCATTTAGAAATTCAATTATATTATCGCACACGGAACAAACAATATATAGTACAATGTTAATTGCTTTTATCAATATATGGAGTTGGAGTGAGCGAAAGTGAAAACGGTATGCGTATATTCAGGATCAAATATGGGGACGGACCCGGCGTACAAGAAGAAAGCTGCAGAGCTTGGTGTTTATATTGCCGAGAAGGGGCTTCGCCTTGTTTATGGAGGATCGAGAATGGGATTGATGGGCGTGATTGCGGATACCGTATTGAAAAACGGCGGGGAAGTTGTCGGCGTTATGCCGAAAGGACTTTTTACAGGGGAAATCGTTCATCAGCAGCTGACAGAGCTGATCGAAGTGAGCGGCATGCATGAGCGCAAAGCGAAAATGAGTGAATTAGCTGACGGCTTTATCGCGATGCCCGGAGGCTTCGGTACGTTTGAAGAGCTGTTTGAAGTGCTTTGCTGGGCCCAGATCGGCATTCATCAAAAGCCGATCGGACTTTACAATGTGAACGGCTATTTTGACCCACTTCTTAAAATGCTCGAATACAGCGTTCAAGAGGGCTTTTCGAATGAATCGCACCTTCAGCTGATTCATGCTTCGGCGAGCCCCGCGGAATTGATCGGGAACATGAATGATTATCGCTACCCTGTCCTCGAGAAAAAGTGGAAGGATTTATAGAAACTCTTACATAATGAGCGGAGGTACGGTAACATAAAAAAGCTGCCGATGACTTCGGCAGCTTTTTTTGCTGTTTACTTCTGTGCGTCGATATTGCGTGTGAGCACTTTATCAATCAGGCCGTATTCTTTTGCTTCTTCAGCCGTTTTGAAGTTGTCACGGTCTGTATCGCGCTCGATCACTTCAAGCGGTTGTCCAGTGCGCTCTGCAAGAATTTTGTTCAGTTTGTCACGCAATGAAAGAATGCGCTTCGCGGCAATTTCGATTTCTGTTGCCTGACCTTGCGCTCCGCCAAGCGGCTGGTGGATCATGACTTCACTGTTTGGAAGAGCGTAGCGCTTCCCTTTCTCGCCGGCTGCGAGAAGGAACGCACCCATAGATGCCGCCATTCCCGTACAAATCGTAGAGACTTGAGGTTTAATGAACTGCATGGTGTCATAAATCGCCATGCCGGCTGTGATAGAGCCGCCAGGGCTGTTAATATAGATGCTGATATCTTTTTCTGGATCTTCGGCTTCAAGGAATAGAAGCTGAGATACGATGGAGTTCGCAACATTGTCATCGATTGCTGATCCCAGCATAATGATACGGTCTTTCAACAAGCGTGAGTAAATGTCATACGCTCTTTCCCCGCGGTTCGTCTGTTCAATGACTGTAGGTATTAAATTCATAATGCTCCTCCTTCACCTTAAAAGGTAAGTATGTAGTTTAATCATACATTTTTGGTCAATAAAGGTCAAACAAAAAGCCGCCTTCATTAAAAAGACATACTGGGGTTTATTTTTCCCATTTTAAAGGACATTCAAACAAAAGATCAACTTTACAGAGGAAAGTATAGAAAAATGGGGTCTAAGTCCATTGATCTTCAATTTAATTTATAGGAAAAAAGGAAGCCGGTTATATATGTGAACGCAGACAAGAGCGCTCAGAGCTTCAAATAAGAAGAAACCAAAGCTGATCGGGTTTCTCGGCGTTGTTGCCGCTCATAGATTTTATCTCGACGAGAGAACAGGCTACGCTGTAGCCATGCTGCTTCTCAACTGGATTAGATTTGGTCTTTTATTGACGGTATGATCTGCCTTGTGAAAACAACGGACGAATTAAATAAAGAAATCGAGTATAATCTAAACCTGCATTGTTTCGAGCAAGAGATTGTGATTGACTTTTTAAAGGACAGACCTTATAATATAAATTGCTGACGTTAAAAAATTATATTGTGCGCTCGTAGCTCAGCTGGATAGAGCGGTGGTTTCCGGTACCACGTCTGCCGGGGGTTCGAATCCCTCCGAGCGCGTTTTCAAGACAAGGGTTTGGCATTAGCCGCCCTTGTTTTTTTTGTGCACTTTTAGTCGTATTTGACTCCCCGGAAGCATATATCAATTGGGGTTACTCGTGATGACTAGACGAAGGGGCGGGGTTAAATGGACAAAAAACACAATTATTTTATACCGTCAGGACTGTTGATTGGATTAGGCATCGGGATAGTATTCGACCATCCGGCACCGGGGCTTTTGATCGGCCTCGGGGCGGGGATTTTGTTGTCTGCTGTTGTGCCGAAACGAAACGGAAAGTGAGCTGGAAGGCTCGCTTTTTTGCGCTTTTACAACAACGGGCGGCCGCTTGGCCGCCCGTTGTTGTTTAATCGTGGATTGAACGCATATGTTTGATCTTTAGATTTTCAAAGACGGCCGTTCCATTTTCGGTAAAGAGCGTGATACCCGTATCATTCAGGTCTGGAAATGCAAGGTTTGAGTGCGTCGTTTCGCCGTCATCAATAAACGCTTCGACAGTGTTTTGATCTACGATGATTGTGAAATGCACCCGCTTTTTTTCCGGATCAAACGGTGCTTTGCTTTCCAAATAGGTGCGGGTGCTGTCAGGCTGTCCTGTAAATCCTCTGTTCACAAAAGAATAACCGCCTTCAGCCGAAATTCCTACATCGATATGGCGTTTTCGATCCGCGGATTCTCTTAGCCTGAATCCCGCGTTTTTAAGATCAGCCCACGAGATATCCGCCTCAAGCTGATAGGTATTTGCCTTAATCTGAAGCGTTTTTGATCCGTTTACTTCAATGCGCTCAAACTCATCTGTCGATTCGGTTAATTCATCCAATTGATCGATTGGATGAGAGGCAAGGCTGTATTGATTTCCGACTTTATGTTTAAGCTGAATTTGCCGGACGATCGAATCGGTTCCGTTAAAGCCGTCTTTCCATGTCGGCGTCCGGTTTGCATAATCCCAGTTATTCATCCACGCCAAAGCATAGCGTTTCTCGTACGGATCGTCTGTTTCGCCGTCCTCAAATGTCACGCCCGCATACCAGTCAAAGCCGTAATCAAGCCACTGAGGTTCCGCTTCGTCCGCGGTAAATTCGTTGCCGTTGAAGCTGCCTGTCCAGTATGCATAAGTATTCGGCTTGCCGGCACCTTTTCCATTTGCGCTTGCTCCGAGAACCCATTTATATGTTCCGTCATCCGCCCGCATTTTGAATAGATCCGGACATTCGATGATGCCGATATTTTCTGTTTGAAAACTACTTGTATAACGCCATTCCTTCAGATTTTGTGATTCGTAAAAGCCGATTTTCGTTCCTTCAGCCAGCGCCATCACCCATTTATCATCCTCTTCATCCCAGATCACTTTCGGATCTCTGAAATCGACGGTGTCCGGATTAGGCAATACCGGCTCTTCACCGTAAGGTTTAAATGTTTTTCCACCATTTTGGCTGTACCATAAAAATTGTTCTTCCTTCCCGTCATTGGCCGAGGGCTGCGTCATTATCGCCACGATCGCCCCTTTGCCGAAGCCGGCTGTGTTTTGTGAGTCGACAACGACAGAACCGGACCAAGGATCGCCGTTTTTATTCGTATATTTCGGAATGGCAACCCCTTGATCCTGCCAGTGGACGAGATCATCTGACACCGCGTGGCGCCACTCTGTCCCATTGCCGTCCGGATAGTCCCGGTTATAGAGATAGTAGTAATGATATTTTCCATTGAAATAGACGGGCTTTTGAGGGTCGTTTTTCCACTTGTCAGGGGTTGTCAAATGGAAAGCCGCGCGATATTCCGGTGTTTCCGGGGATTCTCCCTTTTTTTCTGTTTCCCGGTCTGAAACCAATATCATGATGAAGATTCCAAGACAAACAGTTAAAATGCTAATCCGCTTATATACTGTCTTCTTCAAGAAAATTCCCCGCTTTATTCTAAGATGACACACGAAAGAAAATGCCGATGTTCACCGGCATTTTCTTTCGTTCGTTTTATTAGTTTACCGTTAATTGTCCCTGTTCAAGAATGCTGTTTTTGACAACGGATGTTTTTGATCCTTTGACTTTCAGCAAAAAGCTTGGTGCAAATGTGGCGTGATGCTCGTTTGAAATTCCTCTGTTTGTGATGTAGCTCGTGATGACGACTTTGTCGCCTTTTTTCTGCGGTACGGCAAAGTGTGAATAAGTAAATGTGATGTCATTGTAATCAAGGTCCATGTGCAAAACAAGTCCGGATTTGTTTAAAGGCTTGAATGGCCCGGTTAGTGAATCTGATACATAGCCGAGCATATAAATGTCTTTTGCACCAATGCCGTCAATTGTCATTTTTGATCCTCTTGAATCTGTGAACAGATACCATTTTCCGTTCATTTTGAAGAGGTTGGCCCGTTCGATTTCATCAGTCACCGTATTGGAGGCGATCAAAGGCTTCATGACTTTTTTCAGCGTATAATCTTTATTTAATTCGATGATTCCGAGTGCGCCGTTAGCCAATGAAGCGTTCTTTTTGTTCGCTCCTTGAAGCAGCTTGCTGCTTTCTCCTCTAAAGAACTGCTTGCTGCCTCCGTAGTAAGCTCTGTTGAATAGAGAGTCTTCTCCCTGATAGCCGGTTTTTGTTCCCGTATTGGCTTCAAATACGAGATATTTGCGGCCGTGATCTTCCACATAATGCGGGTCTCTCAGCGTATGGTTGTCGCCGGAGCTGTAGTTTCCTTCGTCAATGAATTGCTGAACGTTTTGGTACACTGAACCGTCGGCGCCGTCAAAGACCGATTTATGATCTTCTACACCATCAATTTTCAGTGTGTCCGAATCCGGCTGAGTGAAGTTGACCTGAGCCGTTGTCAGCGTCTGTTTGCCGTATTGCGTGCCGGAGAAAGCTGTGTAAAACAGTCGGACTTTTCCGTCTTTTGTCAGCGTGGCGGAACCTGACCACTCTTGTGTTTGATACTTAAGGTACGGATCGTCAGGAGTGAATTTGTCGCTGTCTTTAAACACTCTGCCGGCGTTTTTCCAGCTGTCGATGGAAGTTTCGCCTTTCTTTTGATAGAACAAGTAGATGGATGTGTCATCGACGTCTTTCGGGTCGCCCGCCAACGCGAAAACAAGATTGTAGCCGTGGTATGTAGCGACTGTTCCGTCGGCATTTTGCAGCGGCCAGCTGTCCCATACGTCTAAATCGATCAGTTCTCCATTTTTGTTATAACCTTTTGCTGAAGGGATGTTTTTGATGGTTTTCGGATCGAATTGAGGAACTTTAAATTGTTCGCTCTTTTGCTGTTCGGGAATTTTCAGCATGTCATGTCTTGTGATATGAGAAAATCCGTAACTCTTCTTGTAATCTTGCGTTTCTTTTGCAAAGGTTTGCGGCGCGCCTCCCGCAAGCAGAGCTGCTGCGACGGTTAAGGCTGACGCTTTTCTAGCGATGTTTTTGATGTTCATCAATATTTCCTCCCTTTTTCAATATGTAACAGATTGCTCCTGACAACATGAACGTTTCCAATCATCCCCCCTAACTGCGGCATTGTCCTGAAGAACAGAAAAAAGACCTAAAATGTGCAAGGTCATATAGGCAAAAGATAGACTTCGCCCTTCACACATTTTAGGTCTTGCCTGCTTAGACAGTAACAATCCCGACAATATTGAATTACCATCATTCTAATATACTCATCTCCGGGACTCAACTGGTCTAAGTTCCTCTTTTCTCATACATTTTTTTGCAAATGACATCAATTTTAAGCTAAAAGGCACCTTTTTTAATGAATCTATAGTCCGTATAAGGAGGAATCGTCAATCGTTGAAATCAATATACATCGGTATACTTTCCCAAAAGGCATCTGGAATTGCGAGCTTTCGTTGATCATGTCTTGACAGGGTTGTTTGAATATCGTCCTCTTTTCCGGCTTGAACTTTTTGAAGCCATTCCGGATCCATCAGAAGACCCCGACCGATTCCGACGAGATCGGCACCTGTTTTCAGCGCTTGAACGGCATCTTCCGGTGTGTGTACTTTCCCGGCTCCGATCAGAGGAAGACGGTCTCCGACCGCTTCTTTGATCAGTTCCATCCGCGTGCGGGATTTGTCTGCACCACGGCGCGGCAAGGACCGGAAATCAATGAGAGAAACGTGCAGGTAATCCAATGCTTGTTCCCGCAGTACATTAACGAAAGGCAACGTTTCAGCCATTGTGATTCCGGGCGTTTCCGGCTCTTCGGGCGAAAATTTGTAGCCGATGATAAAAGATGGTTTATGGCGGCTATCCGCTACGCGTCTGATTTCTTCTATAATCTGAAGCGGAAATCTCATCCGTTTCTCTAAAGTGCCGCCCCAGCTGTCATTGCGCCGGTTGTAATAAGGAGAGAAGAACTGATGGATGAGAAACCCGTTTGCGCCGTGAATTTCGACTCCGTCAAACCCGGCCTCTATCGCTCTTCGAGCCGCCTGGCCGAAAGAATGGATAAGGTCTTGAATGTCTTGCTCAGACAGTGCCCTTGGCACCGGTGCATTCGGTTGATTCGGAGCGACGGCGCTGGCACTGACCGTCTGCTCTATACCTTTGGCTCCAGGATGGAAGAGCTGCAGGATTGCTTTTGCTCCATGTTTCTTTAAAGTGGCTGCAAGCCGGGTTAGTCCCGGGATTTGATCATCGTTCTCAGCTCCGGGAATGCCGGGAAATCCGGTTCCGGGCTGTACGGTTGTCGCAGATGTGATGACCATCCCGACATCTGTCGCCCGCGCGGCATAATAGACGAGTTCGTCGTCAGAAATGAATCCTCCCGGCATAGAGGATGAATGCCCCATTGGCGGCATGATGATTCTATTTTTCAATTGGATGCCGTTTTTAAAAGTAAAGGGTGTGAATAAAGAATCGTATTGTTTTTTCATGTTTTTCCTCCTTTTGATATAACCATAGCAACCACCGTGAGGCTCCACAAGAACGCAATTTTTTTATATATGCTTTATAAAAATAAACCGTAAGATCGTTCTCTTGAATGCTCTGGTGTCCATATGGTAGGATCAAGTCAAAATTGGCGAATGAGGCAATGGAGGAATTGCTATGAATTCAGCTGTCGATCATAAAGAATGCTCTTCTTTAATACAGGGTGTATTGAAAATTTTCTCCGGTAAATGGTCATTTTTGGTTCTCGCCGAGCTCATTCAGGGCAAGCGGCGATTCAACGAGCTCAGAAGGAACTTGGGAAACGTCAACACTAAAGGATTAACTGACACATTAAGACATCTTGAAGAAAGCGGTATGATTTCCCGGAAGGTGTTCCCGACGGTTCCTGTTACTGTAGAATATGAATTAACAGAAAAAGGTAAAGAGTTCCACGGCATTTTTAAAGAGATGGCCGCGTGGGGGGAAAAATGGCTTCCGTAATGGAGCCTTTTTATTTTGCCTTCGTTTTGCGGTTCCAAATATTTCTGCCTTTTGGTATAGTGATAATGTGTTTAAATTTGCAACAAAAGGTGATCGAATATGAAAGTGATGGCAATTGCTCCATATGAAGGATTAAAAGAGCTGATGATTCAAGTGGCAGGCGGCGAGGATTTTGAATTCGAGGCGGCTTCCGGAGATTTAGAGAAGGGTGTGGAGCTGGCGAAGCAAGCGGAAGCAAACGGGACTGATTTGATTATCAGCAGAGGTGGAACCGCTGAGCTGATCCAGCAAGAAGTTTCCATTCCGGTTGTGGATATCGAAGTGTCGGGATACGATATGCTGCGTGTGCTTACGCTTGCCAAGGGCTATCCCGGCAAAGCGGCAATTGTCGGATTTCCGATGATTGCCGACGGCGCGTCAGCAGTGTGCGAAATTTTGGATATCCGGATCGACGCCTGCACCGTATCAGACGAACGCGATGTTGAACCGGTGCTTCTTCAGCTCAAAGAACAGGGCTATCAGATCATTATCGGCGATGTGATCACAATTGAGAAAGCAGAGCAGCTCGGTTTAAACGGACTGCTTTTGACATCCGGAAAAGAAAGCATTGCCAAAGCTTTTGCAAACGCTAAAAAACTGTATTCCTTTTTAGAGAGCATCAAGCAGAAGTACGCTGTGCCGTATCACATTTTACAAAAGGCCGAGACCGGTTATGCAGTATACAACAAGACATTGCGGCCGGTTTTTCAAAACGGCGTATTTGCCGAACAAATCGGCTTGCTGGATCATCTGGAAGAGCTGATCGGGGAAGCGGAAAAGAAGGGAGTCATCCATTTTAGATTCCGAAAGCATGGGCGGACATGGAATATCACGGGACGCAGGTTTTTCGCATCAGACGAGGCATTGACCGTATTTACCGCGGAAAATGCAAAAGATGTTCACGTTTCTTCTTTGCCTGGAGCAGCGACTCTTTCTCCTTTACGGATGAGTTATATGGAAACATCGAGGAACGAAACGATGCAGCAGGTGCTGAAAAAAGCGGAGTTGTTCGCGGCAAGGCGGGAACCCATATGGATCAACGGAGCGCCCGGCTCAGGGAAAGAGAGCTTGGCCGGGCTGATCCATATGAAGGGGGAGGACAAGCATGAGCCGTTTCGAAAAATCGATGCCGGTTTGCTGTCTGAAGCAGAATGGGAACAGGCGTGTGAAAGCGAAGAATTCTTTTCAGGGAGAGGAACGCTATACATCAAACAAGTCGATCGCATGCCGCCGTCCTCGCAACGGCTTTTACTCAGGCGGATCAGCGAACCGTATGACGGGCCGAGGCTGATCGTTTCTTCTTCCCGCAGGCGCGCCGGGGAATTTTTAAGCGATTTATATGATGCGCTTTGTCATTTGGAGCTGGACGTTCCCCCTCTTTCCGAAAGAAAAGAGGATATTTTGCATCTGGCTTATCTGTTTATTGCGGAAAGCAATGAGGCATTCGGCAAACAAATCGTCGGCTTTCGAAGCGAAGCTGGTGTTCTGCTTGAAGAAGCGAAATGGCCGGGCAACCTCAGCCAATTGAGAAAAACAGTCCAAAACTGTGTCCTTGAAGCGCAGGGCGTTTATATCGAGAAGGCTGACGCCGAACGGGTCCTGAGCCGCTTGAACGAGGAAGAAAGAGAAGACATCGATTTATCCGGAACGCTCGAAGAGATCGAAAAAAGGATCATTCAAAAAATCTATGCCGAAGAAGGGAACAATCAAACAAGAACAGCGGAAAGGCTCGGCATCAACAGAACGACGCTTTGGAGAAAATTGAAATCGTCACATTGATAAGACACCGGCTAAACCGGTGTTTTATTTTTTGTTTTAATATGCAACAGTAAATAAAAATAATTTAGATAAATACCGTTGATTATTGAAACATTTATGTATATAATCATTTTTGAAAACGCTTTACAGGAAGGGGAGGCAATCATGGGATTCGTACCAAAGGGGATTTATCCTGCTATGCTGACACCGCTCACAGAAGATCAAAGCATTGATGAATCGGCGTTGAAACAGCTGACAAACCATTTGATCGATGCTCATGTACACGGGCTTTTTGCGTTGGGTACCAACGGGGAATTTCATATGTTCAACACCGGAGACAAGCTGAAAGTTGCAGAAATCATCATTCAAGAGACGGCAGGACGCGTTCCCGTCATGGTAGGGAGCGGAGGAAACAGCACAGAAGAAGCGATCTGGCTTTCTAAGAAAATGGAGAGGCTTGGCGCAGATGCGCTGTCGGTCATCACGCCATTCTTTATTCCACCGACACAGGAAGAAGCGGCGGTGCATTATAAAACAATTGCGGCATCCGTTTCACTTCCGATCCTTTTGTACAATATCCCTTCAAAAACAGGTTTCCATTTAGAACCAGAAACAGTGGCAGAGCTTGCGAAAGTGGATAATATCGTTGGAATTAAGGACAGCAGCGGAAACTTTGAAAACATACAGCAGTATATCGAGCTGACGAAAAATGAGGACTTTTCCGTTTTTGCAGGCACCGATTCGCTCATATTGAAAACGCTTCAAGCGGGAGGAGCGGGAGCAGTCGCAGCAACAGCAAATATGCTCCCTGATATCGTAACGTCGATTTACCACCATTGGTCAGAGGGTGAGACTGAAAAGGCGGAGGCTGCCCAGATGGAGCTTCAGCCGCTTCGCGATACATTTCGTTTAGGTACGATCCCGGCGGCACTGAAAAAAGCGGTTGGGCTTTATTCAATCCCTGTAGGCCCGCCGAAAGCGCCCATCCAAGAGCTGGCCGGTTCGGCGCTCTTGGAGGTCGAAAAAATGGTCGCTTACTATCAATCAAAATAGGGAGGTTTCAAGAATGCCAGCGAATTATCAATTTCGGACAGCCGATCATATCGTTGCGGGCGAACATTCCATCCGCAGGCTCAAAGATCATGTACGAACGATTGTACCGAAGGCGGACAGGGCGCTGATTATTACCCAGCCGTCGATTGTCAAACTTGGCGCGATCGGAGAAGTACAGGCTCAGCTTACAGAGATTGGCATTCAGTCAGATGTTTGCACAGCCATATTGTCGGAACCGACCGCACAAAATATTGAAGACGTATTTAGAGGAATCCGTGATAAACGATACGACATTCTCATCGGAATCGGCGGAGGCAGCGTGCTGGACGGAACGAAAATATTGTCCGTGCTGCAAACGAATTCAAAAAAGGTCGAGGAGCTGCTCGGGACAGATTTGGTCGAAAAGCCGGGAATCCCGACCGTGCTGATTCCGAGTACCTCGGGGACAGGCGCAGAGGTGACGCCGAACGCGATCGTTACGCTTCCCGAAGAGGAATTGAAAGTCGGCATCGTCAGTCCGCTTCTTTTGCCGAAACTTGTCATTCTTGACCCGATCATCACCCTTGGATTGCCAAAATCAATTACGGCGGCTACCGGAATGGATGCATTCACCCATTCGCTTGAATCGTTCATTTCGACGAAAGCAAACCCGATCAGCGATATGTTCGCTTTAGAATCCATCAGATTGATTTCGGCAAGTATTGTGGAAGCGTATGAAAACGGTTCATCGATACAAGCGAGAGAAAACATGCTGCTCGGTTCGACGTATGGCGGAATGGCGCTGACGGCTGCCGGTACTGCTGCCGTTCATGCCCTCGCCTATCCGCTTGGGGGGAAATACCGAATTCCCCACGGTGTCGCCAATTCGATGCTCCTTCCGCATGTGATGGAGTTTAATATGGATGCCATTACAAAACGGCTGTCTCTTGCGGCAGAATCGATGGGAATCGCTGCATCTGATTTGACCGCCGAACAAGCGGCTGAGGCCGTTGTGCAGAAAATAAGAGAGTGGACGAAGCGGCTGAATATTCCTCAGGATTTAAAAGCGTTCGGCGTAACCGCAAGCGACGTGGACGATTTAGCCGACTCAGCTTCAAAAGTGACGCGCCTGCTTCATAACAATCCGAAACCGCTCAGTCTGGAAAATATAAAAGACATCTATCGAAAACTAATCAACTAAAGGATGAAGACATTTGAAAATTGCAATCATCGCGGATGATTTGACGGGAGCGAACGACTGCGGCGGTCAGCTTGTTCATTACGGGATGGATGTTTCCGTCAAACTCGACGCCGAATTCACCAGACGGGAAACGGAAGGCGTCGTTATTTTCAATACGGACAGCAGATCGCTGTCAGCCGCAGAGGCGAAGGCGATTGTGAAAAACATCAGTGAACACATCTCCCGGCAATCGTTTGATATCGTCTACAAAAAAATCGACAGCACGATGAGGGGAAATATCGGAGCCGAGCTTCAAGCGATGCACGAAGTGTTTCAGCCGGATTTTGTGCTGATCGCTCCCGGCTACCCTCAAAACGGACGTCAGGTTATCGGCGGCGTCCATTATGTGAACGGCGTAAAGCTTGAAGAAACCGAAGCGGCAAACGATCCGAAAACGCCTGTAGCCGAGTCGAATATTCAAAGATTAATAGAAAAGCAGACTCGAAATAAGAGCGGGCATTTATCATATGAAGACATCCGCTGCGGACACGGGCATGTTCGCAACAAGCTGGAACGCTTTCGGGCGGAAGGGATTTCATATGTGACGGCCGATTCGGTTCACGAATCCGATCTGCAGGATCTGGCGCTTATTTTGGAGAGTTTGCCGTATTCTATCATTTTAGCCGGTTCGGCAGGCTTGATGAGCTGCCTGCCCAAAGCGTTCAATCTGAAAGAAAGGGAGCTCGGTCAAACCGTTCCGTTTTCCGACCAGCCGATCATGTTTGTCGTCGGAAGCATGAGTCGGAAGGGGAGGGAACAGCTTCACGAACTATTCGCCGGACGTGCGGCTGAAAAAATTGAAATGAGATCAGAGCGCGTGCTGTGCGGCGGAGCTGAGAAAAGAAACGAGTTCGAACGGCTGAAGGAGAGGGCGGCGGACGTCCGCCGCCGTTCGAAACACATCGTCCTCTGCACCTCGGACAATGCGGCAGAGACACAGAAGATTGGTGAAAGCCGCGGACTCACCCCGGTTCAAACGAGCAATGCGGTGTCCGGTGCACTAGGCGAATTGGCGGGCGAGCTGATTCAAGCCTTTCATGTGAGACGTCTGTTTTTAACCGGAGGTGACACGGCATACCAAGTGCTGCATCAGCTTCGGATTCATGAGATACGATTGCTGGACGAAGTAGAGCCCGGCATTCCGCTGGGAGCAGCCGGTGAAGAATTGTACATTGTGACAAAGGCCGGAAATTTTGGCTCGCGTTCGGTGATGGCAAGTGCGGCAATCAAGCTACAAGGAGGATAAACAATGAAGAAACCGGTTATCGGCATTACAATGGGCGACGCGGCAGGCGTCGGTCCGGAAATTATCGTAAAAGCCCTCAAGTCCCGCGAAGTGTATGACATGTGCAGGCCGCTCGTCATCGGCGATATGAAAATGCTGAAAAAAGCCGCCTTCCAAATCGGATCAGAGGTTGTCATTAACAAGGTCGGGCATCCGGACGAGGGCGGTTTTGTACATGGAAAGATCGATTGCCTCGATATCGATCTGCTGCCTGAAAACCTGCCTGTCGGAAAGGTATCGGCTGAAGCTGGAAACGCCGCTTTCCATTTCGTGAAAAAAGCGGTTGAGCTCGCTAAAAAAGGCTGTATTCAAGCGATTTGCACAGCGCCTTTAAATAAGGAGGCGCTGCATAAAGGCGGACACCGATACCCGGGGCATACGGAAATTCTCGCTCATTTAACGAATACGACAGACTACAGCATGATGCTGGCTTCGCCAAAGCTGAAGGTGATTCACCTGACAACGCATCAAGGGCTGATCGAGGCGATTCAGTCGATTACGCCGGAGCGGACCTATAAAGTCATCCGTCTCGCACATGATACATTGACAAGAGCCGGATTCGAACAGCCGAAAATTGCTGTTTGCGGAATCAACCCCCATGCAGGGGAAAACGGCCTGTTTGGAAGCGGCGAGGAAGAACGGCAATTGCTTCCGGGGATTGAGCAGGCGGCAGCTGAGGGAATTGATGCCGGCGGCCCATACCCCGCAGACACGCTGTTTTACAAAGCTGTCAGAGGAGATGTTGACCTGGTCGTAGCCTGCTACCACGACCAGGGGCATATACCGGTCAAAGTCCTCGGGTTGGAAGAGGGCGTCAACATTACGGTCGGATTAAACGGCGGGATCATACGCACCTCTGTCGACCACGGAACCGCATTTGACATTGCGGGGCAGAACAAAGCCGATGAAAGAAGCATGCTCGCTGCTTTGCGGTCAGCCGCTGAGCTGGCGCCCAAATCGTAGAAAAATGAAAGAAGGTTGGTGCATCTTATGAAAGTCGTATGTACATCACCGTCATTTGCGAAATACTCAGACAATCCCGTCTTGTTTTTGAAGAAAAAAGGCATATCGCTGGAACGCCTTCCTGCAGATATAACCGAGGAGCAGTTCATAGAAGCAGCAGGCGGAGCGGATGCCGCGATCGTGGCGTTTAACCAGATTACGCCGTATGTCCTGGATCGTCTCCCTTCTTTAAAAATTGTCTGCAAACATGGCGTCGGTGTCGACAATATTGATCTGCACGCTGCGAAAGAGCGCAATGTCTGGGTGACGAATGCTCCCAACGCCAACAAGCATGCAGTCGCCGATTTTGTATTCGGCCTCATGCTATCGGCTGCAAGACAGATTCCTGCAGCCGACAGGGAGACAAAGCTGGGAAAATGGCCGAGGATTTTTGGATCTGACGTTTACGGCAAAACACTCGGCATCGTCGGACTTGGCATGATCGGAAAAGAAGTCGCCAAACGGGCGCAAGGCTTCAATATGACTGTTTTAGCCTATGATGTGTTTCCCGATCGTGCATTCGCAGCCGATCATCACATCCAATTTACGGAGCTTGATCACCTCTTGAAAGAAAGCGACTTTATCACCCTTCATATGCCGCTCACAGCCGAAACGGAAAACATGATCGGTGAAAAAGAATTAGCCGCTATGAAAGAAACGGCTTATCTGATCAATGCTTCAAGGGGAGGCATCGTGTCTGAGTGTGCGTTATATGATGCCTTGGCGAACGGGAGCATCGCAGGGGCTGCGCTTGACGTGTATCAAACCGAACCGCTGAAGCAGCACCCTCTCTTTGAGCTGGACCGTTTTATCGCCATGCCGCATATCGCGGGGTACACCCGAGATGCCGTACAGAACCTTGGGATGATATGCGTCAAAAACATCGCTAGTGTACTGATCGACAAACAAAAACCGGAGTTTGTCGTCAACGGGTTGTGAATGTGTTTTCATTCATGCCCTGCATCATGATTTGAAAGCGTTTTCTACAAATGGGATGAGGTGGATAACATGTTGAATCACCCGATTCAAAAAAAGTCAAATGTACGCTGGGTTGTCGCGTTTATGATGTGGGCTGCGATTGCCATCAATTATATTGACCGGACAGTGCTCTCGGCTGCCGCTCCTTATATTACCGAGGAATTCAACTTGACAGCCGGCCAAATGGGAATCATCATGTCCGGTTTCTTCTGGTCGTACGCTTTGCTGCAGCTGCCTTCAGGCTGGGCGGCCGACAAGTATGGCCAGAAAAAAACGCTCGGTTTTGCGGTCGTCTGGTGGTCTGTTGCTACGGCGCTGACGGGTCTTGCGACAGGCTTCAAATCCCTGCTCGGGCTGCGGGTCGCACTGGGAGTCGGAGAGGCTGCTGCATATCCGAGCAATGCGGGGATCGCCGCCAAATGGTTTCCGAAAAAAGAAAGGGCGACAGTAGCCGGAATTTTTGACAGCGGGTCAAAGTTTGGCGGAGCTGTTGCCATGCCTTTGATTGCCTGGATGATAGCGGTCTTTGACTGGAAACTGACGTTTCTTTTGATCGGACTTGTCGGTGTCGTGTGGGGAATTGTCTGGATGATTTTCTTTAAGGAGAATCCCGCAGATCATAAGCGCGTCAATGAGGCGGAACTGGCTCATATTCGGGAAGGGCAGGCTCACATGGAAGAAACGGGCGGCGGCCAGCCGCTGAAGTGGTATCAGCTATTCAAATATCGAAACATATGGGCGATGTGCATCGGATTTTTCATGATCAATTATAATTCTTACTTCTTTATCACATGGCTGCCGACATACCTTGTCAAAGAAAGGGGCATGGATTTAATCGAGATGGGGATTATGGCGTCTCTGCCGCTTTTGACTGCAATGGTCGTTGAAGTCGGAGCCGGGTGGATGTCCGACCGGATATATGCAAAGGGAAAACTGTCGCTGACAGCCGTCCGGAAACTGTTTTTAATTATCGGGCTTGCCATGGCTTCGTGCATCGGTTTTGCCGCTTTTGCAGATTCTGCTATCCTGGCTGTCATCCTTCTTTGTGTAGCGAAATCGGGAACGACTGTCGCCGCGTCCCAAGTCTGGGCGCTTCCGGGGGATGTGGCTCCGAAAAATATGACGTCGATGGTTGCCGGTATTCAAAATACAGTCTCTAATATGGGCGGAGTGGTCGGGCCCATCATTACCGGCTTCATCGTTGGCGCAACGGGTTCTTTCGTGCCGGCGCTCCTTTTTTCAGCTGCCTTGATCGTCATTGCCATTTTAAATTATTTATTTCTATTGGGAAAAGTGAAACAGATTCAAGTATAAGGAACAAGCCCGGCTCATAAGCCGGGCTTTCAGCGTGTCGACAAACCCTCGCATTCGTTGTCAGGCCTGCGCGTCGGTGCTCACGAATTCCAACATTCGCTCCGCTCCGATGCTCGGTCTTCCTAGACTGCAAGGGTTTTCAATCACGCTGAAAGGATGACAAAATCCCAAAACAAAAAGTCGTTTTGGGATTTTGTCAACAATCTGCAAGCCCGGCTCATAAGCCGGGCTTTTCTCATTTAAAATGACTTCAGCACATGCTCCCTGTATTGTGTCGCACCTTCAGCAAGCTCGCTTTTTCCGGCCGTGCCCGCTTGATAGAAGACGTACGGCGGAAGGTATGTAGTACCGATGAAGTTGCTTGTCGCCTGAAAAGGGCGTAACAGTTCGCTGATCGTATAGTGATTTGACCCGCCGGCCTGATAGGCTTCTTCGGGAGCGCCCGCCGATACAGCGACCATGAATTCTTTGCCGTGAAGCGCTGTGCCGTTTGTTCCGTATGCCCAGCCGTAGAGAAAAACGTGGTCCAGCCATTTTTTTAAAAGTGGCGGCGAGCTGTACCAATAAAGCGGAAACTGGAAGACGATCCGATCGTGTTCTTCACAAAGTTTTTGTTCTTTTTCCACATCAATGGCCTCGTCAGGATATTCCTGATAAAGGTCGCGGAATGTAATGCCGGGTGCATCTTTCAATGTGTCTGCAAATGCTCTGTTCACAACTGACTGCTCCATATTCGGATGAAATGCGAGTACCAATACTTTCATGATTCCATCTCCTTCTTCCATTTTATTCATCTTAACGAACAGCCAGCTTGGATTCAACAAAAACGCTTCATCCCTATTCAAGGAATCGGGCCGTGACAAAGGTCTTGATATAAGCCGCAAGACACAGAATTTGCATGCCTTGGAGGAAGATGCGAAAGGTCAAAATCCGAGTTTCTTCATTTATATATAAACATAAGTAAAAAGTCTCTTAAAGACTGCCATGAAAAAATAAGGCAAACAGGTGAAAACGGAGCTATAGACATGGATCTTCATGATCGGGCGATATCTATTAATGCGATTATTCCGAATTTTAGGCAAGTTGAAATGGAAATGTGGATTTATATCCGGATGAATGGTTCAAGTCAAAAGCTCCCGTTATCTTCTAAAAATTAAATATGAATGCAGGATGAATTAATGGTTTTTTGTTCTCATCAAAAACGCTTCTACTTCTTTGACGGTTAATCCCATTTCTTTGGCCTCCAACATAAGGGCTCTCCATTCGTCGATATTGGCTTGGGTCAGCTCCCTGTTTCGATAAAGCGTCCGTTCTTTCTTTTTTTGTTTGAGACGGTGTGTGAATTGAAACAGTTCTTCCTGGTTCATCCCCGCCTGCACGGCCTGTACAAGGTGGGTTCTCCACTCGTCTTCATGCTCGGTCCGGCGATAAAGGATCACTTCGGTATCAAACAATTCCTTTAATTCCACTTTCAGCGCACGGGAGATTTTTTTTAGGAATTCGACTGACGGATTTCTGTGAACGCCGCGTTCGATTTTGCTTAAATATGATTTTGATACGCCTGCTATATCAGCAAGCTGGTTAATGGAGTAGCCTTTTCTTTTTCTGTACATTCGGATGACTCTTCCGATCATACTGATTCCTCCTCTTCCCCTTGCCATTCATATAAAAACGCTTTCCTGTTCATTATAAGAAATAATTTGTTCTTTATAAAATTCAAAAATTTAAGATATCGACAGAAAACAAAAGAAAACGAACGGATTTGTTCTCTAAAAAGAACTATATAGCTAAATTCAGCATTTTTCAATTCAAATTTTTTCTTTTATAATCCAATCATTAACAAACGGCATTCCTGAGGAGGCAGTCAAGCATGAAAGAAAATATTGATTTTAGAGAACTGATTGCAATCTTGCGAAAAAGAACGGTTCTTATTCTCGTTTTGACAATAGGTGTAACATTGACGACCGGAATCATTCAGTTCTATGTGCTGACACCTGTCTATCAGGCATCGACGCAGATTTTGGTGCATCAAGTAGGAGAGAAAAAAGGGAGCGCCACGTACAGCGATATTCAAATCAACCTGCAATACACGCGGACATTCCAAGCGCTTCTGAAGAACCCGGTGATTTTGGAGCAAGTCAAGAGAGAGCTTGATTTACCTTACTCTGCCGGCCGGTTGGGTGAAAAAATCGCAACGAGCAGTGAAAGCGAATCAGAGATTATTAACATTACAGTTCAAGACGAAAATCAGAAACGGGCAGCCGATATAGCGAACACGCTAACAGCGGTGCTCAAAAAAGAGATTAAGCAAATCATGAACACCGATCGGATAACCGTCCTTTCAAAAGCCGACATCGTCGATTCGCCGACTCCTGTCAGACCGAATTACAAAATGAATATTTTGCTGGCATTCGGCGCCGCAATAATGACCGGAATCGCTTTGGCGTTCTTTTTGGATTTTATCGATGATACGGTTGCAAGGCCGTCTCAAGTCGAAAAGGAAGCGGGATTTATTTATTTGGGAAGTATTGAGCAAATGAAGCATACAAAAAGTCTGTTTCGCGGAGACCCCGATATGAATATCCGTGTGAAAGCAGGAAGGAGTGAGCCGCTTGGCTATTAGAAAAAAACGCTCTCGCAAATATCAATCGGCGCTTGTCGCATTGCATCAGCCGAATGCGCCGATCGTCGAACAATACCGGACGATCAGGACCAACATTGAGTTCTCATCCTTTGAGAAGCCGTTTAAATCATTGCTCATCACATCGGGCCTCCCGGGAGAGGGCAAATCATTCTCGTCTTCAAACTTGGCGGTCGTATTTTCGCAACAGGAAAAAAAGGTCCTTCTGATCGACGCGGATTTAAGAAAGCCGACGATTCACAAAATTTTTGAGCTCGATAATCATTCTGGCGTCACAAATGTATTGATGAAAAAAACGACGCTGGAAAATGTCGTGCAGCAAAGCCCGGCGGAAAATCTCCATGTGCTGACAAGCGGTCCGATTCCTCCGAATCCGTCCGAGTTGTTGTCGTCGCAGGCGATGGAGGATCTGCTTGCTGAAGCGTACAACCAGTACGATTTAGTCATCCTTGATTCACCGCCGCTATTGCCGGTCGCAGACGCGCAAATATTGGCGAACCAGGTGGATGGAAGCATCCTTGTCATCCTCAGCGGAAAAACAAAACTTGATAACGCGATCAAGTCGCGGGACGCGCTGAATTCTTCAAAAAGCGAACTGCTCGGCGCCGTGTTGAACGGGCGGAAAGTGAAGAAGGCGCGTCAGTATAATTACGCAACCATGTAATCTTTTGAAGCGGCTGCGCCGCTTTAGGTGATGTCTCCTTGCCTTTACCGATGGAGGCACTCGGCTCTACCGTGGGCAGACTACCCGTCTGCCTTAGACGCAAGTCGTCGATGGCGGAGCGTGAGGACGGGTTAAATGCCCATTTTTATTTAATTGACGTGCTCGGTTTAAATTTGAAAATCGCCCGTATCTTTTTAGCTCATGGGATTTTGCCCTAAAAGATCCTATCAGCTAGAAAGATACATTAGGAGGTAGGAAATTGACATATCGGAGAAGGCTTTCCATTATTACCGCACTCGATTCGTACTTGGTTTTGCTGTCCATCTTTATCGGATATCAGCTGATTTCGCCATCATATGATTTATACCCTTCGGAAATGCTGCTGATGACTTCACTGATACTGCTTGGGGCTCAGCATTTATTCGCCCATTGCTTCCACCTTTACAAAAAAGTGTGGGAGTACGCAAGCATCGGTGAATTATATGTGCTGCTTAAATCGATTACCTTGTCCCATCTTGTGACGGCGGTCCTCGAACTGTTTTTCTTTCAAAACGTTCCGGTTCGCCTTTTATGTTTAAGCTGGCTGTTCCAGCTGATCTTGATCGGCGGGTCGCGGATGATGTGGCGCATCATCAGGGAACAGGTGAACAAAGAAAGCAAAGGATCCTTAAAAGCGCTGATTATCGGAGCCGGCTCTGCCGGCAGTTTGATCGCAAAACAGCTTGTGCAAAAGCCGGAATTGAACATTAAGCCTGTCGCATTTATCGATGATGACAAAACGAAATACCGGCTTGAAATCATGGGTTTGCCCGTTTTAGGCGGAAAAGAGCAGATCATGCAGGCGGTCCGGCAGTGGAATATTGACCGGATCATCATCGCCATTCCATCTTTAAGCGTCACTCAGATGCAGGACATGTACAAGGCGTGTGCGCAAACGGGGATCAAAACGCAAATCATGCCGAAAATAGACGAAATTTTGCTCGGCAGACATCCTGTCGGCCAGCTTCGCGATGTCAAAGCGGAAGATTTGCTCGGAAGGGAGCCTGTCCAGCTTGATACAAGCGAAATCTCCAATACGGTCAAGGACCGCGTCGTTCTTGTGACGGGAGCCGGAGGTTCAATCGGCTCGGAAATCTGCCGTCAAATCAGCAAATTTAAACCGAAATCGATTGTTTTAGTCGGGCACGGAGAAAACAGCATTCATTCGATTCTGCTGGAACTGCAGGAGAAGTTCGGAAAGCATGTCGCCTATTATCCGGAAATCGCCGACATACAGGACAGAGAGAAAATGTTTTTGCTGATGGAACGCTACAAACCGAATGTCATTTATCATGCAGCTGCACACAAGCATGTGCCGCTGATGGAAAAATGCCCGAAAGAAGCTGTCAAAAACAATATTCTCGGTACGAAAAACGTCGCTGAAGCCGCCGACGAAACCGGAGTGGAAACTTTTGTCCTGATCTCGTCAGACAAAGCGGTCAACCCTGCCAATATCATGGGGGCGACGAAGCGGTTCGCAGAAATGCTGATCATGAATCTCGGCAAAACGAGCAAAACCAAATTTGTCGCCGTCCGCTTCGGAAATGTTCTCGGCAGCAGGGGAAGCGTCATTCCGATTTTCAAAAAACAAATCGCTAGAGGCGGTCCGGTCACTGTCACACACCAGGACATGACGAGGTACTTTATGACGATTCCGGAAGCTTCAAGGCTGGTTATTCAGGCGGGGGCGCTTGCCAAAGGAAGACAGATTTTCGTGCTCGATATGGGCGAACCGGTCAAAATCGTCGATCTCGCTAAAAATCTCATCCAGCTCTCCGGCTATACGACAGACCAGATCAAAATTGAATTTACAGGCATCCGCCCGGGAGAAAAAATGTACGAAGAGCTGCTGAATCAAAATGAAGTGCTGGCAGAGCAGGTTTTTCCGAAGATTCATATCGGCAAGGCGGTCGACGTCGAGCTAACGGTGCTGAAGACATTCATGGAGGAATTTATGTATTTGTCAGACCGCGAGCTGAGAGAACGCTTGTTCCAAGCGATCGGCCAGCATGAGAAAAAGCTGGTGACAGCGCACTAGGGGGAAGAACATGACAAGAACGGTTTTGTTTTGCGCTACTGTGGATTACCATTTCAAGGCCTTCCACCTCCCATATTTAAAATGGTTTAAAGAGCAGGGGTGGAACGTTCATATCGCCGCAAAAGGAGATATGGCACTGCCTTATACAGACAAAAAATTTGATATCGACATCAGGCGTTCTCCTCTGAATGCAAGCAATATCGCAGCCTATCGGGAGCTGGCGCGCATCATTGACGAAAACCGGTACAGCATCATTCATTGCCATACGCCGATGGGAGGCGTGCTGGCAAGGCTTGCGGCCCGGAAACAGAGAAAAGAGGGAACGAAAGTGATCTATACCGCTCACGGTTTTCACTTTTGCCAAGGTGCACCTTTAAAGAATTGGCTGCTATACTATCCGATTGAAAAAGGGCTGTCCGCTTTGACCGATTGCCTAATCACGATCAATGAAGAAGATTTCGTCCTTGCAAAAGGCTTGCGCAAGGCGCTGCGAACAGAAAAAATTCATGGCATCGGCGTCGATACCGAGCGCTTTCATCCTGTCAGCGAAACAGAGAAAATGCTGCTCAGGAAAACATACGGTTTCAAAGAAGACGACTTTATTCTCATATATCCCGCGGAACTGAACGCGAATAAAAACCAGGCGCTGCTCATCGAAACGGCGGCTGCTTTAAAAGATAGAGCCCCAAACTTAAAGCTCGTGTTTGCAGGAAAAGGGCAGATGGAAGAAAAATACCGAAGTCTCGCTGAACAAAAAGGCGTTTCTTCGACCGTCACGTTTGCAGGTTTTCAAAAAAACATCCACGAATGGATTCAGCTTGCCGATGTGTCTGTCGCTTCAAGCATCAGGGAAGGGCTCGGCATGAACCTCCTGGAAGGAATGGCGGCAGGAAAGCCCGCCGTTGCAGCGGACAACCGCGGACACCGGGAAGTTATTCAAGAGGGCGTGAACGGATTTTTGATTCCGCAGGGAGACGCCGGAACGTTCAGCGACCGAATTTTGCAGCTGTACCGTCTGCCTTCTTTGCGAAAAAAGATGGGGGACGCGGGGAGACGAACGGCCGCCGCTTTTTCCCAGCAGCGCACCGTCAAAGAAATGGCGGGCATTTACTCTTCCTTTATGGATCATGAAACAGTTGAAAGGAGGCTGAAAGGATGACAGGGGGTCAAAAGCCGAAAGTTTCTGTCATTATGGGAGTCTACAATTGTGAGGACACGATCGCAGAGAGCATCGAGTCGATTTTAAATCAAACCTATAAAAATTGGGAACTGATTATATGCGACGATGCATCAACAGATGGGACATATGCTGTTGCCAGGCGGTATGCCGATCATTACGCAGATAAGATCAAGCTGATTAAAAACGAGAAGAATCAGCGGCTGGCTGCTTCGCTAAACCACTGTCTCCGGTACGCCGGCGGGAAATATATCGCGCGCCAGGACGGAGATGACATCTCTTTGCCAAGGCGTTTTGAAAAACAGGTCGCATTTCTTGAATCACAATCTCATTATCATGTCGTCGGCAGCGGAATGATGGCCTTCGACGAAAACGGGATCAGAGGCGTCAGAATGCTTCCTCCCTCTCCCGGGCCGAGAATCATGGCGAAAGGAACGCCGTTTTGCCATGCGACGATCATGATGAGAGCGGAAGTGTACGAGGCGCTGGACGGCTATCGGGTCGGCCGGAGAACAAGAAGGATGGAAGATATCGATTTGTGGCTCCGTTTTTTTGAAGCGGGCTACACGGGCTATAACCTTCAGGAAGCTTTATACAAAGTAAGGGAAGACGAATCGGCGTTTAAAAGGAGAAAGTTCAGCTACTCGATTGACAATGCGTTTATCGTCTTTGCCGCCTGCAGACGGCTGAAGCTGCCGCTCTCAGACTACATTTATATGATGAAACCCATCATCAGGGGGCTCATGCCTCCTTTTATCATGAACAAATACCATAAAAGAAGATTGATGAATGAAGGCGGAGGGGTCGTAAAACATGAATGACGGAAGCGTGAGACCAGAACGGGTGCTTCACATCGTAAGCGGAATGAACCGCGGCGGAGCGGAGACGATGATTATGAATATATACCGCCATACAGACAGGCGGCATATTCAATTTGATTTTATTTCCCACCGGGAAGAAACGTGCGATTATGATCCGGAGATCATCACGCGCGGCGGCCGGGTGTTTTATGTACCAAGCATCGGGCGGTCGGGGCCTCTCGCCTACATCAAAAACATCAGAAGGATTTTGGTTGAGAAAGGGCCATATGCCGCCGTGCACGCCCATACGGATTTTCAGACGGGGTTTGCCGCATTGGCGGCCAAGCTCGCCGGCGTTCCGGTGAGGGTCTGTCATTCCCACAACACGGCCTGGAAGCCTAACCCCCGGTTTTGGGATACATGGCAGCTCCTCGCATTCCGCCGTTTGATTTTCTCCAGTGCTACGGCTCTGTGCGCTTGCGGCAAAGATGCCGGGCGTTTTTTATTCGGCGGAAAAAAGATGGGCGAAAACGCGGTCCATCTTTTGCAAAACGGGATTGAACTTGACCGCTTCAAAGAAGCGAATGGCGTTTCAAAGACGGATGCAAAAAAGAGCTTCGGCATCAAGGAAGACGCATTGGTTATCGGACATGTCGGCCGTTTTTTTGAACAGAAAAACCACGCGTTTCTGCTCGGGCTTGCCGCTCATTTCAAGAAATCGGGCACGCCTTTTCAAGCGGTGTTCGCAGGTGATGGTCCGCTGCGCAGACAGATGGAAGAAAAAGCCGCCGCTCTCGGTGTAAAAGACGACATTCTGTTTCTCGGCGTCGTCGAAGATATCCCGGCTCTCATGCAGACGTTTGATGTATTTGCCATGCCGTCTTTGTTTGAAGGGCTCCCTCTCGTACTCGTCGAAGCGCAGGCGTCAGGGCTTCCTTGTATTGTATCAGACCATATTACAGAGGAAACCGATTTGGGACTCGGCCTGCTGACCCGTCTCAGCTTAAATGCCGGCTTTGAACGGTGGGCTGAGGATATCAGCCGTGCCGCTCAGGCGAAAAAGCCTGCATGGCCGGAGATTGAGAGAAGCCTGGCAGAGAGAGGCTATAATGCAAAAGCAAATTTGGCGAGACTGATGGACATCTATTCAATCTCCGCGGCAGAAGGACAGTGAGTGTATGTCTGTTTACATGTTGAATATGGGGATTGTTTTCATCTGGTCATGGTTTGCGAAAATGTACGGCAGGGAAGATCACAGGCTGCCGACGGGCTACCGTCCGAATGCGATCCTCACCGTCGTTCCGCTCGCGTCTTTGATTATCGTTGCCGGCTTAAGATACAAGGTCGGAACGGATTACCACACCTATATGCTGCTTTACGAATTAGCCGGAAAATACAACAACATTTGGGAGATCTTCGGTTTCGGAACAGATAAGTCGTCGACAGATCCCGGATTTACCGCACTCTTATGGATATTAAACCAGATTTCAGCCGATCCGGCGCTCATGTTTGCCGTCGTTGCCGCGATTACCTATATCTATATCGTCAAGACGCTATATGTGTATGGAAGGCCGTTTGAGTTGAGCATGTTTCTCTTTATCGGCATGTTTCACTATTACGCTTCGTTTAACGGTATTCGCCAATACATGGCGGCGGCCATTCTGTTTTGGGCGGTCCGGTATCTGATCGATGGGAAGCTGGTGCGCTATATGATCGTCGTGCTGATCTGTTCGCTTTTTCATTCTTCGGCTTTGATCATGATTCCTGTCTATTTCATCGTCAGAAGAAAAGCGTGGTCGCCTGTCCTCTGGTGCCTCATGCTCTTATTTTTGGCGGGAACTTTTCTGTATCAAAAATTTTTGTCCGTATTCCTTGTCGTGCTTGAAAACAGTCAATACGGACATTACGAAGAATGGCTGATGAAAAATACGAACGGCATGAACGCCATTAAAATCATCGTTCTTCTTCTCCCGCTCGTACTTGCATTCTGCTTCAGGGAGCAGCTCAGAAAACGCTGGCCCGAAGTCGATTATATCGTCAACCTTTGTCTGATCGGTTTCCTGTTCGGAATTTTGGCGACAAAGGATGTCATTTTTGCGAGGTTCAACATTTATTTCGGGCTCTATCAGCTGATTCTCGTTCCTTATTTTGTACGTATTTTCGAACCGAAATCGAACGCGCTTCTGTATGTTTTGATTTTGATCTGTTACTTCTTATACAGCTTTATGCTCATGCCGTTCGACTCGTCGGTATTGCCTTACAGAACGATTTTTGAACGTTGAATAGCGGAATAGGCCGTTTAGGTCTTGTGAAAATTTCGACAAAGGAGTCATCACATTGGAAAATCCAGCAGTTAGTCTACTGGTCGCTGTTTATAATACAGAAGCTTTTTTGCCGAATTGTTTGCAATCGCTGATCAGCCAGACCTTAAAAAATATCGAAATCATTATCGTTAATGACGGTTCAACAGACGGAAGCCAGAAGATCATTGATCATTACGCCCGAAAGGACGGACGCATCAAAACGATTCGGCAGGAGAATCAGGGCCTCGGCGCTGTCCGCAATAAAGGGATCGAAGCGGCGTCAGGCGAGTTCTTGGCATTCATCGACTCCGACGACTGGATTGAGCCGGACTATTGCCAATCTATGTATGAAAAAGCAAAGGATGAGGATGCCGACCTTGTCATCTGTGATTATGCCGTCGAAATTCAGGATACCGGAAAAACGGTCTGCCCGGACATCGGGAAAAACTATGAAGGAAAGCCGAAAGAGGCATTCATAAAAGCTTTATTAAAGGGTCAAGTAAGCGGCTTTTCCTGGAACAAGCTCTACAGGCGGAGCCTGATTGAGCAGCATAAGCTCGTTTTCCCGCTGCGCGACGAGCTGGAAAACATCGAAGATCAATACTTCAGCTTCAGATGCCTTCTATATGCGAATACGGCGGCGTTCGTGACTAAGCCGCTTTATCATTACAGGGTCCACCTGTCGTCCATCGTCCAAAAGTATCAGGCGGGGCTGTTTGAAGACGGGCTCGCTCTTTATGAAGCGAACCTTGACTGCCTGACAAAGCACGGAGAGCTTCCGGCTTTAAAGGAGGCGCTGCACGTCTTTATCGTCAACCACGGCTGCATCAGTATTTTAAATGAATGCAAGAGCCGAAACCAAAATCCTTCAATAGAAAAATATAAAAATATCCGCAGCATATGCGCCTGTCCGGAATTCAGGGGGAAAATTCCCGCGGTGGACATGTCGGCATTCGATTCGAAGAAGAAGCTTCTCCTTATGCTGATTCGCTTGCGGTTTATGCCGGCAGTGTATGGATTTGCGGCCATTTACCAGAAAATGATCGAGCACAGAATGAAGAAATAGGCGGTGAGGAAATGACCTTTCAGGAACTGAAGATCAATCTTGCAGAATGGCTTTTGCTCAAGGTGAAATATCCTTCTGAATATGTGATGGGAACGCCGGGTTTGAAGCGTTTTGATCAATACAAAGGCAAGAAAAAAATCATTCTGACTTTAATTCCGTCCCATGATAATTTGGGAGATCACGCGATTGCCTTGGCAAGCCGGACATTCATAGAAAACGAGTTTCCCGATTTTGAATTAATTGAAATCGGCATCAACGATATTTACAAACATGCAAAAGCCCTCATGCGCATCCGCCACCCCGAGGATATGGTGTTCATCATCGGCGGAGGAAATATGGGGGATTTGTACCGCAATGAGGAATGGACGAGGCGCTTTATTATCAAAACATTCAAGCATTATAAAATTGTCCAGCTCCCAGCCACCGCGCACTTTTCCGAGACGCCCCGCGGCAAAAAGGAGCTGAAAAGAGCGAAAAAAGTCTACAACTCCCATCGCCGGCTGTTTATGATGGCGCGCGATGATACAACCTATCAATTTATGAAACAGCATTTTTCAAAGCAAACGATTGTGAAGCAGCCTGATATGGTGCTTTATTTAAAGAAAGAACAGCAGTCTGAAAGAGACGGTGTGCTGGTTTGTTTAAGAGAGGATAAAGAAAGCTTTCTCAGACCGGAAGAGCGTGAAAAGCTGATGAAGGCTGTCGGCGACGAATACGGCGGCGTGCAAACTTTTACAACGACGATCGGCAGGAGGGTCAGCCGCATGTCCCGCGAGAAGGAGCTGAATCGGCTTTGGGATCAGCTGAGAGGTGCGGAGGTCGTTGTGACAGACAGGCTGCACGGCATGATTTTTTGTGCGATTACAGGGACGCCGTGCGTTGTGATCCGCTCTTTTGATCATAAGGTGCTTGAAGGCTTTCGCTGGCTGAAAAGCGTTCCTTCGATGAAGCTTGTGGAAAATCCCGATGCGGCAGAGGTTCTCGGCGCAATTGAAGAGCTGATTAAGACCGGTGATTCGTATCGTGAGACTCCGTCAAGGGAGCATTATTTCACAGATTTAAGACAGAAAATTATGGGTGATGTCCAATGAAGCCATTCGTCAGTATCATTGTTCCGATGTACAATGTCGAAGATTATATAGAAGAATGCGTCGATTCGCTGCGCAGGCAGACGCTGAAAAATATTGAAATCATCCTTGTCGATGACGGCTCTCCCGACAGATCCGGGGAGATAGCGAGAAAGTACTGCAGCCTGGATGCCAGAGTGAAAGTGATTCATAAAAAAAACGGCGGGCTGAGCTCGGCGAGAAATGCCGGTCTTCAAGCCGCGACAGGAGATTATGTGGGATTTGTCGACGGTGATGATTTTGTATTGTCTGCCATGTTTGAAAACATGTACGCCGCTGCCAAAAAAGACGACCTTGATATCGTCATGTGCGGGTATCATAAACATTCCGATGCGGAAGACACCTATTTCCCGCCGCCGCTGCCGACCGATCGTCTCTTGTTGAGCTGGGATATTAAACGCGAGCTCAAAAAGGCGCACGAAACCCGCTTCATCTGGTATGTGTGGCGGAATTTGTACAGGCGCGACCTGCTGAAGAAAAACCAGTTGTACTTTTTTGAGGACATTCGTTTTGCAGAGGATTCGCCGTTCAATTTGTACGCCTTTTATGCAGCGAAACGGGTGAGAGCGATCGATGACGGCTACTACATGTACAGGTGCAATCCGGATAGCCTGACGGAGGTGCCGTTTAAACCGTACATGGACGAAAGCCTGAAAAGGCAGTACCGGGCGAAAAGGAGATTCTATGAGACGTTTCAGCTTTTGGATGAATGTGCGGACGATCTGGAAACGTACACATGCAAACATCAAATTCCGATGCTTTTAGCCAATGCCTGTGCGGAACCGAAGCCTTCAAAGCAGGTGAGGCGGCACATTAAAGACATTTTGTCTTACCGGATGGTGCAGTCGTGCGTCAAATCAACGTCTCTCCGCAACCGCAATCTTTTAATCGGCCAACGGCTCGTTTTACTGCTATGCAAGCTGAATATTCCGATCCTGCTCGAATTGTTTTTTAAACGAAATCTGCCCAGTAAGGGATGAGCCTTTTGAATAAGACATTTATTTTGAATCTCGGCGCCAATGTGGCGTCTTTTTTATTATCGGTGCTGTTTTCGATGTGGCTGACGCCTTATGTCATCAAGAACCTCGGTGTTGAGGCGTTTGGGTTTGTCCATCTCACGCAGAATATGATCAATTACTTTTCGATTATTACGGTTGCCTTGAGCGCGGTCGTTGTCCGGTTTTTTTCTGTTTCCGCCCACAGGGGGGCGCTTGATGAAGCGAGGGGCTATATGAATACCTACATCGTTTCATCACTGGTGCTTTCGGTCATCTTGTTTTTTCCGCTTGGCGGCACGGTGTTTTTTATCGATCAGATCATTCGCGTTCCCGCCGGTCTTTTGGGGGATGTGCAGATCGCGCTTTTGATCGGGAGCCTGCTGTTTTTATTGACCTTTGTGATGTCGGGATTTGCCGCCGGTCCGTTTTTTGCCAATAAAATCTATATTACAAGCACGATCCAGGCCGTCCAAATGCTGATTCGCGTCTTGAGCGTATTGTTGATTTTCGCGTGGTTTGCACCGAAGATCTGGCACATTCAGCTCGCCGCTCTTATCGCAACCGCTTCGGCGTGCATCCTGTCGATCTTTTTCTTTAAGAAATTGATCCCATGGTTTACGTTTCGTGTGAGGGATATGTCGTTTGCAAAGTGCAAAAAACTGCTTCAAGCGGGAGGATGGAGCTCCGTCAGCCAAGTCGGCGTCCTGCTGTTTCTGCAAATCGATTTAATGGTGGCGAATGTGATGCTGGGGGTTTCCGAATCCGGCATGTACGCCGCGATCATTCAGTTTCCGCTGTTATTGCGGACGCTTTCGGGAACGCTTGCGGCCGTATTTTCACCTACGATTACACTCTATTATTCAAAAGGCGACAAAGAAGGGCTCGTCCGCTATGCCAACCAGGCCGTCAGAATTAACGGCATTCTGCTCGCTTTGCCGGCTGCGCTTCTGGGCGGGCTTGCCGGCCCGTTTCTGTCGCTGTGGCTTGGCCCTTCATTCGAACATTTGAAATGGCTTTTACTGATACATGCGGGTTATTTGGTTGTTTCATTAAGCCCGGCGCCGCTTTTTTATATTTTTACCGCCTATAACAAGCTGAGAACACCGGCGCTGACCACGGTTGCCTTCGGCGTTGTCAATTTGCTGCTTGCCATCGTGCTGAGCGGACCGGCGGGACTCGGCCTTTACGGAATTGCGCTGGCCGGTGCGGCAGCTTTAATGCTGAAAAATGTCGTCTTCACTCCGATTTATGCGTCAAAGATTACGGGTGAAAGAAAAAGGGTTTTTTATAAAGGTATATACAGGCCGGTTGCCGGTGCTTCATTTACCTTGGCTGTCTGTTACGCTCTTCAATACTTATTTGCAATCGACAGCCTGCTGTCCCTGTTTGTCACGGCGCTTGCTGCGACGGGGACATACGGCCTGTTTGCCTATTTCGTCATGTTGACGAAAGCGGAACGGCATATTGTCACAACAAGGCTCCAAGCATTTCGATGCTCTTTATCCTTCCCGTTTCAAAAGGGATTTTTTAAATAAAAGAAAGGGGTGCGTTTTTCGTGCTAGCGAAACGGTTTTTCGATCTTTCATTGTCGGTTATTTTGCTGATCGCGCTCAGTCCGGCCATGATCCTGACAGCTTGCCTTATCAGATGGAAAATCGGCTCGCCTGTTTTATTTCGCCAAACCCGTCCGGGGCTGAATGGCGAGCCTTTTACATTATATAAATTCAGAACAATGACTGATGAAAGAGATGAAGCAGGCAATCTGCTAAGCGATGAAAAACGGCTGACAAAGACGGGGCGGCTGATCAGAAAAACGAGCCTCGACGAATTGCCGCAGCTGATCAACGTCATCAAAGGAGATCTCAGCCTCGTCGGGCCGCGGCCGCTTTTGATGGAGTATATTCCCCTCTATACGAAGCGGCAATGGAGACGGCATGAAGTCAAGCCGGGCATCACGGGCTGGGCGCAGATCAACGGGAGAAATAAAGTGACATGGGAGGAAAAGTTTGAACTTGATGTCTGGTATGTGGATCATCGTTCTTTTTTGCTTGATCTCAAAATCCTTTTGTTGACTATCGTAAAAGTCTTGAAGTCGGAAGGCGTCAGCCAGGACCGCCATGTGACAGCAGAAAAATTTACGGGGAGAAGGAATGCCTGATGCAAAATGTGGTGATCATCGGAGCCGGCGGCCATGGGAAAGTCGTTCTGGATCTTGTAAAAGCACGGCCTGATACTGCGCTTGCCGGTATTCTCGATGACCGGTATGCGGAGCTTCATGTCGAGAACGGTCTGTATCGCGGGCCTTCAAGCGCAGCAGAAGAACTTGCGCGATTGCATCCGGACGTGAAGTTCGTCTTAGCTGTCGGTCAAAACGGCATCAGAAAGAAGCTGTATGAACGTCTCGGCCTTCCACTTGACCGGTATGCGGTTTTGATTCATCCGTCCGCCGTGATCAGCGGTTCGGCCCGGATTCAAAACGGCGCCGTTGTCATGGCGTCGAGCGTTATTCAAGCGGATGCCCACATCGGCATCCACACGATTGTCAACACAGGTGTGATCGTCGAACATGACAACCGGATCGGCGATTACGTTCATCTTTCGCCGGGAACGGTGTTAACCGGCGGTGTGACAGTTATGGAAGGCGCTCATCTCGGAGCGGGAACGGCGGTCATTCCCGGAAAGACAATCGGCCGCTGGAGCGTAACGGGAGCGGGATCATCCGTCATTCACGACATTCCTGATGATTGTACCGCTGTCGGAGTCCCTGCAAGAAAAATTAAATATCACAGCAGTAAAAAGGGTGAAAAACATGAGTCAGAATAAGCGAATTTATTTATCCCCGCCGCACATGAGCGGAGACGAAGAGCGCTATGTAGCTGAAGCGTTTCGGACAAACTGGATCGCGCCGCTCGGTCCCCTTGTCGATACATTCGAAGAAAAGCTTGCCGCCTATGCGGGGACGTCCGGTGCCGCGGCAGTCAGCTCAGGAACAGCCGCAATCCACCTGGCGTTGAAATTGCTCGGCGTCGGCAAAGGCGATACGGTCTTCTGTTCTTCCTTTACGTTTGTAGCGAGCGCCAATCCGATTATATATGAGCAGGCTGAGCCGGTTTTCATCGATTCTGAACGGGATACATGGAACATGTCGCCCGAGGCGCTTGAACGGGCGCTCGACGAAGCGGAGCGGGCCAGAAATCTTCCGAAAGCCGTCATCGTCGTCAACTTGTACGGCCAAAGCGCGAAAATAGACGAGATTATCGCGCTTTGCGATCGATTTGCCGTCCCTGTTATTGAAGATGCGGCCGAATCGCTCGGTTCTGTTTATAAGGGCAGAAAAAGCGGAACCTTCGGACGCTTCGGCATTTATTCGTTCAACGGCAACAAAATCATCACCACATCAGGCGGAGGAATGCTTGTCAGCGATGATGAAGACGCTTTGAAGAAGGCGCGCTTTTTAGCCACTCAGGCGCGCGAGCCCGCCATTCATTATCAGCACGAAAAAGCGGGCTACAATTACCGGATGAGCAATGTCCTGGCCGGAATCGGTATCGCTCAGCTCGCCGTCCTGGATGACAGGGTACACGCCAGACGGGCGATCTTCGAGCGCTATCAGGAGGCGCTCGCCGGTATCGAAGGTATAGAATTCATGCCTGAAGCCGGCATGTCAAACCGCTGGCTCACGACATTAACGTTTGATACAGCAAAGATTCAAACAACACCGGCGGACATCATTGAACAGCTCGCAAATGAAAACATTGAAGCCCGGCCGTTATGGAAGCCGTTGCACAGACAGCCCCTTTTTAAAGGAGCGGCCTTTTATCCGCACGATGACCAAGGCTCTGTCTGCTGCGACTTATTTCAGCGCGGGCTCTGCCTGCCGTCAGGATCAAGTATGACGCGAAAAGAGCAGGACCGGGTGATTCAAATCGTGGCCGACCGGATTAAATATAAATGAGGTGCTAAACATGGCGATTACATATTCCATGGACAGCTTAAAGCATAAGCTGGCAGAAATTTTGGATGTCATCCCAAGACATTCATCAGTCGTTTACTTGGACTACCCGCTCTATGGAAACGTCGGAGACTTATTGATCATGAAAGGAACGGAAGCTTTTTTTGAAGCATACGGCATCAAGGTGCGCGAAAGATGGAATGCAGAGAATTTTATTCCGGGCCGCCGCATTCCAAAGGACGCCATCATCGTTTGTCAGGGGGGCGGCAATTTCGGCGATTTGTACCCTCACTTTCAGCAGTTCAGGGAACGGGTTGTCGAACATTACCCCGACCACCGGATCGTCATTCTGCCGCAGTCGATTTATTATGAACATGAAGAAAATGCAAAAAAAACGCGCGGCATTTTGGCGGCTCACCCGGATCTGCACTTATTCACGCGGGAAAAGGCATCCTTCGAATTTGCTCTCAAGCATTTCGAAGGGGTGAAAAACATCAGAATGATGCCCGATATGGCTCACCAGCTCTGGCCGATCGCGGCACCTGCCGAAAAGCCTTCTGAGTCCGTTCTGCGGTTGATCAGAACCGACAAAGAAGCAAACAGCAGCCTGCAAAAAGCAGAGGAGCCGGATACGTACGATTGGAACGTTATCTTGTCAGAAGGCGACAAACGCGGAATCAAACGCTTGCAGACGATCAATGTCCTCAACAAAAAAGCCGGCAATCCGCTGCCGATCGCTTCTTATTGGAAACGCTATTCGGACAGCCTCGTCGACAAATCAATCCGTTTTTTCAACCGCTATGAATCCGTCGTTACTTCAAGGCTGCACGGCCACATCTTATCGTGTCTGCTCGGAAAAGAAAATGTCGTGATTGACAACTCCTACGGAAAAAACGCAAATTACTACAACACATGGATGAAGGATATCCCGAGTACAAAACTGATTCAAAACAATCCGGAAGAAGCAGAAAAACCGCCTGTTCACGTATGACAGGCGGTTTTTTTGCTATGCTTCTTCGCGCTTTACTTTGTTGTAGGCTTCATCCAAATGCTGAATCCGTTTTAAGACGACCGCGTTTTTTGTCAGCTGGTCTTGGACAAGCGTTGACACGACTGAACGGTAGTAGCTGTTCATTGCGTGAATTTTATCCTCATTTGGATGCATTTCAATATGGGTTTTAAAATTTTCTATGAAATAGGGTACAGAGAAAAGTTCTGTCAATGGTAACACTCCTTTTTTAAGTCTATACGGTACGGAACCGATCGTGTAAACTAATAGTGGGAGGGGAGATATGATGAACTTGCATGTACAGCAGCAGCAAACGGCAAAACTTCACTTGACGCAAGGGCTTGCCCAAGCCATTCATATGCTTCAGTATTCGTCGGCCGAGCTGAACAGCCGGATTGACGAACTCTCATTGGAAAACCCCCTGATCGAACGAAAAGACCCCGATATTCCCCGATCATTTTACCATAAAACGAATCGTCATTTGCAAAATGAAGGAATGAGCCGCTCTGAGACGGCGCATTCCCGTGAAGATATCAAAAGCGTCTTGAAACAGCAGGCGCTCGATCTCCGGCTGTCAAACCGGGAAAAGCGGATTTTCAGCTACCTGGTCGAATCCCTTGATCGAAACGGATATGTGACAGAAGACATCGCCTTTATCGCTTCCGAGCTGGCTGTCACCAGAGAAGAAGTGGAAGAAGTCTTGGGCAAGCTGCAGACTCTTGATCCGGCAGGCATCGGAGCGCGGTCGCTTCAGGAATGCATCCTGATCCAATTAAAGCGTCTGCCAAAGGAGACGGCAAAAGCGGAAAAAGTTATTTCCCTATACTTTGACCTGTTTGCCAAAAAAGGATGGAAAGAGCTGTCTGAGAGAGCGGGCCTTTCGCTCTCAGAGCTTCAGGACATACAAGATCTTGTTGCAGAGCTGTCGCCGCGTCCCGGATTGATGTATGGCACGGATGAAGGCGGAGTCTATATCGAGCCTGATGTCATCATTTCAGCCGAGGATGGAAAATTGGTGCTTGAGCTCAGCAGCCGTTCTTTTCCCGATATCCAGCTTAACGCGTTTTACGAGCCGTTTTTGCAGCGCCAGTCAAAAGACGAGGCGACCGTTTATATCTCTGATAAGTTCAAGCAGTGGAAATGGCTCGACAATGCCCTCAGGCAAAGACGGGAAACGATGCGGAGGGTGATGGCGGAAATTATGGTGCGTCAAAAAGATTATTTTTTAAAAGGGAAAGACGAACTGAAGCCGCTCACATTAAAAGAAGTCGCCGATGCCCTCGGGGTTCACGAATCAACAGTAAGCCGTGCAGTCAAAGGGAAAATCGTGCAGACGCCTTTTGAGCTGTGCGAGCTTAAACGGTTTTTTTCGGCGAAGGTAAAGGATGCCGCTGACGGACATACATCAAGTCACACAGTCAAAGCGCATCTTCGTCGGCTGATCGATGAAGAAAATAAAATGAAACCGCTTTCAGACCAGAAGCTGGCCGACCTTTTAAACGAAAAGCACGGCATCGTCATATCGAGGCGGACCGTCGCCAAATACCGCGATCAGCTTAATATACTGCCTTCGTCTGTCAGAAAGAGATATCAATAAAGAAGCCGTCCGGCACGAACGCCGGCGGCTTTTTTACGGGATCATCCACGCAAACAGGTGATGCTGCAGGAACGTGATCATGCAAACCAGGAACAGAAGAAACAGGCTGTGTTTCAGTGTAAAGCGCAGCAAATCGGATTCCTTTCCTGCCAGTCCGACGGCTGCGCAGGCGACAGCAATCGACTGCGGAGAGATCATCTTTCCGGTGACGCCGCCCGAAGAGTTGGCCGCCACAGACAGCACCGGCTCCATTCCGACCGACTGTGCCGTCACTTTTTGCAGACTGCCGAAAAGCAAATTGGCCGACGTATCTGAACCGGTTATAAAGACGCCGAGCCAGCCAAGAACGGGAGAAAAGAATGCGAACATTGAACCCGTCATCGCAAGGGACATGCCAAGTGTTGTGCTCATGCCCGAAGAGTTGGTGACATAGGCAAAACCGACAACGGAAGCGATCGTTAATATCGGCTTGCCGAGTTCTTTCAGCGATTCTGTAAACACGGCGCCCCATTCTTTCCAAGGCATGCCTGTGACAAACTTTGTCAGTACGGCGGCAATCAGGATCGCCGTTCCCGCAGATCCGGCGAGATCAAGTTTATAAAGAGCTTCAAGCGGTTTTCCGGAGCCATCGAGAATTTGATTGTGCAAAAAAGGCACACCGGGCGCGAACGTCAGCCTGCCGCCGATATCACTAATGAACAGCAGCAATGGATTTGACCCTTCGTAATGGCCTGTCAGCGCCTGTTTGACAGCTGGAATTCCCCAGATGGAGACCATTGCCGTGAGCAGCAAAAACGGTGTCCACGCCTTGAAAATCTGCCCAGCCGAGTATGAGGCCTTTTGATGTTCAAGCTGCTGCGCCTCCGCGGCAGCGGCCATTTCCTTTTCATGTGAAAATCTGAATATCGTTTTCGGTTTCCAAAATTTTAAGAATACAGCGAGCGCGATAAGCGATACGATGGCTGACAAAATATCCGGGAGCTCAGGCCCCAGAAAGTTTGAGCTTACATACTGTGTAACGGCAAAAGAGACACCCGACACGAGAATCGCCGGCAGCACTTCCCAAGCCCTTTTCAAGCCGCTCATGATGATAATCAAATAAAACGGAATAAATACAGATAAAAATGGGAGCTGGCGTCCGACCATTTTTGAAATGTCCATCGCAGGAATCCCCGTCGGCCCTTCAACCGCGATAATCGGAATGCCGATCGCTCCGAAAGCGACAGGCGCCGTGTTGGCGATCAGGCATATGCCCGCCGCGTACAACGGATTGAAGCCGAGGCCGACAAGCAATGCGGCCGAGATCGCGACAGGGGCGCCGAAGCCTGCCGCTCCTTCTAAAAACGCCCCGAATGAAAACGCTATCAAAAGTGCTTGCAAACGGCGGTCATCTGTGATCGATAATACCGAGCTCCTGATGATTTCAAATTGGCCGGTTTTGACTGTAAGCTTGTACAAAAAAACGGAAGTCACAATGATCCAGCCGATCGGAAGCAGCCCGTAAACCGCCCCTTGTGAAGCCGACATCACAGCCTGATGAGCGGGCATGCCGTATACGAAAACGGCCAGCGCGAGCGCAATCAGCAAAGTCGACACACCCGCTGTATGCCCTTTCATTCTTTTGATTGCCAGAGCCCAGAAAAAATACAAAATCGGTATAAGCGCTGCAAGCGAAGAGAGCAGCAAACTGTTCCCCAGCGGAGTATAATCTTGCGTCCATCCCATCTCCAATTCCCCCTTTGTTCAAAGTCTCACTCAGTCATCTGATGACATGATGATAAGACTGATCATTTAGCATTATATTTCTCAATGTCATAAATTACAATCTTTTTTTGCATGGAGCCGAAGTCTATATGTTCCGGACGGAAAGAACGGTATAATAAAAAATAGCGCATCATGCCCAGTCTGGTTACGAGGTGAAAAAAGTTGAAATACAAACAAATCAAGACGAAAAAAATATACGAAGAAGTCGCAGAAGCGCTTCTTGAATCGATTAAAAGCGGAGAGCTTGAGCCAGGTGATAAGCTTGACTCCGTTCAGGCGCTCGCCGAAAGCTTTCAGGTCAGCCGTTCGGCCGTCAGGGAAGCGCTGTCTGCGTTAAAAGCGATGGGGATGGTCGAAATGAAGCAGGGGGAAGGAACGTATGTGAAAAGGTTTGAGCCTGAGCAAATTTCCATCCCCCTTTCGGCTGCGCTTTTGATGAAAAAGAAAGACGTCGCTGAACTGCTCGAAGTCCGTAAGATTCTTGAAATCGGAGCTGTTTCAAGTGCGGCTCAAAAACGCACAGAAGAAGATCTCGGGCGCATGCAGGCCGCACTTGAGGATATGAAGCAGGCGGATGGGAACGGCGAACTTGGCGAAAAAGCCGACCTCGCGTTTCATCTTGCGCTTGCCGGCGCCTCGCAAAACGATCTGCTGAAAGGCTTGATGAATCATGTGTCATCACTCTTAATTGAGACGATGAGGGAGACGCGCAAAATTTGGCTGTTCTCGAAGAACACAACCGTTAAGCGCCTTTATGAGGAACACGATGCCATCTATCAGGCTGTGATGGAAAAAGACGGCCAAAAAGCAGAACAGGCGATGCACAATCATCTGACGAATGTGGAAAATGTGCTGGCCTCATATTTTGAAGAAACGAAACAGGCCGACGAGCCGGCCATATAAGCAGCGGCCCGAGTGAAAACGAAAAAGAAACCCCTTTAAAAAAATTTTACCAAGGTGTAAGATGGAGAAAGAGGGTTTTCTAACCAAGTCATCAGATGACCTGATTTATCGGGTTGGAGAGGGGATCAAGATGAAAGTATCACTGTTTATCACGTGTTTGGTTGACATGTTTCAGTCAAATGTCGGAAAAGCGACGGTTGAACTGCTTGAGCGGCTCGGATGTGAAGTGGATTTTCCCGAAGGGCAGATCTGCTGCGGCCAGCCTGCGTACAACAGCGGCTATGTCAAAGATTCCAAAAAAGCGATGAGACGGATGATTGAGACATTTGAATCAGCCGAATACGTCGTCAGCCCTTCAGGATCGTGCGCTTTTATGTTCAAGGAGTATCCGCACCTTTTCCGGGATGAGCCGGCCTGGGCGGAAAAAGCGCAGCGGCTGGCTGACAAAACGTATGAGCTGACCGATTTTATCGTCAACGTTTTGAAGGTTGAAGACGTTGGGGCGACACTTGAGAAAAAGGCGACTTATCATACGTCATGCCATATGACAAGGCTTTTGGGCGTCACAGACGCGCCGATGAAGCTGCTTCGGCATGTGAAGGGACTGGAGTTCACGCCGCTGCCGCGCAAACACGACTGCTGCGGATTCGGGGGGACTTTTTCGGTGAAGATGTCGCAAATATCCGAACAGATGGTCGATGAGAAAGTGGCGTGTGTCGAAGAAACCGCCGCAGATGTGTTAATCGGGGCGGACTGCGGCTGCTTGATGAATATCGGCGGACGGATCGGGAGAAAGAACAAGCCGATTGAAGTCATGCACATCGCAGAAGTGCTGAACAGCAGATAAACAGACATCCGGTCATTTCACAGATAGAGGGGGACATTCGTTATGGCAATGAAGATCGGAACGCAGAAATTTAAAGAGCGCGTATCAGACGGGCTCGAAAACGAGTTTATGAGGGGGGCTGTTTCAAGTGCGCAGGAGCGCTTGAGAGCGCGCCGTCTTGAGGCGGCGGAAGAGCTCGGGAACTGGGAAGAATGGCGGTCTCAGGCCGAGGAAATCAGGCAGCACGTGCTCGAAAACCTGGACTACTACCTAGAACAGCTCGCCGAAAATGTCGCCAAAAAAGGCGGGTACGTATTCTTTGCACAGACGGCCGAAGAAGCGACAGGCTATATTCGCGATGTCGTGAAAAAGAAAAACGGCAAAAAAATCGTGAAATCAAAATCAATGGTGACCGAAGAAATCAACATGAACGAGGCGCTTGAACGCGACGGCTGCGAAGTGGTCGAAACCGATTTGGGCGAATACATCCTCCAAATCGATGATCATGATCCGCCGTCACATATCGTCGCACCTGCTTTGCATAAAAACAAAGAGCAAATCCGCGACGTCTTCAAAGAGCGGATCGGCTACCGCAACACCGAAAAGCCGGAAGAGCTTGTCATGCACGCGCGCGCCGTGCTCAGAAAGAAATTTCTCGAGGCTGACATCGGCATTACGGGCTGCAATTTTGCGATTGCCGATACGGGGTCTGTCAGCCTTGTCACAAACGAGGGAAACGGACGTCTCGTCACGACCGTTCCGAAGACGCAGATTACCGTGATGGGGATGGAGCGGATCGTCCCTTCATTCGACGAGTTTGAGGTTCTCGTCGGCATGCTCACAAGAAGCGCTGTCGGACAGCGGCTGACAAGCTATATCACGGCGCTGACAGGGCCGCGGCTGCCCGGTGAAGCGGACGGACCCGAAGAGTTTCACCTCGTCATCATTGACAACGGGCGTTCGAACATTCTCGGAACGGAGTTTCAATCCGTCCTCCAATGCATCCGCTGTGCGGCCTGCATCAATGTTTGTCCCGTATACCGCCATGTCGGCGGGCATTCTTACGGTTCGATCTATTCAGGCCCGATCGGAGCCGTATTGTCGCCGCTGCTCGGCGGATATGACGATTATAAAGAACTGCCGTACGCCTCTTCGTTATGTGCGGCATGCTCTGAAGCATGTCCGGTAAAAATCCCGCTTCACGAACTGCTTCTGAAGCACCGGCAGCGCATCGTTGAAAAAGAAGGGCGCGCACCGATATCCGAGAAGCTCGCGATGAAAGCGTTCGGCTTGGGAACTTCTGCGCCATCTCTATATAAAATGGGCTCCAAATGGGCGCCGGCAGCCATGAAGCCGTTTAACGAAGACGGCAAAATAACGAAGGGACCGGGTCCGTTAAAACAGTGGACCCAGATTCGCGACTTCCCCGCGCCGAACAAGTCAAGGTTCCGCGACTGGTTTGAGGACAGACGGAAAGAGAAAGGGGAAGACAGATGACAAACGGAACAATCCAAAATAAAGACGGCTTTTTAAACCGGATTGCGGAAAGGCTCGGCCGCAACAGGCGTTCGGCAGGTGTCACCGTTCCCGATTATACGTATCAGCCGCAGCACCGGGTATATCAAGGCTATACACAGGATGAGCTTGTCGGCGTCTTAAAGGACCACTGCCGAAAGATTCATACGGAGCTGATTGAAACGGATGTCATCGGCTTGCATGATGCCTTGTATGAACAAGCATCACGATTTGGAGGCGGGCCTGTCATCATTCCGAAAGATGACCGTTTTAAAGAGTACGGACTGTCAGGCCTGTTAACAGACAAGTGGCCGAATGAGGGGACAAAAGTGTGGGAATGGAATGCAGCGGCCGGAGATGAAAATATCCAGCGGGCCGAACAGGCTAACATCGGCGTGACATTCAGCGAGATCACGCTTGCTGAATCCGGAACGGTCGTCCTCTTCAGTTCAAAAGACAAAGGACGATCTGTCAGCTTGCTGCCGACGACATATATTGCGATCGTCCCGAAAAGCACCATCGTCCCGCGGATGACACAGGCAAGCGCAATGATCAAACAAAAGGTTGCAGACGGCGACGTCATCCCGTCCTGCATCAACTATGTCACTGGACCGAGCAATTCAGCCGACATCGAAATGGACCTTGTAGTCGGTGTCCACGGCCCGGTAAAAGCGGCATATATTGTCGTGACTGACCGGTAATTAGACGATAACAAAAAGATTAGCCTCATGCAGAGCTAATCTTTTTTTATTTAGCGATATGACAATTCCGGCATTTCCCGATTTTCCGCATCATTCCACTTTTTTTGCCAGTTATAAAATAGCGGAACTTGTTATATTAAAATGGTGTTTTTATCAGTTTTCCGGCTCTGTATCCCCATTTCTGCCGCTGGTTCAAGCCACTTGCATCTCATTTATGATTCTCGGAAACACCCCTGTAAGAAATAGCCTATTAAAATTTAAGGTAATGTTAAGGATAAGATTATTTCCCGATAATGTTCACTCACTATAATGGAGAATAGTGAAGGAGTGACTCGTATGCGGGCGGTATGTCTGAATGAATTTATCAGTCTTTTTAAAAGCATCAAGTCGATTATTGTCATTATTATTATGTTTTGGGTGAGCTATAAGACTGCAGGATTGATCGAACAGGCGCCTGCGGACTTTGTGCGCGAATTGGATTTAGGAAGCGATGCAAACGCAATCGGAACGGCGGTTATTGTTTTTGCTCTCGGTTTCCTGTTTATCGCTGGACTTTCCCATGACATGATCAACCGCGAAGTCCATGCCCGGACGGTCAGATTTCTTGTGACGAAAACGTCGCGGATCAAGATCATTCTGGGAAAGTTTTTTGGCGTCTGGCTGTTTTGGTTTTTCTGCATGCTCGTTTCGTACACCTTGGTGATGATCGCCTCAAAAGAGTTTTTATGGATGAGTTATGCAGACAGCATGGCGTTTCTTACAGCTGCAATCTCTTTGAACCTTTTATTTTCCATCGTGATTTCAAGGCCCGCCATGTCCATGTTTTTCGGAATCGTGTTTGCGCTCGTCTTTCCCGCGGTCAGCTTATGGACTGTTTATTCAGAGAACGGCATGATCACCTGGTTTAAATATTTAACACCGTACTATTACTCCGTGCTGGGCGGTTCTTTTGTTTTCATCAACTTTGTCTACGCGGCCATCGTTCTTTGCGGTGCGATCGTTTTGTTTAAAAGGAGAGATTTATAATGGATGTGGTGATCGAGGCAAAAGGGCTGATGAAAAGCTACGGGGCTAAAACCGTCGTCAATCATGTCGACCTCCAAGTCGAAAAAGGAGAGATTTACGGTTTCCTCGGCCGTAACGGTGCGGGGAAATCTACGTTCATGAATATGATCACAGGCATTATCGAGCCGACAGCCGGCAGTTTTCTGCTGTTAAATGATGCTTCGATTGAAAACGTCAAGCATCGCATCGGCGTTTTACCTGATTATTTGACCCTCTATGATTCAATGACAGCAGTCGGGCATTTGAAGTATTTTGCAAAGCTGAACGGACAAGCCGTATCGACTGAGCGGTGCGAAGAAGTCTTAGAGAGAGTTGGGTTCACTGAGCATGCTGAAAAAAAATCGGGCGCCTATTCATTCGGTATGAAAAAAAAGCTCGGCATCGCCCAGGCGATCATCCACGACCCCGAGCTCATCTTTTTGGATGAACCGACATCAGGTGTCGATGCCGAATCGGCCCTGCACATTCAAAAGCTGATTATGGATTTGCAAAAAGAAGGTAAGACGGTATTTATGACATCACACAACCTGCATGAGATAGAGAAAATCTGTACGCGAATCGCCATCATGAAAAACGGCCGCATTTTAATAGAAGGCACGCTCGATGAATTAAGGAGGCATTTCATGTCGAACATAAGCGTTCACATTCGCCATTCGACTATTCCCGATCAGCATTTCGGCCTGATCGACCGTTTTCTTGAGTCAGCTGGTGAAAACGTTCAATTCAATCACCATGAGATTTCGATCACCGTCAATTCAGAAGAAAAAATTCCCGCCATTGTCAGAGTATTAACGAACTGCAAAGTGGGAATCTACAGAATTCACGTCGATGAACCGTCGCTTGAAGACATCTTTATGGACAGCTCTGAGGAACGCGTTGTTTCTTGACAGAAAGAATTTGATAGGAATGAACCCGGATCTGTTCGGGCATCATGCCTTTAGTCTTGCAGATGCGAATGACGTCAATGGATAGATCTATTAAATGCCCGAACAAAAAAACGCCTTTGAATAAAGGCGTTTTCCATAAGGGGCGCTCGGTTTCTAGTATTTCCCCAAAATCGACATGTCGCCGGTCGTTTCTTCATCAATGACATTTCCGTCTTGGTCCATCTTGACGAAATACCTGCCTCCGTTTGTTACGTTTTTGTACTCGGTTTCCGAAGTGCCGTCACCGTTTTGTGTGAATTCAAATTGAACATCAGCGATAAGAGTGTTGCTGTTGAGGTCGACATAGTAGGAATGGAAGCTGACATGGCTCCAGTCGTCTTTTTCGGCGGGGATGTCTGATATGACGCCGACTTTTTCAGCGGGATCATTGACAATCACGCCGTAATCCTTCTGCAAATTGCCGGTTTCAATATCAGCGTCGTTTAAAATCTCTTTCATCTGGCTAAATTCAGCATCTGTAGGTGTTGTATATCTGTCTTCAGGAATGTTTTTCGCAAAGCTTACGGACGATGAACCAAAGACGAGCGTCAATACGGACAAGATCACCATAAACGAAAGTTTTTTCACGTTCTCTTCCTCCTTTAGCTGATGTGATGATTCGGTTCACACTCTATCATTGTTAAAATATTTTGTAAAGTTTGAATAATATTTCAATTTAACTATTTTTTTCGGGGGATATCCGCCGATTTTTATATTTCCCTCTTCTGGGGAATGCTCCATCATCATGAAAGTTGTGCATATCTTCCCTTGTATTTTCCAATGGGAAAGGCAATTATCCTTGAAAAAAGAGAAAAATTTTAATTTTTATTTTTTGGCAGTGGATTTGATGTTGACAAAGTCAAGATCGGCACGTATATTATATGAATATATTTCAGGCAGAAGAAAACACAATGAACGGGAGCAGTAAAAGATCGGCATTGGCAAAGAGAGCTGCGGGTAGGTGCGACGCAGACCAATGAACCTTTGAACTCGCCCGGGAGTGGACTGGCTAAAGGACGGACATCAATTCCTGAGGACATTACGATTAACCTTCGTTAACAGGTTTGCACAGCATGGCTGTGCATCGCAAAGCTGGATTCTTGGCATAGAATCAAAAAGAGTGGTACCGCGGTAAGCTTCAAAGCTCATCGTCTCTTTATCTTCAAATCGAAGAGGGAGACGGTGAGCTTTTTTCATTTTACTAGAGGAAGTGAACATAGATGGAGAAAGACATGCAGAAGCTCGAGCGCACAATGACATCGCGGCATATTATGATGATGGCATTGGGCGGAGCCATTGGAGCAGGATTATTTAAAGGAAGCAGCAAAGCGATCGATTTGGCGGGGCCTTCGGTCATGATCGCCTACTTGATCGGCGGCGTGATTTTGCTGTTTATCATGCAGGGGCTTGCCGAGATGGCTGTCCGAAACAGTGAAGCCAGAACATTCAGGGATCTTGTTCAATCAATATTAGGGCCGTATGCCGCTTATTTTTTAGACTGGATATACTGGAAAATGTGGGTTCTCAATATTGCGGCAGAGGCTGTTGTCGCCGCGATATTTTTGCAGTACTGGCTGCCGGGGCTGCCGATCTGGGTGCTGGCGCTGTTCGTTTCACTCGTCATTACGAGCGTGAATTTGCTTTCTGTCAAAAGCTTTGCCGAGACGGAATACTGGCTTGCCCTTATTAAAATCACAGTGATTGTCGTCTTTATTATATCCGGATTTATCTTGTTATTTTTCTCTTTTGGACAACACTCAGCTGTTGGTTTTACTCATTTGACAGACCATGGCGGCTTCTTCCCGAATGGCGCCGGAGGGCTGATTACAGCCATGCTAGTTGTGATCTATTCCTATGGCGGAACCGAAATTATCGGGGTGACACTGGCGGAAACCAAAAACCCTGAGAAGGTCGTGCCTAAAGCCGTGCGTGGAACGTTGACGCGCATTATTGCTTTTTATCTTCTGCCGTTTTTCGTGATCGTCAGCTTGATTCCATGGAATCAAGTCAACGGTGTGTCGGAGAGTCCTTTTGTTATGGTCTTTAAGATGATCGGCATTCCCGGAGCGGATCATTTGATGAATGCGGTCATTTTACTGGCGGTCATTTCTTCGATGAACTCAGGGCTTTACGGCGCCTCCCGAATAATGTATACACAGGCATCAGACGGAAGAATGCCGAAAATCTTTTCGAGACTTTCCGTGAGAAAAGTGCCGGTTTATTCGATTCTATTATGTACTTCTTTCTTATACTTGGGCGTATTGTTTTCACTGTTTGCCGGCAGCCAAACGTTTGAATATTTGATGGGGTCTCTCGGCTATACCGTCCTTGTGATCTGGATGCTGATTGCCGCTGCCCATTTAAAATCGAGGAAACGGAATCAAACAGCGGGGAACGGCTACTATGTCAAATGGTTCCCTTATACGACTTGGCTGGCAATCATTTCACTGACAGCGATACTGATCGGTGTCATCCTGACCACATCGATTGTCATTACATTGGTGACGGCGGGAATCTATCTGCTCATTAGCGCTGCTTATTTCTTTAAAGGAAGGAACCAGACAGCCGGCCAAACGTCCGCTTCTTAAAAAAAGGCTTGCCTCCGCAGGGAGGCAAGCTTTTAACACATTAGTTCGATTTTTTTCGAACTAATTTCTTTTATTCACCTGAACGATTATGTTATCGTCTAATTACATGACCACTACACTTCAGGAAGAAGGAAAGACAATGTCAAAACAGCATTTCAAAAATACGAAGTATTCCGTATTAAATCTGTCTCCTATCGTACAAGGCGGAGATGCGGGACAATCTTTTAAACAATCTATGGATTTGGCGCAGCATGCCGAAAGATGGGGATACCACAGGTTCTGGCTGGCTGAACACCATAATATCGAAGGCGTTGCGAGCTCGGCTACCTCTGTTTTGATCGGTTATATCGCCGGGGGCACCAAGAAGATGCGCATCGGTTCGGGAGGGATTATGCTGCCGAACCATTCCCCGCTCGTTATCGCCGAACAGTTCGGAACGCTTGAATCCCTTTATCCAGGCAGAATCGATTTAGGACTGGGGCGCGCTCCGGGTACGGATCAATTAACCGCCCGCGCATTAAGAAGAAATATAAGCAGCGGGGAGGATTTTCCCGAGCAGCTTGAAGAACTCCGCCAGTATTTTAAGCCGTCCGGCAATGTAAGAAATCACGTGCGCGCCATACCGGGCGAAGGGCTTGATGTGCCGATTTGGCTTCTCGGTTCAAGCGGATTCAGCGCCCGGCTTGCCGGGGAACTCGGTTTGCCGTTTGCATTTGCGGCTCATTTTTCGCCGGCCAATACGCTGCCTGCTTTGGAACTGTACCGCAGTTCGTTTAAGCCGGGCGTCTTGGAGGAGCCTTATGCGATGGTCGGGGTGACCGTGATCGCAGCCGATACAGACGCGCAAGCGCAGCGCCTTGCAACATCGCACTATCAGAAGTTTTTGGATCTTGTCCGCGGCGCCCCGACTCAGCTTAAGCCGCCTGTAGATGATATGGATCAGATTTGGACGCCGCGTGAAAAAGCGATGGTGAATGAGCAGCTCAGCTCAACGATCATCGGCGGGCCGGACAGTGTGAAAGAAAAGCTTGAAGAATTCATCCGTACGACTCAGGCGGACGAGATCATGATCAATTCAGAAACGTTTGACCATGCTGATAGACTCCGCTCGTTTGAAATCATTGCTGATGTCTGGAAAAATGGATAAACGGCAACAAAGCAACGGAACGGAAAAACCGCCCGTTGCTTTTTTTTTGAGTACGTACTTTAGCAATATATTTATTTTTGAAAATAGACGAAGATGAGGGACGGTACCATACCGTACGCGAGCATCGACCACCATCCGGTATTACACCCCATTCAAACGTCCCAGAACGTTGGACAGCCAGATTCATTTTGAATATTTCCGGTCCGTAATACGCAATGGCATTCATAGGTTTTTTTCATTGAGGCACGTTTTCATGAAATATGTATAGTATAGAAATCAACAGGGACAATAATTAATACAGATGTGTGAACATTCGCGCGAATGTTGTCGATGAATTGATTCTTAACAGTTGAATAAACATTTTAACCCTGTTACAATAAGGAATGTAAGCAGGAGCAATTTTTTTTGGCTGAGGTGGGACGTTTTCAGTCACTACGGGACATTATTTGTCCAGGACGAGATGAAAGGAACGTTTTGGCATGAATCAACTAATACAGGCTCAAAAAAAATTATTGCCGGATCTTCTCGATGTCATGCAGAAAAGGTACAAAATTTTGCAGTACATAAGGCTGACTGAACCGATCGGCAGAAGAAGCCTTGCCGCCAGTCTCGGCATCAGCGAGCGGATTTTAAGGGCGGAGGTTCAGTTTTTAAAAGAACAAAATCTACTAGAGATTAAAACAACCGGCATGATATTGACACTTGAAGGATCCAACCTGCTGAAAGTTCTCGAAGATACGATGAAGGACGTTTTAGGTTTAACCCATTTGGAAAATACATTAAAAGAGAGGTTGAACCTCGACGAAGTCATCATTGTATCGGGAGACAGCGACCAGTCCCCATGGGTCAAAAAAGAGATGGGGAGAGCGGCCGTCGCATGCATGAAAAACAGGTTTACGGGGGAAAATATCGTCGCCGTAACCGGAGGTACGACGCTTGAGGCCGTGGCAGAAATGATGACGCCTGACTCGAAAAACCGCAAGCTGCTTTTTGTTCCGGCAAGAGGCGGGCTCGGCGAAAACGTCAGGAATCAGGCCAATACGATTTGCGCCCATATGGCTGAAAAAGCTTCCGGTACATACAGACTGTTATTTGTGCCGGGTGAGCTGAGCAAAGAAGCATATTCTTCTATCATTGAAGAGCCTTCTATTAAAGAAGTGCTTCAGACAATTCAATCGTCCAGTATGGTGATCCATGGAATCGGGGATGCTAAAACAATGGCAGAACGAAGAAATACACCGAAGGAAGATTTGAAGAAAATAGAAGAAAATGAGGCAGTTGCAGAAGCGTTCGGCTACTATTTCGACCGCCACGGAGAAGTCATTCACAAAGTGCACAGCGTTGGAATCCAGCTCGAAGATCTTGATTCAATCCCGAACATCATTGCGGTGGCGGGAGGCTCGTCAAAAGCGGACGCGATAGAGGCGTACTTCAAAAAGCCGCGCAACACGGTTTTGATCACTGATGAAGGAGCCGCGAAACAGTTATTAAGGGAAGCTTCTTCCCTCAATATAAATTAAATATCTCTTATTTACTTAAAGGAGGAAATCATCATGGCAGTAAAAGTCGGTATTAATGGTTTTGGTCGTATTGGACGCAATGTATTCCGCGCAGCATTAAATAATCCTGAAGTTGAGGTTGTAGCAGTTAACGATTTGACAGACGCTAACATGCTTGCTCACCTATTACAATATGATTCAGTACACGGAAAATTGGACGCAGAGGTTTCTGTTGACGGAAACAACCTAGTTGTTAACGGTCAAACAATCCAAGTTACAGCAGAGCGCGATCCTTCTAAACTTAGCTGGGGCAAACAAGGCGTTGAAATCGTAGTTGAATCTACTGGTTTCTTCACAAAACGCGCAGACGCGGCGAAACATTTGGAAGCCGGCGCGAAAAAAGTTATCATCTCAGCTCCTGCGAGTGAAGAAGATATTACAATCGTTATGGGTGTTAACGAAGATAAATACGATGCGGCTAACCACGATGTAATCTCTAACGCATCTTGCACAACAAACTGCCTTGCGCCGTTTGCAAAAGTTCTGAACGACAAATTCGGCATCAAACGCGGTATGATGACAACTGTTCACTCTTACACAAACGATCAGCAAATCCTGGATCTTCCGCACAAAGACTACCGTCGTGCGCGTGCGGCAGCTGAAAGCATCATTCCTACAACAACTGGTGCAGCGAAAGCCGTTTCTCTTGTACTTCCTGAATTGAAAGGAAAACTGAACGGCGGAGCAATGCGTGTTCCAACACCAAACGTATCACTTGTTGACCTGGTTGCTGAACTTGACAAAGAAGTAACAGCAGAAGAAGTAAACGCAGCGTTTAAAGAAGCAGCAGAAGGCGAACTTCAAGGCGTTCTTGGCTACAGCGAAGAGCCGCTTGTTTCTAAAGACTACAACGGCAATGCAAACTCTTCTACAATCGATGCTCTTTCTACAATGGTTATGGAAGGCAGCATGGTTAAAGTTATTTCTTGGTATGACAACGAAAGCGGATATTCTCACCGTGTAGTTGACCTTGCCGCTTACATCGCAAAACAAGGTCTTTAATCCGGAAACCAGAATCAGACTTGGTTCTTGATGAGAGAAGCGCTATAATGAAAGCGGACAAGGGAAGGGGACACACACTCCCTTTCCCTTTTTCCATATCGGCGCCAATTAAGCCGCCCGGGGATTTCCGTTTTCAGGCTTGTAAAACATTAAAAGGAGGATCTCCTAAAAGCCATGAACAAAAAATCAGTAAAAGACATTGATGTAAAAGGCCGTGTTGTTTTCTGCCGTGTTGACTTTAACGTTCCGATGAAGGACGGAAAAGTGACGGATGATACGAGAATCCGCGCCGCACTTCCGACGATTCAATACTTAACAGAGCAGGGAGCGAAAGTTCTTCTTGCAAGCCACTTGGGCCGTCCGAAAGGCCAGGTTTCAGAAGAGCTTCGCTTAACGCCGGTAGCCGCACGCCTCGGCGAACTGATCGGCAAAGAAGTGAAAAAAGCGGATGAAGCTTACGGCGACGCCGTAAAAGCGCAAATTTCCGAAATGAAAGACGGAGATATTCTCGTATTGGAAAATGTCCGCTTCTATCCGGGAGAGGAAAAGAATGATCCTGAGCTGTCTAAAGCGTTTGCCGACCTGGCTGACGTTTATGTCAATGACGCATTCGGAGCGGCTCACCGTGCCCATGCTTCAACAGCAGGTATCGCTGAACACCTTCCTGCTGTTGCAGGCTTCCTCATGGAAAAAGAGCTTGAAGTGCTGGGCAAAGCACTGTCTAACCCTGAACGTCCGTTTACAGCGATCATCGGCGGCGCAAAAGTAAAAGACAAAATCGGCGTGATCGAAAGTCTTCTTGAGAAAGTAGACAACCTGATCATCGGCGGCGGTCTTGCTTACACGTTCGTTAAAGCGCTGGGCCATGAAGTAGGAAAATCCCTGCTTGAAGAAGATAAAATTGAATTGGCTAAATCTTTCATGGACCGCGCCAAAGAAAAAGGCGTGAACTTCTACATGCCTACAGACGTGCTTGTTGCTGACGATTTCTCAAACGACGCCAACACGAAAGTCGTGCCGGTCAGCGAAATCCCTAGCGACTGGGAAGCCCTTGACATCGGGGAGGAAACAAGAAAAACATATGCTGACGTCATTAAAAACAGCAAGCTTGTTGTTTGGAACGGACCGATGGGTGTATTCGAACTCGATGCGTTCGCTAAAGGAACAAAAGCTGTCGCTGAAGCTTTAGCAGAGGCAAAAGATACATACTCTGTCATCGGCGGCGGAGACTCTGCAGCTGCTGTAGAAAAGTTCGGCCTTGCTGACAAAATGAGCCACATTTCAACAGGCGGCGGAGCTTCCCTTGAGTTTATGGAAGGAAAAGAACTTCCTGGCGTCAAAGCATTGAACGACAAGTAAGCAAAATATACAGCATAAGGAGTGGAGCACATGAGAAAACCAATAATAGCCGGTAACTGGAAGATGAATAAAGTGCTTTCAGAAGCTGTCAGCTTCGTTGAAGAAGTGAAATCTTCCATTCCCGCAGCAGATAAAGCAGAAGCTGTTGTCTGTGCGCCTGCACTGTTCCTTGAAAAGCTTGCATCAGCTGTTAAAGGTACAGATCTGAAAGTCGGCGCGCAAAACATGCACTTTGAAGAAAGCGGTGCTTTCACGGGTGAAATCAGCCCTGCGGCTTTGAAAGACCTCGGAGTTGAATACTGCGTCATCGGCCACTCCGAGCGCCGCGAAATGTTTGCTGAAACGGATGAAACGGTCAACAAAAAAGCGCATGCTGCATTCAAATATGGCATCGTGCCGATCATCTGCGTAGGTGAAACGCTTGAAGAGCGCGAAGCAAACAAAACAAACGAGCTTGTTGCAGACCAAGTGAAAAAAGCACTTGCAGGTTTAACAACTGAACAGGTAGCTGCTTCCGTGATCGCTTATGAGCCGATCTGGGCGATTGGAACCGGCAAATCTTCAACTGCACAAGATGCAAACGAAGTATGCGCGCACATCCGCAAAACCGTTGCATCAGAATTCGGACAAGCTGCAGCAGACAGCGTCCGCATTCAGTACGGTGGAAGCGTAAAACCTGCGAACATTAAAGAATATATGGCCGAATCCGATATCGACGGCGCTCTTGTCGGCGGAGCAAGCCTTGAGCCGCAGTCTTTCGTGCAATTACTGGAGGCAGGTCAATATGAGTAATAAATTGGCCGCACTCATCATTTTGGATGGGTTTGGACTAAGGGACGAAACAGTCGGAAACGCCGTAGCCCAAGCGAAGAAACCGAACTTTGACCGCTATTGGAACAAGTATCCGCATCAGACGCTGACAGCTTCAGGCGAAGCGGTCGGACTTCCCGAAGGACAAATGGGAAACTCTGAAGTCGGCCACTTGAACATTGGCGCCGGACGGATCGTCTATCAAAGCCTGACGCGCGTCAACGTCGCAATCCGTGAAGGCGAATTTGAGCGGAACGAAACGTTTTTAGACGCGATGAAACACGTCAAAGAAAAAGGCACAAACCTCCACTTGTTCGGACTGCTGTCTGACGGCGGAGTACACAGCCACATTCAACATTTGTACGCACTCTTGAAGCTTGCGAAAAAAGAAGGCGTTGAAAACGTCTATATTCACGGCTTCCTTGACGGCCGCGATGTAGGCCCGCAAACAGCTGAGAAGTACATCAAAGAGCTTCAGGAGCAAATCGAAGAAATCGGCGTCGGCGAGATCGCAACATTGTCAGGCCGCTATTATTCAATGGACCGAGACAAGCGCTGGGACCGCGTCGAAAAAGCGTACCGCGCCATGGCATACGGAGAAGGACCGAAATATGAAAATCCGCTCGATGTCGTGAAAGATTCTTATGAAAACGGAATTTACGATGAATTCGTCATTCCTTCCGTCATCACGAAAGAAAACGGCGAGCCTGTTGCGACAATCAAGGACAACGATGCGGTCATTTTCTACAACTTCAGACCTGACCGGGCGATCCAGATTTCCAACACGTTCACCAATGATGACTTCCGCGATTTCGACCGCGGAGACAAGCATCCGAAAAACCTTCATTTCGTCTGCTTGACACATTTCAGTGAAACGGTTGACGGATACGTGGCATTCAAACCGGTCAATCTCGACAACACAGTCGGCGAAGTTTTATCCCAAAACGGGTTGAAGCAGCTTCGCATCGCTGAAACTGAAAAATATCCGCACGTTACGTTCTTTATGAGCGGCGGACGCGAAGAGAAATTCCCTGGCGAAGAGCGAATCTTAATCGACTCGCCTAAAGTTGCAACATACGACTTGAAACCTGAAATGAGCGCATATGAAGTAAAAGATGCGCTTGTCAAAGAAATTGAGGCTGAAAACCATAACGCGATCATCCTCAACTTTGCCAACCCTGACATGGTCGGACATTCAGGAAAAGTCGAGCCGACGGTCAAAGCAATCGAAGCGGTTGACGAGTGCCTCGGCGAAGTCGTTGATGCGATTCTTGCAAAAGGCGGCCACGCGATTATTACGGCCGACCACGGTAACGCAGACGTGCTGATTACTGAAGAAGGCAAGCCGCACACCGCACATACGACAAATCCGGTTCCTGTCATCGTCACAAAAGAAGGCGTGACATTAAGAGAAGGCGGAATCCTCGGGGATCTGGCGCCAACTCTTTTAGACTTGCTGGGTGTTGAAAAACCGAAAGAAATGACAGGATCGTCATTAATTCAAAAATAAGCTTTAAAGGAGAGAAACAAACATGCCATACATTGTTGATGTTTATGCACGTGAAGTATTAGACTCCCGCGGTAACCCGACGGTTGAAGTTGAAGTATACACTGAATCAGGAGCTTTTGGACGCGCGCTTGTTCCAAGCGGAGCTTCCACTGGTGAATACGAAGCTGTTGAGCTTCGCGACGGCGACAAAGACCGCTACCTTGGAAAAGGCGTTTTAACAGCCGTTAACAACGTAAACGAAATCATCGCACCTGAGCTTATCGGCTTTGATGTGACAGAGCAAGTATCAATCGACAAATTGCTGATCGAACTTGACGGAACTGAAAATAAAGGCAAGCTCGGCGCCAACGCCATCCTTGGCGTATCAATGGCCGTTGCCCGCGCAGCTGCGGATTTCTTACAGATTCCTCTATACCAATACCTTGGAGGATTCAACTCTAAAACGCTCCCAGTACCGATGATGAACATCGTAAACGGCGGAGAGCATGCGGACAACAACGTTGACATTCAAGAATTCATGATCATGCCTGTCGGTGCGGAAAACTTCCGCGAAGCACTTCGCATGGGAGCACAAATTTTCCACAGCTTGAAATCAGTTCTTTCTGCTAAAGGAATGAACACTGCTGTAGGTGATGAAGGCGGATTCGCTCCAAACCTTGGTTCTAACGAAGAAGCGCTTCAAACAATCGTTGAAGCGATTGAAAAAGCCGGCTTCAAACCTGGCGAAGAAGTGAAATTGGCTATGGATGCTGCATCTTCTGAGTTCTACAACAAAGAAGACGGCAAATACCATCTGTCCGGCGAAGGCGTTGTGAAAACATCTGCTGAAATGGTTGACTGGTACGAAGAAATGGTTTCTAAATACCCAATCATCTCTATCGAAGACGGACTTGACGAAAACGACTGGGAAGGCCACAAACTTCTGACTGAGCGTCTTGGCTCAAAAGTTCAGCTTGTCGGTGATGACCTTTTCGTTACAAACACGAAAAAACTTGCTGAAGGCATCAAAAACGGCGTCGGCAACTCTATCCTGATCAAAGTAAACCAAATCGGTACATTGACTGAAACATTCGATGCGATCGAAATGGCGAAACGCGCAGGCTACACTGCTGTTATCTCTCACCGTTCTGGTGAAACTGAAGACAGCACAATCGCTGACATCGCTGTGGCAACAAACGCAGGACAAATCAAAACAGGTGCTCCGTCCCGTACGGACCGTGTTGCGAAATACAACCAGCTTCTTCGCATCGAAGATCAGTTGGCTGAAACTGCTCAATACCACGGTATTCAATCTTTCTACAACTTGAATAAGTAAGCATAAAAAAAAGCTTGGCTGCTGATGCGGCCAAGCTCTTTTTTGTGTGAAAGCTAAATTTTTTCTTTACCCTGACAAGAGCTGTCAGGGTTTTTGACTATAATAGGCTGTATCAATTGAGATTGGAGTGTTATGGATGCAGTCGAAAACAGTTTATCTTTATGCATTTCCTACAATGTCGGATTGGGAATATGGATATTTAATGGCCGAACTGAACTCGGGAAGATATTTCAAAAAAGATGCAGCACCTTTAAAAGTCATGACAATAGGAGTGACTAAAGAAATGGTGACGACGATGGGAGGGCTGCGCATCAAACCGGATATCTCACTTGATGAGTGGACGCTTGAGAGTACGGATCTTTTAATTTTACCCGGAGGGAATACTTGGGGAGAAGAGATTCATCAGCCGATCTTAAAAAAGGCCGGCGAAGCTTTAGAGCTTGGCGCGATGGTTGCCGCAATTTGCGGCGCAACTGCGGGACTGGCGAATAACGGATACTTGAATTCAAGAAAAGCATACAAGCAATGACCTGGCATATATGAAAATGGTCTGTCCCCATTATAAAGGAGAACCATTTTATGAGATGGACCCAGCGGTATCTGATGAGAATCTGGTTACTGCATCAGGAACGGCTCCTCTTGAATTCGCGAGGGAAGTGCTGAAAAAATTAGACGTGTTTGCACCGGATACATTGGATTCATGGTATCAGCTCAATAAGACCGGCCAACCTGAATATTTCTTCACGTTAATGAACTCGATCAATAAGTAGCTCAAAGACCATGAGGAGAACGATGCTTTAGACGCTGGAGGAGCATTTTTTTCGGTAGATAAGCAAATTTCATGAGGGAAAAGGGTTTTTTATTTTATTTAACACTCTGCTTGGTATGGTATAATCTACCTCGTATAAAAAGCTTTGCTCACTCAAGGGAAGTCTTGCTCATCCCCTTCTGAAAGGGGGTGATAAAAGTGACAGCATATGAAACAATCTCTTTAATGATTGCTTTTGGCATGCTGATTGCCATGTTGTCAAAGAACAAAGAAAAATAGACCGCCCCTTGAGCCTGGAAAGTGATAGGGAGTGGTCTATTTTAGATCAATCTGAGCAAGCCCCTTCGAAGGGCCGGCTTTTTGTACAAGCCGAAGTGTTGGAGCACTTCGGTCTTCTTAATATATACAACATGCTTTCTGAGATTACATCTATATCATAAGGAATTTTCATTAATTTGTAAATGGTGATAGCAAATTGTTGTTTTTATGAATCGGAAAGGTATTTTCTGCCCCATTTTGTCTAGCACTGTTTATAACCTTGGGCTCCAACAACCCTTCAGCCTAAGAAAAAGCCCACCCGTTATCACAGACTTTTCACAGGTTTCAGAAGCCAGGCGGGAAGAAAACCGCTAATGCCAATGATCAAAAAACCAATGATCGACAGCAGTGCAATCGCAATGGAAGAGAGCGTTTGCTGAAGGCTGTAAGCCGCGCAGGAAAGCAGCACACCCAATCCTAAGGTGATGAGGAAGACCTTTTGATTCGTGAAAAACAACGTTTCAGATCTTTTGAATTTGATATAAATTAAAGGAAGACCCGTATAGCCTCCTATGATAAGTGTGAACAGCATCGCTAAAATAAACTGAGGTATAGCTGAAACATTGACTCCGAACATTTCTCCAAATGAAGCCGACCAGCTGCTTAACATCACAAATCCTAAAAGATAGAGAATGGATAAAGCCAAATTTTTCATTTAAATCCCTCCACTTGAAAATATACACTATAAGTATTCAGAAGTAAAAGCGGAATAATTATCTTAGTGTTTGAACTAAAAAACTATTGTTTTATTAAGAAAAAATAGTTGAATGGAGTTTCATGGTATTAAAAGAATTTTTGGGAGAATATGCTATAATTAACTTATACATTTAAGGAGCTGTTTAATTTGAAACATTATAAAGGGGATGGCGCGGTATTTCTTGTAATCGGTTTTTGTTTAGGGCTTTTCCTTGGAGTCGTTTTTAATATTTTATCGTATGGTCTTTCTATAGGAATAATGCTTGGATCGTTAATAGATCTTTCTTTTTATATTCGATACAAAAAGATAAACAATAAATAGAGTGATCTTTTAATTAAACATCTATGCCACGTACAGGATTCTAACTATTTGGCTGTCAAGATGAGAGTACTGTTAAATGTTCTATTTGGTTATTTTTTTGACAAAGCATAAAAAATAAATCATACATACTACATTCAATGGACTTAAATGTGTTGGACATTATGTATCACTTTATGATTTTTTTACTTATCTTCAAAATAAAAATAACACCCTTGCGTCTTTTAAGCGAGGGTGTTATTTAATTGCTCTACATTTTAAACTGAGAAATCTTTTCTTGAAGGTCCTACGCTATAACCGCCAGGTCTTCTGATGCTTTGGCGATTTCTGCCGTAATCGATGACTGCTCCTCTGTTAAAGCGGATGAATTGTTTAGGTTTTCGTTTGTGTTCACTGAATAATCGTGCACTTGTTTGACGATATCGCGCATTTGTTTTGTATGTTCTTCAACAGCTTGGATATCATCTTTGATAAGCTGAATATTTGCTGTCACATCATGGATAGATTGATGGATGCTTGTAAAGGACTGCCCCGTTTGTTTGACTTTTTCGATGCCTGTATGTGCAGCTTGCTGGCTGTCTTTCATCGATTCGACTGAATGGGTTATCCCGTCTTGTATTGAGTGGATGGTAGCTGAAATATCAGTCGAAGCATTTTTTGTTTCCTCGGCAAGCTTGCGGACTTCCTCAGCCACGACGGCGAACCCTTTTCCTGATTCACCAGCTCTCGCCGCTTCAATAGCAGCGTTTAATGTTCTCTCTCAGAACGGCTGCAAGCAGCGGGATCAAGATCATGATTTTCAAAAGAGTTGGCAAGTTTTCAAAAGCGAATGCTTTCAAAATAGAACCTCCTTAAACCTCTGATTAAGCTTTATCGGCTTTTCGCCGATTCCACTGGATAATCCCACCTGTACAACAGCTTAAAAACGGTCTTCAGCATCATCCAAAGCAGATTTATAGGAATTTCATATTGACTTTGGGTTGTTTCATTATATAATCTAATTGATAATGAAAATCATTTGAGAAAAGGGGATACAGCATATCATGAAACGTTTTAAATGGTTTGCGCTGTTCGCTGCGCTTTTCCTTATATTAGCCGCCTGTGGAAATCAAGAGAAAGAACAAGCTGCGGAGAAGAACGACAGCAAAGATTCCTATACTGTAAAGCACGCAATGGGAACAGCGACAATTGACGGCACTCCGAAAAAAGTCGTTGTGCTGACGAATGAAGCGACAGAAGCAGTGCTCGCCCTGGGTGTTAAACCTATCGGCGCCGTTCAATCCTGGCTGGGAGATCCATGGTATGATCATATTAAAGATAAAATGAAAGGCGTAGAGAACGTCGGAACGGAAGCTGCGCCGAATATTGAAAAAATCGCGAGCCTGAAGCCTGACCTAATCATCGGCAATAAAGTTCGCCAAGAAGAAGTATACGACAAGCTGAAAGCAATCGCGCCGACCGTATTTGCCGAGACATTGTCAGGGGAATGGAAAGACAACTTTAAGCTGACAGCCGAGGCGCTCAATAAAAAAGCAGAAGGCGAAAAAGTCATCGCTGACTTTGACAAGCGTGTTGAAGACATTCATGAAAAGCTCGGCGATAAAGTGAAGCAAAAAGTCTCTCTCGTCCGCTTTACAGATGCCGATACCCGCATCTATCACAAGGGATCGTTTGCCGGAACGGTTTTGGATCAGCTCGGTTTTGCAAGGCCTAAAGGCCAGGAAGCCAACGATCTCGGACAAATGGAAGTGACAAAGGAGCAAATTCCTGATATGGATGGAGACGTGCTTTTTTATTACACGTATGAGACAGGCGATGACAAAGCAAGCGCCATTGAGAAAGACTATATCAACGATCCGCTCTTTAAAAATTTAAGCGTCTCCAAAAAAGGAAACGTCCATAAAGTGAGCGATGCCGTCTGGAATACAGCCGGGGGCGTCCTTGCAGCGAATCTGATGCTTGATGATATCGAAAAATACTTTTTAAAATAATGAAAAAAAAGTCAAACGGATCAGCGCATTCGTTTGGCTTTTTTTGATGCTGCCTTAAGATTAACTCCCTTCTTACGATAAATATAGTATAAAATGACTAACGAGGTTTAAGTTTGATAGGAGGAAAGTCATGAATTTTTGCAAGGAATGTGGAAGGGAACGAACAAAAAATGCGCTGTATTGCAAGCATTGCGGCGCGCGGGCGGACGAGGAACGAGCTTCCGATCAGGCGGCGGGGTATCAGCGTGCGATGACACGAAAAAGAATCATCATCATGGCAGCAATCGCGGCCTGCTTGATTTTATTGTTTGCCGGCTATAAAACCGGTGAAGCACTCACTTCAAAGGAAAAACTGATTTCCGATTTTGAAGCTGCCCTCGATCAGAAAGATGCCAAGAAAGCAGCAAAACTGCTTCAATCATCAGACGTGGATCTGGCTGTCACGGAGAAAAACGTCAAGCCGCTCCTCGATTATTTGAAAGAACATCCGGATGAAGAAAAAGAGCTGATCTCATCCTTAAAGAGCGGTGCCGGCCATCCATTGATGACGATCGAAAAAAAGGGCAGACGTTTTTGGATCTATGACAACTATGTCTTGAACACGGCGCCTGTCTATTTAACGGTTAAGACAAACTATAAAGATACCGGCCTGTTTGTTAACGGTGAGAAGGTCATCACAACAGAAAAAGAAAACTTCGAGAAAAAAATCGGCCCGTTTGTTCCCGGTATTTACGAGGTGAAGGCAAAGCTGAAAAGCGGAATCGCCGACCTTGAAAAAGCGGAAAAGGTCACTGCCCTCCAAGGTGATGTGAAGGTTAATGCGGATCTTGACGGGCACATGGCAAAGCTCGTCTTTGGAGAAGGCTATGAAAACTTGAAAGGAACGCTCTGGATCAATGATCAGGAGATGAAGATCAACCCGTTCAAAGGAACTGAATTCGGACCCGTGCTGGCTGACGGTTCAATGACTGCTGCGGTTGAGGCGCAATTTCCGTGGGGGAAGCTGAAAAGCGAAAAAACGCCGATTGAAAGCGGGGAAATCGAAGTCAATCTTGCTTCAGACAAGGAATTTATGGATGAGATGATGACCACGGTCGTCAGTCATACAAAAGAAGCAGCAAAGGCCTTTGCAAGCGGCGATGTCAGCGGCATGACACTGGCCGCGACGTCTTATCAAACTAGCCTGAAAGAGGTCACGGACGGGCTGAAAAGCAGCAGCACCTACTATAAAGGCACCTACTTATCTACCGTATTTGATCTTGATTCGTTTCGGCTGTACAAAGAAGACGGGCAATGGAAAACAGAGGTCAAGGTGATTGAAAAGCATAAATCGGCTTATTATGACGACTACAGTGCCCCTGAACTGGAAGAAAACGATAACGGCTATACGTACACACTGGTCTATTCAGAAAGCAAGAAAAAGTGGTTCGTCGAAAAAAGCGATCCTGAAGCCGTTATCAATATCGAACATCAAAAAGAAATCAAAAATGACAATCCGAAGGAATACACATCGGCATGGGCTTCGGCAAAAGGAGCTGTGAACAATGCATCAGCAGATGAAGAGCTCACTGATCAAAAGGTTGCTTCCGCCATTGAAACGTATTTATACGGTCTTCAAGGCGCCATCAACACAAACAATTTCGGCCTTGTCCGCGATAGCTTGAAAGAAGGAAGTCCGCTGTACAACGATCAAAAGAAACTTGTCACTAAACTGCACAGCAGCGGGACGCAGGAAGAAGTTGCAGATTTCAGCGTAAACAGCTGGAAGCAAAACGGGCGGGAGGCAACGATTAAGACAACGGAGAAAATCAATATCATTAAAGGCGGAAAAGAACAGTTAAAAACGTACCATTGGACATATCATGCCTCCATCGAGAACGGACAATTGCTCTTGACGTCAATAGAATAAAAAAAAGCCTTTTTCCTTTGAGGAAAAAGGCTTTTTACTTCACTAAAACAGCCGCCCTAATATAGAGCCTCCGATCCTTCCGAAATATTCAAGAAACAAATCTCCCATGATCCGCACAGACATAAATGTCAGCAAATAGACGATCAGCGTCGCGTAAATCGTATCAACAGCGCCTGCCGCTTTTTCGTGGTAGCTCAAGATGACAGCCGGCGGAATTAAAAAGGCGATACCGCAAAGGGCAAAGAAAAGAATGTATACAAACAAACCCGTTTGCATGAATGATAAGAGCAATGCGGCGAGCAGAAGTGCGACGAAAGGAACAAGCACCGTTCCAAACCGTCCGAGCACTTCCTTAAATGTCGCTTGCACACCTCGAATGCGCACACCTGCGTATGTAAAAACAAATAATAAGAAAATATAAATAGCAAAGGTAAAAGCGGGCTTGACGACGATATCAAAAAATGTCGGCATTGCGTAGGATCGGCCGAATAATCCGGAATAGTCCCCCAGAGAGTCAAAAAAGCCTTTGAGGCCGAAGTAAAACATCAGCGGCACTGTAAGCGCAAAGATCACCATTGTGATGATGCTGTTGAGGATGTGCTGTTCCCCCGCGTTTTTCATTTCGGTATACGGTCGTTTCAATACCTTTAAACAAAAGGAAAAATACATGGAAGACGCTTGTTTCGCCGCCTCCGTGTACCTCGCTGCCTGCGGCGTTTCAGCGGGAGCCTTGCTGTCAGCACTGCCGCCTGCCAAGCTTGCCCCGCACTGCTCACAAAATTTTCCGCCATCTGTTTGATGGCCGCACTTTGAACATGTCATAAAAATAAAATCTCCTTTGAAATAGTTATTTTATCCTATAAAAAATTATTATAAAGGAAAGTGCCGCAAGATGACATTGTTTTTTGAAAGTTTAAGCGGCCAACGTCGGAGGTAAAAATCGATTACCCATATTTTTTTACGAAGAAAGGAGTGGTAAACCGTGTTTGCTTTTATCATCCATGTTTTTGTATCATTGTTCGCCGTCACAAATCCGATAGGCAATGTGCCGATCTTTTTGGCGCTCACAGAAGGCTATGAAGCAAAAGAACGCACCGCATTGGCGAGAAAGGCAGCAATTTTATCGTTTCTGATTCTGATCGCGTTTCTCATATTCGGAGAGTTCATCTTCAGGCTTTTTGACATCAACATCCATGCGTTGCGAGTTGCCGGCGGTATTTTTATTTTCGGAATTGCCTACAATCTGCTGAATGCGAAGCAGTCTCATGTTCAGTCGCTCCATCATGATGAGCACCGCGAGAGCAAGGAAAAAGAGGATATCTCGGTGACGCCGCTCAGCATTCCGATCATTTCGGGGCCCGGAACGATTGCAACGGTGATGAGCCTTTCGGCCGGCAGCCGCAGCCTGGTTCATTTTGGCGGTATGATCATCGGCATCGCCGCCGTCCTCCTGCTGACGTTTGCGGCTTTTCATTATTCGACGCTGATCAGCAACAAATTGGGGCAGACGGAAATGAATGTGATCACCCGGCTGATGGGCTTGATTTTGGCGGTCGTGGCGGTCGGCATGATCGGCACGGGCTTAAAAGGGATGTTTCCGGTTTTGTCGGGATGATTGGAGAAAAAGCAAAAAAAGCTGCTTTATTCTTTGCAGCTTTTTTTCAATTTATGAAGGTTTCGGCACATGCTTGAAGATTTCTTCGCTTTCTAAAAACGCGATCAGATTGTCAAGCCACTCGCAGTAATCGATCCATTGTTTTGTTTCTGCCAGCAGCTCATTGATTTTAGCTTCGGTTTCGGGTGAAAGGCCTTCTTCCTCAAGGGCTTCCAACAGCTCTTTTCTGATTTTCTTCCCGATCATCCTGTTCTTTTTGACGACTTTGCTCCAGTTGGCCGTAAACAATGAAATAAACGTTTGGTAATAATCTTGTTCGACATCGTACAAATCTTTGCGGACGCCTTTTTCAAAAACTTTTTCGGCTATATTTAAATCGAGCATTTCGCGGACGACCTGGCTCATTCTCGTTTTGCTCATGCCCGTTTCTTCTGACAGTTCATTTAAAGTCATCGGCTTTCTGTTCATATAGATAATCCCGAGCACGCGGCCGACAGTTGATGATATACCGTACGTATTCATGTTTTCCGCGATTTTTTCTATGAAATGTTCTTCCGCTTGTTTAATCGCCTTTAAAGCGTTTTCCTCCAAAGCACATCATCCCTTCGGGCAGCCAATTTTATTGTCAATATATCATAATTTTGCTAGCGGTTGAAAACACTAAAACGGCAGGAAAATAAAGAAATCGGCCGTAATTTTAAGAATAACCAGCAGATTGATGCCGTTAACATATATTTTTATGTCTTATGTATATAATTTAAACACTTTGTAAACTTTTTATTTCACAAAGTGTATTTTATAATAAATGAGATGTTGAAATTTTTAAAAAACAGATGGAGGTGTGCGTTTTGCTGAAGCTAGAAAATGTATCGAAGGTTTATAAAGGCGGAAAAAAAGCGGTCAAGAACATTGATCTTGATATAGCAAAAGGTGAATTTATCGTCTTTATCGGACCGAGCGGCTGCGGGAAGACAACGACGATGAAAATGATCAACCGTTTAATTGAACCGACTTCAGGAAGCATTTACATCGACGGAGAAAACATAATGGATCAGGACCCGGTGGAGCTGCGCCGGAAAATCGGCTATGTCATTCAGCAAATCGGACTCTTTCCCCATATGACGATTCAGCAGAATATCACGCTTGTTCCAAGGCTTTTGAAATGGCCGGAAGAAAAGCGGAAGAAGCGGGCGGAGGAACTGCTTCAGCTCGTTGATATGGGGCCGGAATATTTGAACCGCTATCCTCATGAACTAAGCGGCGGACAGCAGCAGAGAATCGGCGTGCTGCGGGCGCTTGCGGCAGAGCCGCCCCTCATTTTAATGGATGAACCGTTCGGAGCGCTGGACCCGATCACCCGTGATTCGCTTCAGGAAGAGTTCAAAAAGCTGCAGAAATCGCTGGACAAAACGATTGTCTTTGTGACCCACGATATGGATGAAGCGATCAAGCTTGCCGACAGAATTGTGATTCTTCGTGCCGGCGAGATTGTTCAAGTCGGAACGCCTGACGACATTTTGCGGAATCCGGCTGATGAATTCGTTGAGGAGTTCATCGGAAAAGAACGGCTTCTTCAGTCCCGTCCTGACATCGAGCATGTCGAACAAGTGATGAATCCGAATCCGGTCACGATTACGAGTGAAAAAAACCTGACTGAAGCGATTCAAGTGATGAGGGAGCGCCGCGTCGATTCACTGCTTGTTGTGGACGAACGCAATGTCTTAAAAGGATATATCGATGTTGAAATCATCGATCAATACCGGAAAAAAGCCGTCACGGTCGGAGAGGTTGTCAATGAGAATGTCTACTCCGTTCAAAAAGGCACGCTCATCAGAGATACCGTCCGAAAAATTTTGAAAAGAGGATTCAAATATGTTCCCGTTCTTGATGAAGAAGGGCGCCTTGTCGGAATTGTCACAAGGGCAAACCTTGTCGACATCGTGTACGACTCGATTTGGGGAGATGAAGAAACCCTTGTCCAACGTTAAATGTAGGGAGGTGCATCAATCATGAATCAGATCGTCCAATTTCTCCAGAACAACGGCGGGGAAATGCTTTATAAAACATGGGAGCACTTATATATATCCATTTTTGCGGTGCTGCTCGGCATCATTATCGCGGTTCCGCTCGGTGTCGTTTTAACGAGAATGAAAAAAGGGGCCGGCGTCGTGATTGGAATTGTTAATATCATTCAAACGCTGCCGAGTTTGGCGATTCTGGCGTTTTTTATTCCGCTCCTCGGAGTGGGAAAGATTCCGGCGATTGTCGCGCTGTTTTTCTATTCAGTCCTACCGATTCTGAGAAACACTTACACGGGCGTAAAAGGCGTCAATCGAAATTTGCTTGAATCAGGAAAGGGAATCGGTATGACTGCATGGGAACAAATCCGCCTGATCGAACTGCCGCTGTCGGTGCCGGTGATCATGGCAGGCATCCGGACTTCCACCGTTTACTTAATCGGCTGGGCGACGCTCGCGGCTTTTATCGGCGGCGGTGGACTCGGCGACTATATTTTTATCGGGCTCAACCTGTACCAGCCTGAGTACATTATCGCCGGAGCGGTGCCGGTTACGATACTGGCCATTGTGATCGACTATATGCTGTCGAAAACCGAAGACAAAGTCACGCCCCAAGGATTAAAAGGGATGAAGGAAGTATCATAAGGAGTTGGCTCTTATGCAAACAAAAAAATTGAGACGGCTCGGCGCCGTCATGCTGGTCTTCTCGCTTTTGATCAGCGGCTGTGCGCTGCCGGGTCTTGGCGGGGCTTCCGATAAAACGATCAAAATCGGGGCGCAAAACCTGACCGAATCCGAAATTCTTGCCAATATGATCTCGCTTTTGATCGAGCATGATACAGATCTCAATACGGTGCTTGTCAAAAACCTCGGCTCAAACTATGTGCAGCACCAGGCCATGCTCGGCGGAGACATCGACATTTCAGCGACGCGCTATTCGGGAACCGATCTGACAAGTACGCTAGGAAGGGAAGCGGAGAAAGACCCGGAAAAAGCGCTTCACATCGTACAGCAGGACTTTAAAAAGAAATTCAACTACAAATGGTTTGATTCTTACGGATTTGACAATACGTACGCTTTTACAGTCACGAAAGAACTCGCTGAAAAAGGGAACTATGAAACCATATCCGATCTGAAAAAAGACGCGGATAAACTGAAGCTTGGCGTTGACAATGCCTGGCTGAAACGAAAAGGCGACGGATATCCGGGATTTAAACAGGAATACGGATTTTCATTCGGCTCGACCTTTCCAATGCAGATCGGACTCGTTTATGACGCCGTCAAAAACGGCAAAATGGATATCGTTCTTGCCTATTCAACGGACGGCAGGATCAAAGCCTATGATTTAAAGCTGTTAAAAGACGATAAACGCTTTTTCCCGCCGTATGACTGTTCGCCGGTCGTGCCGGAAAAAGTGCTGAAGGAACATCCAGAGCTTAAAGAGACCATCAATAAACTGATCGGAAAAATCGATACCGAAACGATGCAGGAGCTCAATTACGAAGTTGATGGAAAACTGAAAGAGCCTTCTGTCGTCGCGGCCGAATTTTTAAAGAAGCACAATTATTTTGAGTAAAAGGAGGGGCTGACAAATGGAAGTGCTGCAGCAGCTTTGGACGTATTATGCGCAAAACGGGAGCTATGTGCTGGGGGAATTTTACCGACACTTTTTAATGTCGGCATACGGCGTATTATTCGCCGCCGTCGTCGGCATCCCTGTTGGTATTTTCATCGCCAGATACCGGAAGATCAGCAAATGGGTCTTTTCCATCACCAATGTCATTCAAACGATTCCGGCGCTTGCGATGCTCGCCGTCTTGATGCTAGTCATGGGACTCGGCGCCAACACGGTGATTCTATCATTGTTTTTGTATTCGCTTTTGCCGATTATTCGAAACACATATACGGGAATCGTCAGCATTGAGCACGCCTACCTTGAATCAGGGAAGGCGATGGGCATGACGAAATTTCAAGTGCTCCGGATGGTGGAGCTTCCGCTCGCTTTGTCGGTCATTATGGCAGGGCTCAGAACCGCGCTCGTCATCGCGATCGGCATCACGGCCATCGGCACGTTTGTCGGCGCTGGCGGCCTCGGGGACATCATTGTCAGGGGGTCAAACGCGACCAACGGAACAGCGATCATTCTGGCAGGCGCGATCCCGACGGCACTGATGGCGATCATCGCCGATCTGTTCATGGGATGGCTTGAACGTGCGCTGAGCCCCGTTAAGCATCATAAAGGCAAGACGCCGAATCCGGATGCCGCTTAAATGGCAGCCGAAAAAAGCCGAATTTCTGCTAAAGAGAAATTCGGCTTTTTATGATTGGCGTTTTTTCGCTTCATTGACCAAAAAATGAAAGTACTGTTCGAGGTTGAGCAGGTCTTCGCGGGACAAGCAGTCCCATTTTCCGGGCTCAAACAGCCACAGATCTTCGACGCCATGCTTGGCCGCGATGTCCTGCATCGTGACATAGCCGCGCGGTTGTTCGCGAATCTCGTCAGCCCTCATATAACCGGCAATATCCATGAGCTGCTCGTACGGCATTTTCAGAGCATCGGCCAATTTTCTGATCGTCGCGGGCTTTGGAACGCCGCGGTGGCCGTTTTCGATTCTGGAAATGGCAGCGGCGCTCACACCGGCATACATAGCAAGCTGATTAACAGACAGGCTTCTTTGTTCCCTCAGCTCTTTGAGTCGTTCGCCGAACATTGTCATCGCCATCTCCCCCGCAAATTCATGATATAAACAGTTTAATACAAATGTTGACTAAAGGAAATACTTAGACAGGAAAAATATTGACAAAAGTTAACATAAGGGATAAAATAACAGCAGGGTCGAAAACAGACGAAAATGATAAAAAGGGGGGCGTGCGCTGCGGAGAAGGTATTCAGTTTTTGTTTCGGCTGCTTGCTTCCTGCACGAGAAAGTCGAAATATTTGTCCAGGTTTTCGATGTCTTTCTTTGAGAGCACCTTCCACTTTTCGCTGTCAAACAGAGAAAGATCCTCTAAATCGTACTGTGAAACGATGTCGTAAATGGAATCGTAGCTGCTTCTTGCTTCCTGGACTGTAGATGCGCTGATATAGCCTGCGGATGCCATCAGTTCCTCATACGGGACTTTCAAAGCGTCCGCCAGTTTTCTGATCGTCGCCGGCTTCGGCACGCCGCGCTTTCCGTTTTCAATTCGCGAAATGCCGGCCGAACTGACGCCGGAATACATCGCCAGCTGATTGACGGTCAGTTTTTTCCGTTCCCTTAATTGTCGTAAATGGTATCCAAAGTTCGTCATGGCCAAAACCTCGCAATCTCTTATTATAAAATATTTTAGTACGAATATTGCCTATAGGAAACATATGGATGATAAAAGTATTGACAAAAGTTAACAAATCGTTTATGTTCAATATAGACAAAAAGAAACATAAGAGGTTAGAAAGGGGAGTAATCATGGTAAAAAAGATTCATATCAAAAGAGATTTTGTTCTCCAGTATATGATTGAACACAATCTCTCCTTAAATCAGCTTGCCATTGAAATCGGCGTATCCCCGGCGACTCTGAGCAGAGTTTTAAATGGCGAAAGGAGGCCCGGACAGCTTGTGATCGGAAAGATGATTCAGTATTTCAACAAAAAATTTGAAGATCTCTTTTATTATAAAGATGTTGACAAATGTCAATAAACAAAGGAAAAAAGGAGGCTTTTCAAACGTGAAAAATACGGGAATTGTCCGGAGAATCGATGAGCTCGGCAGAGTCGTTCTCCCGGTCGAAATGCGCAGGGTGCTGAATATCAATGAAAAGGACCCGCTCGAAATATACACCGACGGAGAAAACATCATTTTGACAAAATACGCCGCCAACATGGCATGCTTGATGACCGGCGACATCACCACCAAAAATAAAACGTATGCGGGCGGCAAAATCGTACTCAGCCCAAGGGGAGCAGAAATGCTGCTGGAAGATATGATGGCGGCCTTGTCAGAAAAATGATTACATATTCCGCCTGATAGGGAGCATAGCCGCTCCTTTTTTTTGTATACCTTATTCAGGCGCTGGGAAAAAATAAAAAAAGCTGTTCGAAACGCTCGTGACATGCGCTTGCTTTTCATGTAAAATAAAACTATTGTCAGCCAGTTTGTCTGGAGGTGTAGGTTATGGCCGCATTTTTAACGGTCTTATTAGTGATTGTAAGTATCGTACTGATCGTTGTCGTTTTACTGCAATCCGGCAAAAGCGCCGGATTATCAGGCGCAATTTCCGGCGGAGCCGAGCAGCTTTTCGGAAAGCAGAAAGCAAGAGGACTTGATTTGATTCTCCACCGGATGACGGTCGTTTTAACCGTGCTTTTCTTTTTCTTAACGATTGCGCTTGCTTACTTTGTATAAGACAATGAAGCATGAGGTCTGATGTTCAAGTCAGGCCTTTTTCCTATTTGCAGGTCTTTGTATGAAGAGACCGGCCGATTGATAAAGTTTGTTTCAAGACTAAACGTGGAAGAATACATATGAAAAGGAGACAGTGAATCATGAAAATCGTCAAACCACAACCTTTCACATTTAAAGGCGGAAAAAAAGCAGTCCTGCTGCTGCACGGATTTACCGGCAACACGGCGGACGTGAGAATGCTCGGAAGATATTTGAATGAAAAAGGCTACACATGCCATGCGCCCCAATATAAAGGCCACGGCGTGCCTCCGGAAGAACTTCTTTCTACAGGGCCGGAAGACTGGTGGAAAGACGTCATGAACGGGTATGAATATTTGAAATCGGAAGGGTATGAACAAATCGCCGCTTGCGGTCTGTCTCTCGGAGGGGTTTTTTCATTGAAATTGGGTTACACTGTACCCATAAAGGGAATTGTTCCAATGTGCGCGCCGATGTATATCAAAAGCGAAGAGACGATGTACGAGGGTGTGCTTGAGTATGCCCGCAATTATAAGAAATTTGAAGGCAAGACAGCGGAACAGATTGACGCTGAGATGGAAGAATTCAAAAAAACGCCGATGAACACGTTGAAAGCACTGCAGGATTTGATTGCCGATGTCAGAGAGCATGTGGACATGATCTATTCGCCTACATTTGTCGTGCAGGCGCGCCACGATCATATGATTAATACGGACAGCGCGAACATCATCTACAATGAAGTTGAAACGGATGATAAGCAGCTGAAATGGTATGAAGAATCCGGTCATGCCATCACATTGGATAAAGAACGCGAAGCACTGCACAAGGATGTGTATCAATTTTTAGAAACGCTGGATTGGCAGACATAAGGAGGTCTGGTTAGTGGAAAAAGAAGAATTTATGGATAAGCTTCTCTCCTTTATGAAAGAAGAAGCGTATAAACCTCTTACAGTTCAGGAACTGGAAGAGATGCTGGAAATCACCGATTCGGACGAATACAAAGAGCTTGTCAAAGCTCTTGTAACCCTTGAAGAAAAAGGGCTGGTCGTCAGAACGAGAAGCAACCGCTACGGTTTGCCCGAAAAAATGAATTTGATCAAAGGGAAGGTGTCGGCGCACGCGAAAGGCTTCGCGTTTGTTCTCCCCGAAGATTCCTCGCTTGACGATGTCTTCATTCCGCCGTCTGAGTTGAATACGGCAATGAACGGAGATACCGTGCTTGTCCGCCTGAGTACGGAGTCCGGAGGTACAAAAAAAGAAGGGGCCATCATCCGCATCATTGAGCGCAGCATTCAGAAGATTGTCGGCACGTATACAGAGACGAAAAACTTCGGCTTCGTCATTCCCGACGATAAAAAAATCACGAATGACATCTTTATTCCGAAGCACGCCAAAAACGGCGCCGTCGAGGGGCACAAAGTCGTCGTCCGCCTGACAAGCTATCCTGAAGGCCGGATGAGTGCGGAAGGGGAAGTTATCGAGATTCTCGGCCACAAAAACGACCCCGGCATCGATATCCTTTCCATCATTCATAAGCATGGCCTCCCGGGAGACTTTCCGGCTGAGGCGATGGAACAAGCCGGCAATACGCCTGATACAATCGATGAAAAAGATCTTGAAGGCAGACGGGATCTGCGCGATCAAACGATCGTCACGATCGACGGCGCAGATGCCAAAGACTTGGATGATGCCGTTACCGTCACAAAACTCAAAAACGGCCATTATAAACTCGGCGTCCACATTGCCGATGTCAGCCATTATGTCACAGAAGGGTCTCCGATTGACCAGGAAGCATATGAACGCGGCACGAGCGTCTATCTTGTCGACCGGGTGATTCCGATGATCCCGCACAGGCTGTCGAATGGAATCTGCTCCTTAAATCCGAAGGTTGACCGGCTGACTTTGTCGTGCGAAATGCTCATTAATCCTCAAGGGCAAGTCGTCGAACACGAAATTTTTCAAAGTGTCATTAAAACGACCGAGCGGATGACTTATTCTGACGTGAACAAGATTTTAGTCGATGACGATGAAGAGCTGAAGCAGAAATATGAGGCGCTTGTCCCGATGTTCAAAGACATGGAAGACTTGGCTGCGATTCTGCGCGGCAAGCGGATGGAACGCGGTGCCGTCGACTTTGACTTTAAGGAAGCGAAGGTACTCGTCGACGAAGAAGGAAAAGCGAAGGACGTCGTCTTGAGAGAACGGTCGACAGCAGAAAAGCTGATCGAAGAATTTATGCTTGTCGCCAATGAAACGGTCGCCGAGCACTTTCATTGGATGAATGTTCCGTTTATTTACCGGATTCACGAAGATCCGGATCAAGAAAAGCTCCAGAGATTTCTTGAGTTCGTTACGACATTCGGCTATGTCGTCAAAGGGACGGCCGGAAGCATCCATCCGAAAGCGCTGCAAAGCGTGCTTGAAGAAGTCAGGGATCGTCCTGAAGAAGCCGTAATTTCAACGGTTATGCTCAGATCGATGAAGCAGGCGAAATACGATCCGCAAAGCCTCGGACACTTCGGCTTGTCGACTGAATTCTACACCCATTTCACGTCACCGATTCGCCGCTACCCTGACTTGATCGTCCACAGGCTGATCAGGACGTATTTGATTCAGGGCAAGACAGACGAAGCGACAAGGGAGAAATGGGCCGAAAAACTGCCTGAGATCGCCGAGCATACGTCAAATATGGAACGCAATGCCGTAGATGCCGAGCGGGAAACGGATGATTTGAAAAAAACCGAATTTATGCTGGATAAGATCGGTGAAGAATTTGACGGTGTGATCAGTTCCGTTACGAACTTCGGCATGTTTGTCGAGCTGCCGAACACGATCGAAGGGCTTGTCCACGTCAGCTTTATGACAGACGATTTTTACCGTTATGATGAACAGCACTATGCCATGATCGGCGAGCGTACGGGCAACGTCTACCGGATCGGCGATGAGATTACGGTCCGCGTCGTTGACGTCAATAAAGACGAGCGGAACATCGATTTTGAAATCGTCGGCATGAAAGGCTCCCGCCGCCGGCAGAAACCGGAGCCAAAACAGAAAAAGGGTCCTAAAAAGGATGCTCCATCGGCTGACAAAGGGGAATGGTTCACCAAGCCGAAAAAGAAAAAAGTAAAGAAAAAACGCGGTTTTCAAAACGCGCCGAAACAAAAACGCAAGAAAAAGAAAAAATAGACGGCACACGTCAAAAAAAGGGCGGCGAAATTGTAAGGCGAACGTTCATTTGATAGAATAATACGTATTCGCCGCCCTTTTGAATGTGAGATTGAAGGCGGGAGGAGGTTGCCGTATGCCAAAGGGAGAAGGGAAGGTTGTTTCCCAAAATAAAAAAGCAAATCATGATTATTTTATAGAAGAAACATACGAAACAGGCATCGTGCTTCAAGGTACGGAAATCAAGTCCATTCGCGCCGGACGGGTGAATTTAAAGGACGCGTTCGCCAAAATTGAGCGCGGGGAAGTGTTCCTTCACAATATGCACATCAGCCCGTATGAGCAGGGGAACCGCTACAACCATGATCCGTTGCGGACGAGAAAGCTTTTGATGCACCGCAAGCAGATCAACAAATTGATCGGTTTGACGAAAGAGCAGGGATACTCGCTCGTACCGCTCAAGATTTATTTGAAGAACGGTTTTGCGAAAGTGCTGCTCGGACTCGGAAAAGGGAAGAAGAAATTCGACAAACGCGAAGACTTAAAGCGAAAAGACGCCAAACGTGAAATCGAAAGAGCTTTCCGCGACAGGCAAAAAGGCTTGATCTAAAGCCGGAACCCATGTTATCCTATATGAACGTGATCACAGACATTACCATTTGGAATTGACGCGTGATCTTGTTATAATAGTGATGCAGCCAGTTATCCGACTTCCTTTTCATCCAAGGGGACGTTACGGATTCGACAGGGACGGATCGAGCTTGAGTTGCGAGCCGAGAGGCGATCTCGTAAAAACGCACCTAAATATAACTGGCAAATCTAACCAGAACTTAGCACTAGCTGCCTAATTAGCGCAGCGAGCTCTTGCCCGCATCGCCTATGTGCCGGTTAAGAGCCCATAACGAAGTAGGCTACGCTTGCGCTCCCGTCTGAGAGCGCAGGAAGAGACTTATCAGACTAGCTCTCCGAGGGCCTGCCCGCAGGCACGAAGATGAGCGAAACTAAATATGCAGGGCTACGCTCGTAGACGCTGAAGCAATCGACGTTTCTGGACGTGGGTTCGACTCCCACCGTCTCCACCATACATATGATGGTGGTTTTTTTGTTTTTTGGGGAGTTTTGATGTTTGTGCAAGAGCCTTTGAAAGGCTTAATGAACATGTATGGCGGGTCATCGGTCCTCATATTGCAGCGGAAAAAAAAAGCTTTCCTCGAGCGACAAAAAATCATCCTACACGCTGCCTGCGGGCATCTTTAAGATAAAAAGCCCACTCATGAAAGGAACGGCCGTTCGGCGGATTCAAGAGGCTTTAGCTGCCCTCTATTTCTATCCATACAAAGAGGCAAAGAATAACGACATAGAAATGGCTGCTGCGGGCCGAAAACGGCGAACGCGGTCAAACGGTTCCAGCTGATGTACGAGTTGTCTGCGGATGGTATTTACGGACCGAAAACGAAAGCAAAACTTGAATCACTACTGAAGTAATACAAAAAGGCCTCTAATAAGGGCCTTCTTATCTCCATCTCCAATTTATTTCATTATCATTTTCGTAAATCCCTGGAAGGGATATACCAACCTTTTTTTGCTTTTCATCAATAATAAACCAATTTTCATCATCTAACCATTCTTCACTATACTGTTCAATGGCAAAAGGGTCATCCTCGTTTACTACAGCCTTAAAGAAATCTTTGAACTTTTCCATGTTTTCATTAGGAATGATTGTTCCATACATCCAGACACCTTCAACAGTAGCGCCTTTTATTTCACCCAAGCATTCATTTTTATAATATAGAAGCATATTTATCACTCCTTCGGATGTACTTTGATAAATTGTTTTGGAACTTCACCTTTTACAAAGTATTCAGTGTCTCTTTGAGTCCATTTTAAAGCTTTGTTTTTCCAGTATTCAGACTGTCGAGTATCATTTTTGATTAACCTTTCGATTTGTTTAGGAGATAAAATTACAATATCCTTCACTTCACCAGACCTGATGGCTTTACGGAGAGCAGATATGTCGAGTTCTATTGTATTTTCACCGTATCCCTTTGCAACTTTTTGATTTATTGTAAAACTTGTATATGGGCTGTTGGATTTCCCGCCTTTTCTATATCCTCCAAGGACGTGCTCTGTTACAGTAACCTGACGACCTTGGTACATACCAGTTTTGTTGGCAGGTACAAGATTACCGGTTTCAGGGGAAATATGAGACTTGCCTATGCCGTTTGGTCTTTTAGGCTCATAAGGAAAGTCTTCACCTCTGTAAAGATTAGTGGCCCTACCGTTATGTGAGTTTACACTCAGCACTTTTCCGGCTTTCTGCATACCGAAAGGTGCTATCATTGCGATTGCACGATTTAGGCTATCCTGTCGCTGTTCATCCGAAATCTTATTTCCGAGCATATCCCGTCCGGTGATGGTTTCGCTGAAGCCATTAGCCGCGGCCAGTCCATATAGGCCTTTTTCAGAGTTTTTCAGAGCGTGGAAGGTTTTCGGGGTTTTGTAAGCAGCCAGAGCTTTGTCTACAGTTGTGACTGCTTTTTCGGCCTTGTACATGCTGTATACACCTTTGATCCCTTTTGCACCTTTGCCTAACCAGCCGACAACCGGGATATAGCCGGCCGCACCCATCGCTCCGGCGGCGACTCGCTGGCCATCCGTTAATTTCTCGCCTGTGATCGGGTCAATCCCTTCAGCAGCTCTTTTATAATCATAGTACCCGCTGATTTCTCCTAAAAATGTTCCACCAGCATCAAGCGTTTTTAAATACCAAGGCTTGTTTGCTTCTTCTTCTTGTTTTTCCTGCAGTTGCCGGGCTTCGGCTTGTTCGCTTTTGGAGTCGATGTAATTAGTGGCCTGTTTTTCAACTTCCATCGTATTCTTGTAGATTTCACTGGAATGAAAAGACTTCAAACTAAAATGCATCGGAGCCGCACTTTTTCCATGGCTTGTTGCTTCCATTAGACCGGAATACTTAGCGAGCACTGTATTGTCAAGAGCTTCTAAATTTGAGTATTCGGTTTTTAACGATTCGTCAAGCTTGTTGACAGCATCGATCGTGTTCTGGCGAGTTTCTTGTGCCTTGCCCATTTTATCAATATAGTCATCTAGCGTCCAATTATCCAAGTCAACAATATCGCTTACGCTGGCGATGATCTTATCCATTTCCAGCTTGAGCCCTGAGACGATTTCCGTTGCTTTCAAATCCGCATTTTTCAGCTCATGATCCAGAAAGGAGACTTCCACATATGAATTGGACAGCTTTTGATCTTTAATATCGCCGGAAACCCCTTTAAAAAAAGCGATCTGTGCATCGACAAGCTTGAGCCAACTATCAACGATCTCGGCCTGTCCTCTAAAGAAGTCTTTGATGTTGTCCGCGCCTTTTCCCTCAAAGTCATCACCTAAATCAGCAACGCCCAGAAACGCTTTTTTCAGTGTTTGCAGTTGTTCTTCAAAGGCTTCATATTCTTTCTTACGTTTGTTCGCTGCTTCAATTAAAGAACTCGCTTCAAAGACTTTCATACGTCAAACCCTTTCAAAAGACTTATTCAGAAAAAAGTTTACCACTTTATAGAAAAGAATGGACAATAAATCCTGTGGTTCACTGAAAATGAATCATAATGAAGAGGAAGGAAGAAGGGTGGAGAAAATTAGGCTAAATCGTTCCAATGGTGCGTCAAATACTTGCAACCACTCAGGATCATAATTTTCAAATTCTATAAACTCGAGATTAAAGAACTGTTTTAAAACTTTTTTGACTTTCATCAATCTATTTTATTTTGAATGGTTTCTTGCCGATTGGTCATTAGTTATTATCAAGAAAATCAACTGCTATTCTGTCAACTAATAACTCTACGGGTTTACCTGCCAGATATTTATAATCATTAAAATATCCATTGTCATCATAAATTTTTATTCCTGCATCAATATAATCTTCATGTAGTATTCCGCGTATATAATATCTATAACTATCATCAATTCGTGCTAATTCTTTGATTTCCTTATCTAACTCAAGAAGGTCTGACTGATCTAAAATTGTGAAGCTAATAAAAACAGGATACTCTCTCCCTTCTTCAATGACATAGGGGCAAATAGTTGAAAATCCAGTGAATTCAAATCCGTTTATTTCAAGTGTAACCTCTTCCTCTATATGTGGGTGTAATTTTTTTAGTATTGCATTATTCATTACTATCAACCGCCTTTTATTTATCGACTGGATTCATTATAGGGACATTCTTATTATTAATGGTTTTCTAAAAATAGCATTCTCCTCTGATACATTTGGTTACAATCACTAAAGAATAAAGCTTCCTTTTACGAAATGAAAATGGATATACAAAAAAGAGAAATCCATCTTCTTAAGATTGCAATTTCAATTTTTTGGCCTGCCCATATGTAGTCACAAGCTCTCTGAAAGAATGAAGTTCATTTTCAAATGTGAAAAAGCGTTTCGGTATCAAAATCATCTGGCTGCTTGACGTTTTCATGAGGATGAGGCGTTTATATTCTGTTACTGCTGTCACTTCATACCATTGAAACAACGTATCGAAATTCTTAAATTGAATCTGAATTCCTTGTGGATTGATAGTGTAAGTTCTTTTACGTTTTAGCCGTTCATTTTTCCGATAGACAATTTGCATCCGGATATAAAAAAAACCAATTAAAAGTGAGGTTAATATTATTGAAAGTACAATCATGAGAAGTCCATTCAACAACAATTCGAGTGTTTCACTATGATAAACGGTAATCGGCATCTTCCCATCGACGGAAAACACCCAGACCAACAATAGAAAAATAAGAATAAAATAAAGGAATGCGTATTTTTTAAGCCAATAAAAAAAGAAGTATCTCATATCCTGTAATGTATATTCTCCCTCAAGAAAGACACTGTGTTGGATCATAAGTTTACTGCACCTCAAACCTGTTTTCCTTTAATTTTAGCATAAAGTTTCATTTATTTTCAGAAATTGGCTTTTCTTTGGAATCGGTATAGCAGAGGCACCGTGTAATCGACTTAGGGATCGCTAAAAAAGGATCAGAGGGTATTATGTCGAACTTTGATTGTATATACATTCGAAGGAGCTGACCAAAAGGAGGTCTACCATGCTCATCATTGAATCGCTAATAGGATACGTTTGTTTCTTTACTGTTAATGCCATTTATGATACATACATCAAAAAAGCCAAGACTCCGTTAGGACACTTGGCTTTGATTTCGCTTGTTCAGACTGCGATTGCTTTAAGTCTTTTCTTTATTTTCTCCTGATTATAAGAGGTTGCCGCTTTCCTCAGCGGCACTCAGCTTTTCGATCATTCCTCCGGATTCAGCTCGCTTGTCAAGTCGCCGCCCGTTCCTTAAAAAATCCAAAACATGATGATTTATAATATCTCCGCTTTTCCGTCTTCGGGGAAGCTGTAATGCTCCGCTGATTCAACTTAAACTCTTTTTCTTTCCGCGATTAAGAATCACCTCTAGGCAACGTACGGATGTCTATAAAACAACCCTATTTTCTTTTAGAAAAATGAAATTAGTTCATAAGAATCAATTTTAGATTATGAAAAAGAAATGATAAAAGACACTTAATATGCTTAAAAAATTATGGTAAGTTTTTGAAGGCGCTAAATGTAAAAGTTTGTATGATCAACGCTTATGCAAAACGGTTATTAAATATGAACTACAGGAGGGGATGCGGAGAAAGAAGAGCAAAGCGCCGGCAGATAAATCACCGGTCAGGTTATTGCGGTTGGCCAAGATTCTGAACGCGTTCTTCCGGAAGAGGGCTAGGCCCGGCTTCGCGAAGGAATAGAGCTATGAAAGAAGCTGCTTCAAGATTAGAAATCGCCCCAAAGCCGGATCGCACTTTTCAAAGACAGGGGCTTCTGCCGGAAAAATCGGCAACTCGCCTGATTTTATAGATAAAAGGAGGATGTTGGTTATGAAAATGAAGTGCGGTGCATGTTTATTGGTTCTTGTGCTATTCATGAGCTGTATACCTGGGAAATCTGTACTTGCTGCCAGCACAACCATTGCAAAACATGTAGGGAATTCTAACCCGCTTATAGACCATCATTTAGGAGCGGATCCCTTTGCGCTGACCTATAACGGAAGAGTCTACATCTATATGTCCAGTGACGATTATGAATATAACAGCAACGGAACGATTAAGGATAATTCATTTGCCAATTTGAACAAAGTGTTCGTCATCTCTTCAGCGGATATGGTGAACTGGACAGATCACGGAGCCATTCCGGTGGCAGGTGCCAACGGGGCTAATGGCGGCCGGGGGATTGCGAAATGGGCAGGCGCGTCCTGGGCCCCGTCAGTCGCAGTTAAAAAGATAAATGGTAAGGATAAATTCTTCCTTTACTTTGCAAACGGCGGCGGAGGTATCGGGGTCCTCACCGCAGACAGCCCGACCGGGCCGTGGACAGATCCGATTGGAAAAGCGTTGGTTACAATAAGTACACCGGGAATGTCCGGCGTTGTTTGGCTATTTGATCCGGCAGTGTTCGTAGATGACGATGGCACCGGTTATCTGTATGCCGGTGGAGGCATCCCCGGCGGTTCAAATCCAACGCAGGAGCAATGGGCAAATCCTAAAACAGCACGAGTCATAAAATTGGGGAACGATATGACCAGCGTTGTTGGAAGCGCGTCTGTGATTGATGCGCCTTTCATGTTTGAAGACTCGGGAATTCATAAACATAACGGAAAATATTACTATTCCTATTGCATCAATTTCAGCGGTGTGCACCCGGCCAATATACCACCGGGTGAAATCGGCTACATGACCAGCTCAAGTCCCATGGGGCCCTTTACGTATAGAGGGCATTTCCTGAAAAATCCGGGTGCATTCTTCGGGGCTGGCGGAAACAACCATCATGCTGTTTTCAATTTTAAAAACGAGTGGTATGTGGTGTACCATGCTCAAACTGTCAGTTTCGCTTTGTTCGGAGCCGGCAAAGGATACCGTTCTCCCCATATCAATAAGCTGGTCCATCTTGCAAACGGGTCCATTCAAGAGGTGGCGGCAAATTACAGGGGAGTGTCTCAGCTTGCCAATTTGAATCCGTATAACCGGGTAGAAGCTGAAACGTTTGCCTGGAATGGACGCATTTTGACGGAGAAATCCTCAGCACCCGGCGGACCGGAAAATAATCAAAACGTAACAAGCATTCATAACGGAGACTGGATTGCTGTAGGAAATGCTGACTTCGGCACGCGCGGAGCGAGGACATTTAAAGCCAATGTCGCTTCCACTGCAGGCGGTAAAATTGAAGTCCGTCTCGACAGTGTAACAGGTAAGCTTGTGGGAACTCTGAATGTACCTTCCACAGGCGGAGCGCAGACTTGGAGAGAAATAGAAACCACTGTGAGCGGCGCAACCGGTGTTCACAACGTCTATTTTGTATTTACCGGAAACAGTTCAGGCAACTTGTTTAATTTTGATTACTGGCAGTTTACACAAAATGAGCACCGGTAACAGCAAAAAGGTGGTCTCAGAAGGGTTTTCATATACCACAACAATGAGAGGATGAAAGCATATGAAAAAATTAATTTGTGTATTGTTGGCATATGTAACGATGCTGTCGCTCATGTTAACCGGGCCTGCCGCTTCTGAAGTTTCAGCAGCCAGTGACGCAACAGTTCGTCTATCTGCAGAAAAACAAGTGATTCGCGGTTTTGGAGGGATGAATCACCCGGCTTGGATCGGGGATCTTACAGCAGCTCAAAGAGAAACCGCCTTTGGCAATGGACAGAATCAGTTAGGCTTTTCAATTTTAAGAATTCATGTTGATGAAAATAGAAACAATTGGTACAGAGAAGTGGAGACGGCAAAGAGTGCGATCAAACACGGAGCAATCGTTTTTGCTTCTCCCTGGAATCCGCCAAGCGATATGGTTGAGACTTTCAATCGGAATGGAGACACATCAGCTAAACGGCTGAGATACGATAAGTACGCCGCATACGCGAAGCATCTTAACGACTTTGTTACCTTCATGAAAAATAATGGCGTGAATCTGTATGCGATTTCCGTCCAAAACGAGCCTGATTACGCACACGACTGGACGTGGTGGACACCGCAAGAAATACTTCGCTTTATGAAAGAGAACGCCGGCTCGATTAATGCCCGTGTCATCGCGCCTGAGTCGTTTCAATACTTAAAAAATATATCGGATCCGATTTTGAATGATCCGAAGGCGCTTGCCAATATGGATATTCTTGGCGCTCATCTTTATGGTACACAGCTTAACAATTTCGCTTATCCACTGTTCAAACAAAAAGGAGCAGGAAAAGATCTTTGGATGACGGAAGTATATTATCCGAACAGTGACAATAATTCTGCGGACCGCTGGCCTGAGGCATTGGATGTTTCGCACCATATTCACAATTCGATGGTAGAGGGAGATTTTCAGGCTTATGTATGGTGGTACATCCGCAGATCATACGGTCCTATGAAAGAAGACGGTACGATCAGCAAGCGCGGTTACAATATGGCTCATTTCTCGAAGTTTGTCCGTCCCGGTTATGTCAGGGTTGATGCGACAAAGAGCCCCGCTTCAAACGTTTACGTATCTGCCTATAAAGGTGACAACAAAGTCGTTATAGTTGCCATTAATAAAAACAACTCAGGGGTTAACCAAAACTTCGTTCTGCAGAATGGATCTGTTTCTCAAGTATCCAGATGGATCACGAGCAGCAGCAGCAACCTTCAACCTGGAACGAATCTCAATGTAACAGACAATCATTTTTGGGCGCATCTTCCGGCTCAGAGTGTGACAACATTTGTCGCTAACCTCCGCTAATATTAACGACGCCGCGCATGAAGCGGAGTTACAAGCCGCACACTTCCGATATGCCGGGCTTAGCGGCCATTTAGTGAAAAGGCATACGAAAAATATTTAGTTCTCGCAATCCAGGGTGTATCTGTTAATGAGACAAAGAGGGTGCCGCCGCCGGCACCCTTTCTGTCGTTTTCGGTTTATTCCTTCGGAAACTTCACCTCCGGATATGACGGATTCGGCTTGCTGATCAAGCCGCCGCCGGTTTCTTTTAAATGCTTGTTGAAAAAATCCAAAACGTACCGGTTCACGATATCCGCGCTTCGTTCGCCGTCGATGTCGCCCGTCATGCCGAGCTGCTTCAAAAGTTTTGAATAAAGCTGCAAGTCGGTGAAGTTGTAATGCTCCGTTCCTTCAATATACACCATTGACGCTTGATCAATGATTTTGTATTCCTTTTTTCGTTCCTCAATCATCTTGTTGAATTCTTCTTTCGTTAAACCCGAATTTTTGATTTCTTCATCAGAAATTTTTCCGCTGAGCGCCTTGTCTTTAATGTTCATAAAGCTGCTCGATTCCATGAATAGAAACGGCTTTGAAATCGCCTGCTTGCCGTTGACATTGTACAGTGAACCGTCCATGTTGATTCCAGCTTTAATTTTGGGATTTGAATATGCGGCGTTAAACGCCGTGGCGCCGCCGAATGAGTGACCCATCATCCCGATGTTGTCCATATCGAGTTTTCCCTTAAAGGCATCGCGATTCAGCTGATCCAACTGATTGATGACAAAGTCGGCGTCCTGCGTCCAAATGTTCCCGAGCTTGCTGCTGTTTTCGGAAACTCCATTCATATATCGCTCGGTTGTTAAGCCTGTCATCCGTCCGTCTGGAAAAGCCGTTGCCATCGTACTGTACGTATGATCGATCGCCACTGCGACAAACCCATGGCTTGCCAGATGTTCGGCTTGGGAAGTGTGCAGCAGCCGGCTTGTTCCGAAGCCGTGGCTGATTACGACGACTGGATATCGGGCTTCAGCTGATGAGATCGCAACGTTTTCGTATGAGTTTGTTTTGATGTAGCGCCAATAGTCCAAAGCAAACGGGGGAAGACCGAATCCATCTGCGAACTTCTCGATATATTCGTGAAATGTGCTTGCGTCTTCGGGAAAGAGAGGTGCCCGTTTCTGTCCATGCAAACCTTGGGCGGGGTACCATACTTGGATCATCAGTTCTCTTTTATCGTGCGGATTTTTTGTCAGCGTTTCTTCTCTGTCGCGGTCGGTCAAATGAAACGTCTTCGTCCCGACAGAATAAGCGCCGTCAGGCTTAGGCAAATCGAAGACGGGCAGGTATACAGACAGGAAGACGGAGATTGCCAGCATGGCGAATGTTAGAACATACAAGCCATATTTCAGCGGCTTCCACATCTTGATTTGAAGCCTTTTACCGAAGATCGCGATAAAGGCGAGGGCGGCGGAGATCAGATAGATCAAAACCATTTGCCATCTGTATCCCTCAAAAAAAAGCTGTCCCGCCAACACGCCAATACTCGCAAATCCGGCTGCCGCCGCAAGCTTTCTCGGCATTTTTTGCTGAAACAGCATGACAAAAGACAGGAGTGTTAATAATATTTCGAAAGTTCTCATGATTTTCTCCCTTATGTAAGATGTTGGTGGTCTTATACATAACGAATGTGTGGTTTGATTGGTTGCAAAAATATTCCTTGTTCTGCATTAAAAAAACCGCCGGGTTACCCAGCGGTTGCAGCTTATGATGTTGTGGGGTCGCTATCAGCTAGTTTTCCTTTATCTGTTTCACGTGAGCGACAATTCTGTCTCTCTCTGTTTCCTCCAATGTGTAAATCTTCGGAGAAAGAGGCACGTCAAACCCGGCGTGAGAGTGAAAAAAGTCAAAGAGCAGCGTCCCGGCAGGCTTTTCTTGCTGATCGGAGATGACAGCCCAAAACACCCGTGAGCGGCAGTCGTCAGCTCCCCATTTTTCCATGGACTGTCTAAAGTTTAAGCCTTTTCCGATGAAAAAATCACCTTTTCCCGCATCTTGAATCGTTGTAAAGCCGGACTGTTCGAGACTTTCAAATACAGGAGGCAGCAGGTGGTCCAAGTAGACGCCGTAAGTCGCGTCTTCCAATTCGGGAAACACCTTTAAAAGCGCTTCGCGATGATCGTCAAGCGTTTGTTTCCAATTGGCGGCGACATAGCTTTGCACCTGTTCGCCGATTTCTTTGATCGACATGTCGGGTCTAAAACGTACCTTATACAAGAACGAAAACCTCCTTTTGATTACTTGAAATCCATTATATAACATTCTCCTGCACAGTGGATTCTCAATATAAGAGCGAACCGGACCTCTGCCGTGGATAAAGGATTTTATCAATGGTAAAAAACGAAACGGCAATCATGATTTCCGCCGAAGAGGTCAGCAGAACGTCGTCCAGCAATTCGTCCGCTGTAAAAATCGCGGCCCATAAACATCCGATCGTGAGCATTTCGGCTGCAAAAAACGTGATCCGCCGATTGATGCCCAGCAGCTTCATACTGTGGATGAGCAGCTTTTCAGCCGGTTCCAGGACAAAGGTCAGTGCGGTATAACAAAGCGTAAACAAAAGCAGGGACCCGACAGTTTGGTAAAATGCGCCCGGCAGATGAAACAGGATCGAAATGCCGAGAAAGTGGGCGAAAAAAACGAACATTACCGATAAGCAGCAAATAACGAAATGTTTCATGATACAACTCCTTTTAAATATGTACACAGCAGCCGAAGGCCTGCAGGATATGTCTCCTGCAAGCCTGGCTGGTTATTTCTTATCAAATTTCACGACCGGATGCTTTTCTTTAGAGAGCATGTTTGTAAACTCGCTGCCGACGTCGAGGTGCTGGCGGACAAGCTCTTCCGGAACGAGCGCGAGCCATTGGTTTAACGAAACGTCAGCATAGTGGTCGTCTTTGAAGATTTCGAGGAAGCGAAGCGGTTCGTCTCCTGTATTTTGGACGTAGTGTCCCATTGCAAACGGCACATAGCCGACATCTCCGGCCTGGTAGTTAAATGTTCTGGCATGCCCGTCGGACGCGAAAACGGTCATTTTCGCTTGTCCGGAAATATAATACTGCCATTCGTCTGTATTCGGATGCCAGTGCAGCTCCCGGATGCCTCCAGGTTCGACTTCCACCAGCGCAGAAGCGATTGTTTTCGACGCTTTGAAATTCGTGGAATCGGCAATCCATACTTTACCGCCGCTAGATACGATCGGTTCCTGTTCAAGCAAATTGTAGCTGAAAGATTGAGGCACCGTTCCGTTCGGGCTTTCGACTTTGTCTTTCTCAAGACATCCAGGGATCACTTCTTGGAAAATATACTTTTCTTTATCTGGAAGAGATGCTACGACGTCTTTTGAAATGCCGAAGTTTGCGGCAATTACCTCATCAGGCGTATGGGCCAGCCAATCTGTCACCTGGAAGGTGCTGTTTTCAGAGAAAGAACCGTCATCGAAGACGAGCAGGAATTCGCAGCCGTCTTCAAGCGCTTGGATTGAATGCGGCAGACCTGACGGGAAGTACCAGAGATCTCCTTCTTTCACATCTTCAATAAAATTTCTGCCGTCTTGGTCAACAGACGTAATCCGTGCTTTTCCGTACAGCATATATGCCCATTCGGCTTCCTTATGCCAGTGAAGTTCCCTGATGGCTCCAGGTTTCAGCCTCATGTTGACAGAGGCAAGCTTGTCTGAAATCGGCAGCTCGCGAACGGTGACTTCCCGTGCATATCCGCCTTTTTCGAGTCGGTTATGGACATCGGAAAATGAAAATTTCATGTTTGACACCGTTCCGTGGTCGGTTTCCGGCGGCGCAAGCATGTCCGGATTTTGGCGATCGCGCTCAACGTTATGCGGAATTTTCGTTTCCGCTCCTTTTTCTCCTCTGATCGGCTGTGGAATTGATTTGTTTTTTTCCATGTGATATCCCCTCTTTCTCAAAATGTAAAGGAGAGCTGAAAGGCCTTTCGTTTTCCCCTTCTGTCATGTTAAGTGAAAAAAGTGAGGCCGATGTCAATCATCGGTGTCACTTTTTTCTTTGATCAATTCGATCAGTTCATCGATTTTCTTTTCAAAACGCGTCAGCAGGTAAATTGCCAATACAGCCGGAAAGCCGACATTGCCGATTTGTTTCGCTGCTTCCTCAATGAATGCACTGTCCATTCTTACCACCTCCTATGTTAAGAAGTGAAGAAAGTCTGAAAAATGTAAGCAAAGAACTATTTTCTCTGAATGGGAACTTATGTTTGCATGTAATAAGAAGAGATGAGTTTACTTTTTTTACATTTCTTTCATCTAAATAAATAGGAGGCGGTTTTTATGATTGATCAAACGTTACTGCGTGCGAAAATCAAGGAAATCACAGGGCATCCGCTTGTGAAGCATTTTTTGAGCAACCCCCGGTATGAGCGGCTTTTCAACCACGTTTTGGAACATCCGGATTCTGAAGAGGCAGAGTGTCTCGATCGCGAATTTAAGCGGTTTTACAAAAACATCCGCATGATCAAATACATCAACTCGATGATCCGGATTTTCTCCGTCGACTTTGATAAAAGAGTCCGGAAAAATCGAGAGCGTTTTCCATTGATGATCGACGACAGTCCGACTTTGCCCGAGCCGCCCCGAGGGGACCTGTTAGACGATGTCTTGGAACAGGAAGAGGATTTTAGTGAACATCTGCAAGACCCGATGCTTTATGAAGCGTTTTTGCAATTGACGGACAAGCAGAAAAAAGTGCTTGCGCAAATTTACATTCACGGGGTATCCATGCAGGAAATGGCTGACTCTTTGGGAGAATCAAGGCAAAATATTTCAAGAATTCATAAAAGGGCACTCGAAAAGATAAGAGAGCTGCTGAATTCTAAAGCAGAGGGGAATGATAACAGTGAGTCTGCACGACGAAAAAGAGATTGAGAAATTGCTGGAAAATTTCACGCCGATGATCAAAAGCAAATTAAACAACACATCCTATCAAGAGAGGGAGGATCTTGAACAGGAGCTGAAGATGAAAATTTGCGAAAAAGCGGAGATGCTTTTATGTCAAGAAGTTCCTGGGTTTTGGGAGTTTATAACAGAATTGCTGAAAGTCCTTTAACCTGAGTTGTTTTGCTTGCGTAAAACGGCCGGAAGTGTTAAAATTTCTAGCATTTGATTAAGGGAATGTTCAAGCAGCTTCATTGAAATCATGGTGATGATTTGTTTTAATATGAACAAAGGTTTGATAAAATAAATGGATGGATATTCCATTTTTCTCCTATAAAAACATGCATCAGATAGGTGGTAAGATATCATGAAAAATCAATACCGAGTATTGTTGTATTATAAATATGTTCTTATCGACAACCCCGAGCAATTTGCCGAAGATCACCTCAAGTTCTGCAAAGATTTGGGCCTGAAAGGGCGCATCCTTGTGGCGGGTGAAGGAATAAACGGAACCGTGTCAGGAACCGTAGAGCAGACAGACCGCTATATGAGTGAAATGAAAAACGATCCCCGCTTTGAAGATATGGTGTTTAAAATCGATGAATCAGAAGGGCACGCTTTCAAAAAAATGCATGTCCGCCATCGCGATGAGCTTGTGACGCTCCGTCTGGAAGATGATATCGATCCGAATGAATTAACGGGAAAATACCTTGAGCCAAAAGAATTTTATGAGGCGATGCAGCGGGAAGATACGATTGTCGTCGACGCACGGAACGACTATGAGTACGATTTGGGACATTTCCGCGGCGCGGTCAGACCGGACATTAAAGCGTTCCGCGAATTGCCTGAATGGATCCGTGATAACAAAGAAAAGCTCGAAGGCAAGAAAATATTGACTTACTGCACGGGCGGTATCCGCTGCGAAAAATTTTCGGGATGGCTGAAAAAAGAAGGATTTGAAGACGTGTCCCAGCTTCACGGCGGGATTGTGACGTATGGAAAAGACCCTGAAGTTCAAGGTGAACTGTGGGACGGGCAGTGCTATGTTTTCGATGAAAGAATCAGCGTTCCGGTCAACCAGAAAGAGCATGTCATCGTCGGCAAGGATTATTTCACCGGCGAGCCTTGCGAGCGCTATGTCAACTGCGCCAACCCTGAATGCAACAAGCAGATCATCTGCTCTGAAGAAAATGAACACCGCTATTTGCGGGGCTGCACGCACGAGTGCCGGGTTCATTCGCGCAACCTGTATGTCAAAGAGCACGGCCTTTCAGAAGAAGAGGTGCAAGAGAGACTCGAAAAGCTGGAAGAAGAGGGGCATACAACGCAGTCATAAAAGCTGTATATAAAAGTATCATCTAAAAAACGAAGATGCCGCAAGCATCTAAGAAATGGCATTGCTCCTGCAAGGGAGTCTGCTTTCGTTTTGAATGGAGGAACGCCTTGACCTGAAAAATCGAGGCGTTCCTTTTTTTATTCGTAAATTGCAAGCAGAATGAAAGTATTTGCAGGCGATCAGACTGCTAAACGAAAGTATCAATTAAAGCTTTTGATCCAGCAGCTAGTGCAAAAATGCGAAACAGGCGATCAGCAATATGTGCAAACTGCGTCGTAAAACTTCCGTATGGGAAGTTTGCATCCTGTCTGCGAGCTATTCCCGGCTATACGTTTTTGGACCGGCGGATGATTCCAGCATAAGCCGAGTTTTTCTGAATATTTGCCTGAAAACGTCCCATACTATCCAATAACAATACAAAAAGGCAGGTAGCAAAAGAGATGACAAAAACCCTTTACATTACCGCTCACCCGCATGACGAAAGGGCATCATACAGCATGGCGGCGGGAAAAGCTTTTATCGAATCTTACAAAGAAGCTCATCCGGATGATGAAGTCATACATCTTGATCTTTACAAGGAGAACATTCCGCAGATTGATGCGGATGTTTTCAGCGGCTGGGGAAAATTGCAGTCGGGATCGGGATTTGAACAGCTTTCTGAACACGAAAAGGCAAAAGTCGGCCGTTTGAATGAGCTAAGCGAGCAATTTATCGCGGGAGACAAATACGTGTTTGTCACGCCGCTTTGGAATTTCTCTTTTCCGCCGGTGATGAAAGCGTACTTTGATGCGGTCGCTGTAGCGGGAAAGACGTTTAAATATACCGAACAGGGACCGATCGGGCTGTTAACCGATAAAAAAGCCCTGCACATCCAGGCGAGAGGCGGCTACTATTCAGAAGGGCCGGCTGCGGAACTTGAGATGGGGCACCGCTATATCAGCATCATGATGCAGTTTTTCGGAGTGCCGGAATTTGAAGGTTTATTTATAGAAGGGCATAATGCAGAGCCGGATAAAGCCGAAGAAATTAAACGAAATGCAATTGCCCGCGCCAAAGAATTGGGCCGGACCTTTTGAAAAAACCGCGGACGTGATCCGCGGTTTTATTTTATTTGTGTAAGAACACCGTTTGATTCGTTTCGCTGCTTTTTTGCGCGGCTTCGATGATGCGGATGACGTCGCGTCCTTCTTCAGCCGTGACAGGCAGGCTGCCGCCTTCAAGAATACTTGAAGCAAGCTGCTTGTAATAGGTTAAGTATGAACCCGGGATGCTTTCCACTGTTTCCTTAATGACCTCGTCACCTTCGACTGTGGCCAGTTCCCCGTAATATTTGGGTTGATCGGCTCCCCACTCATCGCCTGCAGGTTTTTGACCCGCTCTGAGTGCATCCTCCTGGCCGTCGATACCATACTTAATAAAGCTTCCTTTTGAACCGTGGATTTGGTAGCGGGGACCGTTGGCCGGAACAATCGAACCCGAGTGGAGAATCACTTGGCGCTGATCATAGTGAAGGACGACATGGAAGTAATCGTCTGTTTCCGCATTGGCTCTTTGAGCGGTCACTTGAGCGGTGACACTGTTTGGCATGCCGAATAAATGAAGAGCCTGATCGATCAGGTGTGAACCCAAATCGTACAGTGCGCCTGAGCCCGGTCCTTTCTGCTCTCTCCAGCGCTGTCTGACATTCGGCCGGAACCGGTCGTAGGAGGCGTGGAATGTGTTAACCTCTCCGAGGCGCCCTTCTTTGATGAGCTGTTTGATCGTCAAAAAGTCGTTATCCCATCTTCGGTTGTGGTAGACGCTGAGAAGCACCCCTTTTTCTTTCGCGGCATTGATGAGCTTTTCAGCTTCTTCCGCTGTTGCCGTCATCGGTTTTTCCAGGACGACATGCTTTCCGGCGCGGATGCACTCTTTCGCCATTTCGTAATGAAGGCCGCTCGGCGTGGTCACGATGACGAGATCAATGTCAGGGTCATTTGTGATGTCTTCGATCGAGCTGACGGCTTCTGTTTCGGGGAGGTCTTGTTTGACTTGTTCTTTTCTTGAAGTCATCACCTTTCGAATCTCAAAATCTTCTAACACAGATAATAAAGGCGCATGAAACACCGAACCTGACAAACCGTATCCTAATATTCCTGTGCGAACCTTGTTCACCATTCATTCTCCTCTCCCATGTTCGTTTTTAATATGTAATTAACACACCTTTATTTTACCCTGTTTGCCTATAGGAACAAACCTAAAGACCTTTTTCAACCGGAGAATGGAAGATTTTGTCACAATTTTGTTCAATTTGAAGAGGTGTCCGGTTATCGTTAAAAACAAAAAGAGGGGATTTTGAAAATGGAGTATGATTGGGGCGCTTTTATGAACAAGGATTTGGCTGTCGAGCCGGCATCAGCTGAAGGAAGCTTGAAAAACCTTTCGTTTGCGGTAAAGGATGTGTTTGCGGTAGAAGGCCATACAAATGCGGCGGGAAATCCTGATTGGCTGAGGACGCACGAACCTGCCGAAAAAAACGCGGAAGCCGTTGACTTGCTGCTGCGTGAAGGGGCAAGGCTTAAAGGTGCTGCTCACACGGATGAGCTGATGTACAGCCTTGACGGAGAAAATGTCCATTATGGTACGCCAGTCAATCCTTGTGCCAAGGACAACATTCCTGGAGGATCTTCAAGCGGTTCGGCCGTGGCGGCAGCTTCCGGCATGGCCGATTTTGCCCTTGGAACAGACACCGGAGGGTCTGTCAGAATCCCTTCTTCCTACTGCGGAATTTTCGGATTTCGGCCGACGCACGGCGAGGTGCCGGTTAATGGAGTCATACCGCTGGCGAAAAGCTTTGACACTGTCGGATGGATGTCAAAAGATATCGGAATTCTTCATGCGGCAGGCCGCGTCCTGCTTAGCGGACAGGAGGAGGCAGGGGCCTGTTTCAAGCGGATTTATTTTGAAAAAGAGGCGTGGAGCCTGCTTGAAGAAAGCGACCGGACACAAGTATACGCTCATGCATTAGGCCTGATAGACGGCGAATTCGACTGGTGCATTGCCGCTGACGGAGGCCTCGCGGAATGGGCGGAGATGTTCAAGTTGCTGCAGGGTCTGGATATTTGGGAGGAGCATGGAGCTTGGATCGAGCGCACAAATCCAGTGTTCGGCTCTGGAATCGCAGAAAGATTTGAATGGACGTCAAGTCTTAGGAAAAGCGATCATGAGCATGTGTTTATGAAAAGAGAAGCGGTGAAAAGGAGACTGTCGGAATGGCTCGCGGAAGACGGCTTACTCGTCATTCCAACTGCTCCCGGCACGCCGCCGCTCCGCGGGCTGCCGGAAAACGAATTACATGAGAGAAGGGCGCGCACGATGAAACTGACGTGTATTGCCGGGCTTGGCGGGCTTCCGCAGATCACCGTTCCGTTACCGGCAAAAAACGGCGAGCCTTTGGGGCTTTCATTCATCGCCGGCCGCAAACAGGACCTGAAGCTTCTGGCTTGGACTGAAAAGCACGTGTTATCTCTTCAAGTATGAGGGAAGCATATGCTGCGGATCTTTTCTGCATCATATGCTTTTTGCTTGCTTTAATTATTGTTAACTGGTAAACTATTAAATGGTTAACCGGTTAACGATGATGGAAAGGATATGATGATCGTGGAAAACAAGACGTATGAGCAAGCATTTCAAGCCGTTCAGGATTTTATTCTCAAAAGAGAAAAGCGGGCTCAGCATGAACAGCAGGCGCTCGCAAAGGAAGCTTTTCAAGAAGACGACAGCATCCGGAAGCATTGGACACTGACCCAGCTTCACATTATCTCGCTTATCAGCGAAAACGAGGCAGACGTCAACAACGCTTTCCTAGCAGCAAAACTTCAAATATCAAAAGCGGCAGTGACAAAAGCGGTCAATGTGCTTACAAAGCACGGGATGATCGAATCGCACAAAAAACCGAACAACAACAAAGAATTGTATTACAGATTAACAGACGAGGGGAAGAAACTGGCCGACATTCATGACAGGATGCACGAAATTGCAAAGCAGCGCTATATCGAGCTGTTTGAGCGGTTTTCCGAATCCGAGCTGGAAACCGTCATCCGCTTTTTAAACGAATGGTCAAAACACATTTAATCAAGAGGAGCAGCGAATGAATAAAAGTGAAGCCCAACAGTTTTTAAGCAGCATGTATCAGGACATCTTGAGTGAAATGAATACTGAAAAAATTCCCGATTATTTCAGCGAGAATTATGTTCAAGTAACCGACGGCAGTCAAATTGACCTTGTGCAGTTTAAAGATCACATGAGGACGCTGAAAAAGGTTGCCCGCACCATAACGGTGTCGCCCTTTCATGAGTTTTTGTTTGACGAGCGACTGCAAAGCGCAGCGGTCAGGTATACGGTCAATGTTGTCAAAACAAACGGAGACCGGGGGAGAATTGATGTCATCGCGATGTTTAAAATGAATGGTTTTAAAATCGTTCAATGCCACGAACTTTCACATGCGATCGAAGGGAAGGAGGATTTTGAAGAGCTGGCGAAGATCAGTGAGGCGGCAATTGAAAAAGCCTCCTCTCGGGAGGAGAAGGCTTTTTCACAAGATTAATGTTTCGTATCAAATCTGATGTTGAGCGAGACGGGGCCGCGTGTGTAAAGGCCTGTCTCACGGTAAACGAAGTCTTCCTCCAGCTGGATATTCTTCAGCTGATCCAGGACGATATTTGCGACAAGCTCGATTTCCGTCTTCGCAAACCCCGCTCCTACACAGTTGTGGACGCCTGAACCGAATGCGAGATGCCTGGCTGCGCCGCTGAATGCGCTTTTGACTTCCAGGTCGGTGCGATGGATGTTGAACTCGTCGGGATTCTCAAACGCTTCAGGATCGCGATTTGCCGCGCCTATCATGCAAAATACAGTCGTCCCTTCTTTGAGCTCGACTCCGGCGATCACCGCGTCCTGTGAAAGCTGGCGCGGGATGAGCTGCACCGGCGGCTTGTAGCGCAACGTCTCTGCGATGGCCTGAGGCAGGAGCGTACGGTCTTCCAGCACGTCATTCATTTGATCGGGATGATGAAGCAAATGATAAATCATTAATGCGAGCGTCTTGTCCGCCGGTTCCGTGGCGGCAAGCAATATATTGAGAATCAGCGCGCGGATGTCGCGGTCAGACATCGCTACTCCCTCGTATTCGGAAGTGCAAAGGATGGATATTAAATCATGGCCGGGGTTTTTGCGCCTTTCCTCGATAATCGGATTCAAATATTCAGCGAGCTGTTCACTGCATTTGAGGGAATGTTCCCGGTCTTCAGGTGCCTGATTCAAACTGGTAATGAAATCGGCGACGCCGCTGTGCCAGTTTCTCACTGTTTGGTGGTCGTTCTTGTCCAAACCTAAAATGTCCATCGTCACACAAACGGCGAACGTTTTGCCGAAATCATTGACAAGGTCGATCCGCCCTTTCTCAAGATGAGGGGCCAAAAGCCTTTGTGCATTTTCTTTGATGAGCGGTGTGAGGTGATCAAGGGATTCCCCGATAAAACGGCGCAGAACGATTCTCCTTTTCGCCGTGTGCTCTTTGCCTTTCATTTGGGCGAGCACAGGTCCGCGCATGACGGGCTCGGCTCGTTTGGCAAGCGATTTCGTTGTAAAGACATCCTGATTCTGGAGCACGCGGCGCACATCCTGGTAGCGGCTGATAAAATAGCTGTCCAGCGATTCTTCATAATGGACGGGATCAGATTCCCGAAGGTATGAGAAATATTGATAAGGATTCTCGTGATATTGTTCTGACAACACGCTGAATGTTTTTAGCGATTGATTCATACTCGTTCCTCCTGCAGGCTTTTAGATTCCACACTTTCGTCCGATTCGGAAACCATAAGATATCCTTGATTTGGGCGCATTTTGACGGCAAATTCATGACGGGAGATCTGTTCGCCGAGCTTCCATGGACGGTGATAAGCAAGAAGCGTCTCTTCGACGCCTAAAATATCAGGGGCGGCGATGAAAAACGGAAGTTCAGCGATGACGTATTCAACAGCCAGCTCCAGCATGGCGGCGCTGACCTCCTGGACATCCATCCGAATGCCCCGGGCCCGTCCGAGGATCGCCGCATGCGACATCTCCAGGCAGGCTTTGCGGAAATGCGGCTGGTCAAAAAAGGCGTCTTCGACTTCCATCCGCAAACGCTGGTATGCGGTCTGGTTCGCGAAATCGGAAAATGTATGAATGGCCTCGGGGTTGCCGCCATGCGCTTCCAACGCCTTTTCAGCGAATCTCCGGTTCCGTGAGACTTCTTTCCTGACTTTCCGTTCGGCCTTCCCATTCGGGGTGCCGAGCGCTTCGAGAAGGTTGGCTGCTTCCTTTCCGGCTAAAAGCACGGATACATGTTGAAATTCACGGACGGCCCAGCCGATAAGCCGATGAATGTAATCTTCGGAAAATCGGCTGTTAAACGGGCTGATGCCAATGAGAACATGGCGTCTGCGTTTTAGTATTTCATTGCAGTTTCGGGTAAGAGTTTCAGTTTTGAATGGCCGGTGTTTGCTCTCCATTGTAAGCTCTGTCATTGATTTCCTCCTTAACGGACATAGAATGACTTCTTTTGCAATCAATGATGGGATACGTGCGGTTTATCGAGCTGGGAATAGGCTGGTCTCAACTTCACGATGAATCGAGAAGAATACAGCGATGGTGCGGGTCATGATGAAGGGGTATCACATTTGTTCAATAGTTAAAGCAGAGCAAGAGTTTGAGCTCAAAATCAGACAAGATACAGCATGAAAGTTTACTAGTAAACAATAGTCATTTTATCCCTAACTTTTCCAGTTGTCAACACAAATCAAATTCAAAATATGAAAATATTCGTAACGTTTTTTGTGAATCTGAGGAATTTTGATCAGAAGGAACCTTTTTTTAAGGCGTTTTTCGAGTGAAGAAACCCGATAAGTAAAAAGTTTGTAAAAACTTTAAGGTTGCAGTAAGAAATGTTCGTTGACATTGATAAAGGAGTCATCTACAATTAATATTGTTAACCGGTGAACGATATTAAAGGAATTGTTAACGAATAAACAAAAACAAGGCAGGCGGTTTGACATGAGACCAATGAAATTAAATGCTTCTTTCATTATGTATTTTGTGTGTATCAGCGCCTTTTTCGCATCGTTGAATCAAAATATCTATTCACCCATCATTCCGTTAATCAGAGATTCGTTTCACGTTTCCGTATCGATGGTCAACCTGTCCGTCTCGCTGTTCATCTTCATTACAGCTGTGATGCAGATCATTGTCGGCTCAATTGTCGACTTTAAAGGATCGAGGTTTGTGATGATGGCGAGCATGATCGTAACGGTCATTGCTACAATCGGCTGCGCCGTCGCAAGGGATTTTGGACTGTTTCTTTTTTTTAGGGTGCTGCAGGCTTTAGGGACGGCAGCGCTTCCATTAATTGCGGCAACCACAATCGGATCTCTGTTCCAGGGAACGAAGCGGGGCAGTGCGATGGGGACTTATCAAATGCTGCTTTCCCTTGCACCGGCAGCGGCGCCTATTCTCGGCGGTTTTATCGGGGAGCGCTATAATTATCCAGGAATTTTTTGGTTTTTGGCAGTCTTGTCTGTTCTTTTGCTTTTCGGAAATGCGTTTTGCTTTCCGCAGAGCCATGCGGAGAAAAAGACCAATCTCAGCGCGGGCAGCCTGTTGTCGCATTATAAGGATATTTTCAAAAACAGGACGGGAAATGCCGTTTTGATATTAAGCTATCTTCTTTTCTTTATTTATTTTTCAGTGATCGTATATTTGCCGATTTTGCTGACTGATCATTATCACCTTGATCTGCAGATCGTCGGCTTGCTGTATTTGCCGATAGCGGTCAGTACGGTTGCCGGCAGCGTGCTGTTTAAGTGGATACAAAAGAGATTGTCGCTCGGACGCCTGTTTCTGATCGGCAATCTGACCGCCGCGGCCAGCGTCGTCTGTTTTGGCTTTACCCACTCGTTTTCACTTTTCGCGTTGTCGGCGGCCCTCGTTCTTTTCGGCGTCACGATGGGGCTGATCCCGCCGCTGTTCTCTACGATGATGGCAAATGAATTTGATGAGAACCGCGGCAGTGCGATGGGCATGTTTAATTTTATCAGGTATACGGGAATGGCCTGCGGTCCTGTTCTATCAGGCGTGTTATTAGGAATGTCATCTTCTGTTTTCGTTTTCGGCTGTTTCGGCATCGTCTATGCCGCGGCCGCCCTTTTGATGATCGCGATCATGCGGAAAGCAGCTCAGACAAAGACGCTGCAAGAACCAAACAAAAAAGCTGCCAGGTCTTAAAACCGGGCAGCTTTTTTAATTACAGATCCGTTCTCCACATTTCTTCTTTCACTTGTCTTTTCTCAGACACAAAGGCGAACATCGTCAGCGTCAGTCCGCACATGGTCATAAGCGCACCGCCTGTGGCAAGGTATGTGTAGGACTCTGATGCATGAAGAATGAGTCCGCCGATCCATGCGCCGAGCGCGTTGGCCAAGTTAAATGCAGCGATGCTGACAGAGGTGGCGATCGTTGTTCCGTGTTCAGACGCAGCCACGACCTTTGTTTGCAAAAGGGGCACCGTTCCGAAAGCGCCGGCTCCGAATAAAAACGTCACGATGATGGCGCCGGCAGGGTGTCCGCTGACAAAAGGGAAGGCCGCAAGGATCGCCATGAGCGCGATCATCACGCCGATCATGGAGCGGGTTAACAGGTGAAACGGCACCTTTCCGGCGTAGAAATTGCCGACGACTCCGCCAAATCCGTAGGCGAAAAGGGCGGCTGTAATGCCGAGGCTGCCAAAACCGGCAGAATGCCGCAGCATCGGTTCAATAAACGTGTAGGCGATGAATACACCTGAATAGCCGAAAATTGTGATAGCAAAAGAGAAAAGAACTTGTTTATTTTTAAACACATCCCATTCATGGATCAATTTAGGGACGACTTTCGGTTTTCTGTGCGGCACCGTCAGCCAAATGCCGGCGAGGCCGATCAATCCGAGGAATGCGATCATCAGAAAAACGATCCGCCAGTTGAAAAGGTCGCCTAAATAAGAACCGAACGGAACGCCGAGCATCAGGGCGATGGTCAAGCCGCCGTTCATTGAAGCGGCAGCGGCGGCCCGCTTTTCGGGCGGTACCATTTCGCTGACGAACACCATCGTCGTTGCAAAAAATGCGCCATGAATGGAAGCGGATAGGATTCTTGAGATCAACAAAACGGTGAAGTTCGGCGCCAGGAAACTGAGCGCATTCGACAGTACAAACACACTCATCAAGCCGATCAATACCGGTTTTCGCGGCATTTTGACCGACAATATGGTGACGATCGGCCCCGTCAGACAAACGCTTCCCGCATATGCCGTTACCAATAAGCCAGTAGATGAAATCGGAACAGAGAGATCCTTTGAAATGGAAGTCAATATACCCATAACGACATACTCTGTAAAGCCGATAGAAAATGTGCAAATCATAAAAATTGCGATGATCAGTTTGACTGGTGCGTGCAGTGTTTTATTCATCCTGACCCCTCCTTTTAAAAAACATGAGTTTATATATTAAAAGATTAAAAGCCGATTTTCAACCGTTTGTTGTGGATCAATATGTTCCCAAAACGGTTAGCCGTCGGGACAAAAAGCGTCATCATCATGATGCCAGCGCTTTCTTAAAATCTGACATTTTATTTTCAAAGGTTAAAACATTCCACATTCCTGCCCCCCCTACGGCTGCCTGCTGTTGGGGGTTTTTTATTTATAGACCGATTGAAACAGCTCTATCATAAAATGGCTTCTGAAAAAAGCGCTTACAAAACAAAACAAAATATGTTACTCTTTAAACAAACATATTCAAAAATAAACAAACAAAAACGGAGTGATACGTATGGTGGAATATTTATGGTCAGAAACTGAGGCTGCATCGCTGCGTCCGGGTCTTGACGAACTCGTCTACCGTTCCAACCTGATCGGCTCTGACCGATCGGTCTGCAACTGGGGCGGGGGAAACACATCGATGAAAACGACGGAAAAGGATTTCAGGGGCAGGGACATCGAGGTGATGTGGGTGAAAGGCAGCGGCTCGGACTTGGCGACGATGTCAGCGGGCCAATTTACCGGGCTGAGGCTCGATGATATTCGTCCGCTGATGGAACGGAGCAGCATGACCGATGAAGAAATGACGGCATATTTGTCCCATTGCATGATGGACGGAAAGCACCCGCGGCCGTCGATCGAAACGCTTCTTCATGCTTTTTTGCCGTTTCCGCATGTCGATCACACCCACCCCGATGCGATCATCAGCATCTGCTGCGCTGATAATGGAAAAGAGATCGCAGAGGAGATATTCGGCAGCCGCTTTGTATGGGTGCCTTATGTCAGACCGGGCTTCGCTTTATCGAAGCTGATAGCAGAAGGTGTGAAAAACAACCCGAATGCAGAGCTTGTTTTAATGGAGAAGCATGGGCTCGTCACCTGGGGGGAAACGGCGAAAGAAAGCTATGATCAGACGATTGCTGTGATTCGCGAAGCGGAAGCATACATTAAAAGCCGTTCAGAAGATCATCAGCCGTTTGGCGGACAGATGGTCGAGCCGCTTGCACCGGAGGACCGGAAACGGATTTTAGCCGATATCTTGCCAATTATCCGCGGCGCTGTCAGCGGAGAGAAACGCATGCTGCTCACATGGTGCGATGCTGATGATGTACTCGAATTCACGAACAGCAGGCGCGCTCCATCGCTTTCACAGGTCGGCGCCGCATGTCCGGATCACCTTGTGCATACAAAGCGGACGCCTGCCTATATTCCGTGGAATCCCGCTGAACAGGACACAGAGAAGCTGGTCGAACGGATCAAAACCGAGATTGCTAGGTTTAAAGAATCGTATGCCGCCTATTTTCAAAGAAACCGGCATGAAGGAGACGAGATGTTTGAACCGGCGCCGCGCGTGATGCTAATCCCGGGAATCGGCATGGTGGCAGCAGGTAAGAGCCTGGCGATGGCAAAGGTCAGCCGAGATTTATATCGGCGGGCGATTGCTGTCATGAAGGGAACAGAAGTCCTTGGAAACTTTGTATCTCTAAATGAGGAAGAATCCTACAATGTCGAATATTGGCCGCTTGAGCTTTATAAATTAACGCTTGCTCCGCCGGAAGCCGAATTTTCCCGCAAGATCGCATTTGTGACGGGAGGAGCGGGCGGAATCGGCAGCGAGACCTGCCGCCGCCTTGCTTCAGAAGGTGCGCATGTTGCTGTTGCTGACATTAATATAGAAGGCGCAGAAAAAACAGCCGCAGAGATTAATGAACAATACGGTGCGGAACGAGCATCCGCCGTCCGCATGGATGTGACGAAAGAAGAGGACGTTCAGGCGGCATTCGAGGAAATCGTCCTTAATTACGGCGGGATCGACATTCTCGTCAACAACGCGGGGCTTGCGACATCCAGCCCGCTTGATGAAACGACTCTCGAAGAATGGAATTTGAATATGAATGTACTTGGAACAGGATATTTTCTCGTCGCCAGAGAAGCTTTTAAGCAAATGAAAAGACAGGGTTCAGGCGGCAGCATGGTGTTTATCGGCTCGAAAAATTCCGTTTATGCAGGCAAAAACGCTTCGGCATACAGCTCAGCAAAAGCGCTTGAGGTTCATTTGGCGAGATGCATCGCCGCTGAAGGCGGACCGTATGGAATCCGCGTGAATTCAGTGCTTCCGGATGCGGTGCTTCAAGGGTCGGCCATCTGGGACTCCAAGTGGCGCGAAGAAAGAGCCGCCGCCTACGGGATTGAACCCGATCGGCTTGAAGAGCATTACCGCAAACGTACGACTCTTTCCGTCAACATTTATCCCGCCGACATCGCCGAAGCGATCGCTTATTTCGCTTCAGAAAAAACGGCAAAAACGACGGGATGCATGCTGACGGTTGACGGGGGAGTGCCGGCCGCATTTTCAAGGTAATTGGAAAGGAACGGCTTCGGCCGTCCTTTCAGAAAACAAAGGGGGAAAAGGGAGATGAAGGGCGAGACCCACTGGATCATACCGGACGGTTTTATTCCTCCGGAAAGTTCCGGAAGCTTGACGAGCCATGAAGCCATCTGTGTTTTAAATTGCCATGAAGAAGACGCAAACCTTGCGATCACAGTATACTTTGAAGACCGTCCGCCGCTCGAAGGCATTCCCGAGACGGTTCAGGGCAAGAGAACGAAGCATATTCGCACAAGTTCTTTGCACCGAGCAGGAGAACGCATTCCTGAAAATGTTCCTTATGCGATCGAGATCGCAAGCGATGTACCTGTGATCGTCCAGTACAGCCGGCTGGACACAACCCAGCCGGAACTTGCGTTAATGTCAACCATGGCATATCCGTTAAAAACAAGGGGGAAGGGTGTACATGATGAATGACCGGGCTTACGCTTTATTTGAAGAACAGCAGAAAGACAGAGGCATCAGCCTTTCTGAAGTAAAGGAAAAATTGAAAGCGCTTAAAATCGAGACGCCTTCATGGGGATACGGGGACTCGGGCACGCGCTTCAAAGTGTTTCAGCAAGAGGGCGTACCGAGGGATCCATTTGAAAAAATGGAAGATGCATCAGTCGTTCACAAATTAACCGGAACTTGTCCTTCCGTCGCCATCCATATTCCGTGGGATCAAGTTGATGATTACGGAAAGCTGAAAGCGCACGCCGAGCAGCTTGGCCTTGCCGTCGGCGCCGTGAATCCGAACTTGTTCCAGGACGATGACTACAAATTCGGAAGCGTCACAAACGTTAAAGCGGACATTCGCCAAAAAGCGACTGAGCAATTGCTCGAATGCGTCGATATTGCAAAACAAACAGGATCCAAGGAAATCAGCCTCTGGCTTGCCGACGGAACCAACTATCCCGGTCAGGGCGACATCAGAAAACGGAAAAATTGGATGTATGAGTGTCTGGCTGAAGTATACGAAGCGCTTGAAGATGATATGCGGCTCTTGATTGAATACAAGTTTTTTGAGCCGGCATTTTATCATACAGACCTGGCGGATTGGGGGATGGCTTACAATTTGGCGCAAAAGCTCGGGCCGAAGGCTGAGGTGCTCGTCGACACCGGCCACCATCCCCAAGGGACGAACATCGAGCACATTGTCGCTTATTTGCTTGACGAAAAACGTCTCGGAGGCTTTCATTTCAACAGCCGCAAATACGCTGATGACGATTTGATCGCAGGCGCGCACAACCCGTACGAACTGTTTCTCATTTTTTATCAAATTTTGGACGCCTGCCGTGATTCCGACCCGAATGTCCGGAAGACGGCCGAACATATTTCGTATATGCTTGATCAATGCCATAATCTCGAACCTAAAATCCCGGCTGTACTGCGCTCGGTCATGAATGTGCAGACTCAATTTGCAAAAGCGCTTTTGATCAACTTCGATGAAGTGAAGAAAGCGCAGGAAAATCATGACGTTCTTGCCGCAGAGGCTGCGATCCGCGAAGCATTTGAAATTGACGTCAAACCGCTCCTTTACGCCGTGCGGGAGGAAATGAACGTCCCGCCTGATCCGCTCAAAGCTTATGCGGAAAGCGGGTATGCGGAGAAAATACTGGCACGCGGCAAAGGCGGTGCAAGCTGGTGACGATTCTCGCTTTTGATCTTGGTGCGTCGAGCGGCAGAGCTTATGCAGGTCATGTGGACGGCGGTCTGATCAAAGCGGAGGAAATTCACCGTTTTCCAAATCAGCCCGTTCAGGCGGGAAAACACCTTTATTGGGACATTCTCAGGCTTTATCATGAAATCAAAAAAGGCATTTTAAAGGCGAAAAACGGCTGCGGACGAATCAGCTGTATCGGAATCGATTCATGGGCAGTTGATGTCGGCTTTCTCGATCGTAACGGAGAGCTGTTGGGGAACCCTTATCATTACCGAGACCCTTACACGGACGGAATGATGATGGAGGTGCTGAATGAAATTGGAAAAGAAGAGCTGTTTTCAAGAACCGGTATTCAACTTTTGCCGTTCAACACCATCTTTCAGCTCCGGGCGCTGAAAAAAGCGAATTCTCCGCTGTTGGAACACGCGGAAACGCTTTTAATGATTCCTGATTTGCTGCGCTATTTTTTAACGGGCGAGAAAAAAAGCGAGTTTACAAATGCGACGACAACTCAGCTGTTCAACCCGAAAACGTTAGATTGGGATTGGGAGCTCATCAGCCTTATGGGACTCCCGGCCAATATTTTTCCGAAGGATATAGCAAAACCAGGAAGCGAAGCGGGGAGGCTGTCACAATCAGTGTGCAGCGAATTGTCGGTGCCTGCCGTACCGGTCATTGCCGTCGGCGAACATGACACGGCTTCTGCAGTTGTCGGCGTTCCCGCTGAAACGGAAGACTTTGCATATTTGATTTGCGGCACCTGGTCGCTGATTGGAACTGAACTTGACACTCCGCTGATGTCAAAACAGGCGCTCGATTGGAATTTTACAAATGAGGGCGGTGCAGGCGGTACATTCCGCTTTTTAAAAAACATTATGGGATTGTGGCTGTTCCAGCGCTGTCAGGCGGATTGGGAAAAAGACGGGATCAGCTATTCGAGCGTCGAGCTTGTCAAACTTGCCGGACAGTCGGAAGCATTCAGGTCGGCGGTTGACCCGGATGACCCGATGTTTCTTAATCCCGTGCATATGCCTGAGGCGATCAGGGAGTATTGCCGTGCAACTGGGCAGCACGTGCCGGAAACGCCCGGACAGATGATCCGCTGCGTGCTGGAAAGCCTTGCGTTTAAATACCGGTTTACGCTTGAACGGATTGAAACATTGACAGGAAAAGAATATGACGGACTTCACATGGCGGGCGGAGGGATTCGAAATGAACTGCTGTGCCAATACACGGCGAATGTACTGGCCAGAAATGTATGGGCCGGACCGTCAGAGGCGAGCGCCATCGGCAACATTGCCGTACAGGCCATCGCACTCGACATGTTTTGGGATATTCAAAGCGCCCGAAAAGCGATCAGGACTTCCTTCCCTCAAAAAACGTATGTACCGGAAGATACAGAAGCGTGGGAGGCGGCATACCGCCGCTATACAAGTCAGATTCTCGGCGCCGCTTCCCGCTGAAAACATTTCCTGTATCGGCGCTGATGCGCTATCATGAAAGTAACAGTGACTTTTACCAAAAAAGGAAGGAAGTAAACGGATGCTTGTAGCTGAAAGACACCAAAAAATCGTCGAGCTTGTCAATCTGCGCTCGAGCGTACGCGTCACAGAACTGAGCGAGCTTTTTTCCGTCACGGAAGAAACGATCAGGCGCGATCTGGAAAAGCTTGAGAAGGAAAATAAGCTGAAAAGAAGTCATGGCGGCGCTGTCAGCGTACAGACCGAAGAAGCGGAGGTGCATTTTCGCGAGCGCGAAATTACAAACGTAAACGAAAAAAAGATGATTGCATTTGAAGCCGTTAAGCACGTGAAAAGCGGGGAACGAATAATTCTTGATGCCAGCACGACGGCATGGTACATGGCAAAAGCGCTTGAAAACATCCCGCTGACCGTCATCACCAATTCAGTCAGAGTCGCGATTGAACTCAGCAAAAAAGAAAAGGTGACGGTCATTTCAACCGGCGGGATGCTGCTGCCGCAATCGATGTCATATGTCGGTCCTTTGGCTGAGCGCTCCCTTGATATGTATCACGTCAACAAAACATTTCTGTCTTGCAAAGGCGTCGACCCTGCGAGCGGTTTGAGCGATTCAAACGAAATGCAGGCGCTGTTGAAAAAACGGATGATCGAGATTGCGGACGAAACGATCTTGATGGCGGACAGCAGCAAATTCGGGACCCGTGCTTTCTCGCAAATCGACCGCCTTCATAACGGATACAGGATCATCACAGATTCAGGAATTGACAAAGCAAACCTTGCCCTCTTGAAAGACATTACAGAGACCATCACGATCGTCGGCTGAAATCAAGCTCCTCAAGCACTTGATTTTAAAATCAGGCGCAAATGGGATAAAATAGAAGAGTGAAAAAGGAAAGGAGATGTTTTTGATGGCGAAAAAGATTTTGATCGTAACGGGCGACGCAGTTGAAGCGCTGGAAGTGTATTATCCTTATTACCGCTGTCTTGAAGAGGGCTATGAAACGACGATCGCCGCACCGAAAAAGAAAAAGATTCATACGGTTGTTCATGACTTTCTGGATTGGGATACATACACCGAAAAGCCGGGCTATTTAATTGACGCGCATGCTTCATTTGATGAGATTGATCCGTCCGAATACGACGGTATCATCATTCCGGGCGGACGCGCGCCGGAATTTATCCGGATGTACGATTCCCTGCTGAAAATTGTTGCTCATTTCTTTGAGGAAAATAAACCGGTCGGCGCGATTTGTCACGCGAGCCTGATTTTCACAAGCCTGAGAGAACATCTGAAAGGTCGGGAGCTGACGGCTTACATCGCCTGCAAACCGGAAGTCGAAGCCGCGGGCGCGACTTATGTAGAGGAGAAGCTTCATGTCGACGCCAATCTGGTCTCAGGCCATGACTGGTCCAATCTGCCGGAGTTTATGAGAGAATTTTTTAAAGCGTTAAACAAATAATATGCAGGGACGACCCCGCAGAAAATTGGGGTTGTCTCTTTTTTTTAGACATGTTTCGCTTCGCATTTTATAATGGTACAAACGGGTAACTTGGACAAAATACAATGGAAAGAGAGGTGCTCCGATGTCAGCAGATCATCATGAACACACATTAAATCCCAAAAGTTCTAAAGGAAAAGAACAAATCACAAACCGCTTAAAGCGGATTGAAGGGCAGGTCAGAGGCATTCAAAACATGATCGAAAATGACCGCTACTGCGTCGATATTCTCGTTCAAATCTCAGCTGTGCAAGCCGCGATGCAAAAGGTGGCTTTCAGCCTGCTTGAAGATCATACCCACCATTGTGTCGCAAACGCGATTAAAAGCGGTGAAGGCGAAGAGGCCATCGAGGAGCTGCTTGATGTGTTTAAGCGTTTTTCAAAGTCGTAAACGAAAAAAGGGAAAATCGTTTTCTTGAAATACCCTACAGGGGTATGGTAATATAAAACCGATCAATATCATCAAACCATAGGAGGTTTTCAATATGGAACAAAAAACACTGAAAGTCGAAGGCATGTCTTGCAACCACTGTGTTCAGGCAGTAGAAGGAAACGTCGGAAAGCTTGGCGGAGTAGAGTCCGTTAAAGTGAATTTAAGCGAGGGCAAGGTCCAAGTTTCGTTTGATTCAGGCAAAGTATCGCTGAAAGAAATCATCGATACGATCGAAGATCAGGGGTATGATGTCGCAGGCTAATGTATACCTATAAGGGGTATATAAGGAGTGAAGGATATGGACGGACAAAAAGAAGCCACCCTCCAAATCTCTGGCATGACCTGCGCCGCCTGTGCGGCGCGGATCGAGAAAGGGTTGAAAAGGCTTGACGGCGTTCAGGACGCAAATGTGAACTTGGCGCTGGAAAAATCAAAAATCGTTTATGATCCGGGGCAAATCGAAGTCGGACAGCTGGCTGAAAAAGTCGAATCGCTCGGCTATCAAGTTCCAGCGGAAAAAGCCGAATTCGCAATTTCCGGCATGACGTGTGCGGCTTGCGCCAACCGGGTTGAAAAGCGCCTCAACAAGCTGCCGGGCGTCAAAAACGCCGCCGTCAACTTTGCCATAGAGACTGCGGCAGTCGACTATCATACCGGTGCGGTTTCGCCGGAGGAAATGATTGAAGCCGTTGAAAAGCTCGGCTACAAACTCGAGCTGAAAAAAGACCAAACTGCGGATGGAGCGGCGGAACAAAGAAAAAAAGGCATTCAGCGTCAAACCGGCAAGTTTATTTTTTCGGCCATTTTATCTTTTCCGCTGCTCTGGGCAATGGTCAGCCATTTCAAATTCACGTCATTTATATGGCTGCCGGGGATGTTCATGGATCCCTGGGTTCAGTTCGCGTTGGCGACACCGGTTCAGTTTATCGTCGGGAAACAGTTTTACACAGGGGCTTATAAAGCGCTTCGGAACAGAAGTGCGAACATGGATGTGCTGGTCGCTCTCGGCACGTCTGCCGCGTATTTCTACAGCTTGTATTTAAGCATTGAAAGCCTCGGCACGAACCGGCATCCGGACGGACTTTATTATGAAACAAGCGCCATCCTCTTAACCTTGATCATTTTAGGAAAGCTGTTTGAAGCGAAAGCGAAAGGGCGCTCATCCGAAGCGATCAAAAAGCTGATGGGGCTGCAGGCAAAGACGGCGACCGTCGTCAGAAACGGCGAAGAGATGACCGTGCCGATTGAAAACGTATTGGCAGGCGACATCATGTACGTGAAGCCCGGTGAAAAAGTACCGGCAGACGGAGAGATTGTCGAAGGACGTTCTGCGCTGGATGAATCAATGATCACCGGTGAAAGCATCCCTGTTGACAAGACGGTTGGAGATCCGGTTATCGGTGCTACAATCAATAAAAATGGATTTTTAAAAGTAAGAGCAGAAAAAGTAGGCAAAGATACTGCGCTGGCGCAGATTATAAAAGTCGTGGAAGAGGCGCAAGGTTCAAAAGCTCCGATTCAACGGCTCGCAGACCGGATTTCCGGGGTTTTTGTGCCGATTGTCGTGGCGATCGCAGTCATCACATTTCTCGTCTGGTATTTGGCGGTTAGCCCCGGTGAATTCGGCACGGCGCTGGAAAAGCTGATTGCGGTGCTTGTGATCGCATGTCCGTGTGCGCTCGGTTTGGCAACACCGACTTCGATCATGGCCGGATCGGGCCGTGCGGCTGAATTCGGAATTTTATTCAAAGGCGGCGAACATTTGGAGACGGCTCACCGCTTGGAGATGATCGTGCTTGACAAGACGGGGACGGTCACAAATGGAAAGCCTCAGCTCACAGATGTGCGCACTGAACCATGGATCGATGAAACATCGTTTCTCAAGCTTATCGGTGCTGCGGAAAAAAACTCTGAACATCCGCTTGCTGAAGCCATTGTCGAAGGCGTTAAAAAGAGAGAGATAGAACCGGCCTCCGCAGACAGCTTTGAAGCGATACCCGGTTATGGTATCGAAGCCGCAGTCAATGAAAAACGGATTTTGATCGGCACAAGACGGCTGATGGAAAGCCGTGATATTGACATTCAAGAGGCGCACAGCGAAATGGAGAAGTTTGAAACACAAGGAAAGACGGCGATGCTTGCCGCCATCGACGGTCGGTTTGCCGGGCTGATCGCCGTCGCCGATACGATAAAAGACACGTCGAAGAGAGCGGTGAAAAGGCTGCATGATATGGGGCTTGAAGTCGTCATGATCACCGGAGACAACCGGCGGACGGCAGAAGCGATTGCTGCTGAAGCCGGCATTCAGCATGTCATTGCAGAAGTCCTGCCTGAAGGAAAAGCAGATGAAGTGAAGAAAATCCAGGCAAAAGGCAAAAAAGTCGCGATGGTCGGCGACGGCATCAATGATGCGCCGGCACTGGCGGCAGCCGATACCGGAATGGCGATCGGAACGGGGACTGACGTCGCCATGGAAGCCGCCGATATCACCTTGATCCGCGGCGATTTAAACAGCATCGCCGATGCGATCCTCATGAGCAGGCTGACGATCAAAAACATTAAACAAAACCTTTTCTGGGCGTTTGCCTACAACAGCATCGGCATTCCGTTCGCGGCCGTCGGGCTTTTGGCCCCGTGGATCGCAGGTGCCGCGATGGCGTTCAGTTCGGTCTCGGTCGTTCTGAATGCACTCAGGCTGCAAAAGGTGAAGCTTGATTGGAGGAATCCGTCTTGAAGGATAAAACAGTGCTCGTTTGGACGGTTTCGGCGGTTGTTTATGTAGGAATTGTCATGCTCGTATACAGCATATTGGCCGCTCAGGAACCGATACCCGATGAAAAGCCTCATGACGGTCATGCTTTAGAAGAGCATGCCAAATGATTTGAAAAAGCCGGATGTTAAAGAACATCCGGCTTTTTGCATTAGTATCTGTTATTGCTCATACACATCAAAATCTTTTCCTGAACGATTTCTTTCATGGCTTCTTTGGCGGGGGTCATATATTTTCTTGGATCGCTTGCATCAGTGTGTTCATGCAGATAACGGCGCAGTTTATCTGAAAAAGGAATTTTTAATTCAGTCGCGATATTTACTTTTGCACAGCCGAGCTTGATGCACTTTCTTACATCTTCTTGCGGAATTCCTGAGGCGCCGTGCAGGACAAGCGGAACTGAAACCCGTTTTTGAACCGCGGCCAGCCGGTCAAAATCGATATTGGGTTCTTTTGAGTAAAGCCCGTGGGCTGTACCGATTGCCACCGCAAGCGAATCGATTCCGGTTTTCTCGACGAACTCTTTTGCTGCATCCGGATCGGTGTAATAAGCGTCGGCTTCATCCACGATTAAATCATCTTCCTGTCCGCCGAGCCTTCCGAGCTCGGCTTCTACAGTGGCATCTTTTTGCCGGGCATATTGTACGATGCTCGCTACAATTGCGGTATTTTCGGCAAATGGATGGTGCGAAGCATCAATCATCACCGATTTTGTCCCTAATGATAAAGACTCGCGAATATCATCAATCTCTTCATGATGATCGAGATGGAGGGCGACCGGGATTGAACAGCGCGCTGCGGCCGTTTCTGCAATCGCTTGAATATAGTCGCGGCCTGCATAGCTGAAGGTTCCGGGAGTAGCCGCAAGAATCACGGGGGACCTTAGGGCTTCAGCCGCTTCTGTCACGGCTTGCACGGTTTCCAGGTTGTGAATGTTAAAGGCCGGTACCGCATAGCCGTTTGTCTGTGCGTCCAACAGCATTTTCTTCGTATTTGTCAGCATATCGATTCCTTCTTTCTGATCAAAATTAGGATATATAGCTCGAAAAGGTGTTCAGAATGTCGTCAGGACTCGAGGCTTTAAGCAGCTGCTGCCTCGCATCTTCGTGAACAAGCATGCGAGACACCGATGATAATAGATTGAGATGTGTGCTGCCTGCCTCGGCATCTGGTATCAATAAAGCAATGATAAATGTGACAGGGTTTTGATCAAGCGCGTTCCATTCGATGCCCATCTGGTTTTGAATGATGATGACAGATGCTTCTGTGATGTCCTTCAGTTTTGCATGGGGAATGGCAAAGCCTTCAATGAAGCCGGTCGTACTTTCAGCCTCTCTTTGTGCCAATCCGTGTATGACCGCTTGTTTTGTTTGGGCGGCTCCCGATTCATATGCGACCTGAGCCACCCGGTCAAATGCTTCCGCTTGGGAAGATAACGTTTCTTGAAGATAGATGTGCTCTTTTTTGATTAAAGCTGTTGTGCCCATGTTTGATCAGCCTTTCTGTTTTTCATATGTCCGTTTTTGATAAAAACCGTATAAGAAGGCGCCGATAAGCGATCCGATGATAATCGACAACACCCATTGAAAGGCTCCTGTGACAACGGGAAGTACAAGGAATCCGCCGTGCGGGGCAGGTACTTGAACTGCGAATGAGTATGTTAATATCGCCGATATCGAAGAGCCGATCATCAAAATCGGAATGACAGGGATCGGTTTTTTTGCGGCGAACGGGATAGCACCTTCGGTAATATGAGTGGCGCCGAGAATAAAATTGACAAGCCCTGCATTTCGGTCCTGCTGGCTGAAATATTTGCGGAAAAGCAAAGTGGCAAACGCAATGACGAGCGGCGGTGTGATGCACGCGGCGGAAACGCCTGCCATGAAATATTGGTTCCCTTCAGCGAGAAGAGCAGTGCCGGTGACATAAGCGGCTTTATTGACCGGACCGCCCATGTCAAATGCGCTCATACAGCCGATAATCAAGCCGAGAATGACGGGATTCGCTCCTTGAAAATCGGCTAAAAAGTCCTTCATCCCTTCATTGATGGCCGTCATCGGCTCCACGAGGAAAAACATGACCGCACCGATCAGAAAAATGCCGATAACCGGATAAAGAAAAATTGCTTTTAGCCCTTCAAGGGATTGAGGCATTTTTTTAAGTGCATACGAGAGACCGTAAATGATCAGTCCCGCCAAAAAACCGGATACGATGCCGCCCAGAAAACCCGCTCCCCCCGTGCTGGCGATCATGCCGCCGATAAACCCGACAATCAGGCCGGGACGTTTGGCCATTGAAGCGGCGATATAAGCGGATAAAATCGGAACCATCAGCTGGAAGCCGAATGCGCCCGTTTTATTCAGCAATTCGGCAAAAGCGTTGTAGCTAGGATGTTCAGGATCTGCTGAATGGATGCCGAATAAAAAGGAAAGTGCAATTAAAACCCCTCCGCCGACGACAAATGGGAGCATGTGGGAAACCCCGTTCATCAAATGTTTATATATTTTACGGCCGATGGAAGCGGCTTCGCCTGTTTGGAGTTCATCCTCTGTTTTTGCCGCTGTTTGTTCGCGGTAAATCGGCGCTTCGCCGTTCAGCAGCGCCCGAATTAAAGATTCCGCATCTCGGATGCCCCGCGCAACCGGGACGTCAAGGACGCGTTTGCCTGCAAAACGCTCGGCGCCTACATCTTTGTCAGCCGCGACAATGACTCCGTCGGCTTGTTTAATGTCCTCTGGCGATAGTTCGTTTTGAACTCCGATTTGTCCGTGTGTTTCGACTTTGATTTCTACACCCAGTTTGGCGGCGGCCTGTTTTAAGGCCTCTTCAGCCATAAATGTATGGGCAATGCCTGTTGGACAGCCGGTTGCCGCGATGATTTTGAACTTTTTCATAAGAAAACCCCCTTTATAAATGAGTGATTTGAATTTGTGAAGCTGTTTGATCGAGTTTGGACACATCTCCGAGGCCTTTCGAGAAAGCCGTCAAGGATCCGGCGGCAGAGGCGTGTCTGAGTGCTTCAGGAACAGAACAGCCCAGCTCCTGTTTTCCGACGAACACGGCAAGCATGGCATCGCCGGCACACGCGGTATTGACAACTTTGCCTTTGGCGGCTGTCGCTTTTAAGGTTCTTTGGCGGTCCAAATAAAGGGCGCCGTCTTTGCCGCGTGAGATGAGAACCCTTTGAGCGCCGCGATTGAGGAGCTCCTTTCCGTAGTGGATGATTTCTTCTTCAGACAGCGCTTTCTTCCGGCTGAAAAAAGCGGCAAGCTCCTGTTCATTCGGTTTAATCAGGTAAGGATGGTATGAAAGACAATCTAATAGGACGGGAGAGCTGATATCCAAGATCAACTTCAGTTTGTTTTCGGCGGCAATCTCGGAAAGCGAAAGGTACATGTCATCTGGGACTCCTCTCGGAAGACTGCCTGAAACAAATAAAAAGCGGCCGGACGGAATTTGACGGATTTTGTTGATCAGCTCCTGTTTTCGGCCTTCAGATATGAGCGGACCTTTGTTTACGATTTTGAATTCCCGGGTGGCATTAATAAAAATATTAATCCGTGAGATGCCTTCGACTTCGACAAAGTCTGTGACGATTTTTTCATTCAGCAGTTCATTTTCAATAAAACGCCCGGTAAATCCGCCTGTAAATCCAAGCGCGGTATTGTTAAGGCCGAGGCGCTTGAGCATAAAAGAAATATTGACACCTTTTCCGTTTGGCTGATAATCTTCATCTTTAGTGCGGTTGACGACATCGGGAAGCAGCTCGTCGGTTTCAACGAATAAGTCGACCGCGGTATTCATCGTGCATGTATAGATCATGCTGTATCCCCCCTTTATCTGTGGCTTCACAGACATTATGTCACAGATAAAAGGGGGGATGTTTACAGGTTGTGTAAAGGTTTTCAGCTATGAGCAGTGCGGATGACGTATGAGTCCAGCATGATGCGGGAGAGGACTTGCAGAGGGAGGCGCGAGCGGACTTCATAATCGGGAAAAAATGATTGTTCACCTTTAAACCCGACTAGTACGATCTCTGATAATTTCGCAAGACGCGAATCGATCCTTGTTGTTAATGTAATGGTGGAAATGGCTTGCAATTTGAAATTTTGCGCGGCTTCAACAAGCTCCTCTGTCTCGCCGTTCAGGGAAACAAAAAGGCCGAGGTCTTTTTTTGCCAGTGTTTTTGACTTGCCTCTGATAATATTCGGGTCGCTGTGCATCTCGCAGTTTTTGCCGAGTAGCTGAAGCTTGATCGTCATCTCAGTCCCAATCATTTCAGACAATCCCCTTGCGAAAATGTAAACTTTTTCGGCATTGCTGATTTTTTGAATGGCATCTTCGATCAACCCGATATCAAGCATTTTAATCGTATCCAGAACTTCTCTTTCATTCTTGAGCACGGCCTGTTTAATTTGGCTGTCGATATCATCCATCAGCGGAGCGTGGCCGAGGTGGTGTTTTTCTTTTAATGCGTACTTAAAAGAAGTGTACCCGTCATAACCGAGCTTTTTCATTAACCTGACAATCGTGGCTGTTGAAACATTTGCATCCTCGCTTAATTTTACAATCGATAAAGTGGCGATGACATCTAAGTGCTGATAAATGTACTCGAGCAAATGCCGTTCTGAATCGCTGAGCGACTGATATGTGTCAGAAGTCATTTGAAACACGCTGTCTTTCATATTAAAACCCCCTTTTATAGTCATATTGTATCAGTTTAGCAAGGGGGGAGGAGAAAAAATAAACGTTTCCGACATAAAAATATCCGGCCCGAGAGCCGGATATTTCAAGTTAAGAAGCGATTTTTTTGCATGCTTCCGCACATGCAAAGCAGCTTTCAGCGCAAAGCTGGCAGTGGTCATGCTTGTGCAGGCTGCATTCATTGCCGCAAGCTTCGCAAACCTTTGCGCAAAGCTGGCAAATGTCTTCGGCATACGGGCTGTTGCGCGTCATGGCTTGAAGTGCGAATCCGCACATCTCCGCGCATTCCCGGTCAAGTCGGATGCATTCGGCCATCATCCCCGCGTCTTCTTCCATCAGACATTTGTCAAAGCAGTGATTGCATGCTTCAAGGCATTCCCGGCAGGCTTTGATGCATTCCTCGTATACAGATTTCACGAAATACACTCCTTTTTTCTGCGTTTTCCCTTCGTTGTACCCTGCTTTAAAATCGGGAAAACATGCGAAAAAAACTGCTGTACAGGATGTACAGCAGTTTTTGGTTATTCGGCGAGACCTTGATGGATCCGGTCAAGGTTTTCTTTCATCATCTTATAATAGGAATCTCCCGCTTCACCGGGCTTTCCGATCGAATCGGTGAAGACTTTTGCTTTAATCGGCACGCCCGTTTCCGCTGACAGGCTTTCCATGCTCCGCGGGTCAACGCTTGTCTCCACGAATAAGGCCGGAACTTCCTTTTTCTTCACCGTGTCGACGATTTTTTTCATCTGACCGGGAGTTCCTTCATTTTCGGTATTGATTTCCCAAATATACTGCGCGTCGACGCCGTAGGCCGAAGCGAAATATTTAAAAGCTCCTTCGCTCGTTACAAGGACGCGGCGCTCTTTCGGTATATCTTTAAAGCGGTTCACCGCTTCATTATGAAGCTTTTGCAGCTTGCCGATATAGGCTTCAGCGTTTTTCTCGTAATCTTCTTTATGGTCGGGATCGTTTTTGATCAGCGCATCTCTCGCGTTTTTGGCATATTGAATCCCGTTTTCTATATCGAGCCATGCATGGGGATCTTCTTCCGTTTCTTTACCTTTGGCAGTGAGATGCTTTGGCTTGACCCCTTTGCTCAGCTTGTAGACAGGGGCGTCATCGCCGTCTTTTTCAGCTGTTTCCAGCAGCTTGTTAAACCAGCCGTTTCCTGTCTCCAAATTCAGGCCGTTGTAAAAGATGACATCGGCGTCCGTCGTTTTTTGCACGTCTTTTGGCAGCGGGTCGTATTCGTGCGGGTCTGTTCCAACAGGTACAATGCTGTATAAATCGATGTGATCTCTTCCGACTTGTTTGACGATGTCATAGAGAATGGAGTAGGTGGTGACGACCTTCAGCTTTCCGTTTTCTTCATTGCTGCTTTTCGATGAGCAGCCAGCGGCGAGAACAAGAATTAATGCCGCCGCAATGGCTAATGTTTGCTTCCATTTCATGTTTTGTGTTCCCCCTTTATATTGTGGATTATTGAAGTGCTGCCCGCTTTCTTCTTGATTTCAAAGCTCTCCAAAGCACGCCTTGTTTCGGTGAAAATGTAAAGGAAAGTCCGAACAAAATCGTAGCCACGAGCACGATCGCCGCTCCTGAGGAGAGGTTGTACGTATAGCTTAATCCAAGACCGACGACCGCTGACAAAGCGCCGAGGAAAGCGGACAAATAGATCATCACCCACAGCCGGTCCGTTAATAAATAAGCGGTTGCGGCAGGCGTGATCAGCATCGCGACGACGAGGATAATGCCGACGGTCTGAAGCGATGCGACCGTGACCATCGTTAAAAGCGTCATTAAAAAGTAGTGAATCAGCCGGTTCGGCAAGCCGTAGACGGCCGCCATCGTCGGGTCGAAAGAGGTGATGAGCAGCTCTTTGTAAAACAAAAAGACGGCGGTAAGAATCATGACTCCGATGACGAGCGTGATCCACATGTCGGATGAACGAACGGCCAGCACATTTCCGAATAAGATGTGGTACAGATCGCTTGAGCTTTTGACAAGCGTGATCAAAATGATCCCGACGGCGAAAAAGGCTGTGAAGACGATACCGATGGCCGAATCGTTTTTAATCCGGCTGTTTTGGCTGACATAGCCGATTCCGAGAGCCGTCAGGATGCCCGTAAAGACGGCGCCGAAGAAAAAATTGACGCCGAGCATATAAGAGATGGCGACGCCGGGAAGGACCGCGTGTGAAATCGCATCTCCCATCAGCGCCATTCCCCTGAGAATGATAAAGCAGCCGATGACGCCGCAAATGATGCCCACCATAATCGATGTGAACAGCGATTTTTGCAGAAACGAATATTCCATCAAACCATGGATAAATTCCATCACATCGCACCCCTTTTCGATTGCAGGAACGGAAGCTGAGATTCGTAGGCTTTCATCATCACGTCGGGATTGAGGATGTCGGAGACCGGGCCTTTTTGAATCAGCTCTTTGTTCAGCAAAATTAATTCATTGAAATAGCTGTCCGCTTTGCTCAAATCGTGATGGACGACAAGAACGGTTTTTCCTTCATCACGAAGTTCCTTTAAGATGCTGACGATCATTTCTTCACTCGTCACATCAATTCCGACGAACGGTTCGTCAAGACAGAACAGCTCTGCTTTTTGGGCGAGCGCCCGGGCGAGAAAAACGCGCTGCTGCTGCCCGCCTGACAGTTCACCGATCTGGCGCTTGGGGTATGCTTCCATCCCGACTTTTTCAAGACAGTGATATGCCCATTCTTTATCGCGTTTTTTCGGACGTCTGAAAAGGCCAAGTTCAGGATACGTGCCGAGGATGACGGTGTCGAGCACATTGATCGGGAACGTCCAATCCATATCATTCCGCTGCGGAACATAGGCGATTTGCTTGCGTACATGTTTGAGCGGTTTTCCGAGCAGACGGACGTCGCCTTTATCTTTTGGAATCAATTGGAGCATGGCTTTTAACAGTGTTGATTTTCCTGCGCCGTTCGGTCCGATAACGCCCGCCATCATTCCTTGATCAAGCGAGAAATTGATATTGCGAAGCGCTTCTGCGCCGTGATAAGAAACATATAAATCTTTTACAGTAATCGCGGGTTTCATAGGTTCATTAACCCCTTTCTATGTCTATATGAAAGTTAACCTGAATACAATATTTTTGTTTCGGTAATATTTTATTGCCTTATGACATTTTTTTTACCTAATGCAACTTTTGATTGAATTCTAATATATCATTCCTAAGTTGTAAAGCACTAAAATTGCTGAAAAACGGTAAAAGCCATGCAGATCAAGCTGCATGGCTTTAAAAAAATTTCTTCTGTGCCGGTTTATCGTTCAAATTGAAACGTATCGATTGCGACTTTCCCTTTGAAGACAAAGTAGATGCGATGGGTGCCTGCCGATTTTCGGACGGAAGCTTTTATCGTTTTCCAGTTATGCAATCCGGATGTGTCAGGCACTTTTAACGAGCCGATTTGCTTTCCTTTTTGAGGATGATCGAGGAAGATGCCGATTTCGCCGCCGCCTCTGCTTGCAACCTTTGCTTTTATCCTTTTTTCGCCTTTGAAGCAGACATCATGGAAGGCGATCCACGCGTTTGCTGTACTGCTTTTTACCGCATCGCCGCCGTATTTGGATTCTTCGGTGATGAGCACGCCTTTGTAGTCGTCGTAGTTTTCAGCGTTTGTCTGCCGCCGCAAGTTCCGTTCTCGAATCGTTTCACCTTGGACGAAAATCCGCTTTGTCTTGCGGATGTCCGCCGCCGAGCTCCCGACCGATATTTTGTATGCGCCTCTTTCAACGGCAAACGTTTCGCTCGTTACATCCCAGAAGGCAAGGTCTGCCTGTTTCAGCTTGAATGTCACGGTTTTCGTTTCTTTCGGTGCCAGCTCAACGCGCTGAAAGTTTTTCAAGTCCAGATTGGGCTGTTTAACCCGCGTGTTAAACAGGGGAGAAGTATAGAGCTGAACGACCTCATCTCCTTTTCTTCCGCCTGTGTTGGTGACGTTGACGCGGATCGTGACGGAGCCGTCTTTTTTGATGCTGTCAGAGGAAACGCTTAAACCGCTGTAGTGGAACGCTGTATAGGATAACCCGTGGCCGAACGGATACAGCGGCTTGCCTTCGAAATATTTATAGGTTCTTTTTCCTTTGATGATATCGTAATTCATCATATCCGGCAGTTCTTTGACTGACGTGTGCCAAGTTTGCGTCAGCCGTCCGCCCGGATTTTCATCTCCAAAGAGAATGTCCGCCAATGCGCTTCCCGCCTCCTGGCCTCCGTGTGCGGAGTATATGATCGCAGGAATGTGCACTTTAGCCCAGTTGAGAGCGAACGGATAGCTGCTCGTTACGACAAGCACCGTATTGGGATTGGCTTTAGAAACAGCTTTCAGCAGATTTTCCTGGACCGGAGGTAGTGTAATGTCTTTCCGGTCTTCGGTTTCCCGGCCGTTGATGTAAGGATTGTTGCCGACAAACACGACGGCTTTGTCCGCGGTTTTTACCAGTCGAACCGCTTCCTCCGTACTGCTCTTGATGATCGCCTTTGAAAACTTTTCCGCTGCTGTCGCCGGCTTTTCGGCAGCGGCTGTTAATGTCCCGTCTTTTCCGGCGGTGAGATATTTGCCGTTTGCCGTATTTTTGATGGCGAATGTCCCGTCAGGCTGCTGTTCAAACTGGAAAGTTTCTTTGACGGTCCAGCCGTTCGGCTGTTTCTGATCAGCGATCAGTTTGCCGTCATCCTGAAGCGAGACATAGAGACCGTTCGCTTGGGCGCGGAGGGTGAAAATGCTTTCTCCCCAATCCGCCGCATCGAATGCCGCGCTTTTCTCAAGCTTGTCAGCCGATGCTGTGAGCGGTTGTTTGCCGTCCCGGCCTGCGGTTACAAACTTTCCTGTCAGGGCGGATTTGAACCCGCTTTGTTCCAGCCCTTCGGCAAAGGAGACGCGGTCTTTGCCGATTTTGTCCGCGATTCCGTCAAGCGGGGTTTTCCGATACGGCATCGTTCCGCTGTACCAATCTTCGTAAAGCGCATTTCCGAACGGTCCGATAACTGCGATGTTTTCATTTTTCCGGGTATTGAAGGGCAGCAGATTCCGGTCGTTTTTCAGTAAAACAATGGCTTTTTCAGCCGCTTTTTTCGCAAGCTGCCGGTGCTTTGGACTGTTGATGACGCCATCTGTCAGGCGGCTGTACGGATTGAGTTCGTCCGGATCGAATTCGCCTGTTCGAAAACGGATGCTGAATGTGTTGGCCAAGGCTTGATCGAGGTCTTTCTCAGACATAAGGCCATTCTTTAAGGCGCCGGTTAAGGCGGTTTTCGTCAGCCCGGGATTTTCTCCCTGATCTGTAAAGTTGTCAATGCCGGCTTTTACGGCGTGGGCATGCGCTTTTTCGTGGCTGTCATAATACTTGTGGTCAGTGACGATTCCTGAAGGATCAAAGGCGTCGCTGACGATGAAGAAATCGTCTCCGGCCCATTTTCCTTTGACTGTGCTGTTGAGCAGCGGGCTCAAAATGGCCGGTTTATCGTTGACAGAATTGTAGGCTGGCATCAGGCCGTATGCGGCTTTTGCGGAAATTGCCGTTTTGAAGGGCTTCAAATAATACTCGTTCATGTTCCTGGGATCAATGCTTGAGGAGCTGAATCCCCGGTCTGTTTCGTTGTTATAGGCAAGAAAATGTTTTAAGGTAGGAACTGTTTTCAAATAGAAGGGATGCTCGCCCCTTAAACCGGAGGCATAGGCGGTTGCTATTTCCCCTGTTAAAAAAGGGTCTTCGGAATAGCCTTCTTCATTTCTACCCCACCTTGGATCCCGCAGCAGATCAACGACCGGCGCCCAGACATTGACTCCGTTTGCCGCGGGATCAAGGTGATGGAAGCCGCGGACTTCATCACCGACCGCTGAGCCGATTTGTTTGATTAAAGAGCGGTCCCATGTGTGTGCGAGCCCGACAGCCTGCGGGAAAACGGTCGCTTCCCCGAGCCAGGCAACGCCGTGAAGCGCTTCTGTGCCTGTTTTAAAAGCGGGAATGCCCAGCCGGGGAATGGCAGGCTGATATTGATGCATCAGCGACACTTTTTCCTCAAGGGTCAGTCGAGAAAGCAAGTCGCTGACCCTTTTTTGAACAGGGAGACTTGGATCTTGAAAGGGATATTCATATTCATCAGCCTGGGTTTTAGCGGCCGCGGGCGGCGGATTGACAGCGGCGGCGGAAAGGATCGTGCACATTGCCGCCAACATGATGGTGCGGACCGTTTTCAGCATCCTGATCACTCCTTTTAGAAAAAAATGAAGACATCCCGGTCCTTTTCTTTTGGCTGAATTGCTGTTCCCTCCTGAAGCGCTTCCGCTGCGCCGTTTATGACAGAAGTGACAGACAGATCGCGGATGAGCAGCTTCCATTTCTTTTGGACGCCTGTTGTTTTCACGGTAATCGTATTTTCATGCCGTGAAGCTCTGACTGTCATTGCTTCGCACTTTTCATTGTAAATCGTCTGTTCGGCTGTGCAGCCGTCTTTTAATTGGTAAAGGCAGAACGTCACACCGTCGAGATAATCATAATCAGGTCGCCCGGATTCCTGCCCGAGCGGCAGCAGCGTATTTTCCCTGACGAACAGGGGAAGCCCCATATACCCGTACTGTTCTTCTTTCCATTCTCCGCCTTCCGTCTCTTTTCCCGTCAAAAGGTGTGTCCAGGTGCCTTTTGGCAAATAATAACGGACAACGCCGTCTTCCTGAAAAACGGGAGCGACGAGGAGTCTTCCGCCGAGCATGTACTGTCTGTCAAGCCAGTGGCAAGTGTTGTCCCCGGGAAATTCGAGGAGCATCGCCCGCATCATCGGAATGCCTTCAGCGTGCGCTTCATGCGCGGCGGCGTACAAATAAGGCATCAGCCTGTGCTTCAGTTTGACAAAATACCGCATCACATCGGCCGCTTCTTCGTCAAACAGCCACGGAACGCGATATGATTCGCTCCCGTGCAGGCGGCTGTGCGTCGACAAGAGGCCGAATGCGGTCCAGCGCTTATACAAATCGGCTGTTGCCGTGCTTTCAAATCCGCCGATATCGTGGCTCCAGAAGCCGAAGCCTGAAAGGGAAAGCGACAGGCCGCCGCGAAGGCTTTCAGCCATTGAATCATAGCTGGCAAAACAATCCCCGCCCCAGTGTACGGGAAATTGCTGGCCTCCGGCCGTCGCCGACCTTGCAAACACGACCGCTTCCCGTTCGCCGCGCTTTTGCTTCAACAGGTCAAATACGGTTTTGTTGTATAAAAAAGAATAATAATTGTGCATTCTGTCGGGGTCTGATCCGTCAAAGTAAACCGCGTCTCTCGGAATCCGTTCTCCGAAATCGGTCTTGAAACAGTCGACGCCCATGTCGAGCAGGCTTTCAAGTTTTGAACAATACCAGTCACGCGCTTTTCGATTGGTGAAGTCGACGATTGCCATGCCGGCCTGCCACCGGTCCCACTGCCACACATCCCCCCGGCTGTTTTTTAAAAAGTAGCCGTGTTCTTTTCCTTCCTGAAAAAGCTTCGATTTTTGGGCGATGTAAGGGTTGATCCAGACGCATATTTTCAACCCCTTATCTTTCAGGCGGCTGAGCATAGCTTCAGGCTGCTTAAAATATCGTTCATCCCATTCGAAATTGCACCATTCAAATTCTTTCATCCAGAAGCAGTCAAAATGAAACACGCTGAGCGGGATGCCGCGTTCGGTCATCCCGTCGATGAAACGTGTCACGGTTTCCTCAGAATAGTCGGTTGTAAACGATGTGGACAGCCAGAGGCCGAAAGACCAGGCCGGGGGAAGCGCCGGTTTTCCCGTTAACGACGCATAGCGTTTCAAAACATCCTTCGGTTCAGCACCGCTGATGATAAAATAGTCAAGCGTTTCCCCTTCGACCGAAAACTGCGCTTTGGATACGACTTCAGAACCGATTTCATACGAAACGAGCTCGGGATGATTGACAAAAACACCGTACCCTTTGTTTGACAAATAGAACGGCACATTTTTATACGCCTGCTCCGTGCTTGTGCCGCCGTCCTGATTCCAGATGTCTACGGTTTGGCCGTTTTTCACGAATGCCGTAAAACGCTCGCCGAGACCGTAGATCAATTCGCCGACGCCGATGTTGAGCTGTTCCCTCATAAAGGTGCGCCCGTCATTGCTCGTGATATAGGCGAGGCTATTCGATTCGCTTGCGGTCAGGCTCTGTCCATCACGTGAAAATTGGTAGCGCCAACCGCTTTTGCTCACCTCAACGCACAGGCTGCCGCTTTGGAAGGTCAGCGCATCATCTTGTTCGGAGATAACCGGCTCAACGTCTGTCATATCCAGCTGAAACTCGGGCTTGCGAGGCGTTTCCCCTTGAAAATGGGACACTTGCACACGGATCACGTCTTCAAGAGGACTCGAAAATCTGACGGTGAGCATGCGGGTGTCCAGCGTGTCCCCGCGCTTTTGAACCGCTTTGACAGGCCCGTATACAGTCAATGATTGCTGATCAATCATTCGGGCGTAGGCTTCTTTTGGCGTGTTGATGTGATATCCTTCGCGCGTCAGCCAGTAGCCGTCTGAAAATTTCATGATCGAAAACACCCTTTCTATTTTTACTTGATGGATCCGCTGATCAGACCTTTAACAAGCTGCTTTTGAAGCAGTATAAAAATGATGATGACAGGCAAAACCGATAAAACGGCAAATGCCATCAGATCATTCCACTGGATTCCGTATTGGCTGATCACATTGTAAATGCCGGCCGTCAGCGGCCACAGCTCCTGATTTCGGTTGAATGTCATGCTGTAAATCAAATCTCCCCATGTGAAAAAGAAGGAAACCGCTCCGCTGACGGCAATCCCGGGTACGCTGATAGGCAAAATAATGCGGATGAATGCGGTAAAACGGCTGCAGCCGTCGATTTTGGCCGCATCCTCAAGGTCCTTGGGAATCCCGAGAAAAAAAGTTCTGAGCATTAATACCGAAAAAGGAACGCCGAGCGTTGCTCCCGTCAAAATCGGTCCGATATACGTGTTTAATATGTTCAGCTGATTAAAGGCGATAAACAGCGGAGTCAAAACAACGGTGGCAGGCAGCATTTGCGTGATGAGAAACAGTAAAATGAACATTTTTTTGCCCTTGATCCGAAAGCGCGCCAAGCCGTAGGCGGAAGGAACGGCCAATATGAGAACGATGGCGGCAGCCGCCCCGGAAATCAGCAGGCTGTTCAAAAAGTATCCGGCGATGCCTGAAGTGAACACAGCTTCGAAGCCGGCCGTCCGGAATGTCTCGGGCCACAATAAAGGCGGTGTTTTAAACAATTCTGCCTCGCTTTTGAAAGCTGTGGCGATCATCCAGTAAACGGGGAATAAAAAGCCGGCCGTAACGAGGACGCCAATAATGTTAAAGAGCCATTCCTTTTGCTTCGTTTTCATGACATCACCTCATCTTTTTTGATCAGCCGCAAATAGACAAGACTGACCAAAAGAAGAATGAAAAACAGGACATTGGCGCTTGCTGCGCCCATGCTGAATTGAAATTCGTCAAAGGAGTAGCGGTAGCTGACGGTTGACAGGACTTCAGTGGCGTGCACGGGGCCGCCTCCAGTCATCACAAACACAAGGTCGAACACTTTGAACGTATAAATGAAGCCGAGCATCATGACGACGGTGATCACCGGCCGCAATAAGGGTAGGGTCAGATGAATGAATTTCTGAAAAGCATTGGCGCCGTCAAGGCTTGCGCTTTCATAGACGTCTTCCGGAAGGGAGCTGAGACCGGCGGATATGAGCAGCATATTAAAGGGAATGCCGACCCAGATGTTGGCGATAATAACGGACCAGATGGCAATCTTCGGATCTGACAGCCAGGGGATTGGATTGTCGATCATTCCCCATGATAGGAGCAGCTGATTGAACACGCCTTCATTTGAAGCCATCATAAACTTGAATAAAAGCGCCGTAACCGTCAGCGGAATGAGCCAGCTCACCATCATCAATCCCCTGAGAAACGGGGCAAGCCGAAATTTCATGCTGAAAAACAAAGCGAGCAAAAAGCCGATTGCAAACTGAAAAACGACGCTTCCAGCCGTGTAGAGCAGCGTGTTTTTTAAAGATGCCCAAAATACTTTATCCTGCGCAAGCCGCTGATAATTGTCGATTCCTATAAAGCTGATATCCTTTGATGCTATATTTGCAAGCGACACGTTTTGAAAGCTGAGAATTATGTTGTAGATGAGAGGATAACCGATAAGGGTAAGCATAAAAAGAACGGCCGGGAACAAATAGAAGCATCCTTCCCATTTACGAATGATGGCTTTGATCATGTCAAAACTCCTTCGTGCGCTTAAAGCTAGTTTAAGGCGTTGATTTTTTGTGCGGCCTCATCCAGCGCTTCTTTCGGCGTTTTGCTTTCGCTCAATGCTTCCTGCAGGGCCGTCTGTAAAGCTTCCGAAATTTTCGGCCAGTTTTTCGAAGGGCCGCGGGCTGATGCAATCTCCATGATTGGAATGAAGGCTTTTAAATTGTCATCTGTTTTCCAATGACTTGATGATTCGAGCAAATCCTTACGCGGCGGGAATACACCTGTTTCCGCTGTCAGCGTTTCGAGCCGCTCCGGATCGATCAGCCAAGTGATGAAATCCCAGGCGCCGTCGGTGTTTTTTCCTTTAACGACTGCCATATTTTCCCCGCCAAGGGCGGAAGCGAATGTTTGATCCTTCGGGATGAAGGTAATCCCGTAATGTAAGTGACCGGCTTCTCTCAGCCGTTCAATATTCCAGGAGCCGTTGATCATCATAGCGAGCTGACCTGCTGCAAACTGTCTGGCCAGATCATCCTGGGTGGCGTTTAACACTTCCTTGCTCATTGCGCCTTCTTTGACCAGATCCGTTAAAAACTGCAGGGAAGAGGCTGCTTCTTTTGAATGCAGCTGTTTTAAATCTGCTCCGGAAGACAAAAGGAACGGATAAAATTGAAAAGCGCTTTCCTCTGATTTGACGGCTGACAGGGCAAATCCTTTCGTTTGGCCTTTGCTCGTTTTTTTCGCTGCTTTTTTCAGCTCGCTCCACGTTTCAGGCGGCTTGGAAATCCCTGCATCCTTCAAGAGGTCTTTGTTGTAAAACAAAGCAAGCGCATTGCTTGCGAAAGGGATGCCGTAGTACTTCTCTTCATATACGGCTGATGAGAGCGGCCCCTCATAATACCGGTCAGCCTGCCCCCATTGCTCGACTTTCTCTGTTAAATCTTCGAGCACGCCCATGGCGGCGAATGAGGCATTGTCGACATTGTCAAGGAAAACGGCGTCAGGCATGGCATTGCCGGCTGCTCCGACAGACAGCTGCTTTTTCACTTCATTAAAAGGAATGTACTCTGTTACGACTTTGTACCGATCCTGAGACCGATTGTACTGGTCGACAAGTTCATGATAAAGTTCCTGCTGTCTGCCGGTGAAATAATCCCAGACTTTGATTTCTTCCGCATGCTTTGCGCCGGCGTTGGTGCCACTTTTGCAGCCTGCGGAAAAAACGAGAAGAAGGGCGAGGCAGATGATCATCAGACACGATTTTTTCAAAAACGCTCACTCCTTATGAAAAAAAGCTTGTTAGTTTAATAGCTAAACTAAGTATATTTGGGCATCGCTTCTAATATGCCAGCAGAGTTTCGCAGGCGCGAAAGCAGGGTAAAACGCGGAAACAGTCCGGTGCGTATGATAACAAAGATCGATTGACACATTTTTCGAATGAAGCATATAATAAGGATAAATAATATATGCGTATATGCTCATATATAAAATAAAGCCCGGCGCTGAAAAAGAAAGGTGAGAGAGATGGAAAAGGTGAAGCAGGAATACATGTTAAACGGTCTCGACTGCGGCAATTGCGCACAAAAAATTGAGCATGAGATAGCCGGTATGAAAGGGATTGAAGCGTGTTCAGTCAATTTTGCAACAAGCACGCTGACTGTCAAAGTCGACCAAAACAGCGGCGAAGACATTTCTTCAAAAATAAAGAAAAAAGTAACCGAGATCGAACCGCACGTCAACGTGAAGTTGAAGGAAGGGACAAAACAGGCTCCATCCGAAGGTGATGGCCGGTTTAAAAAAACGATCGCAAGACTGGCTGCAGGCACCGTTCTCGGCGCAGCAGGCTTTCTGCTTCCCGGCGGTACCGCAGCTGAGTGGATTCTCTTTTTCCTTGCTTACCTCATCATCGGCGGTGATGTCGTATTAAGAGCCGTCAAAAACATCTTTCGCGGCCGGGTTTTTGATGAGCACTTTTTAATGACGATCGCCACTCTGGGTGCATTTATCATTCAGCAGTATCCCGAGGGCGTGGCGGTTATGCTGTTCTATCAAGTAGGCGAGCTGTTCCAGGGAGCCGCGGTCAGCCGCTCCAGGAAATCGATCAGCGATTTGATGGACATCCGTCCCGATTATGCCAATCTTCAAACGGAAGGCGGTACGGTCAAAGTATCTCCCGATGAGGTTAAAGCGGGCGATATCATCATCGTCAAGCCAGGAGAGAAAGTCCCGCTTGACGGCAAAGTGCGAGCGGGCAAATCGCTTGTCGATACGTCCGCATTAACCGGGGAATCCGTTCCACGAGAAGCCGCACCCGGCGAAGAGGTGCTGAGCGGATTTGTCAACAAAAACGGCGTGCTTGAAGTGAAAGTGGACAAAGAATACAGTGAATCAACCGTTTCAAAGATTCTTGACCTCGTCCAGAATGCCAGCAGCAGAAAAGCGAAAACAGAAAACTTTATCACCAAATTCGCCAAGTACTACACGCCTTTTGTTGTCATAGTCGCGCTTCTTCTCGCTTTTGTCCCGCCGCTGATCATTTCCGGAGCCGCGCTGTCGGATTGGGTGTACCGGGCCCTCGTCTTTTTAGTCATTTCTTGTCCGTGCGCTCTTGTCGTTTCCATTCCGCTCGGCTTTTTCGGCGGTATTGGAGCGGCGTCAAAAGCAGGTATACTCGTAAAAGGCGGCAATTATTTAGAAGCGCTCAATGATGTCAAATACGCCGTTTTTGACAAAACAGGCACTTTAACAAAAGGCGAATTTGCCGTTGTTAAGCTGTCGCCGGCAGGCCGTGTCAAAGAAGAGGAACTGCTTGAATATGCGGCGCTTGCCGAACATTTCTCAGGCCACCCGATCGCCGAGTCGATCCGTGAAGCATACGGGAAGGAAGGCCAAGCGGATCGCATCAAAGATTACAGCGAGACGGCCGGCTTCGGCGTCAGAGCGGTTGTAGACGGAGCCGTCATTTTGGCCGGCAATGCCAAGCTCATGAAGAAATTCGGCATACAGTATCAAGAGGAAAGCGAAATCGGTACCGTTGTTTATGTAGCCGCCGGCGATATGTTTATCGGCTCGATTGTTATCGCAGACGAAATCAAAGAGGATGCCAAGCGTGCGATCTCTGCTTTGAAAAAAGCGGGGATTAAAAAAACGGTGATGCTGACGGGTGACGCGAAAGAAACCGGCGAGGCGGTCGGCGCGGAACTGTCCATTGATGAAGTGCATGCGGAGCTTCTTCCACAGCACAAGGTGGACCGCATTGAAGCATTTGACAAGCAAAAGCTTCCAAAAGAAAAGCTGCTTTTCGCAGGAGACGGCATCAACGATACGCCGGTCTTGGCGAGAGCGGATATCGGGGTTGCCATGGGAGGCCTTGGCTCTGATGCGGCAGTCGAAGCGGCTGATATTGTGATCATGACGGACCAGCCTTCAAAAATTGCGGAAGCCATCAGCATTGCCAAGCGGACGAGGGCGATTGTCTGGCAGAATATTATCTTTGCGCTCGGCGTTAAAAGTGTTTTTCTCATCTTGGGTGCTTTCGGCATCGCAACGATGTGGGAAGCCGTCTTTTCAGACGTCGGTGTTACCCTTTTAGCCGTTTTAAATGCGATGAGGGTTTTAAAAGTGAAAGAAATGTAACTTTTTTACCACCTAATGAACTGGAAATTCCTTTTTTAGCATCTTCACGAATGCGGCTTGTCTTGTTAAAATGAAAGAGGTTATCAAACTGGCATACTAAAAAATAAGAATAATGAGGTGTCTAAGTGAAGAAGAAACAGCAGTCACCGATGAAATTTGCAGTGATTATGACAGTCGTGGTCGTTTTTCTGATCGGCGCACTTGTCGTACTCAACAATCAAACCCAAAATGCTTCGCAAACCTTTGATGACAAGCCTTCAACTGAAGGGCAGCCGCTTCTTGGCAACAAAGATGCGACTGTAACGATCACAGAATTCGGAGATTACAAATGTCCAAGCTGCAAACAGTGGACTGAGACCGTCTTTCCGGATTTGAAAAAGGATTACATCGATAAAGATCAAGTTAATTTTTCATATATTAACTTCGTCAATGAACAGCACGGCAGAGGCTCTGAATTGAGCGCCCTCGCTTCCGAGCAAGTATGGAAGGAAGATCCGGCTTCATTCTGGAAATTCCATGAAGCACTGTACAAAGCGCAGCCTGACAATGACACGATGGAAAACGAGTGGGCGACGCCGGCAAAATTGGCAGACATCACGGAAGCGAATACGAAAATCAAACGCGATAAGCTCATCAGCAGCTTAAATGACAAAACGTTCTCTGAGCAATTAAAAACGGACAATTCGCTCATCAGCAAATACAGTGTAGACTCGACGCCGACGATCTTTGTCAACGACGTAAAAATCGACAAACCGTTTGATTATGACAAAATCAAAGAAACGATCGCCAAAGAGCTGAAAGGCCAGTCTGATGAAAAATAAACTGCTTTTTCTGTACGGCGCCTGGATCGTCTCATTAACGGCGACACTAGGCAGCCTGTACTTCAGCGAAATCCGTAAATTCATTCCTTGCGAACTGTGCTGGTATCAGCGGATTATGATGTATCCGCTCGTGCTGATCCTTGGAATTGCGACATTTCAGGGCGATGCCCGCGTGAAAAAATACGTGCTGCCGATGGCGGTGATCGGCGCAGGCATTTCCCTGATGCATTACATGGAACAAAAAATTCCCGGATTCAACGGTATTAAACCGTGTGTCACAGGAGTGCCTTGCTCAGGGCAGTATATCAATTGGTTCGGTTTCATCACGATTCCGTTTCTCGCCCTTATCGCATTTATTTTGATTATCATTTTTATGTGCTTTCTCAAGGGGAAAGACGAGTAAAAAGAGCATTGTCTGACAATGCTCTTTTTTTTTTACATGTTCAACAAAATGAATGCTATAATATTTGGAAATTATTAAATGGATAAGGATGATGAGGATGGAATTTAAGATTCGTAAAATGAAAAAGAAAGACATCCGACAAGTGCAGCAGATTGCCAAAACAAGCTGGAATCACACTTATGAAGGGATAATCCCTTTCGATATTCAAGAGAAATTCTTAGAGAAAGCGTACAATGATGAGATAATGCAGCAGCGTTTGGAACACTCGTTAATGCTCGTTTCAGAAGCGGACGGAAAAATCGTCGGCTTTGTTAACTACTCATTTGTAAGAGAAGGAGGGGAGGCCTATCTCGCTGCCATTTATTTAGCCCCGGAATACCAAGGAAAAGGCATCGGAACCGCATTATTGGAAGAGGGGCTAAAACATTTGGAGGGAGTAAAAAAGATCTTTGTAGAGGTTGAAACAGAAAACCGTACCGGAAAAAACTTTTACAAGGCGAAGGGTTTTGAGGATGTCTCCGAATATGATGAAGAATTTGAAGGGCATATCCTCAAAACGGTCCGAATGGCCTTGCGCGTATAATGCCCGCTTTCACTTCGTGACTTGGACATAGTAGTATAACAAGACCGCCATAATGAAGGCGATGGCTATTGTAAGCAATTTATGTTTTGTCTTTTTCAGCATACCGGGCCACTCCTTTCCAAATGTTTTGCTTTCTCAATCACGTCTTTAATGAATGATTCTTTTCCTTCTGTGTACGAGGTGCGGTCATATGGAAAGCGCCGCGCCAAGGTTTTTTTCAATGTTTCATATTCTTGCCGCTCGGCGGAGTGCTTTCTTAAATAATTTCGGAATCTCAGCTGGTTTTTCCATTCTTCGCTTTGAAAAACATATACGTGCAGATGGTGTGTGCCCGCCCTCCACATTCCCTTTCGAAAAAAGCGCCTGGCAGGGAAGGCTTCGTGAAATACGTGCTCATAACCGAGCTGCTCAAGCGGTTCGATCCAGGCTGAAGCTTCGCTGAGACTGTTGACGCCGGCCATCAGATCGAGCACCGGTTTTGCCGCAAGACCGGGAACAGAGGTGCTGCCGATATGTTCGATAGCGAGAACTTTTTTTCCGAGGACATCCGTGAGCCGCTGTTTTTCAGCTGCAAATTCCTGAGCCCACCCGGCTTTCGCTTTTTCGATGATGATCTCCTGTTCCATGTTTCCACCCCTTTAAAAACGTCTTTTTATATTATAAGATATTTTGATTCAGAGAGGGTTGATTTAAAGGTTGGAGAAGTTATAAAATCAAAAAGATTGAAGTTTAGTATGGAGGACACCTTAGATGGCTTGGGAAGTGTTGAGCATCATCGGCACCGTCGCTTTTGCGATCAGCGGAGCGATCGTTGCAATGGAAGAAGAGTATGATATTTTAGGAGTTTATATATTGGGGATTGTGACGGCGTTCGGCGGAGGGGCGATCAGAAACCTGCTCATCGGAGTTCCGGTGTCCGCCTTGTGGGAGCAGGGGAGCCTGTTTCTAATCGCTCTTGTTTCGATCACGATCGTTTTTTTGTTTCCGAAGCTCCTGTTAAAGCACTGGAGCATCTGGGGGAGCTTTTCAGACGCGATCGGTCTTGCCGCATTTGCGATACAAGGAGCGCTTTATGCCGTTCACATGAACCATCCGGTCAGCGCGGTGATCGTTGCGGCGGTCTTAACAGGAAGCGGCGGCGGAATGATCCGGGACCTTTTGGCCGGAAGAAAGCCGCTCGTGCTGAAAACCGAGATCTACGCCGTTTGGGCCGCTTTGGGCGGATTCATTATCGGCATGGGCTGGGCGGAGAAGCCGCTCACGCTGTATATCCTGTTTGCTTTGCTGGTCGCATGCCGCGTATGTTCGTACATGTTTAACTGGAAGCTGCCGAATCGTTCGCTGCGGTCCCACAGCTGAATAGAAAAAAGCCGATTTTTCGTTGATTGAAAAATCGGCTTTTTATATTGATTTGACCAAAGGTTATATGATAAGATGAAATGTATTTTAATATAAAATTTCAAATATTATAGTATTATCCATTTTTATTTTATCATGAATCTTTTTTGATGTCAAATCTTTTAGGGAGTGGTCAGCGTGCAGGAAAACGGTCAGGAATGGCTGGAAGAGGAAAACCGAATCCGGCTTGTTTTAAAGGAATTGGATCAGAAGCTTCATTCTCTAAAGGGAAAGACCGGTGGATTGAAGGAGGATATCATCGATTTACGGAAACATTTCTGGAGCGATGTCACCGTAAACTTGGCCGATGAAAACGAAGCGGTTGAAACATTTTTTAGCATTAAACAGCAGGCTGAGTTTTTGGCTGAAAGGGAAAGAAGTCATAAGCAGTTTTACAACGAGTTGAAAAACTTGTTAAAAGTGAAAGACTCGCCTTATTTCGGCCGTGTAGATTTTTTGGAGGACGGCGAAGAAAACGCTGAATCCGTCTACATCGGACTCGCCTCTTTAATGGACGAAAAAGAAGAGCGGTTTTTGATTTATGATTGGAGAGCGCCGATTTCCAGTCTGTTTTACAACTATGGTCCCGGTGCGGCTCAATACGAAGTTCCGGACGAGACGGTCAGGGGAACGATTGAGCTGAAAAGGCAATTTCTCTTCAAAAACGGCCGGCTGAAAGCGATGTTTAATACGGATATGGCGATTGGAGATGAAGTTCTTCAGGAAGTCCTGGGGCAGCAGGCAGATATTCAGATGAAAAGCATCGTCGCCACAATTCAAAAAGAGCAGAATCAGATTATTCGGAACGAAAGAAGCCGCTTTTTAATTGTTCGGGGAGCGGCTGGCAGCGGAAAAACGTCGGCGGCATTGCAGCGGGCTGCGTATTTGCTGTACCGCGGTCGCGGGCAGATCGAGTCGAGCCAGATGCTGCTATTCTCTCCAAACCTGCTTTTTAACAGCTATGTCGCCAATGTTCTGCCTGAGCTCGGAGAGGAAAACATCCAGCAGAAGACATTCCAGGAATTTGTGGCGCGCCGCCTTGGAAAGCAGGTTTCGTGCGAGACTCCGTTCGATCAGCTCGAATATTGTTTAACGGCTTCAGACGATGAGGAGCAGCGCATCCGGATGAAATCAATCGAATTGAAATCAGGTCTGGCCTTCAAAGGCATTATCGATGATTATGTCAAATGTTTGGCAAAAGGGCGTCTGGATCTGGTGTTTAAACATATCGCCTTTCGCGGAAAAAGGATCATTACAAGCGATCAGGTGCGGGAATTTTTCGCGGCCCTTGATCATGCAGATACGCTGTCCAACCGGATTGAAAAAACGGGGAAATGGCTGTTACAGCTGCTGAACAAATACGAACGCCAAGAAAGAAAAAAAGACTGGGTCATCGAGGAAAGCGAGCTGCTGGATAAAGAGGAATATTTAAAGGCCTATAAACGTCTTCAGGAAGAACAGCGATTTACGGAGAATACGTTTGACGATTATGAAAGGGAACAAAACCTCCTTGCCGCTATCATTGCCGAAAGGGAGTTCAAACCGCTCAAGCAAGCGGTAAAAGCGTTCGGCTTTATTGATTTTAAAGGAACGTACCTTCAGCTTTTTTCCGGGCGCTATACCCCGCAAACCCGTCCTGATGACTGGCAAAGCACTTGCACATTCACCCGGAAAAGCTTTCGTTTTGAGAAGCTGCCTTATGAAGATGCCGTCCCTTTTTTATATATGAAAAACCAGCTGACAGGCGGGAGAAAAAACAGGGCAATCCGCCATTTATTCATTGATGAAGCCCAGGATTACACGCCTTTTCAGCTTGCTTTTTTGAAGAGCCTGTTTCCCGCGTGCAGCATCACAATGCTGGGAGACTTAAACCAGGCGATTCTTGCCCATGCGTATCACGATAAGACGCTCCTGTCGGGAGGCGTGTTTGAAGGCGAAAAAACGGAGATCATCACCTTGAAGCGCAGCTACAGGTCGACGAAAGAAATTGTTGAATTGACAAAGCGCATCATCGAGGGAGGCGAAGAGATCGAAGCCTTTAACAGGAACGGCAAAAAACCGACTTTGACAATATTGGCCGACCTTCATGCACACCATAAACAGATGGCTTCCCTTATAACCGCCCTTCAAAAAGAAGGACTTGAGACGATTGCAGTCATCTGTAAAACAGTCCGGGAATGCAGGGATGCGTTCCGGCATCTTCAGCAGCATACAGAGCTTAAACTGATCGATAAAGAAACGAGAACGTTTCAAAAAGGCGTGATCGTCATTCCCGTCTATTTGGCGAAAGGGATCGAATTTGATGCCGTCGTCATTTATGACGCTTCTGAAAAACAATACAAAAAAGAGAGAGAGCGGACTCTGTTTTATACGGCGTGCACGAGGGCGATGCATGAGCTCCATCTCTTTTCCCTTGGAAAGGAAACGCATTTTTTAAACGGTGTTTCAAATGATATGTATACGAAAAGAGAGTGACGGTGTCACTCTCTTTTTTGGAGAAACCATTGTTTCCATAAGTTTTTTTATTTACAAACTTTTCTACACTAGGCTGAGTCTGTGGCAATCTTCTTCATATTCTGGCAGGTTAAAGAGTTTGTCATCTTAAACAAAAATGAAATGATTTCCAGCGTATATAGAGGAAAGTGGTCTGGCTAAATAATATAAAAGCTTTTATTCATCAAATCGCTTCTCTTTTTCTTGAGGATATATAACATATTTTCTATTTTCATTTTACATGCAGGAGATTACGAAATCGAAATCGTTAATTAAAATCTGTTATATTAAATTTTATAGTTCTGTATCATAATATAAAGCTTTTTAAAATTGGAATTTGATGATTAATTTATTCTGTAATATATTATATATAGAGTCTGTTATATATAATGACAAACTCCCCTGCACGAAACGGCATATTCATTTGAAGAGGATTTATTGGGAGGGAAATATTTCATGTCAAACCATTCACCGATTACCCCTGATTTAAGTGACAGCGGCATTCGCTATTTTCGGGCTTATAAGGAAAGCCTTGGTCTTTGGCCAGTTCATTACAAAACTTTCTACGTATCTACCCGTTTCGGCCAAACGCATATTATTGCAAGCGGACCTGAAGATGCCCCGCCGCTTGTATTGCTTCACGGCGCATTATTCAGTTCCACTATGTGGTACCCCAATATCGAGGATTGGAGCAGCAAATACCGAACATACGCAATTGATATCATAGGTGATAAGAACAAAAGCATCCCTGCAGATTTATGCGGTACGAGGGCGGGTTACGCTGATTGGCTTCTCGAAGTGTTCGACGCTTTGGGGATAGAGAAGTCGCACATGGTTGGTCTTTCGCTTGGCGGGCTTCATACGATGAATTTCGCTTTACGTGCGCCAGAGAGAGTAGAGAGCGCAGCGATCCTTAGTCCCGCGGAAACATTTTTGCCGTTTCATCACGATTTTTATCAATACGCTCTTAGCCTCACAGAGCCTGATGGAGTAGAGAATTTCTTAAATTGGATGATGACAGATCGTAATGTGTTACACCCGGTTTTTGCAGAGCAGTTTCATGCAGGCGTAATGTGGCAGGATGGATTAAGACAGCCAAGGCCTAACGCTGACGGATTTCCGTATGTTTTCACTGACGACGAATTAAAATCAGTAAAAGTCCCTATTCTATTATTGCTGGGTGAACATGAAGTCATCTATGACCCGCAATCAGCCTTACATCGCGCCTCAACATTAGTTCCAGGTATTAAAGCGGAAATCATAAAACAGGCAGGTCACGTTTTATCAATGGAAAAGCCTCAATACGTAAATGAACGTATATTACGTTTTTTCAGTAAATAAACCACAGTTTTGTTGTCCATTTCATGGAGATGCAGCGGCTTATACGAGCGGTCATACAAACTTTTTTCAAAGGCTGAGAGTGACGCTGTCACTCTCTTCTTCCATCATATATATCAGTTCTGACATCCAGCACGTTGTTGTTGATGGACACATGGTATTTGTCCTGCCATTCGATTTTGACATGTTCTTCTTCGTATCCCCAATAGATGTTTTTTCGTTCACCGGTGGCAACCGTTGTCAATTCCCCTCTGACGGAAGGGGAGTTCGTTCCCCCGCCTTTATTCACGCTATACAAATTCAGGTTGTATGCTTGATTCGGCGAAGCGGAAGACTGAATCCAATTTCCTTTCGGCAGATGATTCATCGAGTAAAAATGCGTATACACGATATATCCGATGGGAATGCCTGACGCAAGCAAAACAGCCAAAATAGCAAACAAGACGCTTCGGCACGGTGGCTTCCTCTGCTCTTCTATTTCTCCGTCAATATAAAGCTCCAATTTGTCTCATTCCTTGGTGAAAATTGTTTTTTATAGTTTAAGGAAAAAATCGTATTCTGTCTATTTTGAAGCAGGGTTAACCAAAGAGCGCCGCCATCTCATCCATCACAAACCCGATTTCCTCCTTTGTATTGTAAAAATGCGGGGCTATTCTGATGACGTTGTTTCGCGCTGAGACGATGATATGCTTTTCACGCAAGAGAGCTTCCATACGGCCAGCCTCTTCGGCATACACCGAGATCAGGCTTGTTCTGTTATGTACGGTCTCGGGGCCTATGATCTTCAGGCCTTTTTCCGCCCCGTATTGCAAAGAGAATGCCGCGAGCTCCCGCAGGTAGGGCTCGATCCTGTCGGGCTCTGCTTCAAGCAGCAGCCTCAGTGCCGCGTCTGCCGCGTAAATGCTGATAAATGACGGTGTCCCCGACTCGAAGCGTTTCGCACCTTCCGCAAAGCATGAATCTAAGGCAAATGGTTTGTTCCTGCCGAACCAGCCGGCCGTCTTCGGCTCAAATTGTCCGCAAAGTTCGCGTTTCATATACAAAAAAGCCGTTCCGGGAATGCCGAGCATGTACTTGCGCGTCCCCGCCGCAAGGATGTCGATATCCATGTCTTTGACATGAATCGGAATGTGTCCGGCGGTTTGATAGGCGTCGACAAATAAAAGCGATCCTTTTTGATGAACAATCTCGGCAATCTGTTTTACATCTTGTTTAAACCCGTTCCGATAGCCGGCATGGGGTACACAAGTCAAGAGCGTCTGATCGGTAACGTCTTTTTCGTATTGTTCCAAGTCAATCATCCCGTCTTCGCTCTGAATGATGATGAGGTGATCTTTGAAGCGGTCTTGCGCAAGCCAAATTTGGCCGACGGCAGGAAAATCGATATCCGTGAAGGCGATCTGCCTTCGGTGTGGTGGCTGCGGCAATGAAGCAGCGACAGCCGCCACTGCGTCAGATACTGACGGCAAAACGGCTATCTCTTCTTTTTCGGCACCGATCAGCCGGGCGAATTTTTCCTTGGCTTCATCCATCTTGTCGAGATGCGCTTTCCAGTCTGCGCCGGCTGTTAAAAGGCCGTTCTGATACTCATCAACCGCTTTGGCAACAGGCAGAGCCAACGCGCTTCCGGAGCATGCGGCAAGGTGAACATGACCAGACAATATCGGAAATAAAGAACGGTAAGTGTGGAATGGATGCTTCATGATATCCCTCCTCATTAAAGCTTCGAGCGGGCCTGAAAAAATCCTCTTTTTCACAGTTGAAATTAAGCGGGCAGAAGCCTCTTTAAGCGAAAGAACAACTGCTGCAGCTGTTTGAAAACTGTCACATTTTCGGGAAGCTTTCTTCCGTCAGCATCAAAAGCTCCCATGCTCTGGTGAATCATTGTTCAGTGCGATTGCTTTCTTTCATCGTCTGATTTATGATTCAATTAAAGCAATTCAAACAGATGAAAAGGAGCCGAGAGGATGAAACATTACGGTGCAATAGAAGCAGGAGGCACAAAGTTTGTTTGTGCAGTTGGAACAGAAAAAGGAGAAATCATTGACAGGCTGACGATCCCGACGGAGACTCCTGAAGAGACTATTGGAAAACTGACTGATTTCTTCAGCAAGTATCAGCTCACATCAATGGGAGTGGGCTCTTTTGGACCTATATCCGTTGCAAAAGATAAAGAGGATTACGGATACATAACCAATACGCCGAAATTAGCCTGGAAGGGGTACCCGTTTATTCCCGAGTTGAAAAAAAGGCTCGGCATACCGGTTTCGTTTACGACTGATGTAAACGCTGCCGCGCTTGGCGAACTGACAAAAGGAGCGGCGCAAGGATTGGAAAGCTGCTTGTATATTACAGTCGGTACAGGAATCGGAGCAGGAGCGATTGTCGGCGGCCGGCTTGTGCAGAGCACGCTCCATCCTGAAATGGGTCACCTTCTCATTAGACGGCATCCGCACGATACGTTTGAAGGAATCTGTCCGTATCACAAGGACTGCCTTGAAGGAATGGCATCGGGTCCGGCGCTTGAAAAGCGCTGGGGGAAAAAGGGCAATGATTTGGCTGAAAACGAGGAAGTTTGGGAGATTGAAGCCGACTACTTAGCGCAGGCTCTCATGCAATATATCTTGATCCTGTGCCCTGAAAAAATCATCATGGGCGGCGGTGTCATGAAGCAGCAGCAGCTGTTCCCGCTGATTCGCAAAAAGCTTGCCGAATATATGAACGGATATGTTGACCTGCCTGATCTTGAAGGATACATCGTACCGCCGGGTCTCGGCGACGATCAGGGAATCACCGGTGCGCTCGCTTTGGCTTATGAAGCCGGTTGAGCAAGTTGTTTTGTAAAATCCACCCAGTGTGAGATAATAACAGCGGTGCGTTTAAAAGCATGAAAAAAAGAAAGGTGGTCGTTCAAAATGGTAAGCAGTTTAAAGGATACTGTGACATTACATAACGGTGTGAAAATGCCATGGTTCGGACTTGGAGTTTTCAAAGTGGAAGAAGGCAGCCAAGTTGTAGAATCTGTGAAAGCAGCCATTAAAAACGGATACCGGAGCATTGACACAGCCGCTATCTATCAAAACGAAGAAGGCGTCGGCAAAGGGATTAAAGAAGCAGGCGTTCCCCGCGAAGAGCTTTTCATCACGTCAAAGGTTTGGAACAGCGATCAGGGATATGAAAAAACATTGGCGGCTTTTGATGAAACCCTTCGAAAACTCGGCCTTGACTACCTTGATTTATATTTGATTCATTGGCCTGGAAAAGACAAATATAAAGATACGTGGCGCGCGCTTGAAAAGCTGTACAAAGACGGCAGAGTAAAAGCGATCGGCGTCAGCAACTTCAATGTGCACCATTTGGAAAGCTTATTGGAAGATGCGGAAATTAAACCGATGGTCAATCAGGTTGAGTTCCATCCGCGGCTGACTCAGGCTGAGCTCAGGGACTACTGCAAAAAGCAGGGCATTCAGGTGGAAGCATGGTCTCCGCTCATGCAGGGAAAACTCCTCGATGATCAAGTGCTGACTGACATCGCTAAAAAATACAACAAATCCGTCGCTCAAGTCATCCTGCGCTGGGATTTGCAAAATGAAGTCATTACCATTCCGAAGTCAATCAAAGAACACCGCATTATTGAAAATGCCGACATATTTGACTTTGAATTAACAGCGGAAGATATCGAAAAAATCAACGCTCTTAACAAAGATGAGCGCGTCGGTCCCGATCCTGACACAATGGTTCACGGATTCGAATAAGCATAAGAAAATCCCGGGTTCATAAAAACCCGGGATTTATTATTTTTCATGAATGGCCAAGCGGCCTTTCGCTTGTTTCCTTCTGCTGCCGTCGAGCCGTCCGCGGCGGTGCTGCTTAATAAAGAATGAGAGAACCAATCCGATTCCCGACAATGCGGCCGCGGTCATAAACGCCAGATTGACGCCGTGAATCATCGCCGTATCCGAAGACGGACCGGCAGGATCGGCCAGCGCACGCTGTGTCATGATGGTGATGAGAACAGCCGTCCCGATCGATCCGGACATCTGTCTCATCGTATTGTTCATGGCCGTTCCGTGAGGAATCAAATGGCGCGGGAGCTGGTTCAAGCCGGCTGTTGTAACAGGCATGAGCACCATCCCCATGCCGACCATCCGAATCGCATAGACGACAGACAAATACGCAAAAGGCGTCGTCTTTGTCAGATGGGTCAAGAGCAATGTGGTCACGAAGATCGCCGTCAAACCGGTGATGCTCAAGATCCGCGCACCGATTTTGTCAAAAATTCTTCCGGTAATCGGAGACATCAGCCCCATCACGACAGCTCCCGGAAACAGCATCATTCCCGATTCCATCGCCGTGAAATGGCGCATATCCTGCATATACATCGGCACGATCGTCGCCGCTCCGATCATCGACATAAAGACGACCATCCCGATAATCGTCGCAAGTGTAAACATCGGATATTTAAATACCCTGAATTCCAAAATCGGTTCTTCCAAATGGAGCTGCCTCCAAATGAACCAAAACAGCGTAACGCTGCCGACCGCGAAGCCAGCCAGCACGTCCGCACCCGTCCAGCCCGCAACACCGGCGCTGCTGAAGGCGTACAAAATGCCGCCGAAGCCAAGTGAAGACAAGATGATGGAAGTAACATCCATCTTAGGTGACGTCTGTTCGGTGACATTTTTTAAAATAAAGTGTGCGGCAATCATGTCGATAACGGCAAACGGAAGCAACAGATAAAACAATACTTCCCAAGGGTAGCGGTCGACGATCCAGCCTGACAGGGTCGGTCCGACAGCGGGAGCGAAGGCAATCACAAGCCCGACCATTCCCATCGCTGATCCACGCTTTTCTTTTGGGAAAATCAATAAAAGCACCGTCTGCATCAATGGCATCATAATGCCCGCGCCGGCCGCCTGGACGACGCGTCCTGCAATCAGCGCCGGAAAGCTGAATGACAAGGCGCAGATCAGAGTCCCAGCCGTAAATAAAGACATTGCCGCCATGAACAGCTTTCTCGTCGTGAATTTTTCAATTAAAAAAGCCGTAACTGGAATCATGATCCCATTCACGAGCATAAAAACGGTCGTCAGCCATTGGGCAAGCCCCGGCGTAATGTTTAAGTCCCTCATGATCGGAGGCAAAGCCGTCGTCAATAGCGTCTGATTCAAAATGGCGATAAAAGTCCCCATAATCAAGACGGCAACAATCGGCAATTGATTTGTCTTATGCTGTGTTTCACTCATATTAAAACCTTCTTATTTATCATTTTTTATAACACTTTATGAAATAATCGGTACTCGAAATAACTTCTCTTTTTATTTAGGGTAACGAAGGAACTGCAAAACCGCAAGTTCATTTTTAACATTCGGTATATAATACCCAGCTGTCCCTCAATTTAAACAGCCCCTTTAAGCCGGGGGAATCCGGCTTAAAGGGGACGGATTATTTTTTATAAAATCTCAGCAAATCACCGTTAATAATCTTATCGGAAAGGGAAAGCTCTTGATTCGCCTTCTCTATGAGCGGACCGTATTTGTCCTCACTGTCGTTGATCATGTCCCCGGTTTTTTTGCTGTAGCACGTATTTTTCGTGTAGATATAATCATCTGTTATAAAGCTGCCGTTTCTTAACACAGCGAAAGGCATTCTTTCGTTCGAAAACAGGTCATTACCGAATTGAATCATGCCTTTTGTATCAATTCCGAGCAAATGGAGCAATGTCGGTTTGACATCAATTTGGCCGCCTGTTTCAGATATCGTTTTCGGGTCTTGATCCGTTACCCCCGGAATGTGGATAATCAGCGGCACACGCTGCAGCTGAACGGTATCGTAAGGGGTGATTTCGTCTTTGCCCAAAAATTGAGCCAGCGCATCGTTGTGCGCTTCTGATATGCCGTAGTGATCTCCCATGAAGACGATCACGGAATTGTCGTAAAGGCCGTTTTTCTTCAGTTTTGCAATGAAATGCTTCAATGATTCGTCTTCATAGCGTACCGTCGTGACATACCGGTTTAAAATCTCACTGTCCGAGTCGTATTCATCGATCAGCTTATCCTTATCATCAATTTGGAACGGAAAGTGGTTCGTCAATGTGATCAGGTTGCTGTAAAAGGGCTGCGGCAAGTCTTTCATCAAGTCGGCCGATTGCGTTAAAAACTCCTTATCCTTCAGCCCCCAGCCCGTTGAATTTTCAGGTGTCACATGAAAATGGGAGACGTCATAAAAGCTGTCGATGCCAAGGGCTTTGTACATGACGTCCCTGTTCCAGAATTTTTTATGGTTGGCGTGGAAAACCGATGTTCTGTAATCGTGGTTCGCCAGTGTTTTATACATCGAATTGTACGCATTTTCGCTCTTCGTAAAAAACACCGAACCGCTCAGAGACGGATAGAGCGAATTGGCGACAATGAATTCCGAATCGGACGTTTTTCCCTGTTCGGTCTGCTGATAAAAATGGTCGAAATAATAGCTTTTTTGAATGAATTTGTTTAAGAACGGCGTGATTTCCTGCCCGTTCACCTTTTCATTAATGACAAATGTCTGAGTGGATTCAAGCGTTACAAAGATGACGTTTCGTCCTTCGGCAATCCCGAACATATCTTGGTTCGGTTTGCTGTAGTCAGCGTTTGTGTAGTTCTCGATCGTTGCCAGGCTGTTTTCATCAGCGACAGCTTTTTGTGTCAAATTAAAGGTCTGTGAAATGCCGTCCAACAGATGAAACTGATATAAGCCGATGTTTTTTACAAGCACTTCCCTGTCGTAGGAGTAGCTTAAAAACTTCGGCTGATCCAGCTCCGACAGGGCGAGATTAAACAGTACTGTGCCGGCGGCTGCCGCGTAGTAGATCTTAACGGCTTTAGCGGAAAGCTTTTTGCCGGTTCTAGTGCGCGTTTTTGCCAGCCAGACCAAAAGAACCAAATCCAGAAAAAGCGCGATGAAAACCGGATTGAACAGCTCCTGAAAACTGCTCCCAAGCCCCCCGAGGTTTTTTGCCTGGAACAGGACGGGAACAGTGATGAAATCGATGTAGAAACCATAGAAAATACTGTTTGCAATCAAGATGCCCGTCAGGACGACATTAGCCCCGATTAAATAGAGGCGCTGCGTTTTTTCGCGAAAAAAGAGGCTGATGCCGAGTACAGGGATGAGAAAGCTAAGCGGGTTGATAAACAGGATCAATTCCTGAAGTGCGTTGTCGATTTGTAAATTAAAGCCCAGCTTGTAGATGAAGTACGTTTTCATCCACATAAAAAATATGGATAGGCATAAAAACCACTGCTTTTTAAAAAATTGTTCTTTCATATAAATAGCTCCTCACATATAATCCCCGCAGGTAAACAACACCAAGATAAAACGACTGAACAAAGCATAATACAGCAATCGGTCAAACCGTCCCTTTCGTCAGGCGATCAAGTTCGCAATAAAATAGCACGAAACAACGGTGAGCACAGTCAGAACGCCTTGTTCCGCCTTCCCGCCGGTTTTAATATAAAGGGGCAGCCGAACCTTAATGGCGGACGGAAAGAAAAGTTTGATGCCGTTTACAGTCCCGGCATCAAGGAGCAGATGGCTCGCCATTCCGGCCATCAATCCGACAAAAATGCTCTGATCTGTAAAATATAAATGTGCCGCAAATGCCGTGATGAGCAAAAAGAGCAGGCTGTGTGTAAACGTCCTGTGCCCGAAGACAGAACTGACCACTGCTGATAAAATCGGTAGCCTTCTGCCGATCTTGCTCTTTGTATGGCAAATATCCGGAATCAATGCTCCGATAACGCCCGAAGCTGTCATGAACACTGGATCATATCCGTAAAAATAAGCAGCAGCCGTGCAAGAAGCGACCCCTCCCATGATGTGTGTTTTTCCTGTCATATCGCTTCTCCTTTAAGACCTATAACAATTTCCTAATGAAAACTATATCAAGAGTTCTGGCGGCCTTCAAGACAGATGGTGGCAACTTGTCAGGCAAAAAACGCATTTTCCTGAGGCAATCAGCATGTTTACATCTAGAATATGGTGTTTTCAGTTAAAAAACACATTCAAGGTTCTGCATAATTTTAAAGTGATAAGCCAAATTAAAATTGTACCACATTTTTAAAGAGGTGATTCATTTGGGTATTTTCTTCAATAAAGATAGAGGAAATAAGGAAAAGGACCAAAACGCCGTTCGGGGGGCGCTTGAAGATGCAGGACAAGCGCTGAAAGGAGACCCTTTGCAAGAGGCGGTCAACAAAAAGAAAAACAACCGATAAATGACAGATGGAAGCGCCGTCTTCCATTCTGCAGAAGGCTGCCGAAACAGGCGGCCTTTTGGCGCGGCTGTCCGTTTTTCCATCACTTCCCTTTGACAGATTAAAATTTCTCTGGTAACCTCTTTTCAGAATATGTGATAAATCCTCACTCTTAACTCTTAGTGAGGTAGAGGTTGCGCGGATGATGAGTCGCATGTGTGAGGCTGATGGGGCCGATGATCATATGCAAAAGGCATCAGCGCCGAAGCATAAGGAAGCCATTCATTCTTTATGCTGGGTCTGCATTGAATAAGTGCAGGACTGCCGCGGGTTTTCCCGCGGAGGGCTATCCGGAGATCAAGAGTGTATGTTTAACCAAAGCATGGACTTTTGTTCATGCTTTTTTTATTTTGAATGATCTCACGGTCTGGTCCGGCATATTTTTTATAAAATGCTCGGAGGTTATATCTTATGGAACAGACAAAAAAATGGGGCTTCTGGCTTCTTACCGCTTTTGTTGTCGGCAATATGGTCGGCTCAGGGATTTTTATGCTCCCCAGCACACTCGCCCAGACGGCAAGCCCGTTCGGCGTAACGGCGGCATGGCTGGTGACGGGTGCGGGGGTGCTGATGATCGCCCTTGTATTCGGTCATTTATCCATTCGCCGCCCGGATCTTAAAGCAGGTCCGCAAAGCTATGCAAGAGCTTTATTCTCAGACCCTAAAAAAGGGAATGCGGCAGGTTTTACAATGGTATGGGGGTATTGGGTGGCAAGCTGGATCAGCAACGTGGCCATCATTACAAGCCTTGCAGGCTATTTGACGACTTTCCTGCCGATCTTAACTGACGGACGCGAGCTGATTGAACTCGGCGGCCACCCCGTTACACTCGGCCAGCTCTTGACATTTATCGTATGTACAATCTTGTTATGGGGGACGCATTTCATCTTAGTCTCCAGCATAAATGGAGCGGGCAAACTGAACTTTTTAGCAACTTTTTCAAAAGTGCTTGGGTTTGTCCTATTTATTGTTGCAGGTTTGTTCGTTTTTCAGACGGCTTTATTCGAATCATTTTATTTTCCAATCGAATCAGAAGGCAAAAGTATTGGGCTGGGCGGACAGGTTCACAATGCGGCGATTTCAACGCTGTGGGCGTTTGTCGGCATCGAGTCTGCGGTAATCTTATCAGGGCGCGCATCATCCCAGCGCGATGTCAAACGCGCGACGATTACCGGATTGTTAATTGCGCTCGGCATTTATATGGTCATCACTTTAATAACGATGGGCGTCATCCCGCACGATCAGCTCCAGGCCTCGGATAAACCGTTCGTTGATGTGCTGCACGTGATCATCGGCAGCTTTGGCAGCGTAATTATGGCGGTCTTGGCAATCGTTTCTTTGTTTGGATCGATGCTCGGCTGGATTTTAATCGGCGCAGAGGTTCCGTATCAGGCGGCAAAGGCCGGTGATTTTCCTGCTTTCTTTGCGAAAACGAACAAAAAGGGAAGCCCGGTTAATTCATTGATCGTCACAAACGTGATGTCGCAGATCTTTATTTTCTCAACGGTTTCGGGAACGATCAGCGAGGCCTTTACGTTTTTAACAACGTCGGCGACGCTCGCTTACCTTGTGCCTTATCTTGTAGCGGCTGTTTTCAGCTTGAAGCTCATCCTCAAAGGGGAGACATACGGTGAACTGAAAGGTTCAAGAACAGGGGACGGCATCATCGCTTTGGCTGCTCTGGTGTATTCTTTATGGGTCATCGTTTCAGGTACGTCTGACTTAACCACCTTTATCTTGGGAATCGGGCTGTTTTTCGTCGGTCTTGCGATCTACCCGTTCGTCTACAAAAAGTTCAAAAATAATCAAGTGTGATAAAGTTCTTTGCCAGCCGGGTCTTTTAGCAGAAGATCGGCTGGCTTTTTGATTCCCGCCGAAATTTTTGATTAAAATTTCCGCTTAGGCCTGTTATACTATAAAATGAAAATGATAATCGTTATCGGTTAAAAAGATCGAAAGGAATGGCATCGAGTGAGCTCTTGCAAAAACATACATCGTATCAACAGCGCGGATGGCCCTGATGAAGAACAGAAACCGATCAGCCGTCCGCTTGGAGCTGTTTTTGTCCTGGCCGGCGGAATCATGCTACTGCTGTTTGGCGCCGCATTATCGATTGCGCTCGGTGCGGCTGATATAAAGCTTGGAACGGTTTGGGACGCCATTTTTCATTTTGATGCGAAAAATACGGCCCATCAAATTATTCAGGAACTCAGACTGCCAAGGACGGTAAGTGCGGCTCTTGTGGGCGCCTGCTTGGCGGTTTCCGGAGCCGTGATGCAGGGGATGACGAGAAACCCTCTCGCATCGCCGGAAATTATGAGCGTCACGCACGGGTCAGCTTTCGCAATTGCTGTCGCGTTTGCTTTTTTTCCGGGAACCTCATCGGTCGGGCTGATGATCTGGTCGTTTGCCGGCGCGGGTCTTGGAGCGGGACTCGTTTTTGCGATCGGAATGTTTTCAAAAGGCGGTCTTACGCCTGTAAAGCTGGCTTTGGCCGGTACGGCTGTCGGCACATTTCTGAGCGCTCTTTCTACGAGCATTGCGATCCATTTTGATGTGGCGCGCGACGTCAGTTTTTGGTATGCCGGAGGTGTCGCTGGCACGAAATGGCTCAGCATTCAGTTGTTGGTTCCGGCGGCAGCTCTCGGTTTGGCCGTCGTTTTTGTCATCGCCCGTTCCATTACGGTTCTAAGCTTGGGAGAGGAGCTGGCGAAAGGGCTCGGGCAATATACGAAGACGGTGAAAGCGATCGGAATCGTGTCGGTTGTTCTGCTGACGGGTGCCGCTGTGTCCGTTGCCGGGGCAATCGGTTTTATCGGATTGATCATTCCGCATATTACCCGCTTTCTGGTCGGGGTTGATTACCGCTGGATCATTCCATGCTCAGCGGTGCTTGGCGCCGTCCTGCTGATCTATGCGGATATTGCGGCAAGGCTGGTCAATCCGCCGTTCGAAACACCTGTCGGAGCAGTCACGGCGCTTGTCGGCGTACCATTCTTTCTCTATCTGGCCCGCAGGGAAAGGAGTGGACTGTAATGCTCAAGAAAAACAGCAGACGGGCGGCTGCGGTGATGCTCGTCATGGCCGTGCTGATGGTCGCCGTGTTTTTACTAAGCATGAACATGGGAGAAATCCGCATCGCCCCGCTTGATACATTGAAAACACTGTTCGGTTTCGGAACGCCGCAGGATGAACTTGTATTATTTGAATTCCGTTTGCCGCGCATGGTCCTCGCCATGCTGATCGGTGCGGGAGTTGCTGTCTCCGGAGCCGTCTGGCAGGGGATATCGCGGAATGACCTGGCCGATCCGGGGATATTGGGCATCAATACGGGAGCAGGTTTTGCCGTTGTGCTGTTCATCTTTTATTTTCAGGGGAATGTTGGAAATCTGCAAAAAGGATTCGTTTTTTCCCTGCCGATTTTTGCATTTTTGGGAGCCTGCTTTGCAGTCGTTTCCATCTATTTGCTGGCGTGGAAAAAAGGCTTGAATCCCATTCGCCTCGTTCTGGTCGGCATCGGAGTGAATGCGGCGTTTTCGGCGGCCATCTTAATGCTGCAGCTGAAAATGGACCCGAATGACTTTATGCAGGCGGCTGTTTGGCTGTCAGGAAATATATGGAGTTCAAACTGGAGCTTTGTCTCGGCCGTGCTGCCCTGGATTGTCGTGCTGCTTCCTTTTATTCTCTACAAAGCGCGCTATTTAAACGTGCTGAATCTCGGTGATCAGCTCGCAACAGGGCTTGGAACGGCAGTTGAAAAGGAGCGGCGCATACTGCTTCTGTCGGCAGCCGCGCTGAGCGGCGCGTGTGTAGCGGCTGGAGGGAATATTACGTTTCTCGGTCTTGTGGCTCCGCATATTGCCAGAAGGCTTGTCGGGCCGAAGCATCAGCTTTTAATCCCGGCTTCCGCGTTGACCGGAGCATTGCTCTTTTTGCTGGCGGATTTAATCGGAAGGATGATACTGGCGCCTTCGGAAATTCCCGTAGGGTTAGTCATTGCCGCTTTAGGCGCGCCGTACTTTATCTATTTGCTCATGAAAACAAATTAAAGAAGGGAAGGGTGCAAGGTGTCTCTTTCAACAAACAACCTGGGGATCGGCTACGGAGAACAGATGATAGTCGAAAGCTTAAACCTCCACATACCAAAAGGAAAAGTAACGACCATGATCGGTCCGAACGGGTGCGGCAAGTCAACCATATTAAAAACGATGGCACGCATACAGCGTTCTAGAACGGGCGCCGTTTATTTAAACGGCAAAGCGATCCACCAAATGTCGACGAAAGATATAGCCAAACAGATGGCGATTCTTCCGCAGACCCCTGAGGCGCCAGGCGGTCTGACCGTATATGAGCTCGTTTCTTACGGCCGTTTTCCTCATCAAAAGGGAATGGGCAGGCTCTCGGCCGATGACCGCCGCATGGTTGAATGGTCTCTCGAAGTGACAGGAATGCTGCCTTTTTATGACCGGCCGATCGAAGCCCTTTCCGGGGGACAGCGCCAGCGCGTCTGGATTGCGATGGCTCTTGCCCAGGAAACGGAGCTCTTGCTGCTCGACGAACCGACAACCTATTTGGACTTGGCGCACCAGCTTGAAATTCTGCAACTGCTGGAAAAGCTCAACAAAGAAGAAGGCCGAACGATTTTGATGGTCATTCACGACCTCAACCATGCCGCCCGCTTTGCCCATCACATGGTGGCGCTGAACTCCGGTGCAATTGTCAAAGAGGGCGCTCCACATGAAGTCATGACATCAGAGGTATTGAAAAAAGTGTTTCAGATTGATGCGGAAATTATTTTAGACCCGCGCACAGGAAAACCGGTGTGCCTGACTTATGATCTATTGAAAAAAGAAGAGGATCAGAGGCTGGCAACCGGCTGACAGACATCAGACGATGTCTGTTTTTTTATTCCATGATTTCGTAAAGTAAAAAATCATTTCTAAAAAAGTTTATTTTTACTTTAAAATCAGAAAACGGGTGCCGATAAAGATATAATAGATGGTAAGATGAGGATATCAAAACATGATATAGACAGAAAGGAAAGAAGGATTTTGGAAAATGCGACAATTTTGATTGTGGATGACGAAGACGCCATTGTTCAAATGGTCAAGCGCGTCCTCACGAAGGAAGGATTTTCAGAAGTGCTGACCGCGAGCAGCGCAGAAGAAGCGCTCGACATCGTGAAAAAGGATACCGTGCACTTAATACTTCTCGATGTCATGATGCCGGGACAGACAGGATTTGATGTATCCCCTGAAATCAGACGGCACACCAACGCCCCGATCTTCTTTTTAACGGCGAAGACATCGGACCTCGATAAACTGTCAGGTTTTGCCTACGGAGCCGATGATTATATTACAAAACCTTTTAATCCTCTGGAGTTAATTGCCAGGATTAAAGCGCATTTAAAAAGAACGTATATACATAAAGAAGTCGCAGCTGCTTCGGTATCTTCAGCCTACGAATATGAACGGTTTACATTTCATCCCGATTTTGCGGAGCTGATCGTGGACGGAGAAACGGTCAGCTGCTCCGCACAGCTTCTCCAGCTTCTGCAATATTTTTGCGATCATCCGAACAGAGTGCTTTCCAAGGACCAAATTTATGAAAAAGTGTGGGGCGTTCCATCTTACGGAGACAGCAACACCGTTATGGTACATATCAGAAAACTGAGGGAGAAAATCGAAAAAGACCCGAGCAGCCCCGAATATATCGTCACGATTCGCGGTCTTGGCTATAAGTTCGTTCCCAATCCTGCAAGAAAAGAGAGCGAAGGATGAAGCTGAGAGGAAAGCTCGTTCTCCATTTTGTCAGCCAGATTTTCCTGATTCTCGGTCTTGTCCTCGCCACTCTGCTGTTATCCTTCATCTTTTTCGCTCTCCGGTTAAGCGAGAGCGAAGCGGATACAGGCTTGGCAAAAGCCACATCAGACACTTTTGAAAGCTGGGTCAGTGTGGATGACAATAATAATTGGCAGATTGAAGATATCTTGAAATCGGCTATCGACAAACAGGGAGGCTGGCTTCAAATATTAGACGGTAAGGAGAAAACCGTTTATTCCTACCGCCTTCCTTCGGAAATTCAGAGGGAGTACCACAGGGAAGACCTCGTATCAGTCTTTGACAAAAAAAGAATCAAAAAATATCAAGTCAACTTCTGGTCTGCCAATTTCAATGGTGAAGACTACGTGATTCTATTCGGATGGGAGTCGAAAAGCGATACGATCCTGTCCTATTTGGAAAAGGAAGAGAAGGATATGGCGGACCTTTCTTCCTATAAAAAAAGCACGCTTGATTTCATTAAGAAAAACAAAGGATCGGTTTATCTGTTCAGCGAAAAAGGGAAAATGTTGAACTCGCTCTATCAGGACATAGATTACAGCCAGGGCATCACTGAGCTGGAACTTTTAAAATACGGATCGAAGCCATGGAACTACGAGCACGAGTTTTCATACAGGCGTTTAAGCGCGACAGAATGGCTGATTGCCGCTACCCCGAACCCGATTTATAATCCGGATCATGAGTTCAACAGGACGATGATCGGGCTCGCTTTAAAAATCGTTCTGCTCGTGATCGGCGTTCTGATCGTATTGATGTCTTCCATGACGATTTGGTATTCTTTCAGATTCGGCATGCCGATCATCCATACGATTAAATGGATCGTCAACCTTTCAAAAGGGCGATTTGAAGAGCCGAGAAATCGGAAAGGCCGCCCGCAAAGCCGGAACAAAAAAGGGAAGCGAAAACAGCCGTACCGGTTGTTCACAGAAGTGTTTGAATCGATGGAGCAGCTGACGGAAACGCTGAAAAAAGACGAACAAAGCCGCAAGAAAATCCAAACGACTCGGGAGGAATGGATCGCGGGGCTCTCCCATGATTTAAAAACGCCGCTCAGCACGATTTACGGCTACAGCATGATGCTGGAGTCTCCAAACTATGAGTGGTCAAAAGAAGAAATCCGTGAAATCGGCCAGGCAATGAAAGAAAAATCGGACTACATGTCACAGCTCATCGAAGACCTGAACTTGACGTACAGGCTGAAAAACGACGCCTTGCCGATTAAACGCCAGACAGTGAGGCTTGTGCCGTTTTTAAAAAGCTTCGTTGAAGAGTTTAAGCGCCATTCGTTTTCGGAAGGGTACAACGTTTCTTTTGAATATACGCAAGAAGATACCGAGTTTGCGATAGACAGAGGCTGGTTCAGAAGAGTCCTGGAAAACCTCCTTGCCAACGCCGTCAAGCATAACAAAAAAGGCACTGACATCAAGGTGATCCTTGAAGAAACCAAGCAATATATTATTCTTAAAATTCAAGACAACGGAAGAGGCATGGACTCGGAAACCGTCTCAAATTTATTTAACCGCTACTACAGAGGAACGCATACAAAAGATGCGACAGAAGGAAGCGGTCTCGGCCTTGCGATTTCTTTGGAACTTGTCCACCTTCACGACGGCTGCATCGCCGTTGACAGCCGGACAGGCCGCGGGACGGAAATTACGATGGAATTTAAGAAAAACCCTAAAACCGCCAAATAAGCGGTATGAAAAAGAAGAAGCCAAAGGTTATTGCCTTTAGGCTTCTTTTATGTTGAGAAAATAATGGAAAAGAAGGCGAGGTTCGTATAAAATAAGATTAAATGTTAACGTTCACATTGTATTGCAAAAAGAAATGTTCACGTTAACATTAAATAAGGAAAGGTGGGGATTTTATGAAGCCGTTTTTGAATGACGATTTTCTTTTAACGAATGAAACGTCGAAAGTGTTGTACCACCAGTATGCTAAAGGGATGCCGATCATCGACTACCACTGCCACTTGAACCCAAAGGAAATTTACGAAAACAAAACGTTTAAAAACCTGACCGAAGTATGGCTGTACGGGGATCATTACAAGTGGAGAGCAATGCGGGCCAATGGAATATCCGAAGAGTTTATTACAGGAGATGCGTCAGACGAAGAGAAATTCAGCGCCTGGGCAAGAACGGTTCCGATGACGATCGGAAACCCGCTTTATCATTGGACCCATTTGGAACTGAGAAGGTTTTTCGGCATCGATGAACGGCTTGATGAAAAGAGCGCGCCGCATATTTGGGAGCGGGTGAACAAACAGCTGACCGGAGAAGGGTTCGGCGCCAGAGACTTGATTGAAAAATCAAACGTTGAAACGGTTGTCACGACGGATGATCCGGCAGACAGTCTTGAATATCATATGAAGCTGAAAGATGAAGACTTTAATGTAAGCGTTTTACCCGGATTTAGGCCAGACAAGGCGCTGGAAATCAATCAAGAAGGCTTTGCCGCCTGGGTGAGCAAGCTTGAAGCAGCAAGCGCTATGAAGATAGGAAATTATGACGATTTTTTGAAAGCGCTTAAAAACAGAATTGACTTTTTCCATGAACTAGGCGGACGGATATCGGATCATGCCATCAATCAAATGATGTACACGGAAACAGATGAAAGCGAAGTGCGTCCGATTTTTGCAAAGGTGATGAACGGAGAAGCCGCCTCGCCTGAGGAAGAGTGCAAATTTAAATCCTTTACCCTGCACTATTTGGGAACATGCTATGCGGAGAAGGGCTGGGCGATGCAGCTTCATATTAACGCCCTCCGAAACAACAGCAGCAAAATGTACCGGAAGCTCGGGCCTGATACGGGATATGATGCGATTAATGATCAGGACATCGCAAAGCCTTTGTGCAGCTTTCTCGATTCTCTTGACCGAAAAGACGCGCTGCCAAAAACGATCTTGTATTCTTTAAATCCGCGAGACAACGTCGTGATTTCAAGCCTTTGCGGAAGCTTCCAGGACGGCCGGATACCGGGGAAAATCCAGCATGGCACCGCCTGGTGGTTCAACGATACGAAAGACGGCATGCTCGAACAAATGAAATCGCTCGCCAACATCGGACTATTGAGCCGTTTTATCGGTATGCTGACTGATTCGCGCAGCTTTCTTTCCTACACAAGACATGAATATTTCAGGCGCCTGCTCTGCGATGTCATCGGCACATGGGTTGAAAAAGGAGAAGCGCCGGATGATATCGAGCTTCTGGGACGGATCGTCAAAGGGATCTGCTACGAAAATGCAAAACACTATTTCCAGTTTGAAGTGAAAGATCGTTTGAAAGCATAGAGTCACAAAATGGCTAGCAGAGGAGCTGCTTTTTCATGGAAATATCGACGAACAAACAAACCGAAACAGTCACCGTCACTCAAGAGAAATTAAGTTTAAAAGAAAAGGTTTCTTACGGTTTTGGAGATTTTGGGAACGGATTTATGTTTGACCTTGGACAGCTCTATCTTTTGAAGTTTTTTACGGATGTTGCCGGTATTCCGGCGGCAGCGGCCGGCGGCATTTTTCTTGTGAGCAAACTTTTTGCCGCTTTTGTCGATCCGATTGTGGGAACATCGATCGACTACAGGAAGAATATCGGGCCGAAAGGCAAATTCAGGCCGTATTTGCTATACGGAAGCTTTGTGCTCGCGATTTTGACGATATTGACCTTCATCTCGCCGAATCTGTCACCGACGGGCAAACTCATATACGCTTATGCGTCATACATGCTTTGGGGCCTCGGCTATTCCTTTGTCAACATCCCTTACGGCTCGCTCGGGGCGGCCATGACGCAAAATTCGGTGGAGCGGACTTCGCTTGCTTCCTTTCGACAGGCCGGCTCGCTGGGCGCCCTGTTTGTGACGAGCATTGTTGTCATTCCGATGATCGTCAGGTTTGACAACCCTGCGGTTGCCTATCCGGTCGTCATGGGGCTGATGTCTTTTCTCGGTGTGTTGTTTTTCTACATTTGCTATAGAAACTGCCAGGAACGGATTGTCGTAAAAGATGAGAAGTACAAACAGGAAAAAGTGACATTCAAAGCAATATCAAAGACGTTTTTTACGAATAAACCGCTCCTTACGCTTATATTCATGACCATTTTTACGATTTCAGCCTATAACCTTAAATCTGCGATGCTGATTTATTTCGCACAGTATAACCTCGGCAACGCCGAACTGATGGCCTACATGAACTTTATCATCATCGGCTCATCCTTTATCGGCGTCATCATGCTGCCGAAGCTCGTGAAGCTGTTCGGGAAAAAGCATACCGCTATTTTGGGGCTCGCGGTTTCCGTCTGTGCGGATCTGATCAATTTTTTCGTACCGGGCAATGTCTTTGTTTTTACGATTCTCGCCAGCATCGCCTTTATCGGCATCAGCATTCCGAACGGTATCACCTGGGCATTTGTATCAGACGCAATCGATTATGGCGAGTGGAGAACAGGGGAACGGAAAGAAGGAACGGTATACTCGCTGTTTAACTTTTCGAGAAAGCTGGCTCAGTCGCTCTCCGGCTTCCTGTCGGGGATCGGTCTCAGCATTATCGGCTATGTGCCGAATGCGACCCAAAAAGCGGGGACGCTGCTCGGCATTAAAGCGATACTCCTTTTGTATCCTGCAGCGGCGCTGACGGCGGCCATTCTCGTTCTCGGCTACCTGTACCGTCTGACAGATCAGAAGCATGCCGAAATGATCGCGGAAATCGAAGCGAGACCATAGCGGAATTTCATTTTCTAAAAAGCGCTTTTGATATGGTAAACTGATGGTAACAACAGCAAGAAAAGGCGGGTAAAAAAACAATGTCAGTAACGATTAAAGATATCGCCAGGCTGGCGAATGTATCGCACACCACAGTATCCAGAGCGCTGAACAATAGTCCGCTGATAAAAGAGAACACGAAAAAGAAAATACTCGACATCGCAGCCGAAATGAATTATAAACCGAATTTTAATGCGAAAAGCCTTGTTACGCAAAAGTCTTTTACGATCGGTCTGTTTTTAACAAGCCTGACAGACGGGACGTCTTCAAGTTTCTTTGCAGACATCCTGCGCGGCGTCAACAAGGTGATCGATGAAAACTATAATATGGTTGTCAGGGGGATTGACGATTATCATGATTTGTCATCCATTCACCGCAACCGCTATGACGGCATGATTTTAATCAGCCAAAGCGAACAGGATCAGGCTTTTATTGAGCACGTCCTCAAACAGAATATTCCGGTCGTCGTGCTGAACAGAAAAATCGAAGGGCACTCCGTCGTCAATATTTTGGCGAATGAACACGAGGGCGCTTTCCTCGCTGCTTCATACTTGATCAAAAACGGCCACAGACGGATCGCCATGGTGCAGGGGAAAGAAAGTTTTAAATCGTCTCAAGAAAGAAAAGGAGGCTTTCTTCGAGCGCTTCGCGACTCAAATCTTGACATGCCCGGCGAATACCTCGTTCAAGGTGATTATACGATGCAAAGCGGCTTTCGTGCGGCTGAAACGCTGCTGAAGCTGAAGAACCCTCCGACTGCCCTGTTTTGCGCCAATGATGATATGGCGATCGGCGCGATGAACGCCCTTTATGCAAACGGGAAACGCTGTCCTGACGATATGTCGATCATCGGCTTTGACGATAGCGGATTTTCGGCGTATACGACACCGTCATTGACGACGGTAAAAAAACCGACGGAAAAAATCAGCATGCTTGGTGCGGAAAGCCTGTTGTCACTGATCGAAAATCCGCAGGCAGAAGGCAGGCAGACGCTCATCGGCACGGAGCTGATCATTCGCAATTCAGTTAAGCATCTATAGCATCATTTTTGATGCGCTGTAAAATGTGAACGTGTGCAAAAATGAGGAGGGAATTGAAATGGAGAGGCTGTCCAAACGGATAAGGTCTAAGCCGAGCCGTCCCGAACGGATTTTGCAAATCGGGGAAGGTAACTTTATGAGGGGGTTTATTGACTGGCAGATTCATAGATTGAATGAAGAAACCGATTTTAACGGCAGCGCCGTCGTTGTGCCTCCGCGCCGCGGCTCAGTAACGGCCTTTCAAGAACAGGATGGGCTTTACACGCTTTATCTTGAAGGCTTCAGGGAAGGACGGGAGGTTCGCGATTCTGCTGTCATTACAACAATCAGCAGAGTCGTCAGCAGCTATGAACACTATGATGAATTTATGAAGCTGGCCGATCTGCCGGATTTGCGCTTTGTCTTTTCAAATACGACAGAGGCCGGCATCATATATATCGAGGAAGACCGGCTGTCCGACCGTCCGCAGAAGAGCTATCCGGGGAAGCTGACTGCGCTGTTATACAGACGCTACCTGACTTTTCAGGGAAGCAGGGAAAAAGGCCTGGTGATCCTCCCGTGTGAGCTGCTTGAAGATAACGGGAAAAAACTGAAAGAGATTGTGCTGCGCTATACGAACGAATGGGCGCTTGAACAGGGGTTCATCGATTGGCTTGAGGAGTCAAATGTGTTTTGCAATACGCTTGTAGACAGGATCGTACCGGGATTCCCGCAAGAAAATGCACACGGGCTTGAAGACGCGGCCGGCTATCGCGATTCTCTGATGGTGACGGCGGAGCCGTATCATTTGTTCGTGATTGAAGGGCCGAAATGGCTTCCAGACGAGCTTCCGCTTCATGAGGCCGGTCTGAATGTCGAGTTTGTCAAAGATGTGACGCCGTACCGGCTGAGAAAAGTGAGAATCTTAAACGGCGCCCATACCGCGATGACGCCGATCGCTTATTTGGCAGGCCTTGAGACGGTTCGTGAAGCGGCTGAAGACGAACTTATCGGATCATTTGTGAAAGAGCTGATTCAGCGTGAAGTGCTCGAGACGATCGATATGCCCGGCAGTGAGCTTGACGCCTATGTGGAAGAGATTCTCGACCGCTTTAAAAACCCGTTTATCCGTCACAAGCTGATCGATATTTCCTTAAATTCCTTTGCAAAATTCAAAGTCAGAAATTTGCCCGTCTTAATGGAATATGCGGAACGAACTGGCAAACTTCCGGCTCGAACCGTATTTGCTTTAAGCGCTTTAATTTATTTTTACCAAGGAAAACGGGAAGATGAGGCCATTCCGCTGTCTGACGACGATGAGGTGCTGGCTTTTCTCAAACGGCTCTGGACAGAAGAGACAGACGTTTCAAACATCGCGTTCCATGTTCTCGGGTTTGAAAAAGTATGGGGGCAAAACCTGAACGACGTTTCCGGGTTGACGGACAAGACGGCTGAATATTTAAGGGACATGAAACAAACGGGAATGAGGAAGGCGCTGAAAAAAATGATGAACAGCCAAATGGCTGAGCTGGGGGACATGTGATGAAAGACTGCTTGATGATCAATTCTCAAGATAATGTCGGCATTGCGTTAAGAGAATTGCAAACCGGTGAAACGGTCACTGCAGGAGAACGGACCATCGTGATCAAGGAAACGATTTTGAAAGGCCATAAGTTTGCTTTAAAAGACATCGCTGAAAATGAAGACGTCATCAAATACGGCTTTCCGATCGGGCACGCCACTGACATGATTCAGACGGGGGAGTGGGTGCATACAAAAAATGTGAAAACGAATTTGGGCGGTGTCGAAGAATACAGCTACAAGCCGAAATTTACGGAAAACCGCTATCAAAAAGAACCGCTCACATTTAAAGGCTTTAAACGAAAAGACGGAAAAACGGGAATCAGAAACGAGCTATGGATCGTACCGACTGTCGGCTGTGTAAATGGCATTGCAGAGCTGATCATCAAAGAATTTAAAGCTGAGATCGGCTCTATCGTCCCTTTTGAAAGCGTTCACGTATTAAAGCATCAGTACGGCTGTTCACAGCTTGGCGATGATCATATCAACACGAGAACGATGTTGGCGAATGCCGTCAAACACCCGAATGCAGGCGGTGTCCTTGTACTGGGACTTGGCTGTGAAAACAACAGCATCCATGAATTCCGCGAAGCGCTCGGCGATTATGATCACAGCCGGGTCAAGTTCCTGCTTTCTCAAGAAGTATCAGACGAAGTCACGGAAGGCGTCAAACTGTTAAAAGAAATTTATGAGCATGCAAAAGGTGACCGGCGTGAAGATGTTCCGCTTTCTGAACTGAAGATCGGTTTGAAGTGCGGCGGATCTGATGGATTTTCCGGCATTACCGCAAATCCGCTGCTCGGCCGGCTCTCCGATTTTCTGATCGCCCAAGGGGGAACGGCGGTTTTGACAGAAGTGCCTGAAATGTTTGGAGCGGAAACGCTTTTGATGGAGCGGGCTGAAAATGAGGAAGTGTTTCATAAAATCGTCCGCTTAATCAACGATTTTAAACAGTACTTTATCGATCACAGGCAGCCCGTCTATGAAAACCCGTCTCCGGGCAACAAAGCAGGCGGCATTACGACATTGGAGGATAAGTCGCTCGGCTGTACGCAAAAAGCCGGCACTTCAAAGGTGACGGATGTTCTGGAATACGGGGACGTTTTGAAAAAGAACGGGTTGAACCTGCTGAGCGCTCCGGGAAATGACCTTGTTGCTTCATCCGCACTGGCCGCTGCAGGGTGTCAAATCGTTTTATTTACGACAGGGCGGGGCACGCCTTTTGGCACCTTTGTGCCGACGATGAAAATTTCGACAAATACAGCGATTTATGAGGCGAAGCGCCACTGGATCGATTTTAATGCGGGAAGGGTGCTCGAAAACCGGTCAGAAGATGACGTTTTGAAAGAGTTGACAGCATATTTGATCGAAGTCGCGGGCGGCAGGCAGCTGAACAATGAGATAAACGATTTCAGGGAGCTTGCGATATTTAAAACAGGCGTTACATTGTAAAGGGGGCGGTAACGTGAGTATGCAGAAAATAAAAGACGAGATTCTAAAGACGCTGAAGGTTCCGGTATTTCCTGATCGATCATTTGATGTTACAGCGTTTGGGGCTGACGGAAGCGGAAAAAAGGATGCGACGGGAGCGATACAAAAGGCGATTGATCAAGCCCACAAAGCAGGCGGTGGAAGAGTAGCAGTTCCTGAAGGCGTGTTTCTTTCCGGTGCACTCAGACTGAAAAGCAATGTGGAGCTTCATCTTGCACAAGGAGCGGTGATCAAATTCAGTCAGAACCCGGAAGATTATCTCCCCGTTGTGCTGACGAGGTTCGAAGGCGTCGAGCTTTATAATTATTCACCGCTCATCTATGCTTACGAAGCCGAAAATATTGCAATAACCGGAAAGGGCACGCTTGACGGCCAAGGTGATGACGAACATTGGTGGCCGTGGAAAAGGGGAACGAACGGCCAGTCTTCACAGGAAAAAGACCGAAATGCTTTGTTTGAAATGGCTGAGCGCGGTGTCCCGGTCACTGAGCGGCAGTTTGGAAAAGGGCATTATTTGCGGCCGAACTTCATTCAGCCGTATCGCTGCAAAGATATTTTGATTCAAGGTGTCACCGTTTTGAATTCGCCGATGTGGCAAGTTCATCCCGTGCTTTGCGAGAATGTGACAGTGGACGGAATCAAGGTCATCGGACACGGTCCGAATACCGACGGAGTCAACCCGGAATCGTGCAAAAACGTGGTGATCAAGGGCTGCCATTTTGATAATGGAGATGACTGCATCGCCGTCAAATCGGGAAGGAACGCCGACGGCCGAAGGATCAACATGCCATCGGAGAACATTGTCATTGAACATAACGAAATGAAAGACGGGCATGGAGGGGTCACGATCGGAAGCGAAATTTCCGGCGGCGTGAAGAATGTCATCGCCGAGGGAAACCTCATGGACAGCCCGAACTTGGACAGAGCCCTCCGCATTAAAACGAATTCGGTGCGCGGCGGTGTTCTTGAAAACATCTACTTTCACAAAAATACGGTCAAAAGCTTGAAGCGCGAAGTGATCGCCATCGATATGGAATATGAAGAAGGGGACGCCGGAGATTTCAAGCCCGTCGTCCGCAACATTGATGTTGAGCAGCTGAAAAGCATGGGCGGACAATACGGGATCAGGGTGCTGGCGTACGATCATTCTCCAGTCACCGGTCTGAAAGTGACTGATTCCGAGATCGACGGCGTCGATATTCCGATGGAACTGAAACATGTGAAAGACCCTGTTTTTTCGAATCTGTATATTAACGGAAAACGCTATGATTCACACGAAGTCTAAACAGAGATCCTCTGCAGACATGCAGAGGATCTTTCTTTTAACGCAGCGGCGCATCAGCGGTTTCGTTTTTGACCGAGGAAATCAGCAGTTCCATAAACACCCGGCTTGCAGCGCACATATGCTTGTTTTTACGGTAAACGATGCTGATTTCCGTCGTCAAATCCGGCATTTGAATCGGAATCGTCTGAATGGATTTATTTCCAATATCATCGAGATAGCCTTTCGGCAAAATGGTGGCGCCAATGCCTTTACCAACCATGTTCATGATCGATTCCATCGTTGTCATTTCCATGACCGGCCGAGGTTCGAATCCAAACGTGCGGCACTTTTCGTTGATCAGCTGCCGCAAAAAATACGTCTCAGGCAGCAAGATAGATGGAATCTCCCTTAACACGTCAAGTGTGACAAACTGCCGTTTTGCAACCGGATTGTCAATAGGCACTGCGAGGGCGAGCTGCTGGGTAAGGAATGGAACGGTTTCCAGATCACTGTGTTCCACCCGCTGGGCTACAATGCCCAAGTCGAGCTCATTTTGCAGCAGCCGGTCGTAAATATCTCCGGTTCTCAGCCCTAAAACAGACAATTCAATATTGGGGTAGCTGCGGTGAAAGTCGATCACGGTCCGGGGAAGCAAATAATTAACCACGGTCAACAGCGCCCCGATTTTTAGCGTTCCCCTCTTTAAACCTTGGAGCTCGCTGATTGCGTCTTGCGCCTGTGACAGTTCATGAAAGATATTGTAACAGTGCTGAAGCAGAATCTTTCCCGCTTCCGTCATTACGGTGCGTTTGCCTGAACGATTAAACAAAGGCGTTCCGATTTCATGTTCAAGCAAACGGATTTGCTGGCTCAGCGAGGGCTGAGCGATATTCAGTTTTTCGGCAGCACGGGTAAAATGAAGCTCCCGGCACAATGCCATGAAATATTCCAATTGCTTTAGCTCCAATGCTTTTTCCCTCTCTCCATTATAAAAAACAGACGAAACTCAACGATAGGTTTAACCTATTGTTTTTATAATAACGATTGAATGGTTTTATGATAAGAGGTCGATTATACTTAAATCTCAAAAGAGATGTGCAGCGTTGCTGTTCGGCCGCTGCCGTCTGCAGGACATTTGAATGTAAGAGGTGATATGAATGGAATATGCCGATATCCTTTCGATCAATGTAGGGAAGCCAGAGGCAATTCAGTTTCAAAATAAAGCTGTGTCTACCGGAATATACAAGAAGCCGGCAAGCGGCCCTATCTTCCTGTCATCTACTAATTTTGCGGGGGACGGGCAGGGGGATCTCGTTCATCATGGTGGCGCGGAAAAAGCAGTGTGTGTCTATCCGTATGAACATTATCTCTTTTGGGAAAAGGAACTGCAAAGAAAGCTGGAATACGGAGCATTTGGCGAAAATTTAACGATCAAGGGTCTGCTGGAGGATGACGTTCATATCGGCGATATCTTTCAGCTGGGTGAAGCTGTTGTACAGGTGAGCCAGCCAAGGCAGCCTTGCTATAAACTAACCGTAAGGTACGGTATGCCCGATATGATACTGAAGGTACAGAACACCGGATTTACGGGTTTTTACTTTCGCGTGCTGAAAGAAGGGTTCGTCTGTAAGGATCGTGGTCTGAAACGAATCTCACGCCACCCTAAAGGCATCACGATTTCTTACGCAAATCGCATCAAGCATCATGAAAAGAACAATATTGAGGGCATCAAAAAACTTCTCGAGGTGGAGGAACTGTCGGCAAATTGGCGGGCATCATGTTTAAAGCGGCTTAACGGTTTTGAGCCGGATGACCGCGAAAGGCTGACGGGAGGTCTGGAGAAGAGATCTTAACCCAAAAGGAAAAAATCCTCTGCCGATCGGCAGAGGATTTCTGTTAAATGGAGCGGATAATTCCGCCTTCCACTCTTTGAGCGGAACCGTTGATGGCCGCAGCTTTTTCGGAAGCGAGATAGACGATCGTACTCGCCACTTCTTCCGGTTTTGCATAGCGCTGAATCAAAGAAGTCGGCTCATTCACTTTGAAATAGTCTTTGACAAAAGTGTCTAAATCGGTTTTCTCCTGAGCTGCGGCACCCTCCATATAATTGGCGACGCCTTCCGTCCAGGTAGGTCCCGGAAGGACGGAGTTGACCGTCACATTTGTCCCTTTCGTCATTTCGGCCAAACCTCTTGATAAACTGATCAGAGCGGTTTTCGTCATTGAATAAGGGATCATCTGCGGAAGCGGTTTGATGCCGGCTTCGCTTGCCAAATTGAGAATCCTTCCCTTATTACGCTTCAGCATGGCCGGCAGAAACGCGCGGCAAAGCCTGACTGCACTTAAAACGTTTACTTCAAAATATTTGAGCCACTCTTCGTCTGTCACCTCTGTGAAATCCTTCACTTCAAAGAAGCCCATATTATTGACGAGGACATCAAGCTCCCCGATTTTAGCGGTTTTTTCGACCAATGCCATGCTTTCTTCAGGAGCGGATAAATCAGCGGCAATGCCGTGAACGTTTCCGTGCCGGGAAAGTTCCTCAACGACTGACTGGACTTTTTCTTCTGTCCGTCCGTTCACGATGACTTCGGCCCCTTCCGCCAAGAAGGCTTCCGCCGTTGCTTTTCCAATACCTGCAGTAGAACCTGTCACGAGTACGAGTTTGTCTTTCAGCTGTAAATCCATATGCCATCAATCCTTGTTTTAAGAGTTAAGATGAAAAAACATCTAATGAACAGTATATCGCAGCTGGATACCTCGGTCGAAAATCGTGCTTGTCGTTTTATTGTTCCTTGTCTTTTAAAATCTTATGAATATCTTCCATCGGACGGAGCCAATTCTTTTTCATCACTTCAGCCGCCAATTTCGGATCGTTTTTTTCAAAAGCGGCGATGATTTCCCAATGCTCGGCGGCGGACTGCAGTTTCGGAGCAGACGGCCGATTGAAAAACACATACTTCATCCGTCTGACATGAAGCTGCAGAACGGCGGAAAACTGAAGAACATACGGGTTTTTAGCCGCTTCTATAATCAAATGGTGGAACTGTTCGTCCAGTTCAGCTGCATCGTGGTTCCGCTCCTCTTTAAAAGCGGCTTCGTATTGAGCCGCGAGTTTTTTGAGCTCGGCGATCTCTTCTTCAGTCAAAAGCGGCGTTGCCAGTTCTGCCGCCAGAGCCTGAAGATGTGCGAGCGGGGGATAGACGGCCAGCGCATCATCGGGATGAATAAGCGTGATCTTTGTTTCTTTTCCCGGCTTCATTTCCACAAAACCTTGAGATTCGAGGAGCTGAAGCGCTTCTCTGACCGGTGTGCGGCTGACGCCGAGCGCTTCGGCCAGATCGACGTCCGTGACTTTTTCGCCGGGTTCAAGGGTTCCGTCGACAATCCAGCGCTGCAATTGATGAAACGCTTTTTCCTTTGCTGAAAGTCTGACCTGCGGCGTATAGTTTTTCGGTATCGGCATAAAACCACCCTTTCTCTATATGCAATATATCGTAAATACTTTAGCAAAAACAACGTTTTTCAGTTGAAAATCTCCTTTTCAGAATCTCATATACAGACCTGTGTCGATTATAGTATAATAATTCCGAAATTAGGACACGAATGAGTCAGAAAGGCGCTGCCCAGAAGCGGCTAATAGGGGAGCCGGCGAGAGAGCCCCCCGCGAGCAGTTCGGCGGGCCGGGAGCGATCAACCGCAAGCCGGAATAACCGCCTGGATGATGACCGCGTTATCTGCGAAGACAGATGCGGTATAAGCGATGTGCTCTTTTTTTGTACGTTCCTGGTTTACTGCATCTTTACTGAGTAGAGATGTTTTTATTTTATCCCGAGGAGGAAGCAGAATGAAGAAGTTAGGGCTTTTATTGCTGTCACTGCTGTTGGCCGCCGGGGTTCTTAGCGGCTGCGGTCAAGCGCAAAAGCCGGTAGAACAGCAAAAACAGGAGAAGGCGGCTGAAGCGTTTCCGGTCACCATAAAAGATGCTTCAGGACAAGAGGTCAAAATTGAAAAAGAACCGAAGAAAATCGTCTCTCTGATGCCGAGCAATACCGAAATTACATACGCCCTTGGCCTGGGGAAGAAAGTCGTCGGCGTGACGGATTTTGATACATATCCAAAAGAAGTGAAAAACGTTGAAAAAATCGGGGGCATGGAATTCAACACAGAAAAAATCATTTCGTTAAATCCCGACTTGGTCTTGGCCCACGCATCGAGCATGCAGAGTGCCAAAGAAGGGCTAAAGCAGCTGGAGGATGCAGGAATTACGGTGGTGACCGTGAATGATGCGGCCTCTTTTAAAGAGGCGTACCAGTCCATCGAAATGATCGGAAAAGCTGCCGGTGCAGAGGATCAAGCGGCAAGCCTGATCAAGGGCATGAAATCTGACCTGGCTGACATAAAAGAAAAAGCTGCCAGCATATCTAAAGACGATCAAAAGAAAGTATTTGTCGAAGTGTCTCCGGCTCCGGACATTTATACGACCGGAAAAGGCACCTTTATGGATGAAATGCTTGAAGCGATCCATGCGGAAAATGCCGCTTCCGCGCAGAAAGGCTGGACCAAAATAACGGAAGAAGCGATCGTCAAGCTGAATCCCGATGCGATCGTGACGACAAACGGTAAATCCGCAGTCAGCGAAATTAAAAAACGAAGCGGCTGGAACGGTGTAAAAGCGGTCAAAAATAACGAAGTATACGACGTGGACCCTGACCTCGTGACCCGTCCGGGGCCGCGATTGATCAAAGGGGTCGAAGAGCTTGCTGAACATATTTACCCTGACGTTTTTAAAAAATAACCGCTTCGCGGCATATGCCTTCAGCCTGATGTTTCTGTCGGCATCTGTTCTTATGGGAATCTCTATCGGATCTTTGGAGATTCCCATTCCTTCTATTATCAAGGTTTTTTTGAACGAATGGTTTGGTATTCAAGGGTTAAATCCCGATCCGACAGAGGCGAACATCATCATGAAAATCAGACTGCCGAGGGTGGTGCTGGCCGCTCTTGTCGGCGCGGGGCTTGCTGCTGCGGGAGCCGGGTTTCAGGGGCTCTTGAAAAACCCGCTCGCAGATCCGTATACGCTCGGCATTTCGTCAGGCGCGGCCGTCGGTGCAGTGGTCACGCTGTTTTTTGGGATTCAGCTGCCGGTGATCGGAAGTTTTACACTGCCGTTTTTAAGCGTTGCCGCGGCCGTTGTCGTGATTTTTTTGGTTTTGTTCTTTGCGCGGCTCGTACACCCTTCATTGACCCTGTCTGCTTTGATTTTGACAGGAATCATCTTCAGTTCTTTTTTGGGTGCGCTTATTTCTCTCATGATCGCATTGACCGGCGATGATTTAAAACCGATCGTCCACTGGCTGCTCGGCAGTGTATCGATGAGAGGCTGGGGTTATATCGCGCTGTTTCTGCCCTTTTTTGCGGTTGGTGCTGCCGCGCTTTTGATCAGCGGGAGAGAACTGAATGTGATGACTTATGGCGAGGAAAAAGCGAGGCTCCTCGGTGTGAATGTGAAGCGAAGTAAGTATGTCGTTCTGTTGGCGGGAGCTATTTTAACTGGCAGTGCGGTTGCTGTGTCTGGAACCATTGGCTTTGTCGGTCTCGTCATTCCGCATTTTATCCGGCTTTTCTCTATTACGGATCACCGTCATCTTCTGCCGCTCTCGATGCTGAACGGTGCTTCGTTCCTTGTGCTGTCAGATCTTTTGTCGAGAACCATCATTGAGCCGTCCGAGCTGCCGATCGGTATTATTACCGCACTGATAGGAGCGCCTGTTTTCGGGTTTATTTTGATTCGGCGCTACCGGGGAGGGCGAATTCATGATTGATGTCATCCGTGTGTCCGGCGGCTACGGAAAAACGGATGTCTTACAGGACATCAGCTTTGCTGTAAAGCCGGGTGAATTTTTAGGAATTCTTGGTCCGAACGGCAGCGGAAAAACTACTTTGCTGAAAATGTTGTCGGGAACAATCGCGCCTCGAAGCGGCGAGGTGCTGCTTGAATGCCGTTCAGTCGGGGCGTACCAAACGAAAGAGCTCGCTCGCAAAATGGCGGTCCTTCCTCAAAAAACGGAGCAGGCCTTTTCCTTTACGGTGGAGGAAACGGTACAGTTTGGCCGCTACGCGTATCAATCAGGCCTTTTTCGGCAGCTGACAGCGGAAGACCATGATATCGTGAAGAGGGTGATGAAGCAGACAGACACGCTTCGTTTCGCTCAAAAATCCATTCATGAGCTGAGCGGCGGAGAGCAGCAGCGGGTGTATTTAGCACAGGCACTTGCCCAGGAACCCGAATATTTGCTGCTTGATGAACCGACGAGTTTTCTCGATTTGTCATTTCAAAAGAGTCTGCTTGATTTAATGAAACAAGAAACGGCTGCATCCAAACTCGCAGTGGTCGGGGTGTTTCATGATGTGAATATTGCGAGTTTATACTGTGACCGCCTGCTGTTGTTGAAAGATGGAAAGGCGGAAGTTCTTGACCGCCCGGAAGCCGCCCTTTCTGCCGAGGGTATCGGAAGAGTGTATGATACGGGCATCACAGCGCTGGACCATCCTCAGCGTGCAAATCCGCAGTTTACGATCAAGGCGAAAACCATCCCGGAGAAAACCGAGCCCCTCTTTTTAAAAGAGCGGATTGAACAATATTTGCCGCATGGCATCGCATTTTCGGCAGACCGCCCGCTGCGTCTTCTGTCCTCTGAAACAGGCTTTGCATGGAGACGAAAGCTTGTCTTCGCAAGCGGAAACAACTCTGGATTGCCGCATGACCTGTCAGCCTATGAACAGGAAACGCTGTTTATCCAACATGATGCTGAATTGGCTGACTGTCATATTGTGTCGGAAAAGGGTGATCTTTGCATCGTCGGTATGAAAGATACGGCGGGGCGTTTGATCATATGGGTGTTAGTTGACGGCTGTTTGCAAGATGGTCAATTTGTAACGGCGATAAGTGCTGCAGCAAATGCCGCAGCCGAGCACCATATTCCGTGCAGCGATGTGCTTGTAGCTGCCACTCAATCCGGCCGGTCAGCGTATCAAACTGCCTTTTTTACAGAAATTCAAAATAAAACAGCGGCTTGTGTGAAAGTTTTAAAAGGTTAAATTTGGGCCTGTCTTTGGACAGGTTTTTTTATTGTTTTAAAACGCATCAGCTGAAGGTGAGGTTTCATTCTTTTGTCCCGAATTCGAAAAAATGTGTTGTTAAATGAATCATAACACCTTTATAATAAAATTTGTGAAAGCGTTTTACTATTTAAATGTTTAAAAATGCAACAGAGGAGGCGAGATCACTTGAAAGTAGAGGGGATTATCCCTGCCATACTGACACCGCTTACAAAAGAACAGGCTTTTCATGCGGGCGCAGCCGAAAAGCTGGTGAATGATCTTATTGATTCAGGCGTCCATGGCATTTTTGCTTTAGGGACAAATGGCGAATTTCATTTATTCTCGCAAGAGGAAAAGCTTCAAATTGCTGAAACAGTTGTAAAAGCGGTTAATAAACGAGTGCCTGTTTTCATCGGGGCAGGAGAAAACAGTACTGAGGCGACCATTTCCTTATCCAATCAAATGGCGGATATCGGAGCGGATGTTCTTTCGATTATTACGCCATACTTTGTCGCACCTTCGCAGGAGGAATTGTATCAGCACTTCCGCACGGTCTCTGAAAATGTCACGCTTCCTGTCCTGCTCTACAACATTCCGTCGAGAACAGGCGTATCATTGGAGCCCGAAACGGTTGAAAGGCTTGCGGCATTGCCGAACATTATCGGCATTAAGGACAGCAGCGGCAGCTTCGCCAATATTAAGGCGTATCTTGAGCGTACAAAAGAACAGTCCTTTTCCGTCCTGGCAGGAACTGATTCATTGATTTTAGACACATTGAAGGCGGGTGGAACAGGTGCTGTAGCTGCCACAGCCAATGTGCTTCCGCAAACCGTTGTTTCAATCTATGAATCTTTTAAACAAGGAAACATTGAAGAGAGCGAGCGCTATCAACAGCAGCTGCAACCGCTTCGTGATACGTTTTCACTCGGTTCACTGCCGGCACCGCTAAAAAAAGCAGCAGAGCTTGCCGGCATTGCCGTCGGGCCGCCTAAAAGTCCGATTGCAGAGCTGTCGGGAGAGCCGCTGCTAAAAGTAAAAAAGATGCTCGAAGGCTACGGAATTGAAGTAAAAATGGCAAAGGAGCAGTGAGGTTATGAAGACGCTTTATCATTTTCAAACGGCAGCCCGAATTGAGGCTGGTGCACATTCACTCAATTTGCTTGGCGATCACTTAGATCAGACCGGCTTGAATCAGATTCGTTCGGTGTTTATTTTAACTCAGCCGTCGATCGTTTCTCTCGGCTATGCAGACCAAATGAAAGAGGTGCTGGCCGAAAAAGGCATCTCAAGTGAAATTAACACCGATATACAGCCGGAGCCGACGGAACAAAATATCGAAGAGGTTTTTCAGCTTTTTTCTGAAGGAGGCCATGACGCGATTCTAGGAATTGGCGGAGGCAGTGTGCTAGATGCGGCTAAAATCCTCTCTGTTCTGAAAACAAATGAAAAACCGATTTCTGCTTTGATTGGGACGAATCTTGTTGAAAAGCCCGGCGTTCCGCTTGTGCTGATTCCGACAACATCCGGAACAGGGTCAGAGGTGACGCCGAATGCGATTGTGACGTTCCCGGAGAAAGAATTAAAGATTGGTATGGTCAGTCCCTATCTGCTGCCGTCGGTTGTGATTTTAGATCCGGTTTTGACGACCGGTCTTCCAAAAGCGATCACAGCTGCAACCGGAATGGATGCATTTACACACGCACTCGAATCCTATATTTCCAACAAAGCAAACCCATTCAGCGACATGTTTGCGCTTGAATCTATGAGACTGATTTCCTCCAGTATTCAGGAGGCCTACCATCATGGAGATAATCTGGAAGCGAGAGAAAAAATGCTCATTGGCGCCATGTATGGCGGAATGGCCTTGACAAGCGCAGGAACAGCGGCGGTTCATGCGATGGCTTACCCGCTCGGGGGAAAATACAAAATTTCGCACGGGGTGGCCAATTCAATGCTGCTTCCGCATGTAACGGCCTTCAATGCGGATCATGTGATTGACCGTCTTTCGGATGTGGCTGGCGTGATTGGAATTGAACCAAAGGGTTCGAAGGCAAGTCAAGCAGAGCGGGTCATACGGAAAATTGAAGAGTGGACCGCTGATTTGAACATTCCGCAAAATTTAAAGACATTCGGGGTATCAAAAGAGGATGTTCCATCGCTTGCAGAGGCGGCAGCCGACGTCAAACGGCTCATGGATAACAATCCAAAGCCGATGTCCATTGCGGAGATTGAAGCCGTCTATTTGAAATTGCTGGATATGTAGGTTGGGATCTGTACATGGTTTTCACCATGAGCCTGTAAATGGCTCACAAACAAAGGGGGAGTTTGGGTGGATGTCTTAAGCGGTTCGATCATAACGTTTATTTTGGTAGTGATTGTGGTTTACATTCTTTTTACGACGTGGCTGACGATGCGGTTTCGCAGTAAATCAAGTTCGGAATTCAACAATGCTGCCAAAACGCTGCCGGCGATTGTTGTCGGCATTCTGCTGATGAGTGAATTCATCGGCACCAAATCGACAATTGGGACCGCTGAATCAGCTTATACACATGGTTTAGCGGCTTCATGGTCGATTGTAACGGTCTCGATTGCATTTTTTATTTTTTCCTACTTCTTAGCCGGGAAATTTTATAAAACAGGCCAATATACGATCTCCGGCATTATTAGTGAAAAGTTTGGCCGTTCGACCAAGCTAGTCGTTTCTATCATTATGATTGTAGCCCTTTTACTTGTGAATCTTGGAAACTATTTAAGCGGATCGGCGGCAATTTCGTCTATTTTAGGTTTGCCGCTGATGACGTGTGCGATCATTACAGCGATTGTCAGCACCTTTTATTTTACGTTTGGCGGAATGAAGGGCGTTGCCTGGGTGACGATTTTGCATTCTCTTGTTAAATATGCTGGGGTTCTGATCACTTTAGGGGTTGCCCTCTATTTGACAAAAGGCTGGGAGCCGATGACGCAGCAGTTGCCGGAGCATTTCTTCACTTGGGACGGCAGCATCGGATGGGGGACAATCGGCGCCTGGTTTATCGGCAACATGGGGGCGATTTTCGCGACTCAGTTTATTATACAGGCTATTACATCATCGAAAAGTGAGAAAGATGCAAAGAAGTCGACGCTGTATGCAGCGCTGCTTTGTCTGCCGCTTGCGATTGCCATTGGAGTCATCGGCGTTGCTGCACGGTATTTGTACCCGGATATTGATCCAATTTACGCATTCCCGGTGTTTATGCAGCACATGAATCCTGTGCTGAGCGCGGTTGTGGCGACATCCCTTGTGGCGTCTATTTTCGTCGGCGTTTCGACGGTTGCGCTGGCGACAACGACGCTGATCATTGATGATTTTTATGTGCCGAAAGCAAACCCGACACCGGAACAGCGCATGAAAATCACGAGATATGTTTCGATTATCATCGGTTTTATTCCGCTGCTCGGCGTTGCGCTGGCGCCTGAATTGTTAACGCTTTCTTTCTTTACGAGGGCGCTTCGGACATCAATTGCCGTTGTGGCGGCGATGGGCTTTTATTTGCCATATTTCAATTCAAACCGCGGAGCAACAATTGGTCTGACGCTTTCAGGTATTACGACGACGGTATGGTATTTACTGGACAATCCGTTTGGCATCGATAACATGTACATCGCCATCATTGTCCCGTTTATTGTGCTCGTATTAGACCGTCTGATCAGCTCGCCTGCGAAAAAAGAGTCAAATGTGGAGGAGGAATTGTGATGAAACAAAGTGAAACTTCCCTGCCGATAGATGGGCACATCAAAGAAAATAAAACTGACCCGGCCAGAAAGGATGCGTTTTTGCCGACAGACTGCCCGCAAAACCATGCAGCCAACCTGCTGGAGCTGGATAATGGTGATCTGTTGTGCGTCTGGTTTGGGGGAACGCAGGAAGGCATCCCTGATATATCGATTTACATGTCAAGGCTTGAAAGAGGAAGCGATGAGTGGACACAGGCAGAAAAGCTGTCAGATGATCCTTCCCGCTCCGAACAAAATCCTGTGCTTTTTCAAGAGCCTGACGGCCGGCTTTGGCTTATGTATACGGCACAGCTTTCCGGCAATCAGGATACAGCGATTGTCAGATACCGGACTTCAGACGATAGAGGCCGGACATGGAGTAAGATTGACACGTTGTTTACCGAAGCCGGGACTTTTATCCGCCAGCCGCTCATTGTTCTGGATAACGGCGATTGGCTGCTGCCTGTCTTTTACTGCATCACCTTGCCGGGCGTGAAATGGACTGGAAACCGTGACATCAGCGCGGTGAAAATTTCGTCTGATAAAGGCAAGACGTGGGAGGAAGTGAAGGTGCCGGGCAGTACCGGCTGTGTTCATATGAATATTGAAAAACTGCGCGACGGCACATTGCTTGCGCTGTTTAGAAGCCGTTTTGCAGACTCGATTTATTCGAGCCGCTCTATTGATAACGGCCGCACCTGGTCAGAGCCTGAGCCGACGGAGCTGCCGAACAACAACTCCTCCATTCAATTTACAGCGCTTCAAGATGGGACGCTTGCTCTCGTATACAATCATATGAATGCGAATGAAACGACCGAAAGAAGAGCATCTTTATACGATGAAATTGAGGAGGATGATGATACAAAAACAGGTGTTGACACAGAAGCGCGGCCTGCCTTTTGGGGAGCTCCGAGGGCGCCGATGACATTGGCCCTTTCACAGGACGGCGGCATCACATGGCCTGTCAAAAGAAACATCGAAGTCGGCGATGGTTATGCGATGACGAACAACTCAAAAGACAAGCTCAACCGCGAATTTTCCTATCCGTCGATCAAGCAGGGGAAAGACGGTGATCTGCATATTGCCTTTACGTACTACCGTCAGGCGATTAAATATGTACGTGTTCCGCAAACATGGGCCTTTGCCGGCCAAGAATAAAGCCGTTTGAACGCGCGGCACTTGATGGAATGAAGGGTATATCATTTATGATTTAAGTTCGAGAGGCTGTCCCAATCGTTTGAAGGGACTCCCTCGTGATGTGAAACGGGTGTACACGACAATTCAATTGGCGTATGAAACGCTCATTCGCGCAGGCATTCCGCAGCCGAAAATCGCCGTATGCGGCATGACCCCCCATGGCAGTGAGAATGGTTTGTTTGGACATGGAGAAGGAGAAGAGAAAATTGTTCCTGGCGTTGACCGCAGGCATTCGGTCCGCTGCCCGCTGGCACGCTTTTCTTCAGAGTAGTGAGAGGCGACTTTGATATAGTGGTGGCGATGTATGACGATCCAGGACACGGTCCGCTTGGCCTTAAGGCCGGTGTGAGCATTACAGTCGGCCTGCCGATGATCCGTACGAGTGTTGACCATGGAACAGCCTTTGGATAATGAGGGAACCGGCAAAGCTGATCCTGCGAGTTTAGAAGAAGCAGTGAGACAGGCGATCGTGCTGTCCGTCCGGTCCGCTTGAGCGGCATATATATAAAAGAAGAGCCTTCCAGTTAAGGAGGCTCTTCTTTTTAGTTCATGTAGGTGCCGCCGTTAATATTAATGGTTTCGCCCGTTATAAAATCAGATTGATCAGAGGCTAGGAAGGCGACAACATTTGCGACATGCTCGGGTGAGCCGATCATTTTCAGCGGAATCCGCTCAATGACAGCTGTGCGATACTCCTCGCTCCACTGCTTGCTCATATCCGTTTCAATCGGTCCCGGGCAGACGGCGTTGACATAAATGCGGTGTGCAGCGAGCTCCTTTGCCAAATGCATCGTTAAATAGTTGATGCCTGCTTTCGATGCACCGTAAGCAGGAGAGGCATTGTGATGCGGTGTTTTGCTCGTCGTTGAGCTCATGTTTACAATTTTTCCGCCGCCCTGCGTGATCATCTCCGGGATGACAGCCTGACACATGAGAAAGGTGCCGGTTAAATTTAAATCTATCACTCTTTTCCACTCTTCAAGCGATGTATCAATGGTTGTTTTCCGCAAATTAATGCCCGCATTGTTGACCAAAATATCGATCCGCCCAAACTGCTGTTTTGCTTCAGCTATGAGAAGCGAGGCTGTTTCTGGCAAACTGGCATCACCTGCAACATAAGAAGCGCGCTTTCTCTCAGTATTCAATTGTGTGCACAGGGACTTGAGCAATTCTTCGTTTGTCCCGTTGATGACGACATTTGCCCCTTTATCCGCAAGCGTCTCTGCAACAGCTTTGCCGATGCCGCGGCTTGCACCGGTAATAATCGCCGTTTGCTGATTCAATTCCATCCTCATCCCACCTGTCTTTGAATAAAACCGTTTTCATGTCTATTATAAAATTGAGTGTTTCTTTATTCAACAAAACTTTATTTCGATAATTGCTATTCGTTTTTTTTTGTTTCATAATGGAACAATTCCTGCAGTCGTTAGAAACAGGGTATACTATAGAAACAAGTAATAAAGAAGGGAGAATGAAATGAAACTATACACAAAAACAGGCGATCAGGGAAAAACGAGTTTAATTGGCGGAAAGGCGGATAAAGATCATCTTAGAGTGGAAGCGTACGGCACATTGGATGAAGCAAACAGTTTCATCGGGCTGGCTCAGTCTTATTTAAAAGCAGAAGAAGCGTTGTTTCAAGATGTTCTGTCAGAGTTGACCGCCATCCAGCATGAGCTGTTCGACTGCGGCGCTGATTTGGCGTATGTCAATGTTCAGGAAGAAGGCAAGCTCAAGACTGAATCAATCACCATGCTTGAAGAACGAATTGATGCCTATGTCGAGGAAGCGCCGCGGCTGACCAAGTTTATTCTTCCGGGCGGAACAGAAGCGGCATCATTTTTGCATGCGGCGAGAACGGTCATCAGAAGAGCTGAACGAAAGATTGTCGCTTTGGCCAAAGAAGAAGACATTCCGCCGCTTGCGCTGCCATACGTCAACCGGCTGTCCGATTATTTATTTGCGGCGGCGCGCATTGTCAATCACCGGCTCGGGGAAGTGGATGTCGAATATGAACGAAGCGCTGATGTATTCCGGACAAAGAAAAACTCATGAATGAGAAATCCGCCAATCGTTATCGAACAGAAATGGGCCGATTGATCAAATCAAGCCGTTTTCCGGCAGGGGAAAACGGCTTTTTGTCGTAAATCTTTAAGTAAGCGTTTTCAAAGAGAGGGAGTGTTCAAGTGGTTAATCGGGAGGCAGCTGCTATACGGCTGACGGTTTCGAAGGATAGAGACGGCGAATTTCAAACCGTTCAAGAGGCGATCGATGCTTTGCCTGAGTACAGTCGGGAACAGAAACTGATATTCATTAAAAAAGGAGTTTACAAAGAAGCCGTTCATATTCCGGCTACAAAGCCGTTTGTGAAGCTGATCGGCGAAGATCGTTACGAGACTGTGATTACGTATGACAACTATGCCGGAAAAGAAAAGGAAGGAGGAGGGAAATACGGCACGACCGGAAGTTCAAGCGTGTTTATTTATGCGGATCATGTTGAAGCTGAAAATCTGACGTTTGAAAACTCGTTCGACCGCACGAAAGTTGATACGACCGATACACAAGCGGTGGCGGTTTATGCGAAAGGAAACAGGATGACGTTCAAACATGTCAGGTTTATAGGCAGACAAGATACACTGTTTGTCAATGACGGTACACAATATTTTTATCAATGCTATATAGAAGGCGATGTCGATTTCATTTTCGGAGGAGCAAGAGCCGTGTTTGAAGAGTGCCAGATCCATAGCGCTGACCGCGGGTCCGCTACCAATAACGGTTATGTAACAGCTGCGAGCACGCATATCGCAAAGCCGTTCGGTTTATTGATGACAAACTGCAGACTGACAAGCGATGCCGCAGATGGAACGGTATACCTCGGGCGCCCTTGGCATCCGGGAGGAGACCCCGACGCCATCGCCAGTGTACTATATCACCGCTGCGATTTAGGCGCACACATCAAGCCTGAAGGATGGACGGATATGTCGGGCTTTTCGGCAGCCGATGCCAGATTGTATGAATACGAGAATACGGGTCCTGGTGCAATATCACATGAGGATCGAAGGCAGCTTGCCGATCATGAGGCTGAGAAATGGACAATTGAAAACGTATTGGACGGCTGGAATCCTAAAGTTGAATCATAGCAAGGCAACGTGCAGAAAGACCGCTCTCTGGCTGAGATGAGCGGTCTTTTTATGCGAGCGGGTCCGATGTGCCGTACGACTAGGGTCGTACGGCAAAATCAATCTGTGACTCGTTTTGTCGAAGCCTGAAATTGACTATAGTAAAGACATGAACGAGAAAGGAGGAGCAAATATGAATATAAATGGAAAGTCCATCATCGGCTTTTTTCTAATCCTTTTTGGCGTCTCCCTGTTTTTCGGCGGAGGCCATTTCGGCGGATTGGTTACAGGTGCTATTGGAGCATTGCTTCTATTCTATTCCGTGAAAAAATGGAAGGAAGGGCGCCAGTTTGCCGCGGTACTGGCCGCGATCTTCGGCATCATGTTTTTGGGAGGGTCATTGCCGTTTCTGATCGGCATCGCGGTTGCTGCAGCGATGGTTTATTTCGGATGGAAAATGATGAAGCAGGATGACAAACAGAATGACATCCTTTATTCAGAGAAAACGGAGCCTTCTGCAGCTTCATATGACACAGGCTTTGATGCAGAGTGGGAAGACTTTTTGAAAAAGAATAAATAATATTTTAGGAGGACGAGATCATGGCTTTAAAAAGAATCAGAGACATGTTTGTCGCATCAGTAAATGAAGGATTGGATAAACTTGAGAACCCCCGGGTGATGCTGAATCAATACGTACGCGACATGGAAAGTGATATCGCTAAGGCGAAGCATACCATTGTCAAGCAGCAGACAATTGAACATAGTTTTAAAGGAAAAGTGGAAGAAGCCGAAAAGCTTGCTGTCAAGCGAAGAAACCAGGCTCAGCTCGCTTTTGATGCGGGTGAAGAAGAACTTGCTAAAAAGGCGCTCTCAGAAATGAAGTATTTTGAAGAAAAAGCTGCCGAATATAAGGACGCTCACCAGCACGCGAAAAAGCAGCTTGCCGAATTAAAGGAACAGCTTGAGACACTCGAAATTAAACTGCGCGATGTCAAAGACCGCAAGCATGCGCTGATCGCCAGGGCAAACGCGGTAAAAGCGAAAGAACATATGAATGCATCATTTAATAAAATCGACAGCGAAAGCGCCTACCGGGAATTTATGAGAATGGAAAACCGCATTGAAGAGATGGAAACAAAGGCGAACAGTTATGCTGAATTATCCGCTTCATCAAGCAGCCCATTCGGCCGCCTTGAATATGCAAAAGAGGTAGAAGAAGAGCTGGAAAAAATGAGGGCTAAAAAGACAGGCTTGGAAAAGCAGACGCCTGCGGGAAATGCGTAAACGAATAGGGGCTCTCATAGGCCCCTTATGCAATTTTTGATTTCTTTCATAGATCATTTTCCTTATAATAAGGAGCATACACTTACTAGCCGAAAGGGTAATCCAAATGAAAAAAACGGTTGGAAAACTGCTGATTATCGCCGGCATTCTTATCCTTGTCGGGATGATGTTGAATGGGCGCGAAGGCTTTTCATTCTTCGGCTTCGATGACGAGTCAGCCCGCACATATCATGCACAGGGAAAAGACATCGATAAAATTGACATTGATGCAAAGAGCATAACAGTCAACATTCAAGCTGAAAACCGCGATGATATAAAAGCTGAGATTTCGGGAAAAAACGTCCGGCTTGATTCGTCTGAACAGGGGCGTACACTCCGGCTTTCCGCTGATTCGAAGGGCTTTTGGCCGTTTTTCTGGAGTAAAAAAGAGCTGATTGTCAAGATTCCTTCTGAATATAAAGAAGATCTGGCGATTTCTTCGGGAAGCGGAAATGTCAAACTGTCCGGCGGCGGTCTGCATTTGCGAAATGTAGCCTTGAAGTCGGGAAGCGGCAGCCTCAAGGCCGATGACCTTCAGGCGGAAGACCTTTCTGTAAAAGGGACGTCAGGATCGGTCAGGCTGGAAAACGTTCAAACGGCAGCTGCTGATATCCGCTCCACATCCGGTAATACAAAACTTGAAAATGTCACCGGCAAACTCAGCATCAAACAGACTTCGGGCAATTTGCGCGCTTCCTTTACAGAGATCAACGATTCTCTGAGCATCAAACAGACATCCGGAAACACCAAGCTCAGCCTGCCCGATGATGCCGACATCAGTCTTGAAGCCGAGTCGACAAGCGGAAACATCAGTCATTCCTATTCATTTGACCAAGTCGCCAATGAGAAGCGGACGCTGACTGGAAAAAAAGGAAATGGAAAAAATAAAATCGACATCTCAATTACGAGCGGGAATGTCTCAATTGAGTAATCGACAAGAAGAAAGGGGGCTCGAGTCAGCATGCGTCTTACAAAAAACCAGCTGATCGGACTGATCATCGTACTCTTCGGAATCAGCATATTTTTGCAAAACAGCGGGCTTGGAGACGCGTTATTCTGGCCGCTCGCTTTTCTTTTTGCCGGGTATTTTCTCCACAAATATTCCCGCCGCTGGCTCGGGTCTGTCATGTATATTTTTGCAGGCTTTCTGCTGCTGAAAGACATCTTCAGCATTACATTCAGCCTGTTCGGCTTTTTCTTTGCCGCTTTCTTAATTTATGCGGGGTACCGGCTGGTGACAAATCAGCCGGTATTTGACCGCCATAAGCCGAAAGACAGGGGAAAGGAAAAGGCGGATTTCAAGCCGCTTCAGGAGAAGAACAGCCCTGGCCAGCGCAGCTTCTTTTTCGGTGATGTAAAATTGATGAAAACACCTTTTGACTTAAATGACTTGAATATCTCCGGGTTTATCGGTGACGTGAAAATCGATTTGTCAAAGGCGATTATTTCAGAGGGCGAAAACACCATCGTCATTACGGGGTTGATCGGAGATGTCGATATTTACATTCCGTCCGATCTTGAGGTGTCCATCAGCTCTTCTGCATTCGTTGGAGACATTGACGTCATCGGCGGCCGAAAAAGCGGCATCGGCAATCAAATCTATTCCGAGACAGAGAATTACGAGCAGTCGGCACGACGGGTCAAAATTTCGATTTCGCTGTTTATCGGCGATGTGGATGTGCGGTTCATATGAGAACGAACAGACTTGCAAACATTCAATGGCGCGCCGTCCGCTTATCCCTTGGTGTCAGCTTTACGATTTTTCTTGCTGTATTGGGCTTTATGCTGTTTTATTACCAGCTGGATCCGAGGGTGCTCATCGTTTCCAGGTGGTTCGGGATTCCGTTTATCGCGCTTCTCGCATTGATCAGCGCAGCTGTCGGGTTCGGCTCAGGCTATATGTTCGGCAATCAGCTGAAAAAACGGCTTGAAAAGCTGATCGAGTCTATTCTAAAGTACGAAAACGGCAACTTTGCCTACCGGATTCCATCGCTTGGAGACGATGAGATCGGGCTGGCCGCCGACCAGCTCAATGAGATGGCCGAACGGATCGAAAGACAGGTTGCCTCTTTGCAAAAGCTGTCCAATGAGAGAGCGGAATGGCAGGATCAAATGAAAAAATCGGTGATCTCCGAAGAGCGGCAGCGTCTCGCGCGCGAATTGCATGATGCGGTGAGCCAGCAGCTGTTTGCGATTTCCATGATGACTTCAGCTGTTTTGGAGGGAATCGATGCTGCGGCTGATGAAAAGCTCGCTCAAAGGCTGAAAATGGTCGAAAAAATGGCGGCCGATGCCCAGAATGAAATGAGGGCGCTCCTTTTGCATTTGCGACCTGTTACGCTTGAAGGGAAAGGTCTACAAGAAGGGCTTGCAGACCTTTTGAAAGAATTTAAAGCGAAACAGTCGATCGACATCGATTGGGAGATTGAGGATGCGGGCAAACTTCCGAAAGGTGTGGAAGACCACCTGTTCAGGATCGTTCAAGAAGCGCTCTCAAACGTGTTCCGGCATTCAAAAGCGACAAAAGTCACCGTCAGACTGCTGCTCAGGAACAAACAGCTCCAGTTGAAAGTCATTGACAATGGCGAAGGATTTAAGATGGATGCCGTCAAAACATCTTCGTACGGGCTGAACTCGATCAAGGAAAGAGCCAGCGAAGTCGGCGGAGTGGCAGAAATCATTTCATTTACGGGAAAAGGAACACAGGTTGATGTAAAGGTTCCGATTTTTGAACAACAAAAAGGAGAGGCTTAAAAGGTGATTCGAGTATTGTTAATTGATGATCATGAAATGGTGAGAATGGGGCTGGCCGCTTTCCTGGAATCCCAGCCTGATATTGAAGTGATTGGGGAGGCATCAGACGGAAAGCGCGGCGTTGAATTGGCGCTTGAAACCAAACCCGACGTGATTTTGATGGATCTTGTGATGGAAGGGATGGACGGAATTGAGGCCACGAAACAAATATGCCGGCAGCTTGCCGATCCGAAAATCATCGTTCTGACGAGCTTCGTTGATGATGACAAGGTCTATCCGGTCATCGAAGCCGGAGCGCTCAGCTATTTGCTGAAAACGTCGAAAGCGAGTGAAATCGCCGATGCGATCAGGGCTGCGAGCGTCGGAGAACCAAAGCTTGAAGCCAAAGTCGCAGGAAAAGTGTTGTCCAAGCTGAGACATTCAGCCGGCGAACAGCCCCTTCATCAATCGCTGACGGCAAGAGAATTGGAAATCCTCAAACTTGTAGCAGAGGGCAAGACAAACAAAGGTATTGCCGAAGAATTATATATCACCATTAAAACAGTTAAAACGCATGTGACGAACATCCTTTCCAAGCTTGAAGTCGACGACCGGACACAAGCCGCAATCTACGCCCACCGAAACAAACTTGTCGACTGATCAAACAAAAAACAGCTTTCTCAAGAAAGCCGTTTTTCAGCCGTTCCAATATTTTCGATCCTCGGCTGCAGGAAGAGTGAATGAATCTGTTTCAACCGTGCGGGCGGTAAGTTGGGCGGCCTCGTTTTCTTCGCGTGCATGTTCGCCCGCTGTACCGTTTTGGCAAATGATGTCGAGCCGCTCGGCCACTATGGCATTGTGTTTCTCCTGCAAGTCGATCAACTTGCCGATGCCTAGCAAAATGAATCCGCCGATGAAGCAAAAAAACGGAGTGGTGAGGTATGTGCCGATCGTGAAGAAAAGCATCGACTGCGAATCCTCCATAAACGGATCATAGGCGACATCACTGATAATGAATCCGGACAGAATGACTGCCGCTGCAATCAAAAAAATGCCTGTCATGTGCAATATCCGCTTCAAGCTCATCACCCTTTCAAACACATTCTATCAGAAAAACGGGGCGCTATCTGCTTTTTGTCGCACCTTTTGTTCCAAAGTCCTGAATCGTCGCTTTAATATGATAGTCGATATAGGCTTCGCTGAAGTGTTTGTCCCAATTGAATCTGTCTTTTTCCCACTCCTTCGGAAAATTGATCCGCGCATTGTCGGAAAAATCGGTGACGTCCGTTTTGATATCGTGCTGCAGGACATGGATCAGCTGCTCAACCCGCTTTTTGATGTCTTTTTGAACCGATTTCTCTATGTTTTTTATATATTGGTCATTAAAAGAATCCTCTCCAAGATACCAGTCCTCTGACAGCCTTCCTTTAATATTGGCATTTACGACGAATTTGTACTTTCCGTTCTGCCTCATCGCCCGCACGCGGTGGGTCATCGAAAACACTTCATACGAGAACAAATGTCCATCATGCCTTGAGTCGATCACTCCGCCGATGACATTGCCAGTTAATAAATTCAGCGCTTCGATCTGAGACGGCGAAAGGTTTGCATGGTATTTGTTGTTTTTGATCACGGCGCCGCCTTCAAGCTGAAGCTGTCCTTTTTCGATCGCAACCTTCGGCATGATATAAGATAAATCAGACTGCATTTTAATCGAAATATCGTTCAATGTGACGGGCTTGAGCAGCTTGATCGTCGAAGCTCTGTTTTCAGAGATGCTGTGGATCACGTCGGACGCAGGGTCACTTGCACCATCAACCTTCAGTATGCTGTCGGCAGCTCCGGGCGTCATATAGACCTCGCTGCTCCTTCTGATGCTGTTGTCCCTAATAAATTGATTGATCAATGCTTCCAGAGAAATATCGGATACAAGCTCCTCTGAGAAAATCAGGACTTGCAGATGCTGCGAGAATACCGGGAAATTTTTCAAAGCGGTGGAACGGATGGTTTGATGGACCGTGTTTCCGGAGGTGGACACCACTTTAGACGGATCCTGAGCGCTGCCGTCTTGTCCGATCTTTTTAGGAACGAGAAACTGATACGTCAATTTCACCTTTTTATCATCTTCACCTTTATCGAGGGCAAGGCCGATGGCGATGCTAAGCTTTTCGATCTGCCTGCTGTCCCAGCAGCCTGTTAAAAGGAGAAGCAGAGAAAGGGCTGCTAACATTCCCTTTTTTTTCATGAAGAAGTAAACCTCCTTTTGATGGACACGAGCAAAAAGATCATAAGCGGAAGTGCACAGAAGACAACGATAAAGATATATCCAAGGTAGTCGCTGAAGGCGCTGACCTGGTTGGCGTCCCGCGGGACAAGGGATGCTAGATAGATGACAACGCCGATGAAGAGGACGTTTTTTTTCACAGGCCATCCGAATACGTTTTCAAGTCCTGAAGCGGCAAAGTACGTATAGACGACAAACGTTGTGAAAAACTGGATCGTCCAAATGACGAGCAAAAACGATTCGAACCTTTCGATGAAAATCCCTCTTATCTCAAAAGACTGAAACAACGAGATCGTCGGCCATGTCAACGTCATGACCTCAGTCGCGGTCAGCGCCCCGACAACGACCGCAAAGGTGAGGATATATAAGAAGAGCGGTATCCCAAATCCAATCGCCGATGCCTTAAAAAGCTTTTCTTTGTTTTTGACGTATTTCGGCAGAAACATCATCAGCTCCACCCCTAAAAATGAAATGGAAACGACCGTCAAAGCTCTGCTGACCGGCTCCAAACCAAGGCCGAGAACCGGCCGCAAATGGTTCAGCTGAAACATATTCAGGCTCAGTCCGCAGACGATCAGAAGAATGACAATGGTAACGGACAGGAAGAACGGGAATATCTTTGACATATCGCTGATACCCCCGACAACCAAATAAATTGCACAGACGATAAAAGCGAAAATCGTCACGCTCATCGGCGTGAACTGAAGAAGGAAAAACTTTGCCATTTCAGCCATCGCCCTGGCTTCAAAGCTGGCCACGCCCATGAAGTATAAAACGATTAACAGGTTGAGAATATTCCCGATTATAAAGCCGCAGCCTTCTCTTGTGTAATCAAAAAAAGACAGGACGTTGTGTTTTTTAACGATTTTTGCATTGATGTAGATAATGAGAAAAAAGACAAGCCCCTCAAAGATTAATACGATCCATCCGTCCGGCGACAGCGTTTTTTGCGTCAGCGCCCTGGGCAGCGTCAGCAGGCCTGCGCCGAGCATTGTGCTGGTTATGATCGAAGCGGCTTCATACGTGCTAATCCGATCGTGCTGATTTTTTGGATCCATTTTTACGGTTCACCTCCCGAGCTTTTGTTGGCAGACGAATAATGGCTTCATCCGTATGTTTTAAGCTGAAAAAATGGTTCGGGTTAAAATACGGGATGCCGAAGCTTCTTTGCCTGACCAAATGGGTGAAGATGGCGAGCATGCACAATATGATCCCGTAAAGCCCGAACACGGCTGCAGCCACCATGGAAATAAAACGAAGCACGCGAAACGACAGGCCCATGCCGTACTGCGGCACAGTAAATGAAGCAAGGGCGATAATGCTGACGATGATCACCATCACAGAGCTGACGATATTTGCTTCGACCGCCGCCTGGCCGATGACGACGCCTCCCACGAGGCCGATCGTCTGGCCTAGCGGATTGGGAAGCCGCAGTCCCGCTTCCCGTAAGAGCTCGATCGTCACTTCCATAATCAGCGCTTCAAGGAGCGGCGGAAACGGCACATTTTCGCGCGTGCTCGCAATCGTAACAGCGAGAGCCGTCGGCAGCATGCCTTGATGAAAAGATACAAGCGAAATATAAAACGCCGATAGGAACAGGGTGATGAAAATCGAACTGAACCGAAGAAATCTGATCAAGGTCGTGGCGATCCATCTTTCGTAAAAATCGTCCGGGGACTGCATCACCATTCCGAAAGAAGCCGGCACGATCAGGGCAAATGGCGAGTAATCAACAAAAATTGCGATCCGTCCATTAAACAGCGCTGAAGAAACCTTGTCAGGTCTTTCGGTATTCTGGATCTGCGGAAACGGCGAGTACTTATTATCTTCGATTAATTCTTCAAGAACGCCGGTATCTTGAATATCATCCAGCTGAACTTTTTTCAGGCGCTTTTTAAGATCTTTGATGATCGAATCGTCCGCTTTGCCCTGGATATAGAGAATGGTCGCGTCTTTAAACTTGCTCTTGCCGAGCGGGATTTTTTCCACGGTCAGTTCTTGATCTGGGACACGCTGCCTGACCAGGGCCACATTTGTATCGACATCCTCGATAAAGCCGATTTTCGGGCCTCTGACGACGTTTTCCGTATCTACGACTCCAAGACTTCTTTTCTTTTTCTCAGATGTTGGCAGCGCAAAAATAACATTCATGCCATTGATCAAGAGCAGGCACTTTCCTTTGAATATCGCGTTGATGGCGTCTTTTTCTTTTGTAACGGGTTCCGCATTCAGCTTATTTAAACGGAGACGGACATCCTCCAGTGAATAAGAGCTGTCATCCGAGACCAGCAATTTCGCCGCTTTTTGGATTTTCTTATCATCATTCAAATCTTTAAAGTACAAAAAGTAAAAAATGATTCCGTTTTTCAGCATTTTTTTATTTTGAATCAGATCATCGTTATGCTCGAGATGGGGAAGGAGCATTGCGAGATTTTCATGGATGTGTTCCTTGAATTCCGATTGAGTCATGATCGTCACCTGCCCTGGTGTTTCTGGAGTTGTATAGGTTATCTTTTCCTGTTAAAAAAACAATATACTGTGTTACAGTAGTGTTTGGCGAAATTTTCATTGAACAGAGACGGAGTGAGAAAGTTGGCGCAAATCAGGCTTACGGGGAAACCGGAGGAGATTGAACGCATTATTCAATCTTTTTCTAAGCATTATGAGGTTTCATATGTATCGAAAGAATACGGTAAAACAAATCCGAAATATAAATATGCAAAAGATACCCGGGTTTATATTGAGCTAAAATTAAAATAAAGATAAAATTTAAATGGAAGGGTTTTATCGATTTTTATCGAAATATAGAATATTGCAGAATTAGAGAAGGAAGGGATAAGAAAGTGGACTACAGAATTGAAAAAGATACGATGGGTGAAGTCAAGGTTCCCGCGGATAAGTTTTGGGGAGCCCAAACCCAAAGAAGCAAGGAGAACTTTAAAATCGGTTCCGAGAAAATGCCGCAGGAAATTGTGTATGCGTTTGCAATCTTGAAAAGAAGCGCTGCGATTGCCAATGAAAAGCTTGGAAATCTTGAGGCGGAAAAAAAGGAAGCGATTGTTTCCGTATGCGATGATATTTTAGAAGGAAAGTATGACAGCCATTTTCCGCTGGTCGTCTGGCAGACCGGCAGCGGAACACAGAGCAACATGAATATGAATGAAGTTGTGGCAAACAGGGGAACGGCTTATTTGCAGGAAAAAGGATCAAGCCTGAAAATCCACCCGAATGATGATGTCAACCGCAGCCAAAGCTCTAACGACACATTCCCGACAGCTATGCACGTGGCAGCTGTCCTCGCGATTCACGATAAACTGATTCCGGCGATTGACCGGTTGAGAAGCACGCTGCATGAAAAAGCTGAAGCTTTCAAAGACATTGTCAAAATCGGCCGCACTCATTTGCAGGATGCGACACCGCTGACATTGGGACAGGAAATCAGCGGCTGGGTATACATGCTGGACCGCTCTAAAGAGATGATTCTTGAAGCTGCTGAAAAAATCCGCGATCTTGCCATCGGCGGAACTGCCGTCGGAACAGGCATTAATGCCCACCCTGAATTCGGCAGCACCGTTGCCGAAGAGATCAGCGCTCTGACCGGGCAGACATTCAAAAGCTCGCCTAATAAGTTTCATGCGCTGACAAGCCATGATGAACTGACACACGTGCATGGGGCGCTTAAAGCGCTTGCGGCAGATCTCATGAAAATCGCCAATGATGTCAGATGGCTTGCGAGCGGACCTCGCTGCGGAATCGGCGAGCTGCTTATCCCGGAAAATGAGCCGGGAAGCTCGATCATGCCTGGAAAAGTAAACCCTACGCAAAGCGAAGCGCTGACAATGGTCGCATCCCAGATCATGGGGAATGACGCAACGATCGGCTTTGCCGCGAGCCAGGGGAACTTTGAACTGAACGTCTTTAAACCTGTGATTATTTACAACTTCCTCCAATCCGTTCAGCTTCTTGCCGACGGCATGAATTCATTCCATGACAAGTGTGCTGTAGGAATCGAACCTAATCGGGAAACAATTGAGAAGAACCTGACCAACTCTCTCATGCTGGTTACGGCTCTAAACCCGCATATCGGATACGAAAATGCTGCGAAAATCGCGAAGCTGGCTCATAAAGAGGGGCTGACGCTGAAAGAAGCGGCTCTCAAGCTGAACCTTTTGACAGAGGAGCAGTTCGACGAAGTTGTTAAACCTGAAGAAATGGTGAAACCGAAAGCATAATCAACAAACCGGCTGCATGCATTGCAGCCGGTTTTGTTTTGCGGATCATCCGTGCGGATGGTGCATGTCTTTTTTGAGCAATTCGGCGAGTTTGTCCGTTTCTTTTCGAATCGCGGGATATTCCTTCAAGTTGGCTATCATGCCTTTGATAATGGCGTTTTTGCGTTTTTCTTTTCTCAGCTCTTTCTCCAGAATATCCAGGCTTTCGGCAAGGTCTGCAGGAGGAGCGCCGTTGTACTGCTTGTTCGCTTTGACGCGCATTTCATTGAGCAGGGCGTCCTTCAGCGGATCAAATGTGTAAAATGGGCCGAACCACTCGTCTGCTTTTTCGAATGGGATCAGCGGCTGGTCATTGCGCTTGATCATCCCCTTCGCCAAATCGTCGAGGCGGTTCAGCATGTGGTCGGCGAGAGACTGCAGGTCGAACGAATGGTGCAGCAAAATCATCAGCTCAAGGTAGACATCGCTCATTCCGTTGATCATAAAGCACAGTTCGGCGCTGTACGGTTCAATGTCTTTGCCGTAAATGTTCTGGATGTTTTCGATGTGCAGCCTGAGCGTGGTTCTCCGCATTTTTTTCGCAAACGCCTCAATTTCTTCATTGATCGGCATCGACCGCTCATTAAACTGCATCGTGATAAACTCTTTATGCTCCAAAATGTTTTCGAAAAAAACGACGAGCTGCATCCGGTACACATCGCGCGGATGGTCATGCTCCGTTTTGATTTTCTGGATTCGGGTAAAGATTCTTTCATAGTAGTAGTGAAGGACTGAAAGGAGGAGCGCTTCTTTTGATTTAAAATAAATGTAGAAAGCGCCTTTTGACATTTGGCACTCTTTTGCAATCTCTTGAACTGAAGTAGAACTGTATCCTTTTTTAGCGAAAAGTTTGATGGCTGTTTCAATAATGACTTTCTCTTTTTGTTTCATAGCTTTCACCTTCCTGAAAGATCGAACCCAAAAGCGGCTTTCGGCGGACCGGGGTGACTGGCGGGTCACTTTTTTTGCTCCGTTATATTTTTAACTAGATTGTAACTTGTTTTTTTGTTTGATATTATTTATATTATAAAGTAAGGTGACCGAGTGGTCAAAATTTGTGGAGAAAGGGTGAAGGTTGATGAAAGAAATCGATGATATGATCAGGCGTCTGCGCAGCAGGGGAATTAAGGTGGACAAAGTCAAATATCCAAAGCATGTCCTGTGCGAAAAGAAATGGATGAAAAAGCCGAAAAGCACGATGAAGCCCAGCTATCGGGATTTCAACGGCTATTCGTTTATATGAAAAAAGACTGCAGCGTCTACAGTCTAATTTCGCGGAACGGATATTGAGTAGCACACACCGGTTTGATCATTCCGAATGGTCATGTCAGCATGGTGGAGCGTCAAGATTCGTTTAACGATGCTGAGTCCAATGCCGAATTCGCCTTTCTTCCCTTTATTAAAAGGCTCATACAGGCTGGAAAGCATCTCTTCTTCAATGTGTGGTCCGTCATTTTTAATGGTGATCAACGTATGTTTTTTCGTCGACCTGACGCTGATTTCAATGCATGTCTCCGCATAGCGGATCTGGTTTTCAAGAACGTTTTCCAACAGCTTGCTCCATTGTTCTTGATCGCCCGTCAACATTGTTTCCTCTTCAAGATCAATCTTCCAGTTCAATTCTTTTTTGGACCATTTCAAGCGTTCAACAACTTCTTTAATGACCTCTTGTATATCAAAAGTTCCGTACTGTCTTTCTTGTCTCAGCAAATAATCAAGCTTTGTCAGATAAAGAAGATCCTTGATTTTCTTTTCAAGTTTTTCAGCTTCGCCTTCAATGACTTCAATCGTGTTTTCCAAATCTCCTTTAGGGTAGATGCCGTCTTTGATCGACTGGGTATACCCGCGGATGACCATGACCGGCGTTTTCAGATCGTGGGAGATGTTTTGCAGGAGCGTGCGTTCTGTCTCATCTTTCTGGATGAGCTTTTGCCGCATGTCCTCAATGGTGTGCCCGAGCTTGCCGATTTCGTCTTCCCTGTCGACAATCACGGGATCATCCCAGTCCTGTTTAGAGATTTGTTTGACGTGTTTTTCAAGCGTGACGAGCGGTCTTGATAAATATTTCGCCAGCCAGATGGAAGGAATCCAGCTCAGCAAAATGACGACAATCAAAATAAACAGCAGCTGCTTAAACAGCGTATGGGACAAATCGTCCCTGTATGAATCAAGCGCATAGGACAATAGCAGAAACGTCTGGTCCTGGGTCTGGATTTTTTTGAGCACAAAGAAAATGTGCTCTCCGTTGACATTCTCCGAATACCTTTTTGAGGACTCGTCCTGTCTTTTGCCGAGCTTCTGAACCTTCTCGATAAATGAATCAGGGAGAATCTGCGGGCTTTGGTAGACGGTTCCTCTCTCAGGCAGCAGGACGTGCTGAACGTGGCGGTTTGTGCTTCGTGAGCCGCTGCTTCCGCCGAAGCCTCTTTCCGGTGAATCGGAAAATCCGTATTCTGTCAGAACATGCTGCTCATTTTCAATGTTCGTATAAATTTCGTCAGTAAAAAAGTTCTGCAGTGTTGTCGAGAATAAAAACGTCAGCAAAATCGAGACCGTTAACAGGATGCCGCAAATGACACTCCAAATTTGAAAGGCGAGCGACCTGTTCTTCATGATTTCAACATCCTGTAGCCGAACCCGTAGATGGTTTCCACTTTCAGTTCGGGCATTTTCTTGCGCAGCCTTCTGACAAGATCGTCAACGACGCGGTCGGTTCCGAAGTAATCGTCTCCCCAGACGCTGGTGAGGATATCCTCCCTTGAAAAGGCGCGGCCTTTGTTGTTTATAAATAGAAGCAGAAGATCAAATTCCTTTGACGTCAAATTGATCATGCTGCCATTTTCATAGACTTCTCTCAAGTCTTCATAGACTTCATAGCAGGAAACCGGCGTTCCTTTTTTCATTTCTCCCGGTTCTTCTTTATATATCAGCTTGAGCAGCTTTTGTACGCGGATGATCAGTTCCCTGGGGAGAAACGGCTTAGATATATAGTCACTGCTGCCCAGCTCAAGCCCCAGCACTCTGTCAATATCGGCATCGCGTGCAGAAATAAAAATGACGGGGACTTCCGGATCATGATTTTTTATTTCTTTTATTAGCGTATACCCGTCGATATCTGGTAACATGATATCGAGAATCCATAAATGAGGTGACTGGCCTATTTTTTGCCTGGCACTTTCACCGTTTAGAAAAGAAGTGACGTGCCAGCCTTCACTCTCTAAGTATTTTGTCAGCAATTCATTTAAATTCTCTTCATCTTCAACTAGATAAATGGAGTATGACAAGGGCGGTTCACATCCTTTCTACGTCATTATACTAGTTTTAACATAAGTCTGGTCAATTTTCATAATTTCACATATTCTTTTCATTTTTATCCCACAATGTTTTCGTAACATACTCATCAGGGAAGAAAGGGAATGAAAACAGAGTGAACGACGGCCGGGTCTCTTTTTTTGTGTATGTTAAAGCTTTTATGCCATTTGCGATAGTTGAAGACAAGAAAAATAAAGGAAGTGTACGCTTATGGATTTTAGACGCGATGACGAACAAAAACATGCAAATGAAGAGCAGCTTCGCGAAGAAGCGCAGACGCCGCAAACGGCAGGTTCTGAGGAGCAGCAGTCAGAACAGCCGGCAAGGGAGCCCGAGCTGATTTTAAAGAAAGATACAGACGATCAGTCAGATCTTACGAATAAAGAAACCGCTGCAGCCCTGGAAGATGCCAAGGAAACGAGAGCAGCAAAAGAAAAGCGGCGTAAGGCTTCGTGGCTGAGCCCGATTTTGGGCGGCATCATCGGGGGCGGTTTAGTGCTTGGAATCTCTCCGTATCTTCCGGGCGATCATCCGAGCGAAACCGCCGGAACCGAACAGACAGAGCCAAAGCAGTCGCAGAATTTCAACACAAAACCTGTCACAAACGCAGATAACGTGCCTGATATGGTGGAAGATTTGGAGCCTGCAATCGTCGGCGTTTCAAATATTCAAACGAGCTTCGGCTTCTCTGAGGACGACGTGGAGGAAAGCGGCACGGGATCAGGCGTCGTCTTTAAGAAAGACGGCGGCAAGGCCTACATTATTACAAACAACCATGTCGTTGAAGGCGCTTCGAAGGTAACCATCTCCTTATACAACGGTAAGACAGCGGATGCCAAGATTATCGGCAGTGACGCTTTGACTGATCTGGCTGTTTTAGAGATCAGCAGCAAAGGCGTTGATAAGGTTGCAAGTTTCGGAGATTCCGCAAAACTTCGCGCCGGTGAAAAAGTAATCGCGATCGGGAACCCTCTTGGCCTTCAATTTTCAAGAACGGTTACAGAAGGTATCATCAGCGGTGTCAACCGGACAATTGAAGTCTCCACATCTGAAGGGAATTGGGATATGAACGTCCTTCAGACAGATGCGGCGATCAACCCTGGAAACAGCGGCGGCCCTCTGATTAACAGCAGCGGGCAGGTCATCGGCATCAACAGCCTGAAGATCAGCCAAAGCGGTGTTGAATCACTTGGTTTCGCGATTCCGAGCAATGATGTTCAGCCGATCGTTGACGAGCTTTTGCAAAAAGGAAAAGTGGAGCGGCCTTTCCTGGGTGTGCAAATGATCGATATGCAGCAGGTGCCGGAACAGTATCAGCAAAATACGCTTGGCCTTTTCGGAGACCAGCTCAATAAAGGCGTGTACGTCGATAAAGTATCGCCGAAATCGCCTGCGGCTGATGCGGGCATGAAAGCCGGCGACGTCATTACCAAAATGAACGGCAAAAACGTCGAAACCACTTCAGATCTCAGAAAAATTCTTTATACTGAAGCAAAAGCAGGAGATACCGTCACATTTGAGGTGCTGAGAAACGGAAAGCAAACAACAATGAAAGCAAAGCTTGCGAAAAGCAAATCATAAATAAAAGCCATGGCGTCTGCCATGGCTTTCAGCGTGTCGCCAAACCCTCGCATTCGTTGTCAAGCCTGCGCGTCGGTGCTCACGAATAGAGGAAGGATCGGCGGCTAACCGCCCAGGCGTCCTGCCTAAACGCCGCCGTCATCACATCCTGTGAAAGTCAGCTTCCGATGCTCGGCTTTTCTAGACTGCAAGGGTTGAGGGTCACGCTGAAAGGATGACAAAGCCACAAAAAGTGGCTTGATCGACAAGCTTTTTTTGTTAAAATGTGAGTGAAATCTAGTTTTTGGAGGTTTTGCCATGTTGTCTAAGCACTCTAAAGATCAGCGCGAACAGCTTGAAGTCTTTGCCTTAAGTGAACTTGTCCCGGAAGACCATCTGGTCAGGAAAATAGAAGAAGCCATGGACTTTTCTTTTATTTATGAAAAAGTTGCTCCCCTTTATTCTTCAAAAGGGCGCCCAAGCATTGATCCCGTTGTATTGATCAAAATGGTTCTGATTCAGTACGTGTTTGGCCACCGCTCGATGCGCGAAACCATTAAACGGATCGAAACCGATGTCGCTTATCGCTGGTTTATTGGATATGGATTTTCTGAAAAAATCCCTCATTTTTCAACCTTCAGTAAAAACTATGAGCGCCGTTTTCATGATACGGACCTATTTGAAACAATCTTCTATAAAATCTTGCGTCAGGCCATGGATCTCGGTCTTGTCGACCCGTCGGTCGCCTTTATCGATGGAACCCATGTCAAAGCCAATGCGAATAAGAAAAAGTTTGTGAAGAAGATTGTGAGAAAAGAAACAAGAGCTTATCAGGAACAATTAGATCGAGAAATTAATGCCGATCGCGAAGCCAACGGCAAAAAGCCCTTAAAGCCCAGGCAATGCTCAGAAGAACGGGAAATAAAAGAAAGTACGACAGATCCTGAGAGCGGTTATTTTGTAAAAGGTGAACGGGAACGTCTTTTTGCTTATGGTTTTCATACAGCTTGTGACCGGAATGGATTTGTGCTGGGGGCGGTTGTTGAGCCTGCCAATATTCATGACAGCCAAGTGTTCACGACCCTGTTTCAACAGGTGAAAGAGCACGTCGCTAAGCCTCATACAGTCGCAGTTGATGCCGGATATAAAACGCCGTTTATCGCAAAGTTTCTAAGTGATCAAAATGTCCGTCCCGTCATGCCTTACACTCGACCACAAACTAAAAAAGGGTTCATGAGAAAACATGAATATGTATACGATGAATATTACGATGCTTATATTTGCCCTGACGATCACGTTCTGACATATCGCACAACCAACCGTGAAGGCTATCGGATTTATGCATCAGATCCAAACCGATGTGAACACTGTTCTTTTCTGAAGCAATGTACGGAAAGTCGAAATCATCGAAAGATGATTCACAGGCATCTCTGGCAGGATCATTTGGATGAAGCCGACCATCTTCGCCACACGGATGAGAATAGGCGAATCTACGCCAAACGCAAAGAAACGATCGAACGAGTTTTTGCGGATTTAAAACACAAGCATGGCCTGCGCTGGACAACCCTGCGGGGAAAGAAAAAATTGTCCATGCAGGCGATGCTTGTTTTCGCTGCCATGAATCTCAAAAAGCTGGCGAATTGGACTTGGAAAAGTCCAATTCGCCAGCATTCTCATCGAAAAAACAGAATAAATTGGACAAAAATAGGTCGGATTATAAAAATCCGACCTATTTTGTCAACAGTCTGAAGCCATGGCGTCTGCCATGGCTTTTTTTTATATTACTTGTCCAAAAATGAACTAAGCATCCAAATTTGCTTATCAATTTCCTCTGTCAGGGCGATATAAAGGTCAGCGGTAGAATGGTCTGATTTTTCTTCCGCCAGTTCTATGGTATGCTGAATTTCATCGCGGATTTGACGGTAATCGCTGACAAGTGCGGAAACCATTTCTTCGGCCGTTTTTTCGGATCCGTTTTCCTCGATTGTGCCGTGGTCAAGGTATTCTTTCATTGTGGCAAGCGGCTGTCCGCCGATGGCCAGCAAGCGTTCCGCGACCACATCTGCTGTTTCTGCGGCATGGTTGTAAAGCTCTTCGAATTTTTCATGAAGGGTAAAGAACTGCGGCCCTTTTACATACCAGTGAAAACGGTGAAGCTTCGTGTAGAGAATGAACCAGTTGGACAAATTCGTATTCATTGAGTTTTCAAGTACAGGATTTTGCTGTTTTAATTGTTGAGAGATCATGTGATATTTCCTCCTCGTGTTTTCATTTGTTAATTATATTATAACAAATATAAGATTAAAATCAATACTAAATTATAATTATTTTAAATAACCTTATTTAAACAAATTTTTAATGACCGCGCGTTCCCAAATCCTCCATGGCAGGGCGCTGTGGAGGAGGATCATGAGGCGGACGCCCCTGCCGATCGGATAGCGCAGCCTGTTCAGCCGCTTTTTTACAGCGAGGCGGCAAATCAGTTCAGCCACATCATCAGGGTTTCCGTAATGTTGGCGGTTCGCCGCAATGTAGGCGGAGATTCGCTCAAAATATGTACTGTACCGTGATTTGGCTTCAGGTGCAGTGACCTGGGCGGCAAATGATGTCTCCCAAATCGCCGTCTGATACGATCCCGGCTGGACGACGGCCACATCGATTCCGAATGGGCGGAGTTCGAGGCGGAGGCTTTCTGAAAAGCCTTCAACCGCATGCTTTGATGAAGCATATGCCGAGAAAGCGGGGAAAGCGATCTGTCCGCTGATACTGCTCAGATTAATGATTTTGGCGCCGCTGTGTTTCTTCATATAAGGAAGGACCGCTTTCGTTACCGCCATCAGGCCGAAAACATTTGTCTCATACTGTTTTCTGTAGTCGTCAAGAGAAAGCTCTTCAGCAAATCCGCCGTATGCCGTTCCTGCATTATTGACGAGAACGTCTATCTGTCCGTACGGTTTCAGCTCTTCGGTAAATGTTGAAATCGATTGTTCGTTTGTGACATCTAGTTCAGTGACGGCAATCGATGAATCGATCGAAAGCTCCGCTATGCGGTTCCGTAAAGCTTCCGCTTTTTCGGGATGGCGCGCCGTTGCGATGACGAAATGAGTGCCGGCGAGTTTTAAAGCGGTCAATAAACCAAATCCGCTCGTCGCGCCTGTTACGATGGCGATTTTATTATTCAATGAGTTTCCTCCATTCAAAATTTTGGCTTGTTGACAAAAAAAGGCTTGTCAGCGGCAGTTTATCATTGATAAAATTTAAAAAGTGCTAAAAGACCTATTTTTTATAAAAAAACGCAAGATAGAAAGAAGGCAGGGTGACACGATGAATGTTAAACGATCCCTCCTGTTCATTATTGTACTATGTCTGACGCTGTTTTTTCATAGCTCGGCTCAAGCAGGAGAAAAAAACAAACCGGAAATTAAAAGTGTTTCCGCCATATTGATCGATGGGAAATCGGGGCAGGTTCTCTATGAAAAAAACAGCCGCAAAAAAATGTACCCGGCCAGCATTACAAAAATTGCCACGGCGATTTATGCAATAGAAAACGGAGATCTAGAAGATCGTGTGAAAGTCAGCAAAAATGCTGCTCAAACGGAAGGATCAAGCGTATATCTGGAAGCGGGGGAGTCGGTTCCATTAAAACGGCTGCTCCAAGGGCTGCTGATGAATTCGGGAAATGACGCCGGAACGGCGATCGCCGAACATGTCAGCGGAAGCGTGAAACAGTTTGCGGATGATTTGAACGCGTTTATTGCTGAGCATGTCGGAGTGCATGACACTCATTTTGTGAATCCTCACGGACTGTTTGACAAAAATCATTATACGACGTCCGCCGACATGGCGAGAATTACCGAGTACGCAATGAAAAACAAAACGTTTCGAGCGCTTTTTTCGGAAAAGCAAACGTCATGGCACGGACAGACGTGGGACACGACGCTGAAAAACCATCACCGAATGCTGACAGGTGAGATTCCTTACAAAGGAATAACCGGCGGCAAAACAGGATTTGTGGATGAATCAAAGCATACCCTTGTCACAACGGCAACACGGGGCAGCCTTAATTTAATCGCCGTCATCATGAAGGCCGATAGCAAGAAAATGATGTACAGCGATACAAAAACGCTTCTGGATGAAGGATTTCACAATTACGAGACACAAGAACTCAAAAAGGGAGAGGCGTTTACCGACCAGAACGGGACAAGCCATGAACTGAAAAACCCTTTATACGTGACGAAAAAGAAAGGCGAAGCCCTGAGTGAAAATGTAGACAGCGACGGAATTCTGAACATTAAAGGAGAGGACGGCAGGCTGCTTCAGACCCTGCAAATCGCAGAACCATTCAGCGCGGAAATATCAAGCGGCACAGATGCTGTTCAAGGCCCGCCGCAAAGTAAAGGCGGATTGTATTTATTTGTGTTCGGCCTAATCGGTTTATTGACGGCCAGCTATGCGGTCAAACGGATGAGGCAGCTGTAATATGATCAGGGAAGAGGCGTGCCGGCTCACAAGCCGGCCGTTTTTTATTTGCCCTGAAAAGCCAAATTTATCTTATAATGGAAACAAGCCAATGAAAGGGGACGGGAACAATGACATTTCATCAACTTAAAGATACGTGGGATCTCGAGGTTTTCTTTAAAGGCGGGAGCGGCTCCGTCGAGTTCCGTCAATATTTAAATGAAATTAAAGCGCTGCTTTCAACTTTTAAACGCTCTGCCGAGGCTCTTACCGTCTCAAAAAGCGGTCTTGATGAATTGAAGGAAACACTGGCGCTTTTTGAAACAATTGATGTTAAAATTCGCGAAGCAGACGCTTTTGTCGGATGTCTCCAAGCGCAGGACACCGCGGATTTAAAGGCGAATGCCCTTAATTTTGAGGTCACCCAGCTCGCTGCCGATGCTCAGAAGGCGCTGGTCGTGCTTGACAGCAAATTTGCCGTTGTCTCAAATGAAGAATGGGAAGCGATCCTTCAAGAAGAAGGCATTTCCAATATCTCTTATATTTTGAATGAGAGAAGGGAGCGGGTAACGGAAAAGCTTGGTTCCGAACAGGAAACATTGATTCAAGGTTTGTCTGTTGACGGATATCATGCTTGGGGTGATATGTACGACAGCATCGTCGACCAAATTCAAATCCCGTATGAAGAAGATGGCGAGACGAAAATTCTGTCTGTCGGACAGGCGCAGAACCTGACATCTAAACCTGACAGAAAGATCCGCCGCTCCGTATCGGAAAATTTGGACCACGGCTGGGAACAGCACGCTGATTTGCTCAGCAGCACGCTGAATCACCTCGCCGGTTTCAGACTGAACGTCTATGAGGCGAGAGGCTGGGACAATGTATTAAAAGAACCCCTGGACATCAATCGCATGAAGCAGGAAACCCTTGATGTCATGTGGCAGGTCATTATTGATCATAAAAAGCCGTTTGCAGACTATCTTTCCCGGAAGGCGTCTATCTTTGAGCTGGATAAACTGAGCTGGTATGACGTCGAAGCGCCGATCGGTTCAGCGGCAAAGGAATATTCGTATCAAGAGGCAGCCGCTTTTATTACCGGGCAGTTTAAAACGTTTGGAGAAAAGCTCTCCTCCTTTGCTGAAAAAGCGCTCAGAGACAGATGGGTTGAAGCTGAGGACAGGGGAGGCAAACGCCCGGGCGGCTTTTGCGCCAATTTTCCTGACAGCGGGGAATCGAGAATATTTATGACATTTGCAGGAAGCCAGTCAAACGTTTCCACGCTGGCGCATGAGCTTGGCCATGCCTTTCATCAGGAATCCATGCTGGACGTCAGACCGCTAAACAGGGCGTACGCGATGAACGTGGCGGAAACCGCGTCTACTTTTGCAGAAATGATCGTGGCTGATGCGGCATTAAAACAAGCCGGTTCAGACGAAGAAAAACTCGTCCTTCTGGAAGATAAAGTCCAGCGAAGCGTCGCCTTTTTTATGAACATTCACGCGAGGTTTCTATTTGAAACCCGCTTTTACGATGAACGAAAAAACGGCGTCGTATCCGCCGGAAGACTGAACGAGCTGATGGAAGAAGCTCAGAAAGAAGCGTTTTGCGGCGCGCTTGGCGAGTATCATCCGTATTTTTGGGCATCAAAGCTTCATTTTTATATTACGTCTGTCCCGTTCTACAATTTTCCTTATACGTTCGGCTACTTGTTTTCGCTTGGCATTTACGCGCAAGCGCTGAAAGAGGGGGCGGCGTTTGAAGAAAAATATATCGCGCTCTTAAAAGATACAGCCTCCATGTCTGTTGAGGAACTGGCGATGAAGCATCTCGGCGCCGATCTGACGAAGCGGGATTTCTGGGAAGCGGCCATTCAGCCGGCTGTCCGTGATGCAGAAGCATTGTTAGAGATGATATAAAGGCTTCCGCTGAGAGATTGAATGAGTTTCCGCAAAGTGGACATAGCTAAGGATAATGTGCATAGAGGAGATGAACGGTATGAACCTATTTCGGATGGCCGTTATCGCTCTCGTCATGATCCTGATGACCGGCTGCCGTTCAATAGCGGAAGAACATGCCGAAGGCAAGGAGGCCGTTCCCGATAACGCTCCTGTTTCAGATGTGGAAAGCGTGCCTTACGCTGCATTTGCATTGGAAGTGAACTATGGCCGTGGAAAGCACAATTCGTTTACAGCCGTATACGACAAACAGGAGCGGGAAGAAGCATCGATTAAAGACCACCTGAACGGAGCGGACCGCGAAGGGGAAGAAGCTTTAAACGAAATGAAAATGGTTTTAAGCGAGCTTTCGATCGCCAAATCCGATTCAAAGCAGGACGTGATCAGCAATGTGCTCGAGGCTTTCAATCTTGATGAGCGATATGACCTGTTTCATCTGCGGGTGAAATGGCCGGATGGTACGTCAAGAATCTATCACGGAAAATAAACAAAAGAGCATTTCCAACGGCGGAAATGCTCTTTTTTGCTTACGATTTTAAAAAGTATTTTTCGATGTCATCAAGGAACAGATACGCTGCTTTGACACCGCCGGCCGTCGTCCAGATCGCATCGTCGACTTCGTGGGCGTTTCCGGTTTTGACAGCGTTCAATTTTTTCCAAAGCGGATCGCTTGTCCAATCGTTTTGCCATGTTTCGGCCTCTGTTTTGCTTTCGGCAGGTTTATATGTGAAATAGAACAGGACATCCCCATCCATTTCAGGGATCGATTCTTTATTTTCCGTCATAAAAACAAATTTGTCGTCTTGTTTTTCAAACAGTTTTTCCTGTTTTTCCGGATACTTAAAACCGAGCTGATCCAAGATGATTCCCGGGAAAGAATCTTTATAGTAAATCCTTGATTGGCCGGCCATAAATCTGACAACCGACACCCGTTTCTTTTTCTGGTCGCCGAGCTTGTCGCTTAATTCGCTGACTTTTTTATCGAAATCTTCTAAAACTTCTTTGCCCTTTTCCTCTTTGTTTACCGCTTTCGCGTAGAGGGAGAAGTTGTCTTTCCATTCGCCGCGCAGCGTTTCAGAGAAGACAGTCGGAGCAATTTTTTCAAGCTTGTCGTAGATTTTTTCATGTCTCATTTTATTCCCGATGATTAAATCAGGCTTTAGCTCGGCTATCGCTTCGATATTCGGTTCGCCTTCGAGCCCGACTTGCTTAACGCCTTTCATATCGGCTTGAATATGCTTATACCAAGGATCGCCTGTCCAGGATTTGACTGCACCCACAGGTTTGATTCCGAGTTCCAAAAGCGCTTCGGTTCCTTCATTTGTCAGGACGACGACTCTTTTTGGGTCTGCAGGCACTCGTTCTTCCGTACCCATTGCGTGTTTAACGGTGATCGTATCTTTATTCTCTCCGCCCTTTGCAGAGTCATCCTTGCCTCCGCCGCAGGCTGCAAGAATTGAAATCGCTAACAAAGCGATAAATCCAACAATTGACCATCTCTTCATGTGTGTCCTCCTTAGGTATGTAAGTCATTCATCCTGATCATAATTTTTGATCAGAATTTTGTCAATTGTTAATTGAAAATGATTTTCAAGATCAATGTTATCTGATACAATAACCAGTAGATGTTTCAGTCAAACTAGGAGAATTTTAATTTATGCTCTTAAGAACGAATAAATATAGAACAATCGCACTACTGTCTTTTATTTTGGTGCTGGTTGCCGCCGTTTGCGCTAGTATCGTATACGGTTATACGAATACGTCATGGTCGATGGCCTACAAGGCTTTTACCGGCTTCAGCGGCTCTAATGAACATCTTGTCATCAAAAACGTGCGTTTGCCGCGCGCGCTGATTGCTGCAACTGTCGGCGCTTCCCTCGGAGTTGCCGGCGCTTTAATGCAGGCGATGACCAAAAACCCGCTTGCTTCCCCGGGAATTTTCGGCGTGAACGCGGGTGCCGGTTTCTTTGTTGTTGGAGCGCTGTTTTTCTATCACGTCAGTTCGCTTCAGACGATTGCATGGATCTCGTTTTTTGGTGCAGCGTTTGCCGCGCTTGTCGTCTATTTTGTCGGCTCCCTCGGAAGGGAAGGGCTGACGCCGGTCAAGCTGACGCTTGCAGGGGCGGCGATGTCAGCGCTGTTCTCATCATTAACGCAAGGCATGCTTTCCGTTAATGAAGCAGCTCTTGAGCAGGCGCTGTTTTGGCTTGCGGGCTCTGTCCAGGGGCGCGACCTCAGCCTCTTGGTCTCCGTCCTTCCATATATCGTGCCGGCATTCATCATCAGCTTTTTACTCGGGTCGAAAATCAATGTCTTAACGATGGGGGAGGAAGTGGCAAAAAGCCTCGGCCAGAAAACGTGGCTGATCAAAGCGTTGATGGCGGTTTCGATTATCCTGCTTGCCGGGGGATCTGTCGCCGTCGCCGGGCCGATCGGTTTTATCGGTATTGTTATCCCGCATTTTGCAAAATTTATCGTCGGCCACGACCATCGCTGGGTTCTTCCGTACTGTGCCGTGCTGGGAGCCATCCTGCTTGTAACCGCAGACATTGGCGCAAGGTACCTGATTATGCCTGAAGAAGTGCCTGTCGGCGTCATGACAGCCATCATTGGGACACCCATTTTTGTCTATATCGCGAGAAGGGGGTTCCAAAAATGAAAAATTACCGCACGCTGAGAATCGGAAAAGGCGGCATTTCATTGTTGATCGGCAGAAAAGCACTGTTTTCGTTCGTGATCCTATTGGTGTTGACGGCTTGTGCAGTCATCCTCAGCGCCGGCATCGGTGAACGTTTTATTTCTCCGGGCGCCGTCGCGAAAACGTTTTTGGGCATGGGGGATCCGGGCGATGACCTGATCATTATGTCCTTCAGGATGCCGCGGATTTTGGTCGCTCTGTTTGCCGGAATCTGTCTGGCGGCAGCCGGATCGATCCTTCAGGGTCTGATCCGCAATCCGCTCGCTTCGCCGGATATTATCGGTGTGACCGGCGGGGCTTCAGTCGCCGTTGTCTTGTTTTTAATGCTGTTTTCCAATAAAAACAATGCGCTTACGGTCAGCATCAGCTGGCTCCCGGTTGCCGCATTTATCGGCGCGGCTCTCGCCGGAATGCTCGTTTATTTTCTTTCATATAAAAACGGCTCTTCGACTTTCAGGCTCGTTTTGATCGGAATCGGATTTTCGATGCTTGCCCAGTCGCTGACGACATTGTTTATGATAAAAGGACCGATATACAGAATGTCTCAGGCGAACGTCTGGATTACCGGATCAGTATATGGATCGAACTGGCAGGATGTGAATATTTTAATGCCGGCTGCGCTTGTCCTTTTGCTGATATCCGCAGCCGCCGCCAGAAACGTCAACATTCAGACGCTTGGTGAAGAACTGGCGACAGGAGCGGGCAGCTCGGTTCAGCGGAACCGCTTTTTGCTCCTTCTGCTGAGCACGGCTTTTGCCGGAATTGCCGTTGCCTTTGCCGGAACCGTCGGATTTGTCGGTTTGATGGCCCCGCATATCGCAAGAAGGCTTGTCGGTTCATCATTCGGCGCCCTCTTGCCGGTTGCAGCGCTGATCGGAGGATTGCTTGTGCTGATTGCCGACATCATCGGACGCACGCTTTTTTCTCCCGTTGAAGTGCCTGCCGGTGTGTTTACTGCAGCGATCGGCGCCCCTTACTTTATCTACTTGCTGTATAAAAGCAGAAACCAATAAAAGGAGAGATTTCATTTATGAGTGCCATTTCAACAGAAACGTTAAGCTTAGGTTATGGAGAAACAATCATTATTGATGAGTTAAACTTAACGATCCCAAAAGGTGAAATCACCGTATTTATCGGCAGCAACGGCTGCGGTAAGTCGACTCTCCTTCGGTCTCTCGCACGTTTGATGAAGCCAAAGGGCGGTTCAGTGCTTCTCGAAGGCAGCTCCATCGCCAAACTTCCCACGAAAGAAGTGGCAAAGGAGCTGGCCATTCTGCCTCAAGGCCCTTCGGCTCCGGAAGGCCTGACCGTTCTCCAGCTCGTTAAGCAGGGGCGGTACCCTTACCAAAACTGGCTGAAGCAATGGTCGGCGGAAGATGAAGAGGCTGTGCAAAAGGCTTTGAAAGCGACAAGAATGGAAGAACTGGCCGAGCGCACAGTCGATTCCTTGTCAGGAGGCCAGCGGCAGCGCGCCTGGATCGCGATGACGCTCGCCCAGGAAACGGATATCATATTACTGGATGAACCGACGACATACTTGGATATGACGCATCAAATTGAAATTCTGGACCTTTTGTTTGAATTAAATGAACACGAAAAGCGCACGATCGTGATGGTGCTGCACGATTTGAACCTTGCCTGCCGCTACGCTCACCACCTCGTCGCGATTAAAGATAAAAAGATATATGCCGAAGGCCGGCCTGAATCCATTATCAACTGCAAGCTTGTGCAGGACGTTTTTGAAATGGACTGCGAAGTGACGAAAGATCCGCTTTTCGGCACGCCGCATTGCATTCCGTACGGAAGAGGAAGATGCATCGTCCAGCAGGTGGTTCAGTCCCATGCTTAATTTAACAAAAGAGGAGCTTGAGTCATTGCTTCGTTTTCGCCTTGGAACGAAGCAGACCGGCTCCTTATTCTCTGTTAAAGGAAACAAGCTCCTTGATGAGGATTTTTTAGAACGTTATGTAGAAGATATTAAAGACAGGCTGAACGCTCCGAATCAAAAAGTTGCGGCTTCAATGCTCGTCAAGCGCAGCGGGATGCTGGCTGCGCTGCATTTCTATCTGTTTACGGTTTGGGGAAAGCGCTTGCCAACCGCTCCTGCTTCCGTGTCATGGGAGATAGAAGCCGATGATCGAGGGTGGACGCCGTCGTTTTATTTTCACAAAGGTGCTGAGCTTATCGAAGCGGATCGCACCGAAGAACTGAAAAGATTGACTGAGGATATCTTCAGGTGCCACCTTGGCGGCCTGATCGCGGCCTGTCGGCGGGTATTTTCGATTTCAAAGCATATTCTTTGGGAAAATATTGCCGTTTATCTGTATTGGATGTATGACACGCTTCTGGAAGATCCGAAACTCAAGGCGCGGGCGGCGCAAGATTTTCATTTTCTTCTTTATGAAGCTGAGCCCGGTCTTTTTGAAGAAGGGGCGGACGAAAACCCTCTCAAAAGGTTTTATCCCGGACAGCATGCGGAGGACCGGACACGCACGACTTGCTGTCTGTATTATGCAACAGACAAAAACGGTGTCAAATGCAGGACATGCCCGAGAAATAAACGTAAAGAAAGGGTGTCGTGAGTGGAAAAACTAAAGGAGCAGCTGGATGGACTTGTTGAGAAATATACGGAGCTGCTTTTAGGCGAAACGGACGAAGAACTGAAAGAACAGGTGAAGATGTGGATCATCTACAGCCATATCGCCAAAAGCATGCCGCCCCTCGCCAAGCATTGGAACGGAGCTTATCCGGATGCGAAGCAGGAGATAAAAGAAGTAATCCGCCAAATTAAAGAACGAAATGAAGCGCACCGAGCGGCTAATCAAAAAAAATAAGCAGGGAGACTCCTCTGCTTATTTTTTGCTTATTTTTTGTTTATTGGTTTTGCTGATATGGCGACTGGTCTTGCAATGTAGAATGGAACTGCTGATAAGACTGCTGGATTTTCTGGGCATCTTCTGCCTCCACCTTGTACCATCCGTTTTGAAACATCACCTGGTACAATCTGCGCTGTACGTTTTGCGCCTCGTTAAACAGCGGCTGAACGGCTTGGTAAAGCGACTCATGGCTTAATTCATTAAGCGCTGTCGAGTATGCTGCCGTCATGTATTTTTCGGTTGTCAGCAGTTCGTTGACAAAATCCCTGTCATTCATCGCGCTCGTTTTCGGGACAGGAGTTTCCTGATTGCCGATTTTCTGTTGGTTTTGCTGATTCATCATTAACCTCCTATTGCATGTATGCTGACGGGTTTTGCGTTTGATTTTGTCGAAGCTGCTCCAATATCACATTGTAATGGTGATGGTGCATTTGTCCGACCCTGTCGAGTTCTGTTTTAAGAGACTGATCCTGGCACTGGTCCGCCATAAAATGCGCTTTTTTCATTGCGAGCAAGTTCCAGTTCAGCATATCCTGCAAATACAGATGATCCTTTGTTGAAATGACCGGCGGCGGTGTTGTCATTCCTTGCTGTTGCTGCATGAGTCTGCCTCCTTTTAGCGTTTATTTTTAGATTTCCTAACAAAGCGGAAATTTATACCGGATGCTTAAAGGGGGCTTAGTGATCTTCAGGAACATCCATATTATGCTTTTTATATTGCTGGTTTTGGCTTGTCCGTTTTCCGCCCGCATCCGCCTTTTTATAATCCGGACCTGCATTGCCTTTTATGCTTGCGGCGCTGACTGCGGCTGAAGATGGATTTTTTCTTTCACGTACCAAGGCCTTCACCTCCCTCTCTATTGGTTTGTCCCAAAAGCGGGGAAACATGTAACCGCGGCAAAATAATACCCGCTGAAAAAATTTCAGAAATTTTGCACCAAGTTATTGAACTCGCTTCCAAAATCTTTTAAGATGAAAGAAGACAGGAGAGTTTATTTTTTTGGAGCAAAAATGAATGAGTATTCATTCAAAGTAGGGGAGGATCTTTCATGGTCAAGCATATTCGTAAAGCCGCCGTTATCGGTTCCGGTGTAATGGGTTCCGGAATCGCGGCTCACTTAGCCAATATCGGGATTCCTGTGTTACTGCTCGATATGGTGCCGCGTGAATTAACAGATGAGGAAAGAAAAAAAGGCCGCACCCTTGAAGACCCGGATGTGCGCAACCGGCTGGCACAGTCAGCCGTACAAAAGCTGCTAAAGCAAAAACCGGCTCCGCTGACATCGAAGAAGAATATCAGCCGTATCAGCACAGGGAACATGGAAGACGATTTTGAAAAAATCAAAGATGCCGACTGGATTATTGAAGTGGTTGTCGAAAACCTGGAGATCAAGAAGCAAGTGTTTTCAAAGGTCGATCAATACAGAAAACACGGAAGCATCGTCAGCAGCAATACATCAGGCATCTCCGTCAGGCAGATGGCGGAGGGAAGGTCCGCTGATTTTAAAAAGCACTTTTTAGGAACGCACTTTTTTAACCCGGCCCGCTATTTAAAGCTGCTTGAGGTGATTCCGATTGATGAAACGGATCCCGGGGTGCTGGACTTTATGAAGAAATTCGGCGAAGACGTCCTTGGCAAAGGGGTTGTTGAAGCGAAAGACACGCCAAACTTTATCGCCAACCGCATCGGAACCTACGGCTTGCTTGTCGCGGTTCAGGAAATGCTGAAAGGCGGCTACACGATAGGCGAAGTCGATTCGATTACAGGTCCGCTGATCGGGCGCCCGAAAAGCGCAACTTTCAGAACGCTCGATGTCGTCGGGCTTGATACATTTTCGCACGTTGCCAAAAATGTCTATAACCAAGTCACTGGTGAAGAAAAAAACGTTTTCCGGCTGCCTGAATTTATTGAACAAATGCTCGAAAGAGGCTGGATCGGAAGCAAAGCGAAACAAGGTTTTTACAAAAAAGAAGGAAAAGACATCCTTGAGCTTGATCCGATGACGATGACCTACAGCAAACGCCAAACATTAAAAACATCGGGACTTGAAGCGGCCAAGCAAATGAAAGGCGCAGGAGCGAGATTGAAAGCGCTTATTTATTCAGATGACAGAGCGGGAAGCCTTCTTTGGAACATGACAGCTCCGACGCTTGTCTATTCGGCTGAGCTGACAGGGGAAATCGCTGACAGCATATCGGCGATTGATCAGGCGATGAAATGGGGGTTCGGCTGGTCGGAAGGGCCGTTTGAAATGTGGGACAGCATCGGTGTGAAAAACGCGGTGCAAAAGCTTGAAGCAGAGGGCTGGAAAGTCGCGGACTGGGTGAAGGAAATGCTCGCAAAAGGACATGAGACCTTCTACCTTAAGGAAAACGGAAAGACGTTCTGCTACTGTTTTGAAAGCGGCGAATACAGGGCGCTTCAAGAAAACAAAAAAACGATCCATTTGTCGTCACTCAAAGAAACAAAAGGCGTTATCAAGAAAAACAGCGGGGCAAGTTTGATCGATTTAGGCGACGATGTCGCCCTGCTCGAATTTCATTCGAAAAGCAATGCAATCGGACTCGACATCATCCAAATGCTGAAATTCGCTCTAGAGGAAGTAGACGCCAATTATAAAGGACTTGTGATCGGCAACCAGGGCAAAAATTTCTGCGTCGGAGCCAATCTTGCGATGATGCTGATGGAAGCCCAAGACGACAACTATATGGAAATTGACATGATCATCCGTCAGTTCCAGGAGACGATGATGAAAGTGAAATACAGTACCAAGCCGGTCGTCGCCGCTCCGTTCGGGATGACGCTTGGCGGGGGGACTGAGCTTTGCCTGCCTGCAGCCCGTGTTCAAGCTTCAAGTGAATCATACATGGGCCTTGTTGAAACAGGCGTCGGTCTGATTCCGGGCGGCGGAGGCAATAAAGAGCTTTATTTAAACTACTTGAAGGGGCTGCCTGAAGGCGTTAAACCGGATATCCAGGAGGCCGCCATCAAGACGTTTGAGACAATTGCCCTTGCAAAAACGTCGACTTCGGCTCAAGAAGCGAAAGAGCTGAACATCTTAACCGCAGAGGATCAAATCAGCATCAACCAGGATCACTTGTTATACGATGCTAAAAAACTCGTCCTGACGCTTTCCGAAAGCGGCTACCGTCCGCCGGTTAAAAAGAAAGTTCCAGTGACGGGCGAAACCGGCTATGCGGCGCTCCTGCTCGGTGCGGAATCGTTAAAGCTGTCCGGCGCCATCTCTGAACACGACATGAAGATAGCGAAAAAGCTGGCGTTTGTCATCGCGGGCGGGAGGGTTCCATTCGGCGCTGAAGTAACGGAAGAATACTTGCTCAATTTGGAAAGAGAAGCTTTCCTGAGCCTTGTGAGCGAACCGAAAACGCAGGCGAGAATGCAGCATATGCTTGTAAAAGGCAAACCTTTGCGTAATTAAGGAGGGAAAATAATGAAAGAGGCAGTTATTGTATCGGGGGCGAGAACCCCGATCGGAAAAGCAAAAAAAGGCTCATTGAGGACTGTCCGTCCCGATGATTTAGGCGCATATGCCGTGAGAGAGACGCTGAAAAGAGCTGGCGGTTATGAAGGGAATATCGATGATTTAATCATCGGCTGCGCTACGCCGGAAGCCGAACAAGGGTTGAATATGGCGCGCAATATCGGCGCGCTTGCCGGGCTGCCGCACACAGTTCCGGCCGTTACGATCAACAGATATTGTTCTTCAGGACTTCAATCGATCGCTTACGGGGCCGAAAAAATCATGCTTGGAGCTGCCGACACGGTCATTGCCGGCGGCGCTGAATCGATGAGCATCGTGCCGATGATGGGGCATATCGTCAGACCGAACGCGGCCCTCGCGGAAACAGCTCCTGAATATTATATGGGGATGGGCCATACGGCTGAACAGGTTGCCGTTAAATACGGCGTTTCCAGGGAGGATCAGGATGCATTTGCCGTCAGCAGCCATCAAAAAGCCGCCAAAGCGGTCGCGGAAGGAAAGTTCGAAGATGAAATCGTCCCGGTGGACGTCACCGTCAGAGAAGTGGATGAACATCACAAGCTGAAGGAGCGGACGTTTACTTTCTCCGCCGATGAAGGTGTGCGCCCGGGGACAACTAAAGACGTTCTGTCAACGTTAAAACCGGCGTTTTCGGCGGACGGTTCTGTTACGGCAGGGAATTCCTCGCAGACGAGCGACGGGGCGGCTGCAGTGATGATCATGGACAGAGAAAAAGCGGATGCGCTCGGGTTAAAGCCTCTGGCAAGGTTCCGTTCGTTCGCAGTCGGCGGCGTTCCGCCGGAGGTGATGGGCATCGGTCCTGTTGAAGCTGTCCCAAGGGCGCTGAAGATGGCGGGACTTGAGCTCTCGGATATCGGTTTATTCGAATTAAATGAGGCGTTTGCATCGCAAGCGATCCAGGTTATCAGGTCGCTTGGAATCGATGAAGAGAAAGTCAATGTCAACGGCGGAGCGATTGCGCTCGGACATCCGCTCGGCTGCACGGGAACAAAGCTGACGCTGACATTGATCCACGAAATGCGGCGGAGAAGCGAGCAATTCGGCGTTGTGACGATGTGCATCGGCGGAGGCATGGGAGCAGCAGGGGTATTCGAATTAGTTTAATCACAAGGGGGATGGAACAATGGAACAAACAAAAGATCATATGAAAAAAGGCGGAGCCTTTCTGATCGAAGAGGTGACGGCTGATCAGTTGTTTACACCGGAAGATTTCACAGATGAACATAAAATGATCGCCAAAACGACTGAAGATTATATTCTCGGAGATGTTTCGCCATACATCGACGAAATTGAAGAGCACAATTTCGATCACTCTGTCAGGCTCCTGAAAAAAGCTGGAGAACTCGGGCTTCTCGGTGCTGACGTTCCTGAAGAGTATGGCGGACTCGGGCTCGATAAAATCAGCTCGGCGCTGATTACCGAAAAATTCTCAAGAGCGGGAAGCTTTTCGTTATCGTACGGGGCGCACGTCGGGATCGGCACGCTTCCGATCGTATTTTTCGGAACCGAGGAGCAAAAGAAAAAGTATCTGCCGTCCCTTGCAACAGGGGAAAAATTTGCAGCCTATGCCTTAACAGAGCCTGGCTCCGGATCTGATGCATTAGGGGCAAAAACAACGGCCGTTTTGAATGAGGCGGGAACCCACTATATATTAAACGGTGAAAAGCAATGGATTACAAACTCAGCTTTTGCCGATGTTTTCATCGTCTACGCGAAAATAGACGGCGAACATTTTTCGGCCTTCATTGTGGAAAAAGATTACGAAGGTGTTTCCACAGGGCCTGAAGAGAAAAAAATGGGCATCAAAGGCTCTTCGACCCGTACGCTCATCTTAGACCAGGTTCAAGTTCCGAAAGAAAACCTTTTAGGCGAACCGGGAAAAGGGCATGTCATCGCCTTCAATATTTTAAATATCGGCCGCTATAAGCTCGCTGTCGGGACAATCGGCGCTTCCAAACGGGTCATCGAGCTGTCCGCTTCATACGCCAATCAGCGCCAGCAATTTAAGACGCCGATTTCAAAGTTCAGCTTAATCGGGGAAAAAATCGCCACTATGTCAGCCAGACTTTATGCGATGGAAAGCTCTGTTTATCGTACGGTCGGGCTGTTTGAAGACAAAATGGGCACCTTGAGCGAAGAAGAGCAAAAAGACGGGCGCCAGGTCGCGAAATCGATCGCTGAATATGCAATCGAATGCTCCCTTAACAAAGTATTTGGATCTGAAACGCTTGATTATATCGTTGATGAAGGCGTCCAAATCCACGGCGGCTACGGATTCATGCAGGAATACGAAGTGGAGCGGGCTTACCGCGATTCACGGATCAACCGGATTTTTGAAGGCACAAATGAAATCAACCGTCTCATCGTCCCGGGCACATACTTGAAAAAAGCGATGAAAGGCGAGCTTCCTCTGTTTGAGAAAGCGAAGGCGCTTCAGGAAGAACTGATGATGCTCATGCCTGAAGAACCAGGTGACGGCGTTTTGGAACAGGAAAAGTATCTGCTGAGAAACGCCAAAAAAATCGCGCTCATGATCGCGGGACTCGCCGCGCAAAAATATGGAAAAGCGCTCGACCAGGAGCAGGAAATCCTCGTGAATATCGCCGACATTGTCAGCCAGGTCTACGCCATGGAAGCAGCTATTTTGCGTACAGAAAAAGCCATCAAGGCAACCGGGGAAGACAAAAACGCCCAGAAAATTCTTTATACGCAGATTTTTGCACAAGTTGCCTTTCAGGAAATTGAAAGCCATGCCAAGGAATCGCTCATTGCGATGGAATCAGGTGATTCGCTGCGGATGATGCTGTCTGCGCTCCGCAAATTGACGCGCTTTATGCCTGTCAATGTCATTGAGAAAAAGCGCCAGGCAGCCAAGGGAGTCTTTGAAGCTGAGAAATATATCGTTTAAACGAAAAGCCCTGCTTAGGCAGGGTTTTTAGCTGTTATAGAATGGAGCACGGTTTTAGGTTTTTCATTCGATCTGTGTTAAAATTACCTCGATTAAATGAGAGGGGTGTGTATGTATGGCTTTGGATTTTTACTGGTATCCGAAATGCGGGACATGCCGCAAAGCGAAAAAATGGCTTGAAGACCATGGCAAAGAAATCAATGGGATACATATCGCAGAAGAGCCGCCAAGCAAGGAAAAACTGAAAGAGCTCTACGAGAAAAGCGGGCTTGAATTGAAGAAGTTTTTCAACACGAGCGGACAAAAATACCGTGAACTCGGCTTAAAAGACAAGCTGCAAAACATGTCTGAAGATGAGCAGCTGGAACTGCTGGCTTCGGACGGTATGCTGATCAAACGTCCGATTGCGACAGACGGCAGTAAAGTAACGGTCGGTTTTAAAGAAGATCAGTTTAAGACATACTGGTTATAACCCATCAAAATATGATATCTTCAATGTAGGATCGATTAAAACACTTTATGGAGGGGTTAGCATGAGCACACCGAAAGAGTTGCGTTATTCAGAAGAACACGAATGGGTGAAAACAGAAGGAGATAAAGTCAGAATCGGCATTACAGACTTCGCCCAATCCGAACTTGGAGACATCGTATTTGTCGAGCTTCCTGAAGTGGGAGACGAAATCAAAGCGGACGAGCCTTTTGGCAGCGTTGAATCCGTAAAGACCGTTTCTGAGCTGTATGCCCCGATCAACGGAAAAGTGGTCGAAGTGAACGAAGATCTGGAAGACAGCCCTGAATTCGTCAACGAGTCTCCGTATGAAAAGGCTTGGATGATTATCGTCGAGCCGTCCGATGCTTCTGAAATCGAAAATCTGATGACAGCCGAGCAATATGAGGACATGATAAAAGAAGACTAAGGATTATTCAGGATAGCCATGTGTCGTTTGGATACTCTATATCAAGAGGGGGTGTCCAAATTGACGCTGAAAAAAGAACGTATTGATATTACAGAACATGTGGAAAGCCGATTAAAAAACGGCGGAATGCAGCTGTACCATGAGAATGAGCTGATCGGCCGAATGACCGGAAAGGATCAATACGAGTTGAAATCTGGATATTCATTCCAAGATGAGAGATTTTACAAAACGGCGGATACCGTAAGCGGTCCGGATGCTAAATATGTAGACTGTGATGACCACCAAGGCTGGTGTTAATCAAGTCAGGCGGTGAATATTCACTGCCTTTTTTTACAAGTAAATCTTTAAAGGTGATCCATATGCCGGAAAATGAAAAAGTCATGATCGTCGAAGGGAAATCAGATAAGCAAAAAGTGAAGCATGTCATCGAAGAGCCCGTGGATATCATTTGCACAAACGGAACGATCAGCCAGGCAAAACTCGATGAATTCGCCGAAACGCTGTTTGATAAAGACGTTTATATCCTGGTGGATTCCGATGAATCAGGGGAAAAGCTCCGCCGGCAGCTGACGAGGGAGCTCCCCCAAGCTTCGCATCTATACATCGATAGGGTATACAAAGAAGTCGCTTCCGCCCCGAGTCAGCATGTTGCAGAAGTATTAATTCGTTCAAACATCCGGGTACATACAAAATATTTATTATAAAATGTATTGAGGTGCGGTTCAACAGATGCAAGAACTCCAAGAAAAAGAGCTAAAACGGCTTGAACATGAGACCTGTCTTCTATATGTATACACGCCGTTCTGCGGAACGTGTCAGCTGGCCGGAAGAATGCTGGAAGTCGTTGATGAAATGATAAAGGACATTCCTTTTTATAAAAACAATCTCAATTATTCCCCGGCATTTGCCAAGCAGCAGGAAATAGAAAGCGTTCCATGCTTTATCCTTTACAAAAACGGGGAAGTCGTCAAAAAAGAATACGCTTTTCACTCCGTTTCCTACTTATACGATACGATTAAACAAAATGTTGTGGATTAAGGGCGGTTTTGACATATTTCTCGGGAAATAACCAGCAAAAACTTGTCGAGCAATTCCTAAAGGAACTCCTGCGGCAGACAGAGAATCTGTAAGTATGACCAATTTACAGGAGGTTATACAGTTGGAGAAAATGGGATTGATAGAAAGAGAGGACAAGGCTCTTTTTTTAAAACCTCTATTATCGACAACGGCTTTGCTGATTACGTTTCAAGGCGAGAAAGAAGCTTTTACGTTAGCGATCAACGAAAAAGGAGAAATGGAAAAATCTTCTCTTGCAGAGAAAGCTCATTTGACCTTTTTTGGAGAGCAAAGCGAGATTATTGACCTTCTTCACGGCGATATTTCATTGCAGCATCTCGTACAGCGCGGCACTGTTCAAGTAAAAGGCTCATTCAGAGCTTTATTGAAGCTTGAAGCGATTTTATGGCTGACGGACGGCTTTTTTAAAAACAGCGATCTTTATTCAGAGACATTTTAAAAATTTGAAAAATCGGCACATTCCGTGTATAAGTCGGACAGAGACGAGCGTTTACGTTCGTCTCTTTTCGCCGTAGGCCGATTGTCTTACGAAAAATAGTTGACAACTATTTTTTCGCATGATATCCTACTTTAAGAATTCCGATCATAATAATCAAAAAATAAATATATGATTCTCTTATCCAGAGAGGTGGAGGGAAGTGCCCTATGAAACCCGGCAACCATCAACACGTGTTGAAATGGTGCCAATTCACACGAAGCGTTATGCTTTGAAAGATGAGAGAAAGGCCCAGACTATTCAAAAGCCTTTCTGCTCATGTGTGCAGAAAGGCTTTTTTCATTGTTTGATCAGGGATTTAGACAACTATGAGAATTGAGCAAGAAAGCAGGTGATGGCTTTTGATAAATCTTCAAAATGTTTCAAAGATTTATCGGTCAAAGCATGGAGATGTCAATGCTGTCCAGGATGTCACCCTTACGATTAAAAAAGGTGAAATCTTCGGAATTATTGGATATAGCGGAGCTGGAAAAAGCTCCTTGATCCGTCTTTTGAACGGACTTGAACAGCCGACTTCAGGCACGGTTGAAGTAGCCGGCAGAACAATCAGTGAGATCAAAGGGAAGAAGCTGAGGAATGCAAGGCAGGAAATCAGCATGATTTTCCAGCACTTCAACCTATTGTGGTCAAGAACGGTCCGCGACAATATTGCGTTTCCGCTGGAGATCGCCGGTGTCAGCAAAGCAAAACGTCTGAAAAGAGTCGCTGAACTGATAAAGCTTGTCGGACTTGAAGGCAAGGAAAATGCCTACCCTTCACAGCTTAGCGGAGGCCAAAAGCAGCGCGTCGGCATCGCTCGGGCGCTCGCAAACAATCCGAAAGTTCTCTTATGCGATGAAGCGACATCAGCGCTTGATCCGCAGACGACTGACTCGATCCTGGGTCTTCTGTCCGATATCAATGAAAGGCTCGGACTGACCATTGTCCTGATTACTCATGAAATGCATGTTATCAGGAAAATCTGCCACAGAGTGGCCGTCATGGAAAACGGAAAGGTCGTGGAAGAAGGCGATGTGCTGAACGTATTCCTCAAGCCGCAGGAAGAAATGACAAAGCGCTTTGTTCAGCAGGTAACAGAACCGGTGGAAACACAGGAAACGCTGAAGCATTTCCTCGAAGAAACGACATCCGGGCGGACGATCAAGCTCACCTTCGTCGGTGAAGCGGCCGAATCGCCGCTGATCACACAGATCATTCGGAAGTTCGATGTTGAAGTCAACATCCTTCAAGGCAAAATCTCGCAAACTCAGGACGGCGCATACGGTTCATTGTTCATTCATGTCGACGGATATGAAAACGAGGTCAATGATGTGGTCGATTTCATCAAGAGCCGTCAAGTAGAAGCAGAGGTGATCACGAATGTTTGAAAAACTGTTTCCAAACGTAGATATGGAGCAGCTGTGGGAAGCTACGTATGAAACGATATATATGACAGGAATTTCCCTATTGTTTGCTTTTATCATCGGAGTGATTCTCGGTATGCTGCTGTATCTGACTTCAAAAGGAAACATTTGGCAGAATCGGGTCGTGAACGGTGTAATCTCGGCAATCGTCAATGTGTTCAGGTCTATTCCTTTTATTATATTGATTATTTTGCTGCTTGGTTTCACAAAGTTTTTAATGAACACGATCTTGGGGCCGAACGCCGCACTTCCGGCTTTGATTATCGCATCCGCTCCGTTCTATGCCCGCCTGGTTGAAATCGCTTTGCGCGAAGTTGATAAGGGCGTGATTGAAGCGGCAAAATCGATGGGAGCCAAAACATCGACGATCATATTTAAAGTGCTCCTGCCCGAATCGATGCCGGCCTTGATCTCTGGCATTACGGTTACGGCGATTGCACTGATCGGTTCGACGGCGATGGCCGGAGCAATCGGTTCAGGCGGACTCGGGAACCTTGCCTATGTAAACGGTTTTCAGATGAACAATCCCGATATTATACTCATCGCCACTATTTTCATCTTAGCTATTGTGTTTATCATCCAGTTTATCGGGGATTTTATAACAAATAAATTAGACAAACGTTAGGGAGGACATCAACATGAAAAAAGGTTTATTAACAGCTTTATTCATCATTTTTGCAGGCGTTTTAGCCGCTTGCGGATCTTCCAGCAGCGAAGGGGATAAAGACAGCAAAGTCATCACAGTCGGAGCGACGCCGACGCCTCACGCTGAAATCCTTGAAGAAGCAAAGCCGCTTTTGAAAGAAAAAGGCTATGAGCTTAAAATCAAAAATTTCACGGACTACAAACTGATCAACAAAGCGCTTGCAACGAAAGATCTCGATGCGAACTATTTCCAGCACGTCCCGTATCTTGAACAGGAAATGAAAGAAAATAAAGATTATGATCTTGTTAACGTCGGCGCGGTACACCTTGAGCCATTCGGCATTTACTCTAAAAAGTATAAATCTTTAAAAGACCTTCCTGACGGTGCAAAAATTATTATGAGCAACAACGCGGCTGAACAGGGCCGCATGCTTGCAATGCTTGAAAATGCCGGACTGATCAAGCTGAAATCAGGCATTGAAAAAGTGGATGCGACAGTAAAAGACATTGCAGAAAATAAGAAAAACCTCAAAATCAAAAATGATGTGGCGCCTGAAATGACAGCAAAAGCATACGAAGCCAATGAAGCTGACGCAGTGTTCATCAATGTGAACTACGCGATCCAAAACAAGCTGAATCCGAAAACTGATTCAATCGAACTTGAGTCTCCAAAAGACAATCCTTACGCTAACATCATCGCCGTCCGAAAAGGCGACGAAGATTCTGACAAAGTGAAAGCTCTGATGGACGTATTGCGCTCTGATGACATCAAAAAGTTCATCGACAAAAAATATGAAGGCTCTGTCATTTCTGTTTCTGAGTAAATGAAAGAACACCCCGGTTTCGAAGAAAACCGGGGTTTTTTCGCGTATTTTTTGAAAAGAGGCTCATAATAAAAAAAGACTACCAACTGAAAATGGAGGAACAAAACGTGAATCAGCATGAATCAGAAAGCATTATCGAATCTGCACTGCATGAATATAAAGCAGGGATCGGCATCTTTTCCGAAAAAATGCCCGGAATTGCCGCCAAATACAACGAATTTACCGAGGAATGCTTTAAAAAAGGCGCGCTCAGCGAAAAGGATAAGCAGCTGATCGCACTGGGCATCAGTGTGAATACTCAGGATGAATATTGCATTATTTATCATATCAAGGGCTGCCTGGATTGCGGAGCGTCGGAGGAAGAAATTCTTGAAGCAGTCGGCGTAACTGCGGCATTTGGCGGAGGCGCGGCCATGAGCCAAGCTGTCACACTCGTTCTGCAGGCGATGGAAGAATTCCAGCAAATGAAGCATTGATTTTTCGTCCGTGAAAGCATATTGAAAGCACACACATTTTTGCAGAGTTTGTATATAACTGGTACTATGTAAGAAAATCTCTGAAAGGATGATTCATTATTTGTTCAAGCCAAGATCAGCTTGACCTTGAATTCACGGCCGAAATGGAAAAAGCGATGCACAAGTCGCATGGAATGGGGTACGAAGAGTACAGCAGAAGCCATGTGAACCGGCTTGAAGTTGAGAAAAGACGTGAAAAGCAGTATCAAAAAAGCAAGCAGATCGTATCAGACTTACCCATGATCGGATAAAACGCGAGGGGGGCGGATGTGTCGATCCGTCCTTCTCCATGTTCTTAAAAGCCGCTTGACCATAATTAAAGGAAAAGGTAAAATTTAAATATGAATACATGATCATATATTGATTTAAGAGGGGGATTTAAAATGGCTCATTCTCACGGACATACAGGTCACAGCCACCATGGCAGCCGATCAGCAAATCAAAAAGCGCTGTTCATCAGCTTCGGTTTGATTTTTACTTTTATGATAATTGAAGTGATAGGCGGGATATTGACGAACAGCCTCGCTTTGCTGTCAGATGCGGGACATATGCTCAGCGATGCTGCAGCGCTTGGATTCAGCCTCTTGGCGTTTAAAATTGGGGAAAAGGCTGCAACTGCGAGCAAAACATTCGGCTACAGGCGCTTTGAAATTTTGGCTGCGTTTATCAATGGGATCACCTTGCTTTTGATTTCACTTTATATTTTTTGGGAAGCGTACAACCGCTTTTTCAGCCCGCCGGAAGTCGCCGGCAGTGGCATGCTCGCAATTGCAACGGTTGGTCTGTTCATCAACATTGCTGCAGCCTGGATATTAATGAAAGGCGACACAAGCGGGAATTTAAACATGCGGAGCGCTTTATTGCACGTCATCGGCGATATGCTGGGATCTTTCGGCGCGATTATCGCAGGCCTCCTCATGCTATTCTTCAATTGGAATATCGCCGATCCAATCGCAAGCGCAGCCGTCGCGGCTTTGGTACTTGTCAGCGGGTGGCGGGTGACGAAAGACTCGGTGCATATATTAATGGAAGGAAAACCGAAAGACATTGATGCGGAAGCGCTTAAAAACGGCTTGCTTTCCATTCCGTCAGTAAAGGAGGTTCACGATCTCCACATTTGGTCGATCTCATCTGATATGCCGTCATTAAGCTGCCATATCGTGGCAGACGAAAACAGTGACAGGGATAGAATCTTAAAACAAGTATCAAAATATCTAAGGAAAGAATGCAACGTGGAGCATGTGACGGTCCAAATAGAAGGGGAGCGCTGTTCCCGTCATGAATCGTGCAGCCTGGGATCAAATCGTTCCCGCTCGTAATTCGCGCTGTTTGTCGATAGCTTGTTGATTGCAAGGTGCGCATCTCTCGTCCGGGAAGTTTTCTTACCCCAATCTCTTTAAGAACAAAACGTTTTTTGTTAAACTTGAGAACATGTACACGAAAAGATAGGAAGACTATTGTTGTATTCACTTTTCATTTGTTATAAAATTAGAATGAGAATAAATTGAGAATGATGATTATATATATTGGAGGTATATTTCATGGCTGCTTCGACATTAACAATCAAAGATCTTCACGTTGAGATTGAAGGAAAAGAGATTTTAAAAGGTGTAAACCTTGAAATAAAAGGCGGGGAATTCCACGCTGTAATGGGACCGAACGGAACGGGTAAATCAACTTTATCCGCGGCGATTATGGGTCATCCTAAATACGAAGTAACAAAAGGAAGCATCACGCTTGACGGCAAGGACGTTCTGGAAATGGAAGTGGACGAGCGCGCTCAGGCCGGCCTGTTTTTGGCTATGCAGTATCCGAGTGAAATCAGCGGTGTTACAAACGCCGATTTTCTCCGTTCAGCGATCAACGCGCGCAGAGAAGAAGGCGACGAGATTTCTTTAATGAAATTCATCCGCAAAATGGACGAAAACATGGAATTTCTTGAAATGGACCCTGATATGGCGCAGCGCTACCTGAACGAAGGTTTCTCAGGCGGTGAGAAAAAACGCAACGAAATTCTTCAGCTGATGATGATCGAACCGAAAATCGCGATTCTTGACGAAATCGATTCAGGTTTGGATATCGACGCCCTTAAAGTCGTTTCAAAAGGAATCAACAAAATGCGCGGCGAGGACTTCGGCTGCCTGATCATCACGCACTATCAGCGCCTCTTGAACTACATTACGCCTGACCACGTGCACGTCATGATGCAGGGCCGCGTTGTGAAATCCGGCGGACCTGAGCTGGCGCAGCGCCTTGAGGCTGAAGGATATGACTGGATTAAGCATGAGCTTGGAATCGAAGACGAAACTGTCGGTCAAGAAGCGTAAGCGTTAGGGGGATAAACATGACATTGGAAACAAAACTATCTGTAGATCGGGAATATGTCAAAAGCTTCTCTGAGAAGCACCAGGAACCGGCATGGCTGCAAGATCTACGCTTAGAAGCGCTTGAAAAAGCCAAAGATCTGCCGCTGCCGAAACCTGATAAAACGAAAATTACAAATTGGAATTTTACACGGTTTGATAAGCATACTGTAGAAAATAAACCGCTTGATTCTTTGGATGATCTTTCAGATGAGGTCAAATCGCTGATCGATCTTGGAAATGAAGACAAAACGCTTTATGTCCAAAGAGACCAGACGCCGGCTTACCTTTCTCTTTCAAAGGAGCTGCAGGATAAAGGCGTCATCTTTACAGATATTCATACTGCGTTCCGCGAACACGGCGAGCTAGTCAAAAAATACTTTATGAAAGACGGCGTTAAAGTCGATGAGCATAAATTAACGGCATTGCATGCAGCCCTCCTGAACGGCGGAGTCTTCCTTTATGTTCCGAAAAACGTCGAACTGGAAGCGCCTGTGCAAGCTGTTTATGTCCATGAAAGCAATGATACAACGCTTTTCAACCATGTACTTGTTGTTGCTGATGACAACAGTGCAGTCACATATGTAGAAAACTACATCAGCACTGTGAACCCTAAGGAAGCGGTCTTTAACATCGTGTCAGAAGTGATCACAGGCGCGAATGCCCGCGTGCAATACGGTGCGGTCGACAACCTTTCCGCAGGGGTGACGGCTTATGTCAGCCGCCGCGGAACTGCACTCGGACGCGACAGCAAAATTGAATGGGCGCTCGGTTTGATGAATGACGGAGACACCGTTTCTGAAAACACGACAAATCTGCATGGAGACGGCACATTCGGCGATACGAAAACGGTTGTCGTCGGCAGAGGAGAACAGACTCAAAACTTTACAACGCAAATCATTCATCACGGAAAGCATTCAGAAGGCTATATTTTAAAACACGGCGTTATGAAAGATTCCGCATCTTCGATCTTCAACGGTATCGGAAAAATCGAGCACGGCGCGTCAAAATCAAATGCAGAGCAGGAATCACGCGTTCTTATGCTGAGTGAAAAAGCGCGCGGCGACGCCAACCCGATCCTGTTAATCGATGAAGACGATGTAACGGCAGGGCACGCTGCATCCGTCGGCCGCGTCGATCCGGTTCAGCTTTACTATTTGATGAGCCGCGGAATTCCAAAAGAAGAAGCAGAGCGCCTCGTCATTTACGGCTTCCTCGCACCGGTTGTCAATGAACTTCCGATCGAAGGCGTGAAGAAGCAGCTGGTCTCTGTGATTGAAAGGAAAGTAAAATAATGAATGCCAAAGATATTCGCGAACAGTTTCCGATTCTCAGCCAACAGGTCAACGGACACGATCTCGTTTATTTGGACAGCGCGGCAACCTCGCAGAAGCCGCGCGTTGTCATCGAGACGCTTGATGAGTATTACAACTCTTACAATTCCAATGTCCATCGCGGCGTTCATACATTAGGAACGAAAGCAACGGATGGATATGAAGGAGCTCGTGAGAAGGTCAGGAAGTTTATAAACGCGAAGTCTATGCAGGAAATTATTTTTACAAGGGGTACGACAACGGCCCTGAATATGGTTGCGCTCAGCTATGCCCGCGCAAACCTCAAGCCTGGTGATGAAATCGTCATTACACCGATGGAGCACCATGCGAATATTATTCCGTGGCAGCAGGCTGTCAAAGCAACCGGCGCCACGCTGAAGTACATTCCGCTTCAGGAAGACGGAACCATTTCCTTGGACGATGTCAGGGAAACGGTGACGGAAAATACAAAAATCGTCTCGGCTGCGCATGTTTCAAACGTTCTCGGTACGATCAACCCGATTAAGGAAATAGCCAAAATCGCGCATGACAACGGCGCGGTCATGGTCGTAGACGGTGCGCAAAGCACGCCTCACATGAAAATTGACGTCCAGGATTTGGACTGCGATTTCTACACGTTTTCAGCCCACAAAATGTGTGGTCCGACCGGGGTCGGGGTATTGTATGGAAAAAGAGCATTGCTTGAAAACATGGAACCCGCAGAATTCGGCGGAGAAATGATCGATTTTGTCGGTCTTTACGAATCGACTTGGAAGGAGCTGCCTTGGAAATTCGAAGCCGGCACACCGATCATTGCCGGTGCGATCGGATTGGGAGCGGCGATTGACTTCCTTGAAGACATCGGACTTGACGAAATATTGGCGCATGAACACCGTTTGGCGGCCTACGCCCTGGAGCGCTTTAAAGAGCTTGAAGGCGCGACTGTCTATGGTCCGGCCGAACGTGCAGGACTCGTGACATTCAACCTTGAAGACGTTCATCCGCACGATGTGGCAACCGTGCTTGATGCAGAAGGGGTCGCCGTCAGAGCCGGTCATCACTGCGCACAGCCTTTGATGAAATGGCTGAACGTTTCCGCCACTGCAAGAGCAAGCTTTTATCTGTATAATACGGAAGAAGACATCGACAAACTGATTGAAGCTCTTCAGAAGACAAAGGAGTATTTCACAAATGTCTTTTAATGTGAACTTGGATACACTGTATCGCCAGGTGATAATGGATCACTACAAAAACCCGAGAAACAAAGGGGTTTTAAATGACAGCATCGTTGTTGATATGAACAACCCGACATGCGGTGACCGAATCAGACTGACGATGAAGATAACAGACGGTAAAGTAGAAGATGCAAAATTTGAAGGCGAAGGATGCTCAATCTCAATGGCCTCTGCGTCCATGATGACACAGGCGATCAAAGGGAAAGACGTGGAGACCGCCCTTCAGATGTCACAGATCTTTTCAGATATGATGCAGGGCAAAGACTACGACGATTCGATCGATTTAGGCGATATTGAAGCACTGCAAGGCGTTTCAAAATTTCCGGCCCGGATTAAATGTGCAACATTGTCATGGAAAGCCCTTGAAAAAGGCGTTTCCAAAGAAAACAGCGATAACGAATAAAGATTGGAGTGAAAATGGATGGCTAAGAAAATGCCGGATATCGGCGAATATAAATACGGTTTTGCCGACAAAGACGTTTCCATTTTCCGTTCAGAGCGGGGATTGACAAAAGAAATCGTTGAAGAAATTTCACGCATGAAAGAAGAGCCGGAGTGGATGCTCGACTTTCGCCTGAAATCTCTTGAACACTTCTACAATATGCCAATGCCGCAATGGGGCGGAGATTTAAACTCATTGAACTTTGATGAAATCACGTACTATGTAAAGCCTTCTGAGCGTTCAGAAAGATCATGGGACGAAGTTCCTGAGGAAATCAAACAAACATTTGACAAGCTCGGAATCCCTGAAGCTGAGCAAAAATATTTGGCCGGTGTATCTGCGCAGTATGAGTCAGAAGTCGTTTACCATAACATGAAAGAAGATCTTGAGTCTCAAGGGATCGTCTTTAAAGACACAGACAGCGCCCTCAAAGAAAATGAAGACATTTTCCGCAAGCATTGGGCAAAAGTCATTCCGCCGACTGACAACAAGTTTGCGGCCTTGAACTCTGCGGTATGGTCCGGCGGATCATTCATCTACGTGCCAAAAGGCGTAAAAGTTGATACTCCGCTGCAAGCATACTTCCGCATCAACTCAGAAAATATGGGACAGTTCGAACGGACGCTGATCATCGTCGACGAAGGCGCTCACGTTCACTATGTAGAGGGATGTACAGCACCTGTTTATACAACAAACTCCCTTCACAGCGCGGTTGTTGAGATCATCGTTAAAAAAGGCGGCTACTGCCGTTATACAACGATTCAAAACTGGGCGAACAACGTCTTCAACCTTGTGACAAAGCGTGCGGTCTGTGAAGAAAACGCGACAATGGAATGGATCGACGGAAACATCGGCTCCAAGCTGACAATGAAATATCCTGCCGTTATCCTGAAAGGCGAAGGCGCGCGCGGCATGACGCTTTCTATCGCTCTCGCAGGAAAAGGACAGCATCAGGATGCCGGTGCGAAAATGATTCACCTTGCACCAAATACGTCATCCACAATCGTTTCAAAATCGATCTCAAAACAAGGCGGAAAAGTCACATACCGCGGAATCGTCCACTTCGGACGCAAAGCCGAAGGCGCCCGCTCAAACATCGAATGCGACACGCTGATCATGGACAACAAATCAACTTCTGATACAATCCCATACAATGAAATTTTGAACGACAACATTTCATTGGAGCACGAAGCGAAAGTATCAAAAGTATCTGAAGAGCAGCTCTTCTACTTGATGAGCCGCGGCATTTCTGAAGAAGAAGCAACAGAAATGATCGTCATGGGCTTCATCGAGCCGTTCACGAAAGAACTGCCGATGGAATACGCGGTTGAGATGAACCGTTTGATCAAGTTCGAAATGGAAGGGTCTATTGGTTAATATATAAAAAATGTTGAGGCGAACTTTTGAAGTTCGTCTTCTTCTTTTTTTCTAAGTATTTGTTTGATCTCTCTACAGCAGTGGGGATTGGCAGGGGAAACCCTGCTTTTTTTATTCAACAACAGGGAGAATAACTTATTTCTTAGAAGTAACAATTAACTTGCAGTAGGCATATAATTGATGACTGGAAAATAATAACTTTCGGAAATTTTCTGAGGGGGAAAATTAAATGGCTTATCCATCGGTCAATTATTCAGCCAACATCAACAGTTATTCAGACATTGCACGACACAAGGAATGCATAGCAAATGAGTTAAGGTATTACTACTCAAATGTAGTGAATCATGCCCGTGCAGTTACCTGCTTAACCGATGATCACACAGTTGTGATTATGCATTTAAGAATTGATCAATATCGATTTTAGGAAATTGTGGTTGTCGCAGGTCCGGATTATAATAAGATAAACCAAATTATTCCGCGGATTTGGAGCTTAATTAGCAGAGCGACTAATATTTGTGGTTAAGACTATTTTAAGCAACTTTAAACAAGGTGGTAGGGTCGTCCATCGGTTATAGCAGATTTCGATTTGTTTACCCGTCATCATTTTATGTGTTTGTGCACCGTAGATATAAACTATTGCCTGTCTTCAATTTTTATTGACAAGATGGGGGTATATCTACGGTTTTTTTTTTCGGCTTGCCGGTTTCAATTTTGAGTTATAATATCATACGGTTCGGAGGAACACTGGTTTGATAAGTGCGGTCAGAACTCTGACTCAATTTTATATTCTCTTAACGATTCTGTGACGATACGTTTCAACAAAAGAAACCGCATTTTATACTACCTTTTATCATACCAACAGATATATATAATCCTACAACTTTTCTGATCCCAATTTTATAATCCTAAAATTCAACAGTAAAAATGAATCAAATTGATCAGGTCAAAGAACCTCTAACTTTTAAAGATTTCTTAGAATGTTGTTGTGAAAAATTATTCTTTTATGTAAAATGATGACTATGAAGAAAAAGGAAAAACCTGCTGATATTTCTGAAAAATTATAATCTTACGAGAAAGGAAGAGGATAAGTGAGCGTAATACCATATGATTTGGTTGCGACGAAAATGAATTTTTGGTACACCGCCCTAAAAAACAATTGGCCTGGCAAGGCAGAAGATACTAGGAAAGAAGTTGAAAGAGAATTAGAACAAATGGAGCAAAATCAAGATGTGATTGTCTATTATAACTTATTGTTGTTTCGGCACAACCTTCAATTTGATTATATGTATTCTGATGCTGGAGGTAATTTAGCGAGTCGATTTGATGAGTTCAAAAAAATTCGAGATCAGAACAGCCTTGAAGGAATGTTGGAATATTACTATCAATTCTTCGCAGGTATGTATCATTTCAGACAAAAAGAATTGATACTTGCGTTGAATTTTTACAGGAATGCCGAGAAACAGCTTGATTCTTTTGATTGTGATGAGTTGGAAAAAGCAGAATTTTATTTCAAGGCATCAGAAGTTTACTATCATATGAAACAAACATTCTTTTCGATGAATTACGCGAACCGTGCATATAACATATATAAAAAATATGACACTTATGGGGAGAGAAGAGTTCAATGTCAGTTTATTCTTACAGGGAATTTAATTGACAAAATGTATCCAGAAAAAGCCTTAGTCAATTTACATAAAGCGCTTGAGGAATCCAATAATCTCGGTGCTGATCATTTAATTGGCTCATCGCATTTGAATCTCGGAATATGTTATAATCAGCTTGAAGAACTTGAAAAGTCATCCAATCATTTGAAGGAAGCCCTGAATCTATATAGGGATGGATATCTGAGTTTCTTGCCTAAAACACTGTTTAATTTGTCCTATGTTATGGCAAAACTTCGTAAATTGGGTAACGCAGAAGACGCATACCTTGAAGGGAAGGAAGTAGCTGAGAATAATAGGAATTTTGATATCCTTGCAAAGCTGGAAATGATTAAAGGGTTATACCTATCGTTCGATTTAGATTTAATCAGAGATTCATTCAAGTTTTTCAGGGAAAATGGCATGTATGCAGATATGGAAGATTACGGGGTTATAGTGGCTGAAGCTTTAACGAAAAGAGAAAAGATTTACGACGCTCTTGAGTTCTACCGTATTGCATATGATGCGAGACGACAAATTCAAAGGAGTGGGATAGCAAATGAAGGCTAAAATATTGCTTTGTGTTGTTTTGTTTATAGGGACTATAGGTATAGTAGGTGTTTCTGTTGCACAATCAGATAACGCTACATTTAAAGTCGCTGATAGACTACAATCCTAAGCACTCTCTGATTATTGATGTAATAATTTTGATATAAATTCAGTGCGCATTCCAGCAAATTAGCATGTCAAAACAGCCCTTCTCATTTTGCTAGAAGGGCTTTATTTTATTGGAATTCACGACTTGAACTAGCAATACATTATTAAATTACTTTTTTCTTTAATATATTGTCATTTAATGGGTATAAAATGAAGCGCGCCTTGTGTTCCAGGCAAAAGCAAATTTGTTAAAAAAATCGGGCTGCTATTCGATCGACGAGTATTTCCACAAGGCTGCCTGCAAGAAAAAGATCATCATGAAAATACCCATCTTCATCAACAATTTGTATACCTGTCTTAATCTTTTCACCTTAGCTTCATACATTTAAATCACCTCCTTTCACCCACTTATACAGTATTTATCCATTAAAAGAAGAACAGGATCTTCTTGTAAAATATCTTTATTAGATCATATTGTCATGTATAATGAAGGGTATAGCATGTGACATTCATACTGTATAAGAAAGGATATGACCAGTGAAAATGTTGAAAAAGGCTGTGTTGACAGCCGCTGTTTTCTTGCTGGCCGCATTTGCCGGGAGTACAGAAGCCTTTGCTATGCCTTCCAAAGGCGCGGTGAAATTCAGGACGGATGCCAATACATATACGAAATCAGCCACTTCGATCGTTGTCACTGGAAAAAGTCCTGTTACGGGAACGATGATCGCTGTCCGGCTGATCAATAAAAAAGGAACTGTCCTGATCTATCGAGATGTTCATTTAACACGCGGAAAATCTCATTTTCGGGTGAGCTTCCCGACGAAAAAGCTGAAACCGGGCAAGTATGACGTCTGGGTGGATGCTGTTAAAGGAAAGAAATGGCATGGGGAATTGAAGCGCTACATTGTCATCAAACATTGAGCTCCATTATGATGAACGGAGGGCTGTGTAATGACTGCCGTGGGTTTTTGTGTATTATTATGTTCTGCATTTATCCATGCATCATGGAACTACCTTTCAAAAAAAGCCGATGGAGGCGTTCCATTTATCTGGCTGTTCACAGCGATTGCAGCCGTTGTCTACACGCCGTTGGCCATAGGTGTTGTCATATATGAAAAGCCTGAGATCGGCATCTGGCAGCTTGCCATTATCATGGCGAGCATCCTTGCACACTTGGGCTTTTTTCTTGTTCTTCAAAAAGGGTACAAAAAGGGCGACCTTTCCCTCGTCTACCCTATTGCGAGAGGAACTGGCCCGCTGCTCACCTGCGTGCTGGCGGTCGCCTTTTTTGGCGAGTCATTGACGCTGCCCGCAATAACAGGGATTCTTTTGATTGTGATCAGCATTCTTTTTTTCACAGGGGGAGTCAAGCGGTTAAAAGAATCAGGCTCGCTCACACCGGTTCTTTACGGGCTGGCGGTCGGCGGTATTATTGCCGCATATACCCTCCTTGATAAAGCAGCGGTCAGCCGGTTTCTCATTCCGCCGTTGCTGCTTGATTATTGCAATACGCTCGGCCGTCTGATCATATTGACTCCTTTTGCCGCGAAAAGCTGGAGCGAAGTCCGCTTTGAGTGGAAGCATCACCGGATGGAAGCTGTCGGGGTGGGGGTTTTTAACTCTTTGGCTTATATTTTGGCGCTGAGTGTCATGGTATTTGCTCCGGTCAGCTATGTGGCACCGGTTCGGGAAATCAGCATTTTAATCGGAACGGTGATGGGGGCGGTTCTTTTGTCTGAAGGTTTCGGACGGCTTAGAATTGTCGCGGCTGTCTTTATGGTGCTTGGCGTGATATCGGTAGCCGTTGGTTAGGTTGTGTTCCATCGATGTGATCCGTTATATTTGTAAATAAACAGAAATGAAAAAGGTGTTAATCATGAAATCTTTTATTGTAGTCGGAGCGGGCGTCCTCGGCGCTTCTGCCGCTTATCATCTTGCAAAAAAGGGCGCGGAAGTGACCTTGATTGACCGCGGAGAGCGGGGAAGGGCTACAGATGCCGCGGCGGGAATCGTCTGCCCCTGGCTTTCGCAGCGCAGAAACCAGGCATGGTACAAGCTTGCAAAAGGCGGAGCGGCGTACTACGCCGATTTAATCAAGCAGCTTGAAGCTGACGGAGAATCGGATACGGGGTATAAACGGACAGGCGCTATCAGCTTGCATACAGACGAGCGAAAGCTGGAGAAAATGGAAGAACGGGCGCATCTCAGGCGCAAGGATGCCCCTGAAATCGGCGAGATCACCCGTTTATCCCATGAGGAAACGAAGCGTTTATTTCCGCCTTTGGCAGAGGGGTACGGCTCGGTTCATATCAGCGGCGCCGCGCGCGTAAACGGAAAATTGCTCCGCCGCTCACTTGTGAATGCCGCACAGAAATACGGAGCTTCAGTTGTTGCCGGAAACGCTTCATTGCTCTATGAAGGAAACCGGGTAACAGGGATCTCCACAGCGGACAAAAAAATATACGCTGATCAGGTGCTGGTCACAGCGGGCGCTTGGGCGGACGAGCTTTTGAAGCCGCTCGGCGTGCGTTTTTCAGTCAGCCACCAAAAAGCGCAGATTGTTCATCTTCGTCTTCCGGAGGCGGATACCGGCAGCTGGCCTGTTGTGATGCCTCCGAATGACCAATACATATTGGCATTTGAAGACGGCCGGATCGTTGCCGGCGCTACTCACGAAAATGAAGCGGAGCTTGATGATCTTCGGGTAACGGCTGGCGGCCTTCACGAAATTTTCTCAAAGGCGCTTGCTGTTGCGCCGGGTTTGGAATTGAGTGAGCTGCTTGAGACGCGTGTAGGATTCAGGCCGTTTACACCAGGTTTTCTCCCCGTGATCGGCTCATTGCCGAACATTTGCGGGCTGCTTGTTGCCAACGGCCTTGGCGCTTCAGGGCTCACGTCAGGTCCTTACCTTGGGGCGGAATTGGCAAGGCTCGCCTTGGGAGAGGAGCCTGAGCTTGATATCGCTTTATATGATCCGGCCGGCGCGCTTGAAAGTTGAATCATGTTGCAAAAAAAGTTCACTCGAAGCTAGAGTGAACTTTTTTCTTGTTTACAGTTTTAAAATAGAAAATTTTTCAATATAAATCCATGGAGGAAAATTTTGAGAAAACCATCTGACTTTCTTCGTAGTGCATGCCGGTTTTTTTGAACGGCAGGTGTTCGGTTCAATCGGCCGCCTCTGATTCCCGAACAAATTTGGAAAGTAAAAGGAGGGTCGCCATGATCCAGTTTGACTTTGAGTATTACAGGCCCCAATCTGCGCAGGAAGCGGTAAAGCTCTTTCAAAGCTTGGAGCGCAAGGGCAAAAAGCCGGCTTATTTTTCCGGCGGAACAGAACATTTGATACCAGGACGGCTGAGTGTGATTCATCCAAATGCCGTTATCGATATTAAAGACATACCTGAGTGCAGAACTCTGCAATTTGAACGGCGCCACCTCGCTTTAGGCTCAGCATTAACATTGACAGAGATCACGGAAAACGGCGGCTTTCCATTGTTGAGCAAAGCGGTAAGGGAAGTGGCCGACCATACGGCGCGCAATAAGATTACGCTTGGCGGTAATATTTGCGGGCAGATCTTTTACCGCGAAGCAGTGCTGCCTTTTTTATTAACCGACAGCAAAGTGGTGACGATCGGAGACAAGGGGGAAAAGCGCTATTTGATTCACGACGTATTCGATCAGCAGCTGAAGCTGAACAAGGGAGAAATCCTTATTTTCCTTTTGATTGAAGAACGCTATCTTCATCAGCCTTTTGCAAGCATAAAAGTGAGGCAGCAATGGGATACGGGATATCCTTTGGCGACGATTTCAGCTCTTGAAATAGACGGACGCGTCCGCTGTGCATTTAGCGGTGTCTGCCCTTTTCCGTTTCGTTCATCAGAAGTGGAATCTGCGTTGAATGACGAATCGCTCCCTGTAGATCAAAGGGTGGAAAAGGCGATCAGCCGCTTTCCCGGCCCTGTTTTGGACGATGCGCAGGGTTCCGCTGAGTATCGCAAATTTGTCATCAAACATACGCTGTTTGACATTCTCGACATGCTGAAAAAGGAGACGTTTTGACAAGCGCTTGAATCCAATATTTGCAGGCGCGCGGGATACCATGAATTTGAACTGGCCCTAAAATCGGTGTGCTGAACAAAAAAAGAGAGGTTTAAAAAAAGAGCGCCGGGCAGGCGCTTTTTTTGTTCAATTCAGAACCCCTGAGCCCCAAATATCCTCCGCCCATTCAGGGTGATCAATGAATGGATTGCGGTTATGCTGGTATTGCTGATAGATGATGTCGTTCCGCTTTCTTTCAAGGGCATCGACAGGATCTTCATGGTGCCATTTCAATAAAACCGACATTTTTCCATGGTACGGTTTAGATCCGTTGTTCGTTGTGTCGTTCATTTCAAGATCCGGCTGGCCGTCGTCCCCTTCATAGCGGACCGCCATATAGAAAATCATTCTGGCGACATCGCCTTTAATGCTTTTGTCAGGTTCCCAGGAATCGCCGTCATAGCGGTTTCCGGGAGAACCGGGATAGGGGCTGCCGCCTTCGTCGAAATCAAGGTTTCCGCGGGCGGCGTTTACTTGCACATCGCTGGGCCTGAGATGATGCAAATCTGTTCCGGGTCCTTTGCTTGTTCCGAAATCACCGTGCGATTTTGCCCATACGTGCTCGCGGTTCCAATCGCCAGTTTGCCCCCCGTTCGCCTGTTTAGAGCGCGACTCTCTGGAATATAAGAGAATCACGTTATTTCGATTGGCCGGATCTTCGTCCGTTGCTTTCAGCGCTTCCCATACCTCGCTGTAAGAAAGCTCTCTATGATCGTCGATTGTGTCGTGAAGCGCTTGTTTTAAAGCTTCGCCTGTTTTGCCTTGCGCCTGTTCATAGTAATCCGCCGGAGCCGAGGACTGATGGGGCTGGACGTGTAAGGAAAACAACTGGAAGGCTTCTGCGTTTTGAGTGGGCGCGCACATCGCTGACAGCATCAAAATAAACGGTATGAGACACTTTCGGTTCATCTTTCGATTCCCTCCTTTTCATTTCTTCCATTATCCAATCTTTTCATGAAAAGGAAATATCATTTTGGTTACGGTTTTCTTACGGTCTTGTAAATGAAGCTTTCCACCTCTCGAGGGCTTCCAGGCCGGCTTTTTCTTTCAGCTGTTTTTCCGCCGTTCGGACGCCTTCTTCAATGGCCGCGCAGTGTCCGAACAAATAATAGCGCAATGCGGTATTCATGATGACTTGTTTTCTTTCGTATTCGGTATCGGCCGATTCATCTCCGGCGAGAACGGCCGTTATTTTTTCCGCCTGTTCCTCAGCAGACAGCGGTTTGTTGAGCTTTGCTTCATCTGCGTAAAGCCCGAATTTTTCCGGCTTTAATATAAAGGAATCGATCACGCCGTTTTTTATCGTAAACACAAAGCTGCCTCTGTGGACCGGTACGTCTTCCGAGCCTTCCACCCCCTGGACAATGAACACTTCTTTGTACGTCAAGTGCTGAAAAACGGGATGCATTTTCTGAATGGCCGTCCGGTGAAACGCGCCCATCATGAGCTTGTCGGCATCAGAGAAGTTGACCAGTTTTTCAGCTGTATTCAGCACGGTGCGGACGCCGATCTCTTCGCGAATTTTCCTCATCCGAACAAACGGTTTGCAAAATGTTTCGGCGGATGCGAATCCGATTGAGGCCTCTTCCAGTGAGTGTGCCGTTTGCGCAGGATCAGTCTCAGAGGGGATTCCGAGTTTGTCCAGGACATTTTTTACACTCGTTCCATATTTGGGCGGCAATGCATCACTGCCGTGGAGAAACACGGGGACTCCGTTTCCTGCGAGAAGGAGCGAGACGGGAATGGTTGCTAAAAAAGAATGTCTTCCTGTGTAAGGTCCCGCAAAATCGATGACCGCATCTTTTACAGCTTTGGAAAGGTTCAATGTTTTCGAGCTGTTCCGCAATGCTTCGGTAAACGCGAGCAATTCCTCAGGGGACTCTGTTTTCATCCGCTCCGCTATTAAGAATGCGGCGGTCTGGACGGGGCTGGCATTTCCCGTAACGATCGCTTCTGCAGCCTGCTTGGCCTCTTCGTAAGTTAAATCGCGGGCGCCCCTTTTTCCTCTTGCGACTTCTTTAATCCACTGTTGCAATGTGAACTCTCTCCTTTACATGCTGATCTTTCTTATGACTTTACATGAAAATGCAGAAAAGGAACAGTCGAGATTGTCGGCTTAATACTTGATAGAAAATATGACGATTTTCTGGATTGGCCGTGTAGATTTAGGTATTTTAACTGAAAACATGCTGAAATTTAGAGGGTTTTTCAATGCGATTAATGCTGTAATCATTTAATATGTTAAAAAAGTTAACATGGAAAAGGGGATGATCAAAAATGGGAATGCCGGCTTACAAAACAGAAGACGTGAACAAGAATGAAAAACGCAAAAAGGAATTTCCGCATATTTATGTCATTCTGGCTGTCATGATTGGTCTAATGGCGCTTATGACATATGTGATTCCGGCAGGCGAATATGAACGGGTGGAGAGTCCGGACGGCAGGGAAATGATTGATCCGGCGTCCTACAAACGGATCGAACAGACGCCGGTTGATATCTTGGGATTGCTTACGGCTGTTCCGAAAGGGATGACAGAAGCGGCTCCGATTATCGTGTTTACATTTGTGATTGGCGGCGCTTTTGCCGTTCTGCGGAAAGCGTCTGTCATTGAGCTCGGTGTCCGTCTGCTGGCGGATCAGTTCAGGAACAAACCGGTTTTCGTTACACCTGTTTTAATATTCGTTTTTTCCGGCATTTCCTGTTTTATCGGGACGCCTGAGCTTTCCATCGTTTACGTCCCTGTCATTCTTCCTCTGCTGCTGTCTTTCGGATATGACCGGATGACAGCAGCAGCAATTGCGTTGTGCGGGACGATCGCCGGCTTTACGAGCGCTTTGACAAACCCTTTTACCGTAGGAACCTCACAAATGATTTCCGGTCTCCCGCTTTATTCAGGGATGGGGTACAGGGCGGTCATCTTTGTTGTCATTACGGCGATTGCCGCTGTATATGTGCTCAAATATGCGGAAAAGGTCAGGGCGCATCCTGAAAAAAGCCTGACGGGGAAAGAAGCAGTAGAAGCGGTGCCTGCTTTTAAAGCAGGCAGACGGGTGAAATGGGCCGGTATCGCGGCGCTTGGGTTGTTTGCCGGCTTGATTGGCTGTGTCATTTATTTCAGGTGGGATATGCTGACAATGGCGGGCTATTTCCTCGCGCTCGGCATCATTCCTGCTTACATTGCCGGCATGAGCTCGAGAGACATTGCCGAGTCCTTTAATGAGGGCTTTAAAGAAGTGCTCGTCGGGGCGATGATTTGCGGCATTGCAAGAGCTGCTGCGGTCGTTATGGCCGACGGACAGATCATGGATACGATTGTTTACGGCTTGTCTCATGCGGTCTCACAGCTTCCTTCTTATTTAACGGTTACGGCGATGCTTTTCACACAGATGCTGTTTAACTTTTTTGTTCCAAGCGGAAGCGGACAGGCTTTAATAATGATGCCGATTATGGCGCCTTTGGCTGATATTGTCGGAATTACGCGGCAGACGGCGATTCTGGCTTTCCAATTCGGCGACGGTTTTTCAAACATCGTCTTTCCGACATCGGGTTACTTTATGGCGACGCTTGCGATCAGCCGGATTGCCTGGAACAAGTGGCTGCGATTCATCCTTCCGCTGTTTTGCCTCTGGATGGGAGCGGCCGTGCTTTTCCTGATGTTTGCTAACGCTGTCGGCTGGTCGTAAATGGATAAAAAGGCGGGGGAATCCTCCGCTTTTTTAATTTCCCATCATTCCTTCAGAAGAAAAAATATGCATAAATATGAAAAAACTAGACTTTGAACCTATCTGTGGATATACTAATTTAGTAATTGATCGAATTTAAGATTGTCCGGTATTATCGGGCTTTAAGGAAGGTATCCGCGGATGAAAAAAATGGCCAGATTGTATATTCTCATGCTGAACGTGTTCATCGTTATGCTTGGTATAGGCTTGATTATTCCACTCATGCCTACGTTTATAGAAGAATTCGGCGCGTCAGGCAGCACGCTCGGGTTGCTGATTGCGGCTTCGGGTATTACCCAGCTGCTGTTTTCGCCCGTTGCCGGGGAAATGACCGATAAATACGGAAGACGGAAAATGATCATTTTAGGCATCGGTGCGTTTGCGGTTTCCCAGTTGCTTTTCGCCTTGGCGAGCCAGATGTGGCTGCTGTTTGTTTCCCGCCTTCTCGGCGGAGCGGGAGCGGCGTTTTTGGTGCCGGCCATGTTTGCCTACATCGCCGACATCACATCGGAAAAGGATCGAAGCAAAGGGATGGGGCTGATCAGCGCCGCGATGTCTCTCGGCTTTGTCATCGGTCCGGGAGCCGGCGGATATTTGGCTGCGTACGGGCTCACTTTTCCGTTTTACGTGTCAGCCGGATTAGCCGGCTTGGCGACGGTTTTATCGCTTTTTGTCCTCCCGGAAACGCTCAGTCAAGAAAAGATGCTTGAAAAGCGCCGCTCCGCTCAAAAGCGCGAACCGCTTCCTAAGCAAATGGCGCGCGCGCTGCGATCGCCGTATGCTTTTCTGTTTGTCCTCGTGTTCATCCTGAACTTCGGGATCATGAATTTTGAGGCGGTATTCAGCCTTTATGTCGATCATAAGCACGGCTTTACACCGGGAGACATTGCCTTTGTCATTACAGCGGCAAGCTTGATCGGCGTGTTCGTCCAGGCGGTGGCCCTCGGGATGCTGACGAACCGCTTCGGCGAAAAAAAGCTGATGAACATGACGCTGATCGGTTCAGCCGCAGCGCTTGCCGTCTGCTCGATTGCCGGTTCGTACTGGCTCGTTTTCGGTGCAACAATTGTTTTCTTCATGCTGACGTCCATCCTCCGTCCGGCGATTAATACGCTGATTTCAAAAATGGCCGGTGATGAACAGGGCTTTGCCGCAGGCATGAACAATGCGTTTATGAGCCTTGCCAACATTGTCGGACCGACGGTGGCCGGTCTGTTATTCGATGTGAACGTGGAAATTCCATATATTTTTGGTGCGGTCGTTCTCGTGCTCAGCTTTTTGGCGGCAGTCAGCTGGGGGCGGAAGCAGCAGACGCGCGCAATTCCCGAAAAAGTATAAGGGAGCCGGCACATATGCCGGCTTTTTTCTATGGTGAATTTCAAATCATCAGCAATGCCGGTATGGCTTAACTTTCTCCGGTTGCTGCTGTTGGAGTTTCTCACAATCCAAGCAGCATTTGAATTCTGAGCGCCAGTCTCAAGCGCAGGGTTGTGTCCGCATCTTTCAGGCTTTTCCCGAGCAATTCTTCGCATTTTTCAAGCCTGTAGATGACTGTGTTTCTGTGGACATACAGGCGCTTGGCCGTTTCAGAAATCTGACAGTGCGTTTCCAGATAGACGGACAATGTTTGCAGGAGCCCCTGGTCATCCTTCGGCAGGCTGGCAAGCTGATGCAGTGCATGCGTGTAAAATGTCTTCAAATCATCAGCCGGAATCATGCGTAAAAGCTCAGAGACGTCTTTCATATGGTACGTCTGGATGAACTCGGTGCTGCCGGACAAATGGCCGGAGTGGAGCGCGTCGACGGCTTCTTTGCAAATGTGCGGAACGTCGCTTAGCTGATGGCTGAGGTTGCTGATTCCGAAAGAGATTGTCCGCTGAAAGTGCTCCGCTGTATGACGCTGAAACGTCTTTAAAAATCCGCCGACGTCTGCATTCAGTTCAGCCCAGCTGTCCGTCGCTTCGGCCAGCAGGAAGCAGACGTTTCCCTTTGTGAAAAGGTGCGGAGGGAACGGAAAGTCAACCAGCTCTTCTTCCAGGCGTTCGAACACGGAATCTGATTCAAGCTGATTTTCCGTGAAGCTGAGCGATTTTTCGCGCCGGTCCAATTTGCCCGCAATGCACACATATTTTTGATCCCACTTGAGCTGAAATTCTTTGGCCCGGTTTTTAATTTCTTCAGCAGAGGAAAAGGCGCCGTCCAAAAAATTGCTGAAAAACTCGTTCCGCGCTCTTCGCAAATATTGTTTGAGCGCATTTTCCTTCAGCAGCTCAAAGGCGATGACATTGGCGGCTTGTTCGAGGGTTAACAGCAAGCCTTTGTCTGAAGGGGAAATCAACCCGCAGACAACGAGGAAGCCGCATTTTTTTTCATGAGTATAGATCGGAAATACCGAATAGGTTTGTTGGTCGGGAAGCGTTGAAAAACAGGTGAGCCCTGTCCTGTTTCCTTTTTGAAATATTCCTTCATAATGCGACAGCGTCCCGGCGGCATCCGCTTTTGAGGAGGCGATCGGCTTGAGATGCTGATTGAAAAGAAGAACGGGAAGCTTCAAAACAGCAGAGACGTTATGCAAGAGCGATTGAATGCTTTTTCCGCTCATAATATGGGTTGTGAACTTTTTTTGGGCGGTAATGGCCTGTTCGAGTTCTGCCGTCCGTTTGTCCAAAATATGGCTCAGTGTATGATTGACAATATCACCGAGGCGGACATCTTTATTTAGCTCGATGATCGGAAATGACCGCTCGTCGGCAAGCTTGATCACCTCGTCGGGTATTTTCTGCAAAAAGCGCGTTTTGATGCCGAGTCCGGCGCAGCCCCGCCTGATCATCCTTTCAATCAATTCCTTCAATAAAAAAGGCCGGTCCTTTAAATGGTATGCGGTCGTGACGAGGAGCTCGCCGTGATGCAGATAATCGGCAATATCTGGCGCATCCATCATATTGATGTGTTCGATGTTCCGGGTCCCTCCCGTTTTTCCGGCGGCAAGCGTTGCGCCTTTAAACACGGGGAGTTTCATCATGTCATAGATATTCATTGATCTGTACAGACCTCCTTTGTCATTTTAGTCATTATCAACAAAAAATGAGCGGATTTGTGACATTTATGCCGATGTTTATTTTTCATGTTACCAGTAAACTTGTATTTATATAGAGAGTTGTAAAGAAATATAACAAGAAAAAAGAAAGGAAGTTTCTTCACATGACAATTGGCGAAATGAATATTCCGAAACGGACAATTATGACTCCCGGTCCTGTCGAGGTTCATCCGAGAGTGCTGAGGGCGCTTTCCTCACCTGTACTGGGACAATTCGATCCTGCATTTACAGACATGATGAACGACGTCATGGCGCTGCTCAGGCAAATTTTTAAGACGACAAATAAATGGGCATTTCCGATAGACGGGACATCGCGGGCCGGGCTTGAAGCCGTCCTTGCCAGTCTCATCAAACCGGGGGACCGGGTGCTCATTCCCATTTTCGGACGGTTCGGCTATCTGCTTGCCGAGATTTGTGAACGGTACCGGGCTGATGTTTATACAATGGAATGCCCATGGGGAGACGTTTTTGAACCAAAAGAGATCATCTCCGAAATCAAACGGACGAAACCGGAGATTGTTGCGGTTGTGCACGGTGAGACATCGACGGGATGCATTCAACCGCTCGAAGAAATCGGCCGGGCCTGCCGGGAGCTTGATGTGCTTTGTGTAGTCGATGCGGTGGCTACAATCGGCGGCACGGATGTCAATACGGATGAATGGTGCCTTGACGCGGTCGTCGGAGGTACGCAAAAGTGTTTATCCGTTCCTTCCGGTATGGCGCCGATCACATTTAACAGCCGGGTAGAAAAGCGCATCAATGAAAGGAAAAAGGTGGAACGGGGCATCGCCACAAGAGAAGATATTGAGCTTGAATCGGGACGCTTGCCGATTTCCAGCAATTATTTTGACCTCGGCATGCTGATGGATTATTGGAGCCCGAGGCGCCTCAATCATCATACAGAAGCGACTTCGATGCTGTACGGTTTGCGTGAAGGAGCGCGGGTCGTTCTTGAGGAGGGGCTCCGCGAGCGGTTCTCAAGACACCGGCTGCATGAAGCAGCGCTAATCAAGGGCATCAAAGCGATGGGTCTCGAATTGTTTACGGAAGGCCGGAAAAAGCTGCCGACCGTCACTTGTGTGAAAGTGCCTGATCGGGTTGACGCGGACCTTGTCAGGAAGATGATGCTTGACGACTTCTGCGTCGAAATCGCCAGCTCTTTCGGACCGCTGGCCGGAAAGATATGGAGAATCGGGACAATGGGGTACAGCTGCCGAAAAGAAAATGTTCTTTTTACATTGGCTGCTCTCGAAGCGGTTCTCATTCGCACAGGTGCTTCAGTATCGCCGGGAAATGCGCTTCAGACGGCTCTGGATTTCTATCATGAGTAGGCTAATCTCATGAAAACGTTTGACTTGCTTTTGAAAGGCGCTTCCGTCGTGTGCCTGGAAGGCGTAAGGAAAACTGATATCGGCGTCGGCGGGCTGATTGCTGTGCTGGGCGTGCTTGACGGCAGTGCGTCAATACATTTTTAAGGCAGACGAAAGAGAAGCAAAAGCGGTTCACTGAAGCGCAAAAAGCAGCCTGTGATCAGGCTGTTTTTTGTGGGATGACCAGAAAAAAACAATTTTGCGACATCCGTGAGAATCTAAAACAAGAGAATTAATCAAAAAAAGCAGGCTGAGAGGCCTGCTTTTCCGTGGTTTTGTGTAAGTCTCTTTTGGTGCAATCCGATCGATCTGTGTCTATTCCAACGATCTTAAATAACCGGCCAATACAGAATCGATCATTTCAGCCGTCAGCCTTTCAGGGGCCATGATCAAATGAAGCGCCAGCCCGTCGACAAGGGCGTACAGGTGCTCGGTTTCCTTTAGAACATCGATCCCCGGTTTGGCACCGGTATTCACCAGCATTTCAACAGCCGATTTACAGGCTGAATAAATGCCTTCATTCATCTCCTTTCTTAACGGTTTGAGCTCCGGATCGCTGAGCGATTTGGCCGTAAATGCATACCATGCCTCCATTTCCAGTTTTCGCTCCTCATCAAGAGGCATAAGCTGAAAAAGAAGCTGTTTGACGTTCTCAGCCGGTGTACCGTTAAATGTCATGCTCTCAATCCGCGTTTTGACCCGGTTTGCCACAAGCCTCATTGAATAAATGAAAAGCTCAGACTGTTGGGGAAAATAATGGCGCATCGATCCGGCCGAAAGTCCGGCTTCTTTAGCGACATTTCTGACGGTGCAATGTTCAAGTCCATCTCTGTGAATCACATTCCACACCGCTTCGGCAATTTTTTCTTTTTGTTTTTCGTGATCAACTATTTTTGGCATACACACATTATAACACGGGTGTATTATTTAATACATATGTGTTATAATTTTTTAGTACAAATGTGTTAAAAAGAGAGGCGGATAAAAGGTGATTGGTTTATTGATTATAGCTTGTGAGATCGGTTTTTGGATTTTTATTCTGCTTGGCCTTATTTTTCGCTATATGGCAGGCTGGAAAAAGGCTGGTTTGATCATGTTTGCATGCACACCGGTTTTGGATTTGCTGCTTTTGGCTGCAACGGCGCTTGATCTGTACAATGGGGCGCAAGCGGATGTTTTGCACGGCCTCGCCGCCGTTTATATCGGCGTCAGCATTGCGTTCGGAAGCCGCATGATCAAATGGGCGGATGAAAGGTTCGCCTATCGCTTTGCCGGCGGTCCGAAGCCTGACAAAGGCCCGCAGTACGGCAAGGAACACGCCAAAAAAGAGCGCAAAGGCTGGTTGCGGCATTTTATCGCATGGCTGATCGGGGCGGCGCTGCTGGCCGGGATGCATCTGTTCATCGGCGACCCGGAAAGAACGGAACCGTTAATCCACATCGCTTCTTTATGGTCGATCATCCTTGCCATCGATTTTCTGTACAGTTTCAGCTTTACCCTTTTTCCGAAGAAAGCCCGTTAAAAGAAGCCGGACATCCGGCTTCTTTTTCATGTTCAAGTATTCCGCCGCTGAAAAAGGAAATGCTACAAGCAGACCTGGATCAAGTTTTCGAAAAAAACCTGTGATAAACTAAAGGAAGAGGTGAACTGCATTGATTTATATTGGATTAACAGGATGGGGGGATCATGACAGCCTGTATCCGCCCAAAACAAGCAGTCAAAACAAGCTGATCCACTATTCGGCGCATTTTCCGATCGTCGAGCTTGATGCGAGCTTTTACGCGATTCAGCCCGAGCGGAACAATGAAAAATGGGTGAAGGAGACGCCGGAAACCTTTCAGTTTATCATTAAGGCATATCAGGGAATGACGGGGCATCAGCGCGGGGAAATCCCCTTTGAAACGAAAGACGACATGTTTGCTGCTTTTAAGCTTTCGTTAACGCCATACATAAAAGCGGGCAAGCTGGCGATGGTCCTCTTTCAGTTTCCGCCATGGTTTGATTGCAAAAAAGAAAACGTCAATTATTTAAGATGGGTAAAAGAGAAAATGGGAGATATACCGTGTGCGCTTGAATTCAGGCATCGGTCATGGTTTATGCCCCAGTTTTACGACAAAACGCTCGCTTTTATGGAGGAACAGCAATGGATTCACAGCATTTGCGATGAACCCCAGGCGGGCGAAGGCAGCATACCGACGGTTCTTCATGCGACTGACAGCAGGAAAACGCTCGTCCGTTTTCACGGCCGCAACAAGGAAGGCTGGTTAAGGCCGTCCTCCGGGCAAAATTGGCGTGAGGTCAGATATTTATATTTATATAATGAACAAGAATTAAAAGACTGGAAGAAAAACCTTGAGCTGCTTGAACAGCAGTCGAAAAACGTTTACGTGCTGTTTAATAACAATTCAGGCGGTGATGCGGCTCAAAACGGAAAGCAAATGAAGGAGCTGCTTGATATTGAATACAAAGGGCTTACGCCAAGGCAGCTCGATTTATTCAGCTAGAAAAGAGGACTTATTTTATGGAATATCTTATTTTGATCATACTCGGATTTATCGCGGGAACCATCGGCAGTCTTGTCGGGCTCGGCGGAGGGATCGTCATCGTTCCCTCGCTCCTTTTTCTGGCGGGGCTGCCGACGCTCTTTGACCATGTGACACCGCAAATGGCGGTCGGCACGTCGCTGGTTGTCATCATATTCACAGGGCTTTCTTCAACGATTGCGTATATGAAGTATAAAACCGTAGATTATAAAAGCGGTCTTATTTTTTTCATCGGCTCGGGGCCGGGCAGCATCGCAGGTGCCCATATATCGACATATTTCAGCTCAGACTCGTTTTCTCTATGGTTCGGGATTTTTATGATTCTCATTTCCCTTTCCTTAATGATAAAGAAAAGGGTGAAACCTGCCGAGAAAAAGCATACGGGCGTTATCAGAACGTTCACAGGGGATGAAGGACAGGAATATACGTATTCATATCATCCTTTAGCCGGAATCGCGATCGCCTTTGTCGTCGGCTTCCTCGGCGGGCTTTTCGGCATCGGGGGCGGCTCGCTGATGGTGCCGGCGATGATTCTTCTGTTTTTATTTCCGACAAGGGTCGCCGTTGCGACATCGATGTTTATTATTTTCCTTTCATCTGTCGCGGGCTCTGCCGGCCATGTCATCGCGGGCCATGTCAACTGGCTTTATGCGCTCGCATTGATCCCGGGCGCCTGGTTTGGCGGACAGCTCGGCGCCTACATTAATAAAAAGATGCAAACAAAGACGATCGTATTGATCATGAGGTTCGTATTGATCATCATCGGAATCAGATTAATCTATCAAGGCGTGTTTAGTTAAACGTTAGGGAGAGATTTGCATGACGGAAAAGCTCCATATTTACCATACGAACGATTTGCACAGCCATTTTGAAAACTGGCCGAAAATCGTCGATTATATTCAGACACAAAGACAAAAACATGAAGAGCAGGGGGAGGAAGTGCTTTTGTTCGACCTCGGCGATCATGTCGACAGATTCCATCCGATATCTGAGGCCACCTTCGGAAAAGCGAATGTGGAGCTGTTGAACCGTCTGCAGTATGATGCTGCAACGATCGGAAATAATGAAGGAATTACACTGCCGCATCAGGAGCTGGATACACTTTATGACAACGCTCAGTTTCCTGTCGTTGTTTCCAATTTATTTGACGAAAAAGGGAAGAGGCCCGGCTGGGCAGCGCCGTATGTGCTCAAAAAGGTGAAGAACGGCGCGACTCTTGCCATTCTCGGTGTGACAGTCCCGTATTATCCGATCTATCGACAGCTTGGCTGGACGGTTGCAGACGCATTTGAAAGCATCGGCGAGATGCTCAGTGAAATCAAAGGAAAAGCCGATACTGTCATCCTTCTTTCACACCTCGGCATTTTGGATGATCAGCGCGTCGCGGAGGCTTTTCCCGAAATCGACCTGATCCTCGGCTCGCATACCCATCACCTGCTTGAAGAAGGGATGATGATAGACGGTGTTATGCTGGCCTGCGCCGAAAAATATGGGAACTATGTCGGTCATGTTGAACTGACGTATAACGGAACGCTTGAGAACATCACAGCAACCGTTATGAAGACGGCAGAGTGGAACGAAGAATCAGAGGAGACGATTCGTTTTCTGAAGGAAAAAGAGAAAGAAGCCGGACATCTCCTTGAAGAAGAAATTGCGACATTGGACAACACCCTTGAAACCGCCTGGTTCCGCAGAAGCGCCCTTCCGCAAATGCTGGCAGACGCCTTAAAGGAATGGTGTGAGGCGGAAATCGGAATGGTCAACTCAGGCATTGTACTGGAATCTCTTTCACAAGGCGCGGTGACGAAAGCGGATGTTCACCGCATCTGTCCGCATCCGATTAATCCGGTCAAACTGAAGCTGACGGGACGTGAGCTGAAAGAGGTCATCTTCCATGCATCATCGGAAGAAACCGAGAAACTGCGCATTAAAGGGCTCGGTTTTCGCGGCGAAGTGATGGGAAAAATGCTGTATGCCGGCCTTGACCCGGAAAAGCTCTCTGTCAACGGAGCGGACATTGAAGATGATGTGTTCTACACGATCGCCACGATTGATATGTTTACACTCGGAACGCTGTTTCCGGCGATCCGCGATGCGGAAGATATCGAGTACTTTATGCCTGAATTCCTGCGCGATCTGCTCGCCTGGAAGCTTAAAAAAGCAAACCGGTTCTAATACAGATGGTTTAAGATTCGGGGCAAACCGGAACATGTCTCCCGCTTTATCATACATTAATGGTAAAGGAGGGATCGCGATGGTAAATTTAACTCCGATTATGATAGAAGATCAGCCGTTTACGGCTGTAACGGTCAAACTGCCGAAAACGAACTTTATGGCGGTAACCAATGACCATGGATATATTATGTGCGGAGCGCTTGACGTCGCCCTGCTGAACGATAAATTAAAAGAACGGAAGATCGTCGCCGCCAGAGCCGTCGGCGTGCGGACGATCGATCAGCTTCTCGAAGCCCCGCTCGAATCTGTAACCGATGCGGCCGGAGAGCTCGGCATCCATCCCGGAATGAGCGGAAAAGAAGCCCTTTTAAAAATGGTGAAATAAAGTTGTCTGATTGAATCGTAGATCCCCTCTTACAAGCATACACTTGTGATGTAAGGGGGGATTTTGCTTGCGAAGATTTCGCGGCCCTCTGTCAAAAAGAGGACCTTTGCCTTTTCGATATGTCATGCTGCTTTCGTTTGTATTTTTTATTTTTTCAACGGCCGTCAGTCTGTTGATCATCAACTCATCCATCAAACCGACGCTTCTGAACATTGCTGAAATGGAAACGAACCGGATTGCGACGCACGTCATCCAGGAAGCCGTCGAGGATTATATGAGCCAAGATGAAAATGTGCAAAATCTAGTAGAAATGAAGACGAATGAAAATGGAAAAGTAACAACAATTGATTTCAACTCTCATGGTCTTCGTGGTATGCATTCGAAAATTACGAAACAACTTCACGAAAAGCTGAAGGAAACAGAAACCGAAGAATTTAATTCTTCTGCGAAAACTCCCGAAGGTAAGAATGATGGTGTAATCTATAATATTCCACTAGGTCAGGCAACTGGAAACACGCTTCTTGGAAACCTAGGGCCGAAAATACCTGTACGGCTTAATGTTGTGGGGGATGTCTTTACAGATTTTAAGCATAGTGTCGAACCATATGGAATTAATAATGCTTTAATTAATGTCGGTGTGCTTGTCGAAGTCAAGGTCCGTGTCGTCATACCGTTTGCGACAAAAACGGCGGTTGTCAAAAATACGATTCCGGCAACGATTCAAGCCGTGCACGGCGAAGTACCCGACTTCTACAGCGGCAGCGGCAGCCAGACGGCGCCATCGATTCAAATTCCTTCAAAGGATGAAAAAACAGAGCAAAAAAAGGAACAAAATAAGCAATGATTTCCAGGCGTTCTGCAAACATCAGGCAGAATGCTTTTTTTCATGGCTTAGAAACGGCATGCGTCTATTTTCTTAAAAAAATACTTTGACTTAGGCAAAAAGACTGTATATACTATTCAATAATAATAATTATTAGAAAATTCACTGTTTTCAGATGTTTCGAAAAGATAAAGGAGGAAGCTTATGGATAATCGTCCGCAATGGGGAACAAGAGCGGGTTTTATTTTAGCAGCTGTCGGTTCTGCGATCGGTTTGGGGAATATTTGGAGGTTCCCGGCTGTAGCTTATGAAAACGGAGGAGGCGCGTTTTTTCTGCCATATTTGTTCGCGCTCTTGACAGCAGGAATCCCTCTTCTCATCATGGAATTTACAATCGGTCATAAATACAGAGGCTCAGCCCCGCTGTCCTATGCCCGGATGGGGAAAGGGAAGGAATGGATCGGCTGGTGGCAGGTCGCCATCTCATTTGTCATCTCGACGTATTATGCCGTTATCGTGGCATGGGCCATTTCTTACACTGTCTTTTCTTTCAATTTAGGCTGGGGGAAAAATACAGAAAATTTCCTAATGAATGAATATTTAAACAGAATTGATATCGGGGGAGGAGCCATCGGCCAATTCGGCGGCTTCGTGCCGGGCGTCCTGATTCCGCTCGCAATTGTCTGGATTGTTTCATTGGGGATTTTATTTGCCGGAGTCAAAAAAGGAATCGAAATCGCGAACCGCATTTTCATTCCGCTGCTTGTGGTCTTATTCTTAATCATTGTCATTTATTCGATAACACTTGACGGGGCTGCACAAGGACTGAATGCCTTTTTCACGCCTGATTGGAGCCAGATTACAAACGGAAAAGTGTGGGTGGCGGCCTACGGCCAAATTTTCTTCAGTCTGTCGATTGCGTTTGCCATCATGATTACGTATTCCAGCTATTTGCCGAAGAAATCGGATATTACAAACAATGCGTTTATCACCGGCTTTGGGAACTCGTCATTTGAACTGCTGGCCGGAATCGGGGTATTCAGTGCGCTGGGCTTTATGGCGGCGCAGCAAGGCGTTCCAGTCAAAGAAGTCGTCTCTTCGGGAATCGGTTTGGCGTTCGTCGTCTTCCCGCAAATCATCAATGAGTTTCCGGCGTTTAATGCGTTTTTCGGATTTTTATTCTTTGGCTCGCTCGTTTTGGCAGGTCTGACATCTCTCATTTCTATCTCTGAAACATATGTTGCCGCGATTCAGGATAAATTCAACGTTCCGCGGCGGAAAGCCGTTCTGTTCGGCGGAGGGGCTGCTGCATTGTGTTCGCTCGTATTTGCGACGAAAGGCGGGCTGTTCTTTCTCGATGCGGCAGATTACTTTATCAACAATTTCGGAGTGGCGCTTGCCGGATTGATCGAAGTCGTTGCGATTGCATGGTTTGCGAAAGAACTGAAAGCTCTGCAGGCTCACGCCAATTCGGTTTCCGACATTCAGCTCGGCGCCTGGTGGAGAATCTGCCTGAGCGTCGTCACCCCGATTGTTCTGGGGTATATGATGTTTGATAATATCAAGACGAATATCACAACAGCCTACGGTGATCTGCCGGTAGAGTTTCTCCTGAAATGGGGATGGTGCGTCGCTTTTGGAGCGATCGCAGCCGGATTTATCCTTTCGCTTTCAAAATGGAAGAACGAACTGAATTATACGCCATTTCAACATGACAAGGAGGTTTCCTCATGAACGGCGCATCTATAGCAATGATGGTGATCGGCATCGTCATTATTTGGGGAGGATTGGCCGCAAGCATTATCAATGCGGTTGTGAAAAGCAAGAAAAGCCAGGCCGGCTAACCTCTTAAAGCAAGACATCCCTATTCTTTTGAAATAGGGATGTCTTTTATTTTTTCTTTCGAAGCTCCTTCCGTTCCCATGCCCTTAAATGAGGATAAGGGTCAAAAGACCATTCGGTTCTTCCATTGTCTTTATACATGCCGTAGTGAAGATGGGGCGGGAATTTTCCCGATGTTCCCGGCGGCCCGTATCCCGTTGCTCCGACCGAGCCGATCACTTGGCCGGGCTCGACGATTTCTCCCACTTTCAAGCCTTTTGTGAATCCGTTTAAATGGGCGAAATAATGGTACGTATTGTTGATGTCTCTGATTCCGATCCGCCATCCGCCGAAACGATTCCAGCCTTTCATTTCAACAATACCGTAGCATGTCGACCGGACGGGGAGGCCATAATGGGCGAACAAATCCGTCCCTTCGTGAATCCGCCTGCCCCCGAATCCGCGGGCATCTCCCCATGTGCTTCTATAGCTGTAATCTGATCTTACGGGAAGAGGAAAGGCGTGCTTGCCCAAATCAATGTGGCCGTATTTTTGAAAAAGCCTGATAAAGCCTGATATGATGCCGACCGTCTGATCCCTTTCGTAAAACTCCCACAGGCCGATGCGGATATTTTCTATGTCTCTTCCGTATGTCAACAAGTATTGTCCAAACGTATAAAGGACGTCTTCATCCTGATCCGGTTCCGCCAGTCCGTCTCCGTTTCCGTCCATTCCAATTCCGTCAAAAACCTTGATGCTGAGCGGTGATGTATCTTTCGGGTTGGGGTTTTCAGGTCCGCTCCACACGCTTTGCGGAATATAAATCCCGGTGTGCCCTTTTTGCTTCGGCAAGTCCTTACGGTTTTTGCGGATATTGATTTCGTATTGGTCGACAGCCGCGAAAACATACCAAGGAATATGGGTTGCAGCTTCTGTTTTATGATAAAGGGCCATTCTCTTTTGCAGATCGGGCTCTTTTTTCTCCTTTGCAAGAGCGCACGGCTGCGATATGAGCAAAAGGAGGATGAGAACGGATAATACAGCTTTCACAGTGTCCTTAGCTCCTTTCAGTTTGAATACGGTTAGTTTGTGACATCTGCAGAAATCGATAATAAGAAAATGTTAGAAATTCCATCTTGACTAATCAAGCTCTTGTTCACAAATCTGTACTATGTTAAAGTGACTAAAGATGAAGATTTAGCATTTTTAATTTAAGCGGTTCCAAAGCAGGGGGACACATCCGGCGCTATGTTTTCGTATTGAACTTGACTACAATCCACAATGGAGATGATGGAATTGGCAAAGAAAGACGAGCACCTAAGAAAGCCCGAATGGCTTAAGATCAAGCTGAACACAAATGAAAACTATACGGGCTTAAAAAAATTAATGCGGGAAAACAACCTCCATACGGTCTGCGAAGAGGCGAAATGCCCGAACATCCACGAATGCTGGGCCGTCAGACGTACCGCGACCTTTATGATTCTCGGATCTGTCTGTACGAGAGCCTGCCGCTTCTGTGCGGTGAAGACGGGGCTGCCGACAGAGCTTGACTTGAATGAGCCGGAAAGAGTCGCAGATTCTGTGAGCATCATGAACCTGAAACACGCGGTCATTACAGCCGTTGCCCGCGACGATTTAAAAGACGGAGGAGCGGGGGTATTCGCTGAAACCGTACGCGCCGTCCGGAGAAAAAGCCCGTTTACAACAATTGAAGTTCTGCCGTCTGATATGGGCGGAGACTATAATAATTTGAAAACGCTGATGGATACGCGTCCGGACATTTTAAACCATAATATTGAAACGGTCCGCCGCCTGACGCCGAGAGTCCGTGCGAGAGCTACATATGAAAGATCATTGGAATTTTTGCGCCGCGCCAAAGAGATGCAGCCGGACATCCCGACGAAATCCAGCATTATGATCGGTCTTGGCGAAACAAAAGAAGAAATCATCGAAACAATGGACGACCTTCTTGCGAACAACGTCGACATCATGGCAATCGGCCAGTATCTGCAGCCGTCCAAAAAACACATTAAAGTACAGAAATATTACCATCCTGACGAGTTTGCCGAACTGAAAGAAATCGCCATGGAAAAAGGCTTCAGCCACTGTGAAGCAGGACCGCTCGTCCGTTCTTCATACCATGCCGATGAACAGGTGAATGAAGCGTCTAAAAAACGCCAGGCGCAGGCATAACATTGGATGAAAAAACGCCAGCCATATGCGCTGGCGTTTTTCTTATTTTCAGGTCAGGATTCGGTCGCTTTTCCTTTTCCGTCAAGGCCGTTTTCATCTGTACCTGTCGTTGTTTTGCCTTGCGGTGATTTTTGCATTTCCTTAATCGTATCGGCCATCAGCTGATCAACGTTTCTTGAATTGGCTCCAAGCCGGCTGAAGTTGGCGACGGATTGCATCATATCCGGATCATCGGAAATATAGATGTGGTAATACCTCGGAATGACGGATGCCGCCGTCTTTTTAACTTGGTCAGCCGTCTGTTCGCGCTGCCCAGAGTCCGTTTTGTACACGACAAGCGCTTCTTCGTCTGTCACAAGTGCTGAGGCATCTTGAATATTGGGAAGCTGAACCGTTAAACTAGATATAATATGCGCCATTTCTTCCCGATCAATTTGAGGCGCCTGCATTTCTTCCTTGTTTGCGACTGGAGTTGCCTGATGGCGCGCATATCCGAATCTGCCTTTCCGGTTGTCATTTCTGAACTTTTCATGATATTGAGGGTTCTTGTCTGCAACGTGAACGGTATTTCCGTCTTCGTCATATATATTGTGTTCGGTATCATTTAAGGCTGTCTGGCATCCTGCTAAAGGCACCGCCAGCAGCCCTGCTAAAAGAATTTTTTTATTCATTCTGCTTTTCCTCCTCTTTTATAGCTTTTCCAACGGGGAGGATTTATTCTTAGCAATTGATGGCGGCACGGGTTTGAATTATCATATAAAAGAGGTGAAAAGAATGATTGTCGTTCAGAACGCTGCATTTGAAGTCGTCAAAGATGTGAAAAACGGTTTTAACGAAGAAGCGTTTAAAGCCAGATACTCCGACATTTTAAATAAATATGACTACATCGTCGGGGATTGGGGATACAGCCAGCTGAGGCTGAAAGGCTTTTTTGACGATCAAAATCAAAAGGCCACATTTGATACGAAGATCAGCACGCTTGATGAATATATTTACGAGTACTGTAATTTCGGATGTGCCTACTTTGTTTTAAAACGTCTGCGAAAATAAGCGATCATAAAAGGGGATGCTCTGATGATGTATTTTGTCGATCGACACAAAATCGAAAACACGCTGAACTTCCTGGAAGAGGAGCTGCGGCTTTATCAAACACAGGAGGAATGGACTTCCGACGTCGAAAAAAAAGCGCTCGAACGAATCGGCCACACGCTGATCGAATGTATATTGGATATAGGGAACGATATGATTGACGGCTTTATTATGAGAGATCCTGGAAGCTATGACGACATTATGGATATACTGACCGATGAAAAGGTTGTCAGCCAAGCGGAAGGCGACAGTCTGAAACATTTGATCGCCTATCGGAAGACATTGGTTCAAGACTACTTGAATGTCAACCATGAAGAATTGGACATGCTGCTCAGCAGGCATGCGGAAACGCTTGAGAAATTTCCGGCGCGGATCCGCGATTATTTAAACCATGAGCTCGGTCCGGTATCCGCATTCAAACCGCACTAAACAAAACTGGAGTGTACAACATGAAAACATACAAAGGATACTTAATTGATCTGGATGGAACAATGTACAAAGGGACGGAAAAAATCGAAGAAGCATGCGAATTCGTAAGGAAGCTGAAAGAACGGAGCATCCCGTATCTGTTCGTCACAAACAATTCGTCGCGCACGCCGAAGCAAGTGGCGGACAAGCTTGTTTCATTTGATATTCCGGCCGAAGAGAGCCAGGTATTCACAACCAGCATGGCGACCGCCAATTTTATCGCCGAACAAAAACCGGATGCTTCCGTATATGTGATCGGTGAGGAAGGCATCCGCCAGGCCATTGAGGAAAAAGGACTGGCATTCGGCGAAGAAGACGCCGACTTCGTCGTCGTCGGTATCGACCGCGGCATTACATACGAAAAGCTAGCCGTCGGTTGCCTTGCCATCCGCAACGGCGCTACATTCATCTCGACTAACGGCGATATCGCTATTCCTACAGAAAGAGGACTATTGCCGGGCAATGGTTCTCTCACATCAGTATTAACCGTTTCTACGCAGACAGAGCCTATTTTTATCGGCAAGCCGGAGCCGATCATCATGGAGCAGGCGATGAAGGTGCTCGGCACAAATATCAGTGAAACGCTGATGGTCGGTGACAATTATGATACGGATATTATGGCGGGAATGAATTCCGGGATGGACACGCTTCTCGTTCATACGGGCGTGACCAAAAAAGAACACCTTGAAGCCTACCAGGAAAAGCCGACATATGTCATTGATTCTTTAACAGACTGGATGGATCGCATCTAAACTGCAAAAAAACACTTGTCTTTTAAGGACAAGTGTTTTTTAATGGCTTATTCCGCATCTTTTGCTCGATGCGCCAGTCTGCTGGATGCGGCTGCCGCAATCGCTCCGACGATATCATCCAAAAACGTGTGGCATTCGCCTGTTGATTTATCGTTTAAACGTGCGAGCACTCCCGGTTTGATTTTATCGATATATCCATAGTTTGTATAACCGATTGATCCATACAAATTCACAATGGAGAAGGATAAGATTTCATCGACGCCGTACAGGCTTTCATCTGTCTCGATTAAGGTTTGGAGCGGTTCCATGAGCTTTCTTTGCTCACCCAGCATATCCAATTGAATCCCTGTGATCACGGCGTTTTGAACTTCGCGTTTTTTCATGACCCGGTTGACATTCTCTTCACATTCTTCTTTTGTCAAGTTTGGATGATATTTCTTTTGTAGTACGTAGACAAGATCAGCAATATCCGAAATCTTGACGCCCCGTTTCTCAAGCCATTCTTTTGCTGCTGTTTCGATTTGATGCATGCTGTTGTTTTCCGGCATCATTTTCACCCAATCTTTTTTTACTTAGTGTATACAAACAACCTTAAAAATGTAACGATTTTAGAACTCTTTTTCCGAATCGATTCATAATCGAATCCCTTCATGATTACGATGTGTAGAAGGAGAAAAATTTATCAGGAAGTGATGTCCGTGAAGGAGCTGATCAAAGAAAAATTCGGAATCCATATTCGCGATCTTACTTCATACTTGTCTTATCAGGCTTTTCATACCCCGAATTCGATGTTTTTGATCGTCCCGGTATCCCACTTGAGTCAGGATGAGCTGGCGGAATTGTTTAGTATGAGTCAGTATTTGCAAGAACAGCGCGACCCATACGTTTCATCTTTTATATTGACAAAGGACGGGGAGATGACATTTGAGGACAATGGCGTCTCATATGTGCTGCTTCAAGCTGCTCCCCGCATGACAAACAGGTCCGTTTCATTTGGGGCGGAGCTGGCTGAATTTCATCAGAAGGGAAGAGGATACCCTTATGAGGTAAAAGAAACCTCGCGGATCGGGCAGTGGAAAGACCTTTGGGGGAAACGGCTCGACCAGCTGGAACAATTCTGGATCCAAAAAACGCAGGCAAGACAGTTGCAGCCTTTTGAAAAACATTTTATCGAATCGTTTCCTTATTATCTCGGTTTAACCGAAAATGCGATTCAATATTTGGCCGATACCGAATTGGATGATCAGCCGCAGGCCGCCGACTCCGGGACGATTTGCCAGCAGCGGCTCACCTGCGAGGCTTTAAGGCGCGAGCCGCTTATTAAAATCCCGATGGAATGGGTGTTTGATCATGCGGCCAGGGATCTTGCGGAATATGCCAGAAGCTTGTTTCACGAAAGGAAAAACTTCAATGACATCGCATTGTTTTTTCAGCAATACGAACAAGCCGCGCCGCTTTCCTCATTTTCTAAACGGCTGGTGTACAGCAGGCTTCTGTTTCCGCTCCACTATTTTGAGACGGTTGAAGGGTATTATATTTCTCCTGAATCAGAGCACCATTATTTTGAAAGCAGACTCGACCATTTATTGTCTCAAGCGCCGGCTTATGAGCAATTTCTAAATGGCTTTCAAGAAATGGCAGGCATGAGAGCCGCAGGATTTATGAGCATGCCGCCTATCAATTGGCTGAAAAGGACACCATAGACGCCGCGGTGTTCTTTTCTTCATGTTAACATTTCCGGATTTTTTCGATATGCTTAGATTGGGAGCTACTCTTAGAAAGGAACGAGGCAGCATGGACAAACCGTTTGTATATGTAACGAGAAAATTACCGGAAGAACAGCTTTCTGCGTTAAAAGAAGAAGCCCGTATTGAGATGTGGGAAAAGGAAGAAGAACCGTGCCCGCGCGCCGTTCTGGCGGAAAAAGCAAAAAAGGCGCACGGACTGTTGACGATGCTTTCCGACACAGTTGATGAGGAGCTTTTAAAAGGTGCGCCGCATTTAAAAGTGGTGGCCAATTTGGCGGTGGGCTATGACAACCTCGATGTGGAGGCTGCGAAAAAGCATGGCGTCATCTGCTGCAACACGCCCGGCGTGCTGACAGAGTCAACGGCAGATTTGACGTTTGCTCTGCTGATGGCATCCGCGCGCAGAATCGTCGAGGCAAGCGACTGGATTAGACAAGGTAACTGGACGGGCTGGGGGCCGCTGCTTTTGGCCGGAGCGGATATCCATCATAAAACGATTGGCATCGTCGGGATGGGGAGCATTGGACAAGCCGTCGCCCGGCGGGCGAAAGGCTTTGGCATGGAGATTTTATATCATAACCGTACCCGCAATCCCGAGGCGGAAGCCGAACTGGGGGCAACTTATCTATCCTTTGGCGAACTGCTCGAACAGGCGGATTTTGTGGTATGCCTGACGCCTCTGACTGAGGAAACGAAGCATCTGTTTAACCGCAGCGCATTCAAAAGGATGAAGCGCTCCGCTATTTTTATCAACGTCTCAAGAGGACAGGTTGTGAATGAAGACGATTTATATGAAGCCCTGATCGAAAAAGATATTGCCGGCGCAGGACTCGACGTCTTTGCGGAAGAACCCGTGCAGCAGGATCACCCGCTCGCCAATCTGCCGCAAGTGACCGCGCTGCCACACATCGGCAGCGCCACTGTCGAAACGAGAGAAGCCATGATGAGGCTTTGTGCGGAAAATATTGCGCTTGTCCTGGGAGGGAAGCCGGCAAAGACCGAGATTTGATGTTTCTTCCGGCCGGCCTGACGGGTCGGAAGATTTTCTCACAAAAATATTTCTGAATATATAGAATCTTATTATATCAATGTATAAAGCGTTTTCATGATTTGTTTTTCAGCAAATGTCATCTTGTCAAAAAAAGAATCCCCCATTATAATGTTTGTAACTTAAATGTCTGCGTTGTGTTTACAAATGTCCTTAGAGAGAGGACGATAAGAGAGAGAAAGGTGGAATTTCATTGAAGGCGATACGAGTGGGGCTGCTAGGATTAGGAACAGTCGGGAGCGGTGTGGTGAAGATTATTCAGGATCACCAGGATAAGCTGACACACCAAGTCGGATGCCCTGTTACGATTCAAAAAGTTCTTGTAAAAGATAAAGATAAGAAGAGGGATGTCGACCTTTCCAAAGATGTTCTGACGACGGAAGCTTATGATGTCATTCAAGATCCGGAAGTGGATGTCATCATTGAGGTCATCGGGGGAATCGAGGAGACAAGACGCTATTTGCTTGACGCGCTTCAGGCGAAAAAACATGTCGTGACAGCGAATAAAGATTTGATCGCCCTCTATGGATCGGAACTGACGGCTGCCGCGAAAGAAAACGGCTGCGACCTTTATTTTGAAGCGAGCGTCGCCGGCGGAATTCCGATTTTGCGAAGCCTGGAAGACGGGCTGGCTTCAGACCGGATTACGAAAATGATGGGAATCGTCAATGGAACGACCAACTTCATTTTAACGAAGATGAATAAAGAAAACGCGCCTTATGCTGATGTGCTGAAAGAAGCGCAGGAGCTCGGCTTCGCCGAAGCGGACCCGACAGCTGATGTTGAAGGTCTTGATGCGGCGAGAAAGATGGCGATTTTGGCCAGGCTCGGTTTCTCAATGAATGTCGATCTTGACGATGTCAAAGTGAAGGGCATTTCCCAAGTGTCTGATGAAGACATCAATTTCAGCAAACGGCTCGGCTATACGATGAAGCTGATCGGCATCGCCCAGCGCGACGGACAAAAAGTCGAAGTGAGCGTCCAGCCGACATTGTTGCCGGAGCATCATCCGCTGTCTTCCGTCCATAATGAATTCAATGCGGTTTACGTGTATGGCGAGGCCGTCGGGGAAACGATGTTTTACGGGCCTGGCGCAGGAAGCATGCCGACTGCGACCGCCGTCGTATCAGATTTGGTTTCCGTCATGAAAAACATGCGTCTCGGCGTGAACGGCAGCAGCTTTGTCGATCCGCAATTTGAAAAGAAGATCAAGGCACCTTCTGAAATCTTCGCCCAGCAGTTTTTAAGAATTCATGTTAAAGATCAGGTCGGTTCGTTTTCAAAAATCACATCGATTTTTTCGGAAAGAGGCGTCAGTTTTGAAAAAATTCTGCAGCTTCCGATTAAAGGCCATGATGACCTGGCTGAGATTGTCATTGTGACACATCATACGTCAGAAGAGGATTTTACGGATATCTTGCAAAAGCTGAATGATCTTGAGGTTGTTGATCAGGTGAAAAGCACTTATCGAGTAGAAGGGAACGGTTGGAGCTAATGTGGAAAGGACTCATCCATCAATATAAAGAATATTTGCCAGTAACGGACAAAACACCGGAATTGACGCTGAACGAAGGAAATACCCCACTCATTTATCTGCAAAATCTTTCGAAAAAGCTCGGAATCGAGCTTTATGTCAAAACAGAGGGTGTCAATCCTACAGGCTCCTTTAAAGACCGCGGGATGGTCATGGCGGTCGCCAAGGCGAAAGAAGAAGGCAATGACACGATCATGTGCGCTTCGACCGGCAATACGTCAGCTGCTGCTGCGGCTTATGCGGCTCGCGCCAACATGAAGTGCATCGTCATTATTCCAGACGGCAAAATCGCCTTCGGAAAGTTGGCCCAAGCCGTCATGTACGGCGCTAAAATCATTGCGATCGACGGAAACTTCGACGATGCCCTGAAAATGGTGCGCAGCATTTGCGAGAAAGAGCCGATTGCACTCGTCAACTCTGTGAATCCTTACCGGATTGAAGGACAGAAAACCGCTTCCTTTGAAATCTGTGAACAGCTGGGCGAAGCGCCTGACATCCTTGCAATTCCTGTCGGGAATGCCGGAAATATTACGGCTTACTGGAAAGGCTTTAAAGAATATCATGAGAAAAACGGCACAGGCCTGCCGGTCATGAGGGGTTTTCAGGCGGAAGGCGCGGCCCCGATTGTCAAAAACAAAGTAATTGAAAAGCCGGAAACCATTGCGACAGCGATCAGAATCGGAAATCCGGCAAGCTGGGACAAAGCGGTCAATGCTGCAAAAGAATCGAACGGAAAAATCGATGAAGTGTCAGACGAAGAGATCCTGCACGCTTATCAGCTCCTGGCAAGAGAAGAAGGCGTATTTGCAGAACCGGGATCGTGCGCATCTATTGCCGGCGTACTGAAACAGCTGGAAACGAAAGAGATTCAGCCGGGGGCGAAAGTTGTCGCTGTCTTAACCGGAAACGGCTTGAAAGATCCGAACACAGCCGTTGATGTGTCGCAGATCAAACCTGTCACACTGCCGACAGATGAAGAAGCCATTCTCGAACACTTAAAAGGAGCCGCTCGTGTATGACTGAGGCTGACATGCTGTTTTCCGTTACGGTTCCCGGAAGCACGGCCAATCTGGGCCCGGGCTTTGATTCAGTCGGCATGGCGCTGTCCCGTTATTTGAGACTGTCTGTTTTTCCTCATGATGAGTGGCGTTTTGAGGCTGAAACAGAAGTCGTAGCGGGAATTCCTGAAGGGACGGATAATTTAATTTACCAGGTGGCCAAACGGACCGCCGCTCACTTCGGAAAAGACCTTCCGCCAAGCCTCGTCAAAGTGTGGAGCGATATTCCGCTGGCGCGCGGTCTCGGCAGCAGCGCAGCCGCAATTGCCGCTGCGATTGAGCTGGCGAACGAACTTGCCGATTTAAAGCTCTCTGACCGCGAGAAACTCCATTTTGCAAGCCTTGAAGAAGGCCATCCTGACAATGCCGGAGCATCGCTTTTCGGCGGGCTTGTCATCGGACTTCATGAAGAAGATGAAACAGAGATGGTTTCGATGAAAGACATCGATTTGGATGTCGTTGTCGTCATTCCTTTTTATGAAGTGCTGACAAAAGATGCGCGGGATGTTCTTCCCGAAAGCCTCTCTTATCCGAAAGCGGTGGAAGCAAGCGCGGTCAGCAATATGCTCGTCGCCGGACTGATGGCGAAAGATTGGAAGCTTGTCGGCCGCATGATGCAAAAAGACCTCTTTCATCAGCCTTACCGAAGGGCGCTCGTCCCTGAGCTTTCTAAAGTGGAGCATGAAGCAGGCAAAAACGGCGCGTTTGGGACCGCTTTAAGCGGAGCAGGACCGACGATCCTTTCCTTTATTGAAAAAGGAAAGGGAGACGCGCTGAGAGATCAGCTTGCTTCTAAGTTTCCGCATTGTGAAGTGGACTGCCTTCATGTCCCGGATACAGGCATTATCGTTGAAAGAAAATCAGTAAACAGTGTTTAACGAAAAAAGAGCTTTTTCGGCTCTTTTTTTGTTTGCCTTCAAAACAAGGATTTTTATTTAGAAAGTCGAAATAGTATGACAAACATATAGAGGAGGAGAAACGAACATGAAGCAGCTGATAACCGAAAAAGACCTCATCAAGCTTGTATCCATTACCGACCCGCAGTACTCGCCTGACGGTGCAAAAATCGCCTACGTACAAACAAAAGTAAACGAAAAACAGGACTCTTATGATTCGCATATCATGGTCTACGACCGCAAACAACAAGCGTCAGTACAATGGACGTTTGGAAAAGGAAGAAACCAGCATCCGCGCTGGTCGCCCGACGGCAAATCCCTTGCATTTACGTCTAATCGCGAGGAAACCACACAACTTTACGTGATAAGCGCCGCCGGAGGAGAAGCGAGAAAAGTGACCGATATTCCTTATGATGTATCACAGCCTGAATGGTCGCCTGACGGCAAGTCATTGCTTTGTTCAGTGAGGCTGACGAAAGAGGAAAGCGTCGACGATGAGAAAAAAACGGAGATTGAAGATCACGAACCGCTGGAAGTCGATTCTTTGTCTTATAAATTAGACGGCCAAGGGTTTAAAAGGGGAAAGTATACGCAGCTTGTCCTCGTTCAAGTGGAAACCGGGGAGATAAAACAGCTGACCGATCTAGAACGCGACCATTTCAGCTACGCATTTTCACCGTGCGGAGGCAGGATTGCATTTTGTGCCAATCAGACGGATATGCGTGTGAACGATGTCTATTTGATGAACCTTTCGACAGGTGATTTGAAGCGCCTGACAGGTCAAAACGGCGTTTTTTCTTCACTATCGTTTTCTCCTGACGGCAAACACCTTGCATTCATCGGAAACGAAAAGGAATTTCAAAACGCCACGCTTGATAAAGCATGGCTGTATAATATCGAAACAGGAAAACTAACGTGTCTGACGGAAATGCTTGATGTCCATCTCAGCGATGCAGTAGCAGGGGACAGCCTTGTCGGAGGCGTTCTTCCGAAACCGGTCTGGACCAAAGACGGAAACGGCTTTTATGTCATTGGATCTGACCAAGGTTCGACAGGCATTTACTACATATCAATCGAAGGTCTTGCTTATCCGGTCCGGTTGGAAAAAGAGCATCTGAACGGATTCAGCCTGCATCCGGATGAAAAAAGTTTTGCGGCATCGATAGCCCTGCCTGTCCGGCCGAGCGAACTTTACCATCTCCCATTGGGTGAAGAAACAGCGGAGCGATTAACAGATGCCAACCAAGCGTTTACGGAAGAGCATATCATATCGGAACCGGAGGAGCTTCAATTTCAGACAGCGGACGGTTTGACAATTCACGGTTGGCTGATAAAGCCTGCTCAATATGAAAAAGGAAACACGTATCCGCTCATTCTGGAAGTGCACGGCGGTCCTCACGCCATGTATGCGAATGCTTATTTTCACGAATTTCAAGTGCTGGCCGCAAAGGGAAGCGCCGTTGTATATGTCAATCCGCGGGGAAGCCACGGCTACGGACAGGATTTTGTCAACCGGGTGAGAGGCGACTACGGCGGGGGAGATTTTAAAGATGTAATGGCAGCTGTTGACCACGCGCTGGGACAATATGATTTCATCGATCAAGAAAGGCTCGGAATCACAGGAGGAAGCTACGGCGGCTTTATGACAAACTGGGCTGTCGGCCACACGAATCGCTTTAAGGCCGCGGTGACGCAGAGGTCCATTTCCAATTGGATCAGTTTTTACGGGGTAAGCGACATCGGCTATTTTTTCACAGACTGGCAGATCGGAGCGGACCTTTTTGAAAATCCCGGCAAACTGTGGGAGCATTCGCCGCTCAAATATGCGGACAAGGTGGAGACTCCTCTTCTCATCCTCCATGGCGAACGGGACGACAGGTGCCCGATTGAACAGGCGGAGCAGCTGTTTACGGCATTGAAAAAAATGGGGAAAGAAGTGAAATTCGTCAGATTCCCGAATGCGTCGCACGATTTATCAAGAAGCGGGCATCCGAAGCAGCGGATCAGACGGCTTGAGTATATTGCCGGCTGGTTTGAAGATTATCTATAAAAAAAGAAAAGGCTGCCGTAATGAACGGCAGCCTCAGCGTGTCGACAAACCCTCGCATTCGTTGTCAGGCCTGCGCGTCGGTGCTCACGAATAGAGGAAGGATCGGCGGCTAACCGCCCAGGCGTCCTGCCTGAACGCCGCCGTCATCACCTCCTGTGAAAGTCTGCTCCGATGCTCGGCCTTCCTAGACTGCAAGGGTTTTCAATCACGCTGAAAGGATGACAAAATCCCAAAACTAAAAGTCGTTTTGGGATTTTGTCAACAATCGGCGGCTGACCGTAATGAACGGCAGCCGCCTCAAATTAAAATACTTGTTCAACTTCAATGACGCCCGGAACTTCTTCTAAAAGGGCGCGCTCAATTCCAGCTTTAAGGGTGATCGTAGAACTTGGGCAGCTTCCGCATGCGCCGAGCAGGCGAAGCTTGACGATGCCGTCTTCAACATCGACGAGTTCACAGTCACCGCCGTCGCGGAGTAGAAATGGACGAAGTTTGTCCAGCACTTCCTGTACTTGTTCTTTCATTTCGACCTCTGTCGTCATTCGTATCGCTCCTTTCAAATCATACAACCATTATATTCAGTCGAACAATAAAAAGCTATTGTTTGGTTTCAATCGTTTTCCCACATATTATATCATATTTGCCGGCAAAGACAAAAAGCGATTTTCATTTCAATATGGAGCGAAAGGACAAAATAGAATAAAATAAAAGACAAAGAGAAAGGAGCTGCCGCTGATGAAAAAACAAGCCGAGCTTTTTGTTTACGGTGCCGACGTTCTTTGTCCAAGCTGTGTCAACCTTCCGTCATCAAAAGAAACGTATGAGTGGCTCGAAGCCGCCCTGAAAAGAAAATATCCCGATCAGCCTTTCTCGATCACGTACATTGATATCCATCAGCCGCCGGAAAACGATCCTGAAAAACAGGAAATCTCCGAAAAAATCCTGAACGACGAATATTTTTATCCGCTCGTCATGGTCGGTGATCAAGTGGTCGGCGAAGGAAATCCGAAGCTGAAAGACGTGTATAAAGAAATGGAAAAGCAAGGTTATAAGCCTGCATGATAAACAGCAAGGGACAGATATGTCCCTTGCTGTTTTATTTTTTATGATTGTACTTTTCTTAAAGCGGACAGACTAACTACCAGCCGAATCGTCAATAAGGAGGGATAGCCAGCATGTCCAGCATTGAAGGTCAAATCATGTCAGGCGATTTTGATGACGAAATGAATGTTTTTTCGTTAAAGAAAATCAAGCAGTTTCAAACGCAGACCAGCTTGAAAGAAAACCAGCTCAGGGCTTTGCAGCAGTATTTAAGGCAGCATGAGCATGACGAGGGAGGACAGATCATCACCCTCTACGATCAAATGCTTGTCCCTTTATCGCAAGATGATATTAAAGCCTTGCTGCATGACTTAACAAAAGTCCAGTCATTATATCATTAATGAAAAGCCCTTTTCCCATTTATACTCGTTTTCCGGCTCTGATGTCATCCGTCATTCCGGGATAAGGGGCTTTTGAAATCAGATCTTCATTATCGATTCCGGCATTTTCAATGAATGTGATATCGGCGAATTCCGGTACGACATATTTTGGATACGTCTCATATTTTTCGCGCGATTCTTCCATTAAGTCGATGTGGTCATTTTGATAGCAGACTGTGATATCAGGGCGTTCATGAACCCATTTAGGGAAGAAGATGATGCCGTGCATCCGCTTTTCATTGGGCATGAAATTCAAGGAAACGTCAGTCCCTGTCGGTTCTGTCCATGATACTTTATAGACGCCTTCAGTCAGCTTGACGATATCGGCTTTTTGATCGCGAACCCAGCGTCCCCCGACCATTCCGCTGTGAATGCGGTAATCAATGGTATGGTCATTTTTAATGTAGATTTCATATTCCCATCCGTTTTCATACGTATAGATCATATGGCTTCCGACAAACTCTTTGACATCTTGATTCATATGAACCGCTCCTTATTTGTTTATTGTAAAATCGAACATGTTGATATTTACATATATAATTATAAAATGTCATCAAAAACAATGTCAAACGAAAATACTTTCTGAGAGATTTGCAACAATACAGAAAATGGTTACGATTGATGTCAGAATTTTGAGTTATTTTAGGAAATTAAGCCAATATTTAGAAAAGTGATTGTCAAAAAATAAGCGATTCTGTAAAATGAAAAACAACCCATAAAAAGGAAGAGACATGGGAGGAAAGGAAGGATAAACGATTGAAGACAAAAATTGCTTATGAGGAAGTCGCGGGAATGCTTAATCAATGGTATGTCATGATCAAGCGCCATGAAGTGGCACAAGCGGTCTCGATTAAATACGACATTGAGCACCGGCTGCCGAATATGGAAGAAAATCAAGATCTGCTTCTTTATTTTAATCTTTTAGACTATCGGCACAAACTGCTGACAGAAGAGTTTGCTGCTTCCACCAAATTGTTCGAAGATATTCAGGAGCAAAAAGCAGATATGCAAAGCACAGATGACATGATCGAATATTATTATTTCTTTTTCGCAGGCATGTACGAATTTCATAAAAAGGATTATACAAATGCCATCAATTATTATAAACTAGCCGAAGAAAAGCTCAGAACAATCCCCGATCAAATCGAAATCGCCGAATTCCATTACAAACTGGCTATCGCCTACTATCAAATCAAACAGAATTTCCTCTCCTTAAACCATGCAAAAACAGCTCTAAAAACCTTCAAAACACATGATGACTATATTCAAAAAGCGATCAGCAACGATATGCTGATCGGAGCAAATAAACTCGATTTATTTCGTTTTGATGAAGCCGAACAGCATTACAAGCAAGCCCTAAAAGACGCGGCACTGATCAAGCACCACGTTCTCCTCGGCATGGCTCACCACAACTTAGGATTGAGCTATGTCAATCGCAATCTCCTCACCTTGGCCGAACATCATTTCAAAGAAGCGCTGCTTATCAAAGAGCATGAAGAATCGGTTTACGGCATCCACTCCATGTTTGAACTGACACATGTGCTATACAAATCAAATGTTGTCAAAGAAGCCCGCAAATTGTATGAAAAAGGATTTTTCCGAGCGGAAAAAGCAGGAGAAAGGGAATATTTGTCGAAATTTAAACTTATTCATGCTCTGTATGATGAACAGGATCCACTTACGGTTGAACATGCTTTAGAATATCTTAAAACGATCAATCTCTGGACGGATGTAGCGGAATTAACATTTGATATCGCACTTTACTATAAAGAAAACGGAGATGCAGACAAAGCTGCCGAATATTTTGAAGAATCTCATCATGCAAGAGACCAAATTCTTAAAAGAACGGAGGAGCTAAAGTGAAAAAGATGATTGCCGTTGCGTTGACTGCCGTCTTTGCCAGCCTTGTCGTTTTAAGTTTTTCGTCTCAGCCGAAGGGAAATGCCGAGTTTGCCGGTCGCGCCATTTTTCTTGACGATAAGCCGGCCCAGCTGATGGCGGGCAGAGCGATTTTTCTCGACAGCTTTGATGGTAAAGCGCCTGCAGCTTTGCAAAAGACTGCATAACCTGATTTGTTGCCGTACAAGCTGTTAAACTGGCGCCGAAGGCGGCGCCCTTTTTTTATGCAGCAATGAGAGACAAGGAGTCAGAACATGATACATATTCAAAATAAATCCGATACAGCGGTTATCGTGCTGCACGAAATATACGGGATTAACCGGCACATGCACGATGTTTGCCAATTGATAGCTGAGCAGGGCTTTGATGTTATTTGCCCCAATTTGTTAAATCGGGATCAACCGTTTGAATACGCTGAAGAAAAAGCGGCTTATCTTTTTTTTATGGAAAACGTCGGTTTCCCCGGTGTTTTGCGCAAAATAAATACAATCATATCCAAGCTGGATCGTCAATATCGCAAGATCATCTTACTCGGGTTCAGCGTCGGAGCAACCGCTGCCTGGCTTTGCAGCGAAGATGAGCGTGTCAATGGGATCGCCGGATACTACGGCTCCCGGATAAGAGACTATCTGAACATATCGCCTTCATGTCCGGCACTGCTTTTTTTCCCGGAAAAAGAGCAGTCCTTTGACGTTGCCGCGTGTATATCCCAATTGGAATCAAAGAATGTCAAAACGGTGAAGCTGAAGGGTGAGCATGGATTTAGCGACCCGTATTCCGTAAAATACAACCGGCAGTCCTCGCAAATTGCTTATGAAACGATGATGGAGTTTTTAATAGCTTTATAAAAAGCGGACAGGCATGGAAACGCTATAATAGGTATGACGCTCAATTCAAGAAAGCTCGCCGATGACAAGGGGGCTTTTTTGAGTAGAATCTTATCTGGGGGAATTCGAATGAAGCTGTTCCAAGGATAGACTTATTACAAAGGGTTCATTTGCGAAACAAAGTTCTAGCATCATTTTAATTTTAGAAGGGAGCAACATGGAAGCTTTTGCAGAATATTTAGAAGGAATTGATCACCCGGAACATCGAGCCCGGATGGAGGAAGTGTTGAATTGGACAGCGGAGACATTTCCAAATTTAACGCCGAAAATCGCCTGGAATCAGCCTATGTTTACCGATCACGGCACTTTTATTATCGGTTTCAGCACAGCGAAACATCACCTGGCTGTTGCCCCTGAAAGCGCGGGAATTGATCGTTTTTCTGAAGAAATCGTGCAGGCCGGCTATGATCATACGAAGCAGCTTGTCCGTTTCCCGTGGGATCGTCCGCTTGATTTCTCATTACTTAAAAAAATGATCGAATTTAATATTGTGGATAAGGCGGACTGTTCAACTTTTTGGCGGAAATAAAAAAACGCAAAAATAAGGGCGTTCACTCATAAGAGGGGAGAGCGCCCTTATTTCGCCTGTTTAAGGTAACGGGGGTTAATTAAAAACGCTGTTTTTGTGAAGCATTGGCGCGCAGCGAGATTCTTTTTGCCACTTGATAAAAAGGTCCGTCTCGCATACCCGCTTGTGCTTGATCTTGAAGTCAATCAGCGAAATGTCAGTTAATCGGTTTTGAGAGGTGGAGCAGTGTCCTTTTTACGTAAAGTTGAAAAAGCCAACACACTGACTTTTTAATAGGATAAGGAAAAGATATTGATATGGATGCATCTGAGTAAAAAAAGTAGTTTTTCTCCTTACCTGTAAAAATTCAATTGACAAAGTTTAAGCTTCATTTCTTTCAAGACCTCTTCGAAAAGCTTCTAAATGATTTTCTGATGCGTTGCGTAATTGCGTAAAAACAGTTCTCACATCTGCTGGAACATCAAAAGTTAGAAATTTGTTATACATAGCGATATTATCAATTTCTCCTTGTACCCCGGCAGCAAATGCAGCCTTAAGGGATAATGGCGCAGTGACATATAAGTTAGAGATGTCTTCAGGTATCTGTACCTGGTATCGTTCAAAAAGAGAAAGTAGTGCATTGATATGGCGTAATTCTGCTTCTTTGATTTGTATGAACGTTCGAATGTTTCCGAAGTTGCTAATGATTTCATTGTATCTCGCTTGAGCTAAGTACTCATCCTGAATGGCGTAGGTGAGCATTTGCGGTAAAGTGAGTGAACCTGCATTTAAAGCACCTGCTGCCCCATAATTCGCTTGCCGGGTTTGTTGTGTAGATGAATGGATTAATAAATATAAAAACCATACTGCATGATTTTGCTCGTCAGCTGCAGCACGCTGAAACACTTTTTTAATTGACTGATCTTGTGTTTGGTCTGCTAAATCTAAATAAAAATCAACTGTCTCCTGCTCATCTTTAAAAGCAGACTTTAGACTAGTGCTATACTGTTTAGGGCATTCTTCTGTGATTTTTGGGGTTGGCTTTTGACCTGTCAAGTTAGTATAAATTCTCCTAAACTCTTCAAAATGTCTCTGTTCATCTTGTCTAATTTCACGAATTTGCTTTCTTATGCCTTCTGTGGGAGCATTTTCTGCTATTTGCTTATAGCAGAAAATGGCGCTGTACTCCCCGTTAATTGCCTTGAGGATGTCATTAATTAGTTTTCTGTCAGGAGGGGTACGATAAGCATAATAATAAGGATACACAAGTTTCACCGTCCCTGAAGTATTTATCAGCTTAGTATATGCCTAATACAATAATGAGTGCGCCATCACAGTATATATAAGACCATTTTTGTCTAGGATGTACATAGACAATACAATGAGTTGGTGAAAACAATGAGTGAACATGTTGAAGTAATTCTTCGATCGATTCTCGCTTTTGGCATTTTACTGATCGGATCAAGGTTGTTGGGAAAACAAACAATTTCACAAATGAATATCTTTGATTTCATTGCGTCAATTACACTAGGAGCAATTACTGCAAATCTGGCTTTTAATACTTCACTTAAAATTCACCACATGGTACTCGCTTTCTCTATATTTGTATTTGTAATATTGGCAACTGCCTATCTATCCCTTTGGAATCAGAAGGCGCGGAAATTCTTTGCTGGAGATCCAACCGTTGTAATTCAAAATGGGAAAATTCTTGAACACAACATGCGCAAAATGCGATATACAATTGATTATTTAAATCAGCAACTAAGGGAAAAAGATGTATTCAAAATTGAAGAAGTGCTTTATGCGATTATTGAAACAAACGGGACATTAACAGTATTAAAAAAACCCCAATTTCGAAATGTGACTAAAAAGGATTTATGGATTGCCACTGCATCAGAAGGAAAACTCCCGATCGAATTAATCATGGATGGAAAAATGAAAGAGGATAATTTGAAAGATAATCAATTAACTCATGAATGGTTACAGTCCGAATTGCAAAAGCGAAATCTGTCTGCTGAAGAAGTTTTCTATGCAGTTTTATCACCTGATAGAAATATCTATTTAGATACGTATAAAGATCATATAAATTCTTCACTTGATAAAGAATAAACTTGAATCAGAACGAGCCTTTGCTGTAGAAGTGAGCGCTTGAGAGCCGACTAGGAGGCTTATTAAATACGCTGGTTTACCCGAAATTTTACTGGTTAAACTGAAACAAGCTCATCATGGATAAATGAGCTTGTTTCAGTTTTTCATATCTGTCCGATTGTGTGAATACAAAAGAAAAAACTAACATTTGCCTAACGAATACGTCGGTTTTTAATATGATACAGTTTTTTTAAAACTAGAAAAACTTTCCCGAACATCCGCGAAACTCTACCCGTTATGATGCTTATACATCCAAAGCAAGCCGGATTTCAGCAGGCGAGGCACTCTGCCGATCAACGGCCGTTCGGCAACTAAACCGAAGCCGGCTTTTTTGCCGAGTGAACCGAGCACGCCTTTCAGCTTGAATTTCGGCATCGTTTCAGGAAGAGGTTCGTCTTTCCAGCGCAGTTCAAGCACTTGGACGATTTGTTCCGCCTGGGCTTCGGCCAGCTGTGCGCTCGGCGCGTGAGGCAGGCTTGCGCAGTCGCCGACAACATAAACGTGTTCGTCTCCCGGCAGGTTATGGTGCGGTGTCAGGACGACACGCCCTTGCGGATCTTTTTCCACATCGAGATCCCGAACGACTTGATTCGGCTGTATCCCCGCTGTCCAGACGATGGCATCGGCGTGAATCGGGTCGTCATGATTGTAGACGATGCCTTCTTCCACCTTTGTGATGTTGGCGCAGTTGATAATCTTGACGCCGTGCTCTTCAAACCAGCTTTGAACATATTTGCTCAAACGCTTCGGGAAGCTCGATAAAATTAATTCTCCCCGGTCAAAAAGGATGATGTTCAAATCCTTTCGGCTTTCCCTCAGCTCGCTCGCAAGCTCAACGCCGCTCAGTCCTGCCCCGACGATCGCAACGGTGGCTTCTGCATTTAAGTTGTTGAGCGCCTGGTACGTGCTGCGTGATTGATCAATTGTCTGAATGCTGTAGGTATGTTCAGGCGCCCCGGGAACATTGTGATATTTATCTTCACAGCCGAGTCCGATGACGGTGTCATCATAAGATATCGGCTCTCTGTCATGAAACAAAACTTTTTTTCCTTCCAAATCAACAGACGAAATCGTCCCGTATTCAATCTTTAACTTCGGGTGATCCGGGAAGGACACTCTGATATGATGATCGGAAATCGTCCCCGCAGCCAGTGCGTAGTACTCCGTTTTCAAACAATGGTAAGGGTTTTTGTCGATTAAAGTGATCATCACATCATCTGGCAGCTGGTTAGGCAGTAAACGATGAATGATCCGCATATTTCCGTACCCGCCGCCGAGCAAGACTAAATTTCTCATTGGTAATTCCCCTTTTCCCCTCAGATTAAGAAACTAACCTTTTTCATTGCAAAATTAAAAAACTATGTAAATACCCTCTAGAATTATATCTAATTTGATGTAAAATCACAATATTTCTCGGGAAAATAACCTACATATCCGCCTTGAATCGATAATTAGTAAAACCCTTTAAGGTATTAATATGTTACAAAAGCTTTATTCCTCAGCCTAAAACTTTGACTATTGAAACGTAAATAGGGTACGATAAAAAAGCGATGTGAGGTGAAATAAAGTGTTTCCAATCGTTGAGTTTTGCGTCAGCAATCTTGCCCAAGGTTCTCAGGAAGCAAAAGAAATATTGGAGAAAGATCCGAATCTGGACGTCGTCGAATACGGCTGCCTGAGTTACTGCGGACAATGCATGCAGACCATGTATGCTCTTGTAAACGGAGAAATGGTGACAGCGAATAATCCGGCTGAATTGGTCGAAAATATATACAAGTTCATTGATGAAAATGAACTTATTTAAAAACGGGGTCATCTTGGTGATCTCGTTTTTTCATGCAAAGCCTTTGTTTGAAAGGGTTTACATAAAAAGAGAAAAAATTCTTAAAAATTTTTGTGGACAGGCCAATCATTAATTGTTATCTTAATAAAAGTTTAAAAAATAATAAGAGGTGTGGTCATGAACATTTTATGGGGACTTCTTGGTATTCTGGCGATTTTCGCGATTGCTTTTCTGCTTTCTGAGCACAAGAGTAAAATTAACATAAGAACGATTTTAATCGGTTTGGCGATGCAGCTCCTGTTCGGATTCATCGTTCTCAAATGGGAAATGGGGCGGGAAGTGTTTCTTTCGTTTACGAAAGCCGTTCAGCATCTCGTCAATTATGCGAATGAAGGAATCAGCTTTCTCTTCGGGCCTCTCTTGCAAGTAGGCGACAGCGCTGCCTTCGCTTTAAGCGTTCTTCCTGTTATCATCTTCTTTTCATCGCTGATTGCGGTTCTTTACCACTTACGGATCATGCAAGTCATCATCCGCTTTATCGGCGGCGGATTGGCAAAACTGCTCGGAACAAGCAAAACGGAATCTCTTTCTGCAGCTGCCAATATCTTTGTCGGACAAACTGAGGCGCCGCTTGTGATTAAGCCGTTTATTGCAAACTTAACAAAGTCGGAGCTGTTTGCCGTTATGACAGGCGGACTCGCATCAGTGGCCGGTTCTGTTTTGTTCGGTTACGCCCTTCTTGGGGTTCCTCTCGAATATTTGCTTGCAGCGAGCTTTATGGCTGCACCTGCGGGCTTGATTATGGCAAAAATGCTTATTCCCGAAACTGAAAAATCGAAAATTGAAGAAAAAGATATTCAAATGGCTGAAGACGAAGACGCAGCAAATGTCATCGATGCCGCTGCAAAAGGGGCATCAACAGGTCTTTCTCTTGCTTTGAATGTCGGTGCGATGCTGCTTGCATTTGTTGCTTTGATTGCCGTTTTAAACGGAATTCTTGGAGGAATCGGTGGATGGTTCGGTTTTAAAGACCTTTCGCTTGAATTCATTCTCGGCTATGTATTTGCACCTCTCGCCTTTGTCATCGGCGTCCCTTGGGATGAAGCAGTTCAGGCCGGAAGCTTTATCGGTCAAAAGCTCGTGCTGAATGAATTTGTCGCTTATTCCAATTTTGCTCCGATGTTTGATCAGCTTTCCGTCAAAACCGCTTCGATTATCAGCTTTGCGCTGTGCGGTTTCGCAAACCTGTCTTCTGTGGCGATTTTGCTCGGAGGATTGGGAGGAATGGCGCCGAACCGCCGTTCCGATATCGCCCGTCTCGGCTTGAAAGCCGTTGCTGCCGGAACATTGGCCAACCTTACAAGCGCGGCGATCGCCGGTATGTTTATCGGATAACATGATAAAAGCTCCCTGCAAATGAACGCAGGGAGCTTTTATGTATGAAAAACGGGGGATAGCCATATTGTATCCATCCCTTTCAGCTTTTATACTAGAAGAAAGTAAAAAAATGTGGAGGCGGCTATGAATTCTTTTCGTTTTACTAAAATGCACGGCTTAGGAAACAGCTATATATACGTCAATCAGTTTGAAGAACATCTCCCTGAGGAGCTGTTGCCAGATTTGGCCGTCAAAGTGTCTTCCGTTTACACCGGAATCGGTTCAGACGGAATGATACTCATCTGTCCTTCAGATCAAGCGCCGGTTAAAATGAGGATTTTCAACAGCGACGGATCTGAAGGCAAAAACTGCGGAAACGGTTTGCGCTGCGTTGCAAAATACGCGTATGAACATAAACTGGTGAAGGAAACATCCTTTTTAATTGAAACTCTTTCAGGCTTGGTAAAGGCTGAGATTGAAGTGAAGGAAGGAAAAGTTGTATCGGCTACAGTCGATATGGGTGAACCGCGTCTTCTCAAATCAGATATGCCAATGCGCGGTGAACAGGGGTCGGAGACGATCAATGAAAAGATGATATTCGGCGGCCGGGAAATGAAAGGTACCGCTGTATCCATGGGCAATCCCCACATCGTCTTTTATTTAGACGATATTGAAAAAGCGCCGCTTACGTCGATGGGACCGCTCATTGAAAAAGATGAAAGGTTTCCGGAAGGGGTTAACGTAGAATTTGTTGAAGTCGAAAACGACAAAGAACTCCATTTCCGTGTATGGGAAAGGGGTTCAGGAATTACCCAGGCATGCGGAACGGGCGCCTGCGCAGCCGCAGTGAGTTCGATACTCAACGGCTATTCCAAACGAGACACGGACATTATCGTCCATCTCGCCGGCGGCGATCTGATCATTAATTGGAAAAATGACGGTCGTGTCATGATGACAGGACCCGCTGAAACGGTATGTGAAGGCGAGTTTTTTATATCATGAGTCGGTCCGTTTGAGAAATCGGACGTGCGACTTTATAATAAAGTACACATGAGCTTTTAGGAGGTGTGATGTTATGAGCGAAAAAACAGTTACGGTCACGGAAGCGGCTGCTCTTCATATCAAGGATATGATGAAAGAGCATGAAGAGGAGAACGCATTCTTGAGAATCGGAGTAAAAGGCGGCGGATGCAGCGGTCTGTCATACGGCATGGGTTTTGAACACGAAAAAAACGAAGACGACAATGAATTCGTCCAGCATGGAATCACAGTGCTTGTAGATCAAGAAAGCCTGGATATTATGAACGGTACGGTCATTGATTTTAAACAATCGATGATGGGCGGAGGCTTCACCATCGATAATCCAAATGCCATCGCTTCATGCGGCTGCGGATCATCATTCAGAACCGCAGTGAATGCAGGGAAGCCTGAAGAGTGCTGACATATTGGCATCAGGTCAACGATATGGAATGAGAAAAACGCCTTTCATTGCGATGCATCATCGTGACGAAAAGGCGTTTTATTATGATCTGGGGGGAAAGAAATGAAACTCGTATCAACGCTCGGCTTGTCAAAAGCGGACGTTACCGCGTTTTTTCATAAGCATTGGGGAAGTCCGGACATGGTCAATTCACACGGAACATTCCGCTGCGATGAATTGGAAGGATTCGCTGTGACAGATGAAAAAGGCGATATAAAAGGCCTGATTACGTACTTCATCGCCGGAAACGAATGTGAAGTCGTCTCCTTGGACAGTATTGCCGAAAACAAAGGGATCGGCTCACTCCTTTTAAACGAAGTGGAACGTGCTGCAAAGCGAAAACAGTGTCAATCGATTAAACTGATCACGACGAACGATAATATGCGGGCGTTTATGTTTTATCAAAAGAGAGGCTATACAATGGCCGAGCTGTATGTAAACGCAGTTGAAGAAGCAAGAAAAGTAAAGCCTGAAATTCCCTTTGCCGCTGATAACGGCATTCCGATTCGGGATGAGATTCTTTTGGTAAAAGATTTAACATAATCTGTTTTCCGCTTCGCTCGGGAAATGCCGGAAGGAAGCAATGCAGCCACCCCGCTCAAGTGCTGAGCAAGGTTTTTGCAACGGGGCTTCCGGAACAATCGTGTTTATTTCTGGTTAAAGATTCGGTTGAGATTGCTCGTGTTGTTGGTGATTGAGGTGATATAGCGGCTTCCGCTTACCATTTCCTTGTTGCACAGAGGGCATAGAGGGCGATCGCTGCTCGTGAAATTTTTTCTCATCCATCCGTTGCAGTCCTCAGCCGTACATTCCCACGTACTGATATCTTCCTTTGGCAAAGGCTCTTGATTGCGATTGTTGTAGTAAGACATATCGTCACTTCCTAACAAGGGTTTTTTGGAGTTCATTTAAGAATATTTTGTGAATCTTAAGACATTCTATTCGTCAATTTGTTATTCTATACTGGACAGGTTTATTTAAAGTCCAAGCCCAGTAAAGAAAAGGGGTTCAACCATGGAAAAAATCAACTGCAGAAACTGCGGCGGGCTTACGCCTTACGATTCAAAAGTCTGTGAGGCATGCGGCTGCGAAAAACCGCTTCCAAAAGCACAGAAAATTACGGACCGGATTGTCTTGACTGCGGCGGGAGCGGTCGGCATCTTAACGATTGTGCTGATTTTGGGAACGATCTTCTCATATTTGAATATCATATAATGAAAAGGAGCCGGTGTCAGGCTCCTTTTCATTTTTATTTGTTTTCAAACATGCTTGTAGAGTGCAGCGGCTGCACGCGCGCTTTAGGATCCATGTAAGCTTTCGCATTGTTGACAGCGGTCGGCGCTTCTCCAAATCCGCTGGCAATCAGCTTGACTTTTCCTTCGTATGTGCAGATGTCGCCGGCTGCATAGAATCCCTCGATGTTCGTTTCCATTGTGGACTTGACGACGATCGAATTTTTCTCGATTTCAAGCCCCCAGTTTTTGATTGGTCCGAGAGATGAAACAAATCCGAAGTTGACGATCACATCGTCGACATCGATGATTTCTTTTCTCTCGCCTTTCACTTCCTCGATGACGATCTGTTCAATCCGCTCGGCGCCGATCAGTTCGGTCGGAACAAACGGTGTCAACACATTGACTTTTGAATTGTGCAGGTTTTCGACGCTGTGTTCATGTGCGCGGAATTTATCGCGGCGATGAATAATTGACACCTCTTTTGCGATCGGTTCCAGCATGAGCGCCCAGTCGACGGCGGAGTCGCCGCCGCCCAACACCGCAACGCGTTTGCCCGCAAATTGATTCAGATCATCTATAAAGTAATGAAGGTTTGCATTCTCGTATTGAGCCGCAGATTCAAGCTCGAGCTTTCTCGGCTGGAATGCTCCGTTTCCGGCAGTAATAATCACCGTTTTAGAATAGTGGATTTCTTTGTTGGTGACGAGCTTGAAAATGCCGTCTGCTTGTTTTTCAACGCTTTCGACAGCTTGTTCCAGACAAACGGTCTGATCAAATTTCGCCATTTGCTCTTTCAAATTGTCGACCAGCTCCTGAGCGCGGATTTTAGGGAACCCGGCTACATCGTATATGTATTTTTCGGGATACAAAGCGGACAGCTGACCGCCTAGCTGCGGCAGGCTTTCGATAATTTTGACGCTCGCTTGCCGCATTCCGCCGTAAAATGCGGTAAACAAGCCGACAGGGCCGCCCCCGATAATTGTAATGTCATATACTTTTGAGTCTTCACGCATGAAAATAATGCCCCCTAAATGAAAATTGTTCTTAATTATATCATATCACATAAAATAAATACGAGCGCGTCTGTTTTTTTAAGATCGGAAAATATTACCGTCTGATCTAAAGTCTGCCGCCCGAGCATATTTAACCTTGAAAAAGCAAAAGCGAGCGGCTATGATGTAGTTGTGAACATTTTGTTAAAGATTCGTGAATATTTTTCGACGCACAGCCGAAAAACATTCCGTTGTTCGGCAAATTAAAGTGAAGGGTTTCACAAACTTTTTTTCATAAAAAGCCTGAAGCCGGCAGAAGATAACCCAAAGGCTATTTTTAATCCGGCTTAGCAGTAAAATACAGAAAAGGTGGATGTGATTCCGTTGAATAAGCCAAAAGTAGTAGTATTAGGTGCAGGTTATGGTGGATTAATGACCGTTACGAGACTTGTTAAAAAAATCGGCGTCAATGAAGCGGATGTTACGCTTGTCAACAAGCACAATTATCATTATGAGACAACCTGGATGCACGAAGCGAGCGCAGGTACGCTTCATCATGACAGATGCCGCTACCAAATTAAAGATGTCATCAATACATCCCGTGTCAATTTCGTTCAGGATACGGTAAAGAAAATCGATAAAGAAGGAAAGAAAGTCGTCCTTGAAACCGGCGAGCTTAGTTACGACTATCTTGTCGTGGCGCTGGGGGCCGTCCCTGAAACTTTCGGAATTTCTGGATTGAAAGAGTATGCTTTCTCCATTTCAAACATCAATTCGTCCCGGCAGCTTCGCGAGCACATTGAATATCAGTTTGCAACGTATAATACAGAAGCCGAGAAGCGCCCGGAACGCCTGACGATCGTTGTCGGAGGAGCGGGTTTTACCGGCATTGAATTTTTGGGCGAATTGGGCAACCGCATTCCTGAGCTGTGCCGCGAATACGATATCGACCGCCAGCAGGTTCGTTTAATATGCGTGGAAGCCGCGCCGTCCGTTCTCCCGGGCTTTGATCCGGAGCTTGTCGATTATGCGGTCAACTACCTTGAAGGAAAGGGCGTTGAATTCAAAATCGGCACGGCTGTGAAAGAATGCACGCCTGACGGAATCATTTGCGGAAAAGACGATCAGACCGAAGAAATCAAAGCAGGCACTGTCGTATGGGCCGCAGGTGTCCGCGGCAACCCGATCATAGAAGAATCAGGCTTTGAAAACATGCGCGGCCGTGTGAAGGTAAAACCTGATCTGCGTGTTGAAGGCCATGATGATATATTTGTTATCGGAGACTGCTCGCTGATCATAAATGAAGAAACCGAAAGGCCTTATCCGCCGACTGCGCAGATTTCCATGCAGCAGGGCGAAACGTGCGCAAACAATCTGGCCGCACTGATTCACGGCAAAGAAACGGAAACGTTCTCATTCGATAATAAAGGCTCTGTCGCTTCTCTCGGCGAACATGATGCAATCGGCGTCGCATTCGGGAGAAAGATGACGGGAACGACGGCGTCCATGATGAAAAAAATCATCGACAACCGCTCGCTGTTCCTGATCGGCGGGCCGGGGCTTGTTCTGAAAAAAGGAAAGTTTAAATTTTTCTAATCAGAATCAAAGCCTGCAGCGGAAGCTGCGGGCTTTTTATTCGGGGTTAAAAACTTCAAAAACGAAAGAAAAAGGAAGAAAGCTTAGTTTTTAAGCGCTTACATCAAATGATCTGTTATATTTTCTGACTTTATTATTGACAATGTTCATGATATATTATCAGAAAATTAAGAAAAAAGGTGTGTATCTAATGAAGACGACGTCAACCCATCGCCTTGAATCAACCTGTACTTTCTGTTCGGGAAAAGGCTATTTTCAGCTTCTGCTTGGCGGTTCGGAAACGTGCAGCAACTGCAAGGGAACGGGAAAAGACCGCTGATCGCCGCTTTCCAATGATTGACTCAAGTTCCTTCCCCAATGTACACTAAAAGAGGTGAATTGGGGGTGGAGGCTTTGATTAGTTTACCAGTTGTCATCATTTCAGTTGTCTTATTTTTCGTCCTGTTTTTCGGTATCGGTTTTCTGCTGAATATGCTGCTCAGGATGTCATGGATCATGGCTGTCATTTATCCAATTGTATGCCTTTTCATTGTGAATAAAGAAAAGCTTATTCGCTATGTAGAGGCGCCGGGAGAGGCATTTTCCGGCCTTTTTGACAGAGTGGCTTCATTGGCTGCTGCCGATATCATCATTTTAGCCAGCGGAATGGCCGGGGCCCTGTTGTCGGGCGTTACGATTAAAGCGCTGCGAAAAAGGGGATATCAAATGTTTTAAGCCTTCTTCTTCAAGGGAGAGGGTTTTTTGGATTTAATTTTTTCACTTTTCTCAAAACTTTTCCGCCATCTGAATATTTCTGTTTCCGCTTGGAAACAACTAGATGGTGAGAGGAGTGGAAGATTTGAGAAAAGTGATGACAATGTTCCGGCGTTTCTTGATGACAGTTTTGTTTGTCCTTGCTTTTATGACGACCTTCTTTGCCGTTTCAGGCGTGGAAGCACAGGACATATCCAGCTGGGCGAAAGAACGCGATCTGTCCTTGAAACAGCTGATGCTCACCTTTAAATCACTTCCGAAAGAAAAAGCGGAAAAAACGTCTCTGTCTGCCGCAGAACAAATTAAAAACAAACCGAAATCGCTTGAAGATGCCTTTGACTGGACCAAGTATCCGAAGCAAAAAGTCACCGCGACCGGATATACAGCAGGGGCGGAATCGACGGGAAAACAGCCTCATCATCCAGATTACGGGATTACATATTCGGGAGTCAAAGTCAAAAGAGATTTATATTCAACCGTTGCTGCCGACCCGTCGGTCTTTCCGATCGGCACGATATTGTTCATACCGGACTACGGCTATGGCGTTGTTGCGGATACCGGATCAGCCATTAAAGGGAACCGGCTCGATTTGTACTATGAGACGGTTGAGGACGTTTATAAAGAGTGGGGCAAAAAAACACTTGATGTTTATGTCATTAAGAAAGGAAACGGCACCATTACCGAAGAGGATCTCTTGAAGCTGAATGAAAATAAATCGATGCAAGTATTCAGACAAAAATATAAAATGGCGAAAGAATAAGAAAAAACGTTTAAGACCTGTGCGTCTTAAACGTTTTTTTGCTCTACATCAATAAATAATCGAGAAGCAGCGTCAGGGCAATGCCGGTCAAACCGCCGAAAAACACTTCAATCGGCTGATGGCCGAGCAGTTCCTTCAGCTTCTTCTGTTTTTCTTCCTGATGACTTTTAGGGAAATCTTTCGCTTCGTTGACAAAGCGGTTGAAATCGCGGACAAGCCGGTTGATCACTGTTGCTTGTTCTCCGGCATGTCTTCTCACTCCGGTTGCATCAAACATCGTAATAACGGCGAATATTGCGGAAACGGCGAACAAAGAAGAATTCATCCCGTGATCAAGAGCCACGCCGGTTGAAAGCGCCGTAACGGCTGCTGAGTGTGAGCTCGGCATTCCGCCAGTGCTTGTGACGAGCCGCCAATCCCATTTTTTCGAGACGACAAAGTAAATGGGAACCTTGATAAACTGAGCGAAAAAGATCGCGGCAAAGCTCGCCAGTAAAGGAAAGTTTGTGAGGATTTCCATTTTGCAGAACATCCTTTCTATAAAGAAAATAGAGATGAATTCAAAAAAGCACGCAGTTATTTGCTAAAATATATAATATGAAACCCCAACGGGGAAAAATGTTTTTCCTATTATAACATTGTTGTTTCAATTTTACTCACTTTGCTGATAAGGAGCTGTGAACGCATGTTTTATGCCTTTAAAGACTTCGAAAAAAAAGAAACACTTTTAATCGGACTGTTTAAAAAAAGCCGGCTGTACGGGAAGGCGGAAGAAATCGACCGCCTTTTGGACGGCCAGCTTTCTCAGCTGCTGAAAGACGGGGATGTATCTTCCAAAAAAACGAAAGTGTCTAAAATATTTACCCCTTCCCTTCAGGGAGTCAAACGCATCTATATCGTCGGATTGGGCCGTGAAGCGGAATTTACCTTCGAGGATGCGAAGCAGTGCTTTGCCGAAGCTGTTCAGCAGATTCACAAAGATCGAAAGCAGGAGTTAACCGTCATGCTCGACAGCTTCGTATCTGAAGAGGTCCCAGCCGCTGACGCCGCGCATGCATTGGCTGAATCGTGCATGCTGTCATGCTATGAAGTGCAGGATTACAAGCACAGAGCAAATGTGCCTGATCAATGCCTGCAAAGCGTCTATGTTTTGACAGACCATGACCTGAAAGAAATTCAGGCGAGTTTGCACGTCGGGCAGGTGTACGGAAATGCGACGAATTCGGCGAGAACCCTCGTGAACATGCCGGGGAACATGCTGACAGCGGCGGATCTCGCGTCATACGCCGCTGAATTGGCAGCAAAATACGAATTTGAATGTGAAATTCTCGAAAAGGCTGAAATGGAAGAGCTCGGGATGGGCGGTCTCCTCGCGGTCAACCAAGGATCAGAAGAGCCGCCGAAAATGATCGTCTTAAAATATCAGGGAAAAGAAACATGGGATGATGTCATCGGGTTAGTCGGCAAAGGGATCACGTTTGATACCGGCGGCTATTCGATTAAGACGAAGAGCGGCATTGTCGGCATGAAGTCAGATATGGGCGGAGCCGCCAGCGTTTTGGGAGCGATGGAAGCCATCGGAGAATTAAGGCCGGAACAAAACGTGCTTGCCGTGATCCCGTCGACTGATAACATGATTTCGGGAAGCGCAATGAAGCCGGACGATGTCATCGTTTCCTTGAGCGGCAAGACGATTGAGATCTTGAATACGGACGCCGAAGGAAGGCTGGCGCTCGCTGACGGACTGACATATGCGAAGCACCACGGAGCTTCCGTGTTGATCGATGTCGCGACACTGACCGGAGGTGTCGTCGTAGCTCTGGGAACGGAAACGACGGGCGCGATGACAAATCATGATCCGCTTTATCAGCAGGTGAGACAGGCGGCTGAAGAAGCGGGAGAAGCGATTTGGCAGCTTCCGATTACAGAAAAAGACAAAAAAAGAGTGAAAAACAGCCAAATGGCCGATCTTAACAATTCACCGGGCAGGGAAGGCCATGCGATTATGGCCGGAACGTTCCTCGGCGAATTCGCCGAGCGGACGCCATGGGTTCACCTTGACATCGCCGGAACGGCAACGACAGCTCAAAGCTCATGCTTTGGACCGAAAGGCGGAACAGGCGTGATGGTAAGGACGCTTGTCACGTTTGTCGAGCGGTTTTCAGATCAATTGTAGGCTTTTATCCCCTTTGACAGAAGGGGATTTTTTTTATGGAAAATACAGAGGAGCCTCATTGACGCATTCATAAAATATGTGGTACTATACGTTCATTACTTTAATTATCTACTACATTAGCAAACTAAAGCGTTTGTTCGGAGGTTTCAAATATGAATGCAGTTGTGATTGCTGTTATTGTCATGCTTATATTAAGCCTGCTGCGGGTCAATGTTGTTCTTGCCTTGATTGTGGGCGCACTTGCCGGAGGTCTGACGGGCGGTCTCGGCCTCGGCCAGACGGTCAGCGTATTCACGGAAGGACTCGGAGGGAACGCAACCGTCGCTGTCAGTTACGCGCTTCTCGGCGCATTTGCGGTCGCTTTGACGAAAACGGGTCTTCCTGATGCCATGGTTGAAGCTGCTGTCAAGCTGATCGGCAAAGAAGGCGATGCAAGGCGCAAAACCCTTTCAAAAGCGCTGATCGTCTTCGTGATTTTAATCATTTCTTGTATGTCTCAAAATATCGTTCCAGTTCATATCGCATTTATCCCTGTTTTAATTCCGCCGTTATTGAAAATTTTGAATGAGCTGCAAGTGGACCGCCGCCTGATTGCATGTGCGATGACATTCGGACTGACAGCTCCGTATATTTTGCTTCCCGTCGGCTTCGGCCAGATTTTCCAGGGGATTTTGAAAGACAATATGAAAGACGCCGGTCTTTCGGTCACATTGGCTGATATTCCGATCGCCATGATCATCCCGATCGCCGGGATGATTGCCGGTTTGGCTGCCGCTGTTTTTGTGTACCGCAAACCGCGCACATACGAAATGAAGGAAATCGCCGGTCAAAAATCGGCGGTCTATACGAAAAAAAGCCTTTCGATTGCCGGTTTGGCCATCGCTGTATCACTAAGCGTACAGCTTTATTTGTCTCAGAGTTTAGACGTCGACGGAATGATCTTCGGCGCGCTCAGCGGTTTGACAGTCTTGTTTTTAAGCGGAGCGATGAAGCGCGGCGAAGCGGACGAATTGATCACAAACGGCATGAACATGATGGCGTTTATTGGATTTGTGATGCTGGCTGCAGCCGGTTTTGCCAATGTGCTTGAGAAAACGGGCGATGTCAAAGCTCTTGTTGAAGCGTCAACCGGTTTCATCAGCAATAATCAATTGATCGGCGCATTGCTGATGCTGATTGTCGGTTTATTGATTACAATGGGGATCGGTTCATCATTTGCGACGATTCCGATTATCGCAACGATATTTGTGCCGCTTTGCATGCAGCTTGGCTTCAGTCCGATGGCGACCATCGCCATTATCGGAACGGCGGCGGCTCTCGGAGACGCCGGTTCACCTGCGAGCGACAGCACGCTTGGCCCGACATCAGGCTTAAATGCAGACGGACAGCACCACCACATTTGGGACACTTGTGTTCCGACATTCATCTTTTATAATATTCCGCTGATTTTGTTTGGCTGGATCGCGGCGATTGTTCTTTAAAAAAATTCCCCTCGCTTTGAGGGGAATTTTTTTCTATGTTTGTTAAAATAAAAAGAGAACCGCACCGCCGGCTCTTTATTAATAAGTCGGGTTTCTTCTGAAGCCTGCGCCTTTTTGAACGGCCCGGAAAACCTTTGAGGCGAGCGCGGCGAGCAGAACGGAGAATGCCAAGTCTTTCACGAAGAACCAGGCCATCATCTTCCAAACGGCTGAATAAGACAACGGTGTATTGAGCCAAGTTGAAAACGCGAGATACGTATAATTGACACCAATCAGATAAATGATCAGTGTACCGATCAATGAAGCTGTGAAAAAATGGCCTGTTTTCGGTTGTGATACTTTGTCCGTGATCCAGCCCGCGGCATATGCGGCAGGAATGTAGGATAGAATAAATCCGGCGCTTCCTTTGAAAAGAACGGAAATACCGCCTGAAAAAGAAGCGAATACAGGAGCGCCTGCAAAGCCGACTAACGCATAGACGATCATGGACAGCGCACCTAATTTGCGGCCGAGCAGAAGCCCGGCAAGCAGACAAAAGAAAGGCTGCATCGTAAGCGGAATACCGCCGATTTGCAGAAACGGGGCAAACGAAGTGATATTAGCGCCGATCCCCATCAGGGCGGCAAACATTCCGACAAGCGCCATATCAGCGGCGCGAAGTTTCTTTTTATTCATGAGATTTGTTCCTCCTCAGTGATTCACCACAACCTTATCGTAAGAGATCGTAAAATAGTTTGTCAACCACTTTTTAACCAAAGTTAACAAAGGAGGTTCTTTCGTGTTTTTTGGAAAAACAAAAGCGCACAAGTCCGACAGGGTGCCTCCAAACCAAAATGTCACGACATCTTTTCCTGTTCTTCATGCAGGCGATGTTCCGGAATACGAAGACCTGTCAAAATGGAATTTGCAAGTTTACGGACTTGTCGAACAGCCGCTCCTGCTGACTTTGAATGATCTGCATGACATGCCGCAAAGCGAAGTGTCCAATGACATTCATTGTGTAACAGGCTGGTCCAGGCTCGATAATGTCTGGGAAGGGATCAAAACAAGGGAGATCGCTGAAAGAGTAAAGCCGCTTCCGGAAGCCAAATTTGTCATCTTGCATGCAGAGGAAGGCTGGACGACGAATGTTCCGCTCGAAGACTTCTTAAAGGACTCGTCTCTTTTGGCCCATTCCCACAACGGCGCCCCGCTCACGCCGGAGCACGGTTTTCCGCTCAGAGCGGTCATGCCGCATCTGTATTTTTGGAAAAGCGCCAAATGGCTGAGGGGCATTCAGTTTACAAAGGAAAACCATCCGGGCTTTTGGGAGAAAAACGGCTACCATATGAGGGGAAATCCTTGGAAAGAAGAAAGGTACAGCTTTGATTAGCGGGGGAGAATGAAATGTTTTTCGTACAGCTGCTCATATTTTTCATGCTGACCGTCTGTTTTTGGCTTTTTATCGCATCATTCAAGAAAAAGGCTTTTGCTGTTTTATTAGCGCTGACAGCTGCGGCGGTTTTGCCGCTGTTTGCCGCAGCCGGCGATGCCTCAGACAGGACGCTGTGGGGAATCGTTCTGTTTGCGGCGATCCCTGTTTCTGCAATCGCGGCAAAGTTGTTTCAGGATCGGCGGAAAACGGAATAATAGGAAAAGACAGAGTCTCGGAGATATTTCCTGAGGCTCTGTCTTTTTGATGCTAGGCGCCGGCAGCTGACGACGAATTTTCGATCGCAAGCTCTGCCGGAACGTAATCATAGTTTAAGTCCCTGGCTACGGCTTCATAAGTGATATGGCCGTTTGCTGTGTTTACGCCGGCTTTTAGCGCTCGGTTTTCAAGTATCGCTTTTTCCGCGCCCTTATTTGCGATTTCAAGCGCGTACGGAACCGTTACATTCGTCAGTGCGACTGTGGATGTCCGCGGAACGGCGCCCGGCATGTTGGCAACGGCGTAATGGACGATTCCGTGTTTGACATAGGTCGGATTGTCGTGGGTTGTGATGTGATCCACCGTCTCGACGATGCCGCCTTGATCGATTGCGACGTCAACGATCACAGAGCCCGGTTTCATCTGTTTGACCATCTCTTCCGTCACTAAAGTCGGCGCTTTGGCACCCGGGATCAGAACCGCGCAGATGAGGAGGTCGGCTTCCGCTACGGCATCGGCGATGTTGACCGGATTGGACATCAATGTTTTGATTTGGTTGCCGAATTGATCATCAAGCTGGCGCAGACGTTCCGCGCTTAAATCGATCATCGTCACGTCGGCTCCGAGGCCCGCCGCGATTTTTGCCGCATTTGTGCCGACAACGCCTCCGCCGATGATCGTCACTTTCCCGCGCGCGACTCCGGGTACACCGGCCAGTAGTATGCCTTTTCCGCCTTTCGGCTTTTCGAGGAACTGCGCGCCGATTTGGGCGGCCATCCGCCCGGCTACCTCTGACATCGGCGTCAGCAAAGGAAGGGAGCGGCCGTCGCTGACCGTTTCATAGGCAATGGCTGTCACGCCTTTTTGCTTTAATGCTTCAGCCAGGGAAGGCTCTGCGGCCAGATGCAGATAGGTGAACAAGATGAGACCTTCTCTAAAATACGGGTATTCTTCAGGGAGCGGCTCTTTGACTTTCATCACCATATCAGCCGCTTCCCAGACGGCTTTCGCCTGTTCGGAGATCTCCGCTCCGACTGAGACGTAATCCTCATTTTCAAACCCGCTTCCAGTCCCCGCGTCTTTTTCCATGATGACGCGGTGTCCGGCCGCGATCAGTTGAGAAGCAGCACCGGGAGTCAAGGCAACACGGTTTTCATTATTTTTGATTTCTTTCGGTACGCCGATAATCATTCCATCATTCCTCCTTTTTCTGTAAAAATGCTGTTGCTTTAGTTTATACTGACTTTTTGGAATTTTCTTTGTTTGAATCGAAAAATAAAAAAACATGCATTTGTGGAATTTCACAAATGCATGTTGCGAAGCTTGATTTCAAGATAAATCGTAAATTTTTCATTGATATTCTTTAAATCGATTTCGGCGATTTTGCTGATGCGTTTCAGCCTGTAATTCAGCGTGTTGACGTGAATGTTCAGCTTTTTTGCGGCGGTGTTGACGTTGCTGTCGCATTCGATGAACTGTTCAAGCGTCTCGACAAGATTGGAGTGGTGCTCTTTATCATATGCTTCAAGCTGCATTAAAGAATAGTTTGGATAGCTTGCATGTTTCCGTTTTTCGCTGAGCACGTCGAGATACTGATAGATGCCGAGCTCTGAAAAGCTGACGAGCTGCCTTGTCTCATCGGGAAAACGCTCCTTGACCTTCAGCGCCGAGAGCGCTTCCTGATAAGACTGGTGCACAAGGGTGATCAAGCTGTACATTCCGCCGATCGCGATCGTGCAGTTATTCAGTTTATAGCGCTCTTCAAGCTGCTTTTGTATATTTGCGGCAAATTGCTTTAAATCATTGAACGGCTGCCCTTTTTGCCCCGTTTTTGGCGAAGCGAGGACAATCAGCTCATTATAGTCGATAGTAGCCAGAAGGATTTGCACCTGCTGCGTCGTTTCCAGCAAGTAATGGAGCTGCTTTTCGGTTTTTTCTTCGATTTCGTCTTTCAGCCGGATGATGATGACCGAATAAGTTGAAGGAACTCCGATACCAAGCTGGTGAAAGCCGTCGGAGATCTCCTGATCTTCCGAAATGTGCCCGGTCAAAAGCTTCCAGAAAAATTCCTGGCTGCGCTGTTCATTTTTTCTTTTTCGGACTTGATAAGGCAGCAGCTTGTTCTTTACGGAATCCGCGGCCAGCTTCAAAAGGTGAAGCTCGTCTTCCGACAGCGTTTTTTGGCTTTCCAGCGCCCAGATAAAACCGATAACCTCGCTGTTTTTCCAGATTGAAATCGCCACGCGGCTCGACAGGCCGACTTCATCGATTTGTTCGACCCTGATCGGTTCGTCGGTTTTCATCAAGGCGGGAATCGTTCCATCCTTCCAAAGCTTGTTGATGACTTTTTCCGGCACGCGCCTTCCGATGATTGTTGACGTTCTCGCCGGGTCCGTATAGTCGCTGTGGGTGCTGTAAGCAAGGAGGCGGTGGTTGATGTCTTCTATCGTAATCGGACAGTCCAGCACCTCGCTGATATGATCTGCCACATCTTCTAAACGGTCATATTGATATTTAAAAGGATTGTTTCGATTGTTCATAAAAAACCCCTACTTTTTATGTTTGCATGAAAAAATTTTGACATATACCCATCTTACTTTTATTATGAATATAGTTGTTTGTTAAAATCAACAAAAAAGTCGCTGATGATTTATTATTTTTCATAAACACGGCGATGTATTAAACCAAATTTAATTATTCTGAAATAAGAGGAGTAGGAACATTGGCGATTCTAGAGAAAATCAACGGCTTTTTATGGGGAGTCCCGGGCATCATACTGCTTGTGGGAACCGGTTTATTTCTGACGTTCATCCTGCGGGGGCTTCAATTTAAAAGATTGATATATGCATTCAAGCTTGCATTCGGGAAAGAGAAAGAATCAGCCGGAGCAGACGGTGATGTCAGCAATTTCAAGGCGCTGATGACGACGCTTGCCGGAACGATCGGAAACGGGAATATTGCCGGTGTAGCCACGGCGATTACGGTTGGAGGTCCGGGGGCTTTGTTTTGGATGTGGCTCGTCGGTCTTTTAGGGATGGCTACGAAATACAGCGAAGCATTGCTCGCCACGAAATACCGCGTCAAAAATGAGCGGGGCGAATATTCGGGCGGGCCGATGTACTATGTCGAAAAAGGGCTCGGGAAGAAGTGGAAGCCGCTTGCCGTTTTATTTGCCTTGTCAGGTGTGCTTGCCTCTTTTGGAATCGGGGATTCCGTCCAGTCCAACACGATTTCGGAAGTCGTTACACACAGCTTCGGGATTCCCGGCTGGATCATCGGCCTTGTGCTCGCAGTATTGACGGCTGCGATCATCTTCGGCGGTTTTCAGCGTGTCAGCACGGTTGCGAGCATTTTTGTGCCGGTCATGGCGATACTTTATATCGGCGGCTCACTGATCATTATTTTCCTTCATTATGATCAAATCATTCCGGCGTTCCAGCTGATTTTTTATCACGCCTTCAATCCGGTGTCAGCCGCTGGGGGCTTTACAGGTGTAGTCGTGTCTGAGGCGATCAGAAACGGCATGTCGAAAGGAATCTTTTCAAATGAAGCGGGTCTTGGTACCGCTGCTTTGATCGCAGGAAACGCGAAATCCGATCACCCCGTCAAGGCTGCTTTGGTTGCGATGACGGGAACATTCATCGTCACATTGATCGTATGTACAATGACCGGGCTCGTCCTCATTATTACGGGATTTTGGGATCCTTCAGGCGGTCTGCTTTCTGGTGTTGCCCACGATACATCGCTTGACGCCGGTGCGCTGACAAACGCCGCGTTTGCTTCTTCGCTCGGAGCCGCGGGTAAATACATTGTGACGTTTTCAGTTATTTTCTTCGGCTATTCAACCATTGTCGGTTGGTATGTATATGGAGAAAAATGTCTGGAATATTTAGTTGGTTTAAAATGGGTGCCGGTTTACCGTGTCGTTTATGTCATCGCTGCATATTACGGTGCAGTCGCAAGCCTCAATACTGTATGGGCTTTTGCCGACATGGCGAACGCATTAATGATGATCCCGAACTTAATCGCCCTTGTGCTCTTATGGAAAGTCATTCGGGCGGAAACTGACGATTTCTTTTTGCACCATTATAATAAGGAAAAACAAAAATCAGCCGGCTTGAAAGCGGGCTGATCGAGACAAGCCTGCCTCTCTTAGAGGCGGGCTTTTTTTGCGCTTATGCAATCCTTCCTTTATCCTATGGAAACGGTTCAGACTCATGTGGGTACACAGAACCATGCCATTTGATTCAAATGTTACGAGAGAAGAAAATTGAGATAATTTTACTAGATTTCTATAATTTTTGCTGGGTGGAAATAGAGGAATGATAAACCTTTAGACTCATTTTGTAAAATAACAACAGATTTGTTTGACTGTGCCTCAATCTTGTTTTTATAATAAAAGCGTTCAAAAAAATAAGTTATTTAGCCCATATCTAGGGCGAATAGCGCAGGAGGTATAAGGAATATGTCAGGAATCATTCGTGTTACGCCGGCTGAATTGCGGCAAATGGCTGACAGATATCAAAAAGAAAGCGGAGATGTGACTGAACAGGTCAATCAGCGCCTTGATCAAATGATCAACCAGCTTCAAGATATGTGGGAAGGTGAATCAAGCCGTGCGTTCTCAGAGCAATATCAAGAGCTAAGACCTTCTTTTATTAAAATGGCTGAACTTCTAAGCGACGTTTCTAAACAACTTCATCAGACTGCTAACACTCTTGAAAGCACTGACCAAGACATCGCTAGCCAAATCCGCGGCTAATTTACAGATTAGAAGAATGAGAGAAGCGCCTAATTCAAAAGAAGATGACGGCGCTTTTTCTATTGAGAGGTGATGAACTGGTGTATGTTGACATTACCATCGATTTAAAACATTACGACGGCAGCGCCTTTGACCTCAGACTGTCAGATTACCATTCTGTTAAAAAGGTAATCGACATCGCGTGGCAAGCCAAAAGCATACCGGTACCTCCCCGGGAAGGCTACTGGGTAAGGGTGACAAATAAAGATGCCGTTTTTTCAGGCGAATATACATTATCGCAATGCGGAATTACGACAGGTGACCGCCTGGAAATTTTATGAAAGGATCTGGGTGAATGGCAGAGAAAAAGAAAACGTATCTCGAAGACCAATTAGAGGCCGTCATGACGAAAGAAGACGGTTCATATATCTTTCGTTTTCAAAGAGAAAAGATCAATCTTGTGAACGGCTTGGAAGCAAACGTCATCAAAGAAGTCGATCCTTCCTTTAATAAAGAAACCGTCATGACCGATGATGAAGTCCAAATTTTGATTCAGCCTCCTTCCGAATATAAAGAATTTCGTTATATAAAAGGAAAAAATAAAAAAAGCAAATGGCTTTTTGCGTACCAGCTCGTGAAAGCCGTCGAAGAACATTCAATTAAAAGGCTGCACCTGATCGCTGCGCCTGAAAACATTGTTTTTGACAAAGGATTAACACCTAAATTTTTACATTATGGAGTGAAAGAAAGCATTCCGCCATATGAACACGACGAAGAAAGACTTTTCAATGAAGTGAAAGCCGCCGCTGCGCTTGCTGTCGACGGGCAGTTTACCTTTGAAGAGTATTTAAAATACAGCGAAACCATCAAGTTTTCAGACCAGGTAAAAGACATCATCACAAGCGGGACGTACGGCGATTTGAAAGCCGTCATTCAAAAGAGGATCGATGAACTGGATGCCGAAGAAAAAACGCTTGTCCATCTTCCGAAGAAGAAATGGAAGATTCAAAGGTACATAGGGTTAGGACTTATTTTATGCTTAATACCGGCTGTTTTATTTTCCTTCTACTCATTATTCTTTGCACAACCGAAACAGCAGGCGTTTATCGAAAGCAACCGCTACTTCTTAAATAAACAGTACAGCAAAGTCATCAGTACGCTTGATAAATATGATGCCGGCGAGATGCCTGATTCTGTTCAATATCAGCTGGCTTATTCGTATGTGCTTGTTGAGAGCGCATTGAAGGAATTGGACTGGCAGGAAGATGCTTTAAAAAGCCTGACGCTCCAAGTCGATCCGAATAATTTCCTTTACTGGATTCAGATCGGACGGGGGGATAATAAGGGGGCTCTTGAGACAGGCCGGAAACTGGAAAACGACCTTCAAATTATCTACGCAATTACAAAATATATGAGTGAAATAAAAGCGGATGACCAAATGTCGAGCGATGAGAGAGAAAAGCTCCTGGAGCCGCTGCAAAAGGAATTTGACGAATTATATAAGACATTGGAACAAAATAAAAAAGAGCAGAAGAATACTGATGAAAACCAGCAGGCAAACACCGAGCAAAGCCAGGCGGACGTAGAAGCCGCAAAGGCTGAAAAGGAGAAAGCCGAGCAAGAGCAGGCGAAAAAAGAAAATAAAGAAAAGGAAGACAAAAAGAAAAAAGATGATAAATAAAAGCGAAAACACCTGTTGTTGGCAGGAGGCGGGGAAATGAGTCTGTTATGGATTTTTTATCATAAAAACTATCAAAAAATAAAACTGGATGATCAGAACAGCCGTACGCTCACCATCGGGCCGGATTTGAAACATTCTGTCACGATCAAGCATTTTTCGTTTGAAAAAGGCCCGGTGGTACTGGAAAAGCAGAAGGACTCAGACGCTTTCAACGTGCAGCTGGGAGGGGAGACTGTTTCTTCTTTAAAGCTTGGCGGAAAGGCGTCCGTCCAAAGCGGCGCTGAACAGCTGACACTTTTTTTAGCCGAAGAATCCGACAGCGTTCCCGCCTACTATTTAGGAGGGAGACAGGAAGTCGTCATTTCTTCCCTCGATCAAGAAGCGGATGTTTATTTCAATGAAACGGATTCATTCTTTGGAGAAAAAGGTACATTCTCCTTCATCCGCCTCGACGGGCGATGGAATGTCCTGCCGAATGGCGCCAAAATTTATTTGAACGGAGAAGAAGTGTCCGCTTCGGTCTCCGTGCAAAATGGAGACGAAATCGCATTTGGACTGAATATTCTTCGCATCATTGAAGATGACCTCTTGGAAATCGAGGGGTTCGGGCAATATGATACGTCTTTGGAGAACATTCTCAAGCCGAGCTCCGAGACAAAAAATAAATATCCGCAATACCGCAGGCCGCCGAGAATGATTTACGATCTGCCGGATGAAAAGATATCCTTCAGCTTCCCGGCACAGGAAAGCGACGGAGACAACAGAGGCTTATGGCTGATGATTTTGCCTCCGATCGTCATGTTGCTCGTCATGGGGATCGTGGCGCTCATTCAGCCGCGGGGAATTTTTATCATCGTCTCCCTTGCGATGTTTATGATGACGCTGATTACGTCAACCGTGCAGTACTTCCGCGACAAAAATCAGCGTAAAAAAAGAGAAGAAAAAAGAGAGCGGGTCTACACCCTTTACCTTGAAAACAAAAAGAAAGAGCTGCACGAACTTGCAGAAAGGCAAAAGTTCGTCCTTGATTTCCATTTTCCTACATTTGAGAGAATGAAATATTTAACAAAGGAGATCAGCGGACGGATTTGGGAAAAATCGATTGAAAGCGCCGATTTTCTGCAAATCCGCCTTGGAACGGGAAATGTTGCATCTTCATACCAAATCAATTTGAACGGCGGAGATTTGGCCAATCGCGATACAGACCATCTCCTTGAACAATCGCAAAAAATGGAAGAGGTCTACAGAGAACTGAAAAATGCACCGATCACCGTGAATCTTGCTGAAGGCCCGATGGGCGTCGTCGGAAAATTGTCTGTCGTCAAAAATGAAATTCATCAGCTTGTCGGCCAGCTCGCATTTTTCCACAGCTATCATGATTTGCGCTTTGTCTTTATTTTTGACGAAGCCGAGTATCAAGAATGGGAATGGATGAAGTGGCTTCCGCATTTTCAGATGCCTCATATTTATGCGAAAGGGTTTATTTACAACGAACAGACAAGAGATCAGCTCCTTTCAAGCATATATGAAATTTTGAGAGAACGGGATTTAGATGAAAACAAAAAGAATACTTTGTATAAGCCGCACTTTGTGTTTATCATCACAAATCAGCAGCTCATCGCGGAACACGTCATTTTAGAATATTTGGAAGGCAAGCAGAAAAACCTCGGAGTGTCGACAATCGTGGCGGCAGAGACGAAAGAAAGCCTGTCCGAAAACATTCATACCCTTGTTCGTTATATTACTGAACAGGAAGGCGACATTTTGATCAAGCAAAAGAAAGCCGTCCAGATCCCGTTTCAGCTGGATCACCACAACAGGGAAGACAACGAACTGTTTTCCCGGACGCTGAGAACGCTTGACCACCAGACGGGCATGACGAATTCGATTCCTGATACCGTATCGTTTCTCGAACTGTTCCAAGTGAAGGAAGTCGATGACATCGGTATTGGCCAAAAATGGTTGACAAGCGAATCGGCCAAATCTTTGGCCGTGCCGATCGGCTATAAAGGAAAAGACGACATTGTTCATTTAAATCTTCACGAAAAAGCCCACGGCCCCCACGGGCTGCTTGCCGGAACGACCGGTTCGGGTAAAAGTGAATTTTTGCAGACTTATATTTTGTCTTTGGCCGTTCACTTCCACCCGCATGAAGTCGCATTTTTGTTAATCGACTACAAAGGGGGCGGAATGGCGCAGCCGTTCCGGAACATCCCGCATTTGCTCGGAACGATTACTAACATTGAAGGCAGCAAGAACTTCAGCAACCGGGCGCTGGCGTCCATTAAGAGTGAGCTGAAGAAAAGGCAGCGGCTCTTTGATCAGTATAAAGTCAACCATATCAATGACTATACAAAGCTTTACAAACAGAAAAAAGCGAAAACGGCGATGCCGCACCTTTTCTTAATTTCAGACGAATTTGCCGAGCTGAAAAGCGAAGAACCGGAATTTATCCGCGAGCTTGTCAGCGCGGCAAGGATCGGCCGAAGTCTCGGGGTGCACTTAATCTTGGCGACGCAAAAACCGGGCGGCATCATCGACGACCAGATTTGGAGCAACTCCAGATTCAAGGTCGCCTTGAAGGTTCAGGATGCGAATGATAGTAAAGAAATCCTTAAAAACGGAGATGCGGCTACCATCACGGTAACGGGCCGCGGTTATTTGCAAGTCGGCAACAATGAGGTGTATGAACTGTTCCAGTCTGCATGGAGCGGCGCCCCTTACATGGAGGACGGCTACGGTACAGAGGATGAAGTGGCGATCGTCACAGACACCGGTTTAATTCCTTTGTCAGACGTTGACGCCGATCATACTGCGAAAAAAGAGGCCGTAACGGAAATTTCCGCAGTCGTCGAACAAATTGAACGGATTCAAGAGGAAATGGGAATCGAGAAGCTTCCGAGCCCTTGGTTGCCGCCTCTTGAAGAGCGCATACCTAAAACACGCTACCCGTCTGAGGAAGCGGATGCCTTTAACTTTGCTTATATCGATGAACCTGAAAAGCAAAGCCAGGAGCCGATCAGCTATCGCATGATGGATGACGGCAATATCGGCATCGTCGGATCGTCAGGCTACGGAAAATCCCTGACCGCTACGACGTTCATGATGAGCTTTGCCGAACAATATACACCGGAAGAATTGCATTACTACATTTTCGACTTTGGCAACGGAACGCTGCTTCCGCTTGCAAGGCTTCCGCATACCGCGGATTATTTCTTGATGGACCAAACGAGAAAAATCGAGAAATTCATGATCCGGATCAAGGCGGAAATCGAGCACCGGAAAAATCTTTTCCGCGCAAAAGAAATCAGCCATATCAAGATGTACAATGCGCTGAATGAGGAAAAGCTGCCGTTTATTTTCATAACGGTCGACAACTTTGACATCATTAAAGACGAAATGCATGAACTTGAAAGCGAATTTATCCAGTTTTCACGCGACGGCCAGTCGCTTGGAATTTATTTAATCCTGACCGCGACAAGGGTCAATGCGATCAGACAGTCGCTCTTGAACAACCTGAAAACGAGGGTTGTCCACTACCTGATGGATCAGACTGAAGCATATTCGATCATCGGAAGGCCGGAATTCAGCCTTGAACCGATCCCTGGACGCGTCATTATCAATAAAGAAAACCAATACTTCGCACAAATGTTTATGCCTGTGGAAGCGGACAATGATATCGAGCTGTTTGAACGGATCAAATCCGACATTCAGGCGATCGCAGAACGGTCGGAAGGCATGAGAAAGCCGGCGCCTGTGCCGATGCTGCCGCTGGAGCTTTCCGTTACGCAGTTTGTGAGAGATTATCCGCTTCAGCCTGAAAGAGGCCTTATTCCAATGGGACTCGATGAAGAATCTGTCGAACCGGTATACTTTAACCTTGAGAAAAATAAGCACTGCCTCATCATGGGTCAGACGCAGCGCGGAAAAACAAACGTCATCAAGATCATGCTCGAGCACCTGCTTGACCATGACACGAAAAAAATTGCCGTGTTTGATTCGATAGACAGAGGGCTTTCTCAATATGCGACAGAGGATCAAATCAGCTATCTTGAAACAAAAGACGACATTATGCTCTGGCTGGCTGAGACGGAAGAAATTTGCCGGACAAGAGAAGCGATGTATTTGGAAGCCGTTAAACAAGGCGAAATCGCCAACCTTGATTTTTCACCGATGGTCTTTATCGTCGACGGACTTTCACGGTTCCAGCAGACGATCGACGCATCTATTCAGGATAAAATGGCGATGTTTATGAAGTCATACGCCCATTTAGGCTTCCACTTTATACCTGCCGGAAATCACAGCGAGTTCACAAAAGGCTATGATTCGCTGACAAGCGAAGTCAAGCAGGTCAGACACGCCATGCTATTGATGAAAAAATCCGAGCAGAATTTGATTCAGCTCCCATATGAACGCCAGGAGCCGGAAATTCTCCCGGGCTTTGGCTATATCGTTGAAAACGGCAAAGAGAGGAAAATTCAAATTCCTTTATGTGCCGTAGAAAGGAAGAAAACGAAATGACGGAACAACAAAAAAGCACGCTGAAAATTATCAGCGCCTTCGTCACGATCATCTTGCTGCCCGTCTTGTTCTTTCATTTCATCGGTGAGAACCCGACGAAAAAGGTATCGAACGCGACAAGGGAAATCGCTGTCGTCAATGAAGATACCGGCATTTTGAAAGATGACGGAACCGTTGATGAAGATGCGCTGCTGGGGAACGAAATCTCGGCTTCCCTGGTTGACCGTCCGGACTATAAATGGACGGTCGTCAACCGGAGCGCAGCAGAAAGCGGACTTTCGGAGAAGCAATACGATGCGATTGTCTACATTCCGTCGGACTTTTCGCAAAACATTTTAAGCTACAACCATGAGCGTCCACAAAAAGCGGAGCTGGAATTTAAAATTCAGGACCAGCTTGACGCCGTCAACAAGGAAAAAGTCCAGCGCGAACTTCAAGACGCGCAAAAAACGGTGAGCAAAAAAATGTCTTCCCTGTATTGGCGCTTTGTCAAACAGGGAGTCAAAAAGGTCAGAAAAGAGTTTGACAGCATCGTAAACAAAGAATCAGAGTTCCAAAACGCGATGTACAATTTTTACAAGCCGAGCTCCAACAATTTAGCGGGCGAAGTAGAAAGACAAAAAGAGATGATCGACAGGCTAAAAGAATCGATCAATGAAACAGAAGGCACATCAAAAGAGCGCAACGCAGGCGTAGAAGAATCCAAAAAACAATTGGACAGCTTCGTCGACAACGTCAATCAGTACAAACAATATCAAGAAAAGCAGTCGGAACTGCTTCAAGCTGCACAAGCGGACAGTGAAAAGCAAATTCAAGACGGCCTAACATCTATCAAAGAAAAGCAAGCCAGCGCCCAAAGCCGCTTCAGCGAACAAATGAACGGCATGGCAACGTCGTTTGGAAATTTACAAAATCAATTTAGTAGGGCCGTAACTTCAAATAAGGATTTGCAAGATTATAGGTATACACAGGTACCCAAGAAGCAGTTTGATGGAATCAGCACGTTAGAAAATGAGCTAATTAAGGTCTATCATGAGCAAAAGAGAGAATTTGATTTGGATGAGGCTCAACGTAATTTGATTGCTGCTCGGTCGGCCTTGACTGTAGAAGATTCTCCGGGCAACGATCCAAGTGAAGACAATAGCGATGATAATAAGAATAACGATGATGATAAGAATAACGATGATGAAGAACAGCCGAAGGATTTAAAGATTGACCTTCAAGAACAACAAGACGAATTAAAAAGCGTCGCGGCTGACCTGAAAGAAATATCAGAAGGTCTTAAAGAATCTCCGGATAGCGGAAGTGAAAATCCAGGGGATGATAATTCTTCGAACGAACCTGATCCAACCCAGAATCAGGGCGCCGATCCAGATAACGGTCAAACTGAGGATCAAGATGCTAATCAAACAACGGATGAAAATCAGACACCTTCGGAACCATCCGAAAATGGACAATCCGAGCAACCTGGAGGCGAAACTCCTGCAGATCAGCAAGATGATGAAATTACTAAATTAAAAGAACAGTTAAACAATGCTGCCGCTCGTATTGAGAAGGTGGAAGAAGATCTTCGTGCAAAACAGGAAACTCACAACGATGAGGTTCAAAAACAGCTTGATAAGTTTGGAGAAAAAATTAACGATTTAAATGAAACAATTGACGGATTAAAAGGTGACATAGAAACGTTAAACAATAGAATCACAGAGTTTGAAAGTAAATTTGATACGATTTATGAACGGATAGATAATGAAGAAAATAAAATATTGAAGTTTTTGGATGGGGATCCGAGACAAGATAAATTAAAAGAGGCCTTTGATTCTAAAATAAATACGACAAATGTCAGGGAGCTTTTAACATATTATGGTTCTCTCTCTGTTTATGAACATACGCTTTTGGGTTCAAAATATCCAGTGGATTCAGTAAAACAAAGCGCAATTTCTACCCAAAAAGACAATGTCGACACAGTAATCAGAGTCGGTATAAACGAAACCACAAAATGGGAAAACCTCAAGAACAACATGCTGGCGACAAACGAAGATATAGAATCATATACCACTGGCATGACTGATTTTGTTGACAGCTACGGCGCATTCATTGATGAAAAGCAAACAGAAACGCTGAATGAACTCAGCACGATTTCAGAACGAGCAAATGCCGTATCTGAACAGCTGCGCAATCCGGAAGGCGCCGGAACGGCGGTCATGCAGGGAGACGCGACAGATGGAACGATGGTCATCAGCATGCAGGATACGCTCGGAAATGACATTTTGCAGCTGTCTAACATGCTCGGTTCCTTGTCGGAAACGCAATCAGGCGTCATCGAGTACACGGGCAATATTCAGGAAAGTGTGAACGATGTTCAGAAAAAAGCGGATACCCTGAATTCAAACTGGGGCCAAAATGTCGCGACGACAAAGCTGATCCGCGGAGACGTGTACGGCATTCTCGGCAATGCGTTCGGAGGAAACGACGGATATGTATACGATCATCTGGCAAGTCCGGTGAAAATCAGCGGGGATGTTCCAGAGTCGAAAGCGCAAAACGTACCGCCGGTCGTCATTCTCGTGATTGTGATGCTTTCCAGCTTGCTGATCGGATATTTCAGCCACCATTATCAAAATGCTCCGCTCTTAGTCAGAGGCGCGCTGTTTGGCATTTTGAATATTATTGTCGGACTGATGATCAGTCTGTTCGGTTTGAACATTTACTCACTCGCAGACGATCAGGCCGTCATGTGGTCGGTCTTTACGATCTTGCTGCTGGTCGCAAGTTCAGCCATCATCCGGACGGCGTTTATGCTGGGATCGATCGCAGGCGGAATCGCAACAGCCGCTATGGTGCTGTTCTATGTAGCGCCGCTGCTTGACTTGGCGATGCCGAACTTCAGCTTTAACAATCCGGTATCAACCGTATATATGTCGATTCAGTACGGAACTGGAAGCCAGTTTGCACTCGGAATCGGTGCATTAATTTTAATCACGATCATCGCGATTGCTGTTCCTTTTATTATCGATTTTGCAAAATCAAGAACAGAAGAAAGCGAGACTGACCATGATGCTTAATGCGAAATGGGGAAAGAAGGGGATCATGGCAGTCATGCTCTCCTTCTTTCTTTTCACTCCGTTCGTGAAGGCGGAGGAAACCGATAAAGTCGATGTAAAGCCAAACGAGTATGAAAAGCAGGATATTAAAATCGAGACGGACTATCTTCAGGAAGAAGAGACGGAATACAAGGAAGAAATATCAATTCCAGAAGAACTGAAGGAATTCTCATTTACAGATTCGAAAAAAGAAGATGCCATCGAAAAGCTGAAAAGCCTGTCCGGAAGCTTCACGAATGAAAGCAATTCCGTGGCGTCAAAGCTGAAGCAGCTTGACCTGTCATTCTCGGCAAATCCGTCCTTATCGGGACGGGAAGATGACGCTGCGGAAAGCCGGCAATCCATCTTCCTGCCCATCTTATACGGTCTGCTGATCCTCTTATGCATCGCAGGTCTGTTCTTTTTGATTCCGAAAGTCAGCGGGCAGCAGAAAAAATAGGAGCGCTCAACAATGAAAAATCCGAGGTTCTATAAGGTGCTATCTGCATGGTTAGCTTTTGCATTGGCGTCGATTTGGTTATTAATGCTTGTGGCAGTACACGGGCTGCTCATGTTAGAATCCATTTTCTATTACATTGTGGTCATCTGCACATTAGGCATCATTTTACTGATATACCCATCGATGAGGGAGGGACACGATCAGGCAATGGCGGACTTTGTCCACTACGGTTATGGCTTGCTAGGCTCGGGTGTGGCACTCGCCATCATGATCTTTGCTTTGATTCGCATTTTAAAAGGGAAATGCGGTTCATGGACGCAAGGTCTGCTTGTTTTTGGAGCAGCTCTCCAGCTGATTGTGTTCGAATGGTTCAGTTTACTGACGGCGGTTTTTTACGTGCTCGCCGCGTTTCTTCCGGAACAGAAAACCGCTGCACTTGAGAAGCAGGCTGATGAATCAGTACAATAATGGATAAGGAGGGACGCCGTATGCATTTATCCATTGTTACCGGAGCGTCAAAAGGGCTTGGCGCCGCGATTGCCGAAGGGCTTTTGCAAAAAGGCCATATTGTTCACGCTGTCTCAAGGACCAAGTCTGAAGTCAGTCATGAGAGGCTGATCCGGCATGAGGCTGATCTGACACAGCTCGTCGAAACAGAAAAGTGGTTTCGGCAATTGACAGAATCTGTCCAAGCCCGCGATTTTACTTCGATCACCTTGATCAACAATGCGGGTATGGTGACGCCGATCAAGCGCGCCGGTGAAGCTGAACTGGAAGAGCTGAGGCTGCATTATGACTTGAATTTGTTAGCTCCGGTGATTCTCAGCCAGCTGTTTACCAAATGGCTCAAGCCATACAAAGGTAAAAAATCGATTGTCAATATATCATCAGGTGCGGCCAAAAACCCTTATAAAGGATGGAGCGCCTACTGCAGTTCAAAAGCGGGGCTCGATATGTTCACGAAAACATTCGGCTTTGAACAGGAAGATCAATCTGATCCGGTGAAAATGATTTCTTTCTCACCGGGGATCATGGATACCGGCATGCAAGAGGTAATACGTTCATCATCGAAAAAAGACTTTCATGAAATTGAACGATTCAAAACCTATCAAACAGAAGGAAAGCTGAGAAGCACGCCTTACGTCGCCGGCGTTCTGCTCGATCTGCTTGAGACCGACTTTGAAAACGGCAGAGTGTATGACATTAAAGAGTTTTTGTGAAAAATAAAAAAACAAGCACATCAAATCGATTGTGCTTGTTTTTATTTTATTATGGCGCAGGCTCATATAGCGGAATTTTAAATATGATGTGTCAGATCAATTGAGATTTACATGAAAATATGTTAGGATTCTAAAAATATATAAAGGAGGGGTTTACATGAGAAACGTAACATTAGTGGATGTATTCACCCATCCAATCGCACAAAAATATTTAACACGCTCCGGTGTAGCTCATGCCGTAGCCTGCGCTTACCACGCATACCGCCTGGCGGTGCGAGCGGGAGTAGACCCTGATATCGCGACAAAAGCGGCTTTGCTGCACGATATCGGTCATTATGAATGGTATACCGACGGGGAATGGGATTATGAAAAATACAAGCAAAACGACATTCACGCGATAAAGGGTGCCGAGCGCGCTCACAAGCTTCTGATCCGCCTCGGCGAAGATCGGAAAGCGGCAAAAGAGATTGCTTTGGCGATTTTGCTTCATACGGATTCCTATTTGCCAGAAGGGGACCTCGATAAAAACAAGCTGCAGGAAATCGTCAAAAAAGCGGATGAGCTGGATGAAGAGCCGGGCGGAAACCACCATTACCGCAAAATCGATCATAAGCTGGCGCTTGAAAAGATCAGAAAACTTGACCGCATGGTCGATGAATCTTTATCTCCCATGAAAAGAACGGTTTAATCGGACAAAGGGCTGTTTTCAAACTTCTCCCCTTTGTCATTTACATAAATAGAGCGGATGATCGTCCTGTTAAACGGCGAGTTGTCTGCCGTTTTTCCTGAAAGGTCGATCGTCACCGAATACAAGCCCGCTTTTTTGAATGACAGGCTGTTTTGCAGCGCATTGATGGAAGCTGGTTTCAGCGACTTTTTCTCGGCCTGTTTTCCGTTTTCATAGCGGATAGAACGAACGGACGCCTTAACATTCGCAAGATTTGCCGATTCTCTGGTGACTGCGTTTTTAATTTGCTGGTTCAGAGGAGAATCGAACGTCACAATGAACAAAAACGCCTCTTTTTGTTTGACAGATGATGCGATCTTCCATGTACCTGCTGCCGGATTTTTAATGGCAGCGGAATGGACGAATCCCCCTTCAAAAACATCCGCCGTCTTTGCTTTTGAAAAATCTTTGAGCGGCTTGCCGTGCGGATCTGTCAATTTGATATTTCCCGAGGAATGATTGCTCAGCCAGTGAACGGTTATTTCCTTGACGCCTTTTTCAACGGCGAATTCCTCTTCTCTCAATCCATGATTTTCCCCTCCTCTGATGAAAGGGTACGATAGGTTTTCCTTGATGGCCGCTGTTTCATTTGCATATGCCTGAACCGTCAATAAAGGCAAAAATACAGGAAATGTGAGGTTTCCTTTAATAATCGAGAAGTGATCCCACTTCCCTGTATTCAGGTTTGTGGCGTAAGGGAGTCTCGCATTTTTTTCGGTGACGGCTCCGTCATTTTCGCCAAACATGTTTAAATAGACGCCTCCAAAAAATAAAACGCTGCCGAACCCGCCGATTTTATTGCCTGCCAAGGTGAAATATTTGGTTTTCGATCGATTGGGATGATTGTCGGTCTGATCGCGGAACGATTTCATAAACCCTGTTTGGAGAGAGTAAACGGCGTCATTTTTCTGGCCTAAAATATCGGCGAGCCATCCTGCCCAGCTGCTGTAGGCAAGGTCTGCCAGCTGCGAACCGTGATGGGGGGTTCCGAGCGTAATCAAGCGCTCGACATAATGGTATGCGTTGTGATGAATCAGCGCCGACTGACTGTCAATTCCGCCTTTGCTGTAGGAAACGAGAATGACCTTGCGGCCGAAATGCTGGTAGATTTCGCGCAGTTTCGCGGCCAGCATCGCTCCGTTATCCTGCATGTCTTTATCGGGGTGGAGATCGATAAAAGCCGCATCATATCCGTTTTTCCACGCCTGCTCCGCCATGTCATTTTCGTCAAACCAAGCGTTTGAAGAGCCGTTTAATCCATGGACAAATACAATCGGCGGTTTTGCGGGATCAGGATGTTCAACAGGGTCTCCCGCGAACCAGTGGCCCGGATCGCCTCCTCCTCCTTTAAATCCTCCCGCTTTCGATACATGCGGATACACGACCAGCAAAACAAGCATGAGCAGTACCAGTTTTTTCATCGTTGTTCACCTCATGGTTTTGTTGTAAGCGTTTTCATCTTATTTTCTGAAGGTGAACTTTATACCGATATACTGAAAAAAATTTAGAAAATATTCATAAACGGGAGGAATATTTACAATGAAGACTGAAACGGTATTCAATATGAGGATATATTCCAACCTTCGACATAACCGCCGCGTTTTTTCATCTTTTTTGAAGGAAATGAAACTCTTTTCCCCGCCGTCCGTATTGATGATGTAAAAACAGTTGACAGACGATGGTGTCAATAGTAGTTTTTAGAGTAATGAAAACAACCGGGAGGAAACAAAGCTTGTTTAAATCAAAAACCCATTTTTGGACGCTGCAAATTTTATTGGTTCTTCTTATTATTTATGTGTCGACAAAAGTGTCTTTTCTTTTCGAACCGATCATTGTATTTGCATCGACTTTATTTACACCGATTTTAATCGCGGGAATCTTGTATTTTATATTCAATCCGATCGTGCGGTTTCTTGAAAAAAAGCTGCCGAGAACGCTGTCCATTCTGCTGATCTATTTGGCGTTTGTGGCATTGATCGTGTTTGTGTTGTCATCTGTCGGTCCTGTGTTTACAAAGCAGGTGACCGATTTGTTTAACAGCATTCCGTCCTATGTGAAACAGATCCAGATTTTCATTAAGCAAATGTCGAATTCGCAGTGGTTCACTTGGATAATGAATCAGGATTTCGTGTCGGTTGCCAAAATCGAAAGCTCAATCGGCGAATATCTGACGAGCCTGCCTGAGAATATTACAGGGAGCCTGTCTTCTGTATTCGGTGTTGTGACCAACATTGCGCTCACGGCTGTTACCGTGCCGTTCATCCTGTTTTATATGCTGAAGGACGGCCACCGTTTCCCGAATTTGGCTGTTAAGATTCTGCCTGACAAGTACAAAAATGAAGGACTGAAAATTTTTAAGGATTTGTATGAGACGCTGGCGGCTTACATTCAAGGACAGTTGATCGTTTGTATGTTTGTCGGAACGGCGTGCTTCATCGGTTTTTGGATCGCCGGTGTGAAATACGCGCTGATTCTCGGCATGATTATTGCCGTGACGAATATTATTCCATATGTCGGACCGTTTCTTGGAGCGACACCGGCTGTCATTATCGCTTTTCTCGACTCGCCGACGAAAGCATTCATCGCGCTGATCATCGTCGTTGCCGTTCAGCAGACAGACGGAAATCTGCTGTCGCCGCTGATTATCGGCCGCCGTCTGAATACGCATCCGCTGACGATCATCCTTTTATTAATCGGCGCCGGAAGCTTCGGAGGTATTCTCGGCATGATCCTGGCCGTTCCGGCTTATGCCCTGCTCAAGGCTTTTACATTGAATATCGTCCGCCTTGTCCGTTTAAGGCAGAGGTATAAAAAAGAAACGGCGGAAAATGCTGAAGTCTGAACGTTTTGCCCATTTTCACATATGATGCTAATAAATTGAATGGCGGAGGTGTGAAGATGCCGGCGATCGTCGGACCGATTTTTATCAGGCAAGTCGTTGATGACAGCGCAGCCTTCTTTGGAGATGTGTTTGCCATTTCCCCGAAGTGCACGGATGTTTCCGGAGGAGGAGCGGGTACATTTTTAACAGGGGACTACGGTTTGATTCAAAACAATAGCAATAAAACATCCTTCACAGATGCGGATGTGATCGACGGTTTCAAGTCATTGAACCTGTGACAGCCTCTTTTAAAGAGGCTGTTTCTTTTTTATAGTATAATGGGAAAAAAGATAGATAAGGCAGGTGACAAAGATGAAAATCAGGAAGGCAAACATCTTGAACAAAGATCAGATGATCACAGACGTTTACCTCCATGAAAATAAAAAGGAATTTCATACGCTTGTGGCTGTGCCGCAACTGGAGTGGAGTAAGCTGATTTCTTATGAGGAAGAAAAAGCAGAGCTCGCCGAAAAGCTTGACCGGTCATTGTCGAAAGTGGCTGAAGCGGATGCGGCCGAGGAGCTGTCCAAAAAGATTGTACAATGGGTGACCGAAATGTAGCCCGGGCTCATGCCCGCTGTTTTCATGGGCATACTGATAAAAAAACGCAGCTTAAAACAAGCTGCCAGCAAGATAAACTGGAGGGTCTAAGACGTGAGCGACCAATCAATGGATCAATATTTACAGCAGGGAATGTATGGACCACGCGAAACGAAGCCGGATGAACGCAGACTGTTTTTAGGCTCGCTGAGGGAACGGGTTATCATCGCATTGACGAAAGGACAAGTGCTGCGTCCGCAGGCATACCGCGAAGTCATCGATGCGCTTGGCTCAAAAGCGGATGCGACATTATTGCTGAACGGTGAAATCGACTACTCTCATTTATCTCCTTACATCAAGGAGTCCAATAAACAAGGTGTTTCTTTTTCCATCGTGTCCGACCAGCAATCGGATACTCCCCTTGGACTTGTCCTCGCAGCGCGCGAGGCTGTAGAGAAAGAATCGATTTATGTTCAGGACGACATCTTTGAGCAGTCGGTTTTAAACAAGAGATGAGGCACGGGTTTTCGCACGCGTCTTCCACAGGGCGTGCGAAAACCCGCGGTTTTTGTTTTTTTCTGAAAAAGAAAAAACCCGCTGCTGGCGCGGCTTTGCAGCCATATCCGCTTGATTCGCCATTCACTTGTCCGTTTAGATAAGTTATAATGTTACCTATCATACAAAAGGCGGGGAGGGCGGCAATGAAAAAAGCTCTTATATGTATAGATTATACAAATGACTTTGTCGCAGCTGACGGAAAGCTGACGTGCGGAGAACCAGGCCGGGAAATCGAAGACGCCGTGACGCGTCTCGCGGAAACGTTTATTCAAAACGGCGATTACGTCGTATTTGCAGTCGATTCACACGAGGCCGGCGATTCGCATCATCCGGAAACCCGTTTGTTTCCTCCACATAATATAAAAGGTACATCAGGACAGGATTTATACGGAAAGCTTGAAGCGCTTTATCGAAAACACGAACATGACCAGAATGTCTATTACATGGAAAAAACAAGGTACTCTGCTTTTGCCGGGACAAACCTCGAGCTGAAGCTTCGTGAAAGGGATATTAAAGAACTGCACCTCGTTGGCGTATGCACAGATATATGCGTGCTCCATACCGCAGTAGACGCTTATAATAAAGGGTTTAATCTTGTCATTCATCAAAACGCAGTGGCTAGCTTTAACCCGGACGGGCACGACTGGGCTCTTTCTCATTTTGCAAACACCCTGGGAGCCTCAGTGTCAGATTGAGGAAGGAGAAATGAAGGTTGGAACACCGTTTTACAGACGACAGTCTAGCACTACACACAGACCTATATCAAATTAATATGGCGGAAACGTATTGGCGCGACGGCATTGATCAAAAGAAAGCCGTTTTTGAACTGTTTTTCAGAAAGCTCCCTTTTGACAGCGGTTTTGCCGTTTTTGCCGGTCTTGAAAAAGCGATTGAGTTTTTGCGGGATTTCAGATTTACTGAAAGCGATTTAGTTTATTTAAAAGAAGAGCTGGGCTTCAAAGATGACTTTCTCAGCTTTTTAAAAGATATGAGATTCACCGGTTCGCTTTATTCCATGCAGGAAGGCGAAATCGTGTTTGGAAACGAACCGATCATGAGAATCGAAGCGCCTTTGGCCGAAGCGCAGCTGATTGAAACGGCTCTGCTCAACATTGTGAATTACCAAACATTGATCGCGACAAAAGCCGCGAGAATCAAAAGTGTGATCGGAGATGAGACGGCGCTCGAATTTGGAACAAGGCGCGCGCATGAAATGGACGCGGCGATGTGGGGAGCAAGGGCCGCGATTATCGGCGGGTTCGATGCGACAAGCAATGTCCGCGCCGGCAAGCGTTTTGACATTCCGGTATCGGGCACGCACGCCCATGCGCTTGTTCAAGCCTACCGCGACGAATACACGGCATTTAAAAAATATGCGGAAACCCATAAAAAATGTGTCTTTTTGGTCGATACATATGATACGGTGCGTTCCGGCATTCCAAATGCAATCAAAGTGGCGAAGGAATTCGGTGATCAAATTGAATTTTCAGGAATCCGCCTGGACAGCGGAGACCTCGCCTATTTGTCCAAGAAAGCGAGAGCCATGCTGGATGAAGCCGGATTTACAGATACAAAAGTCGTCGCCTCAAGCGATCTTGATGAGTATACGATTATGAACCTGAAAGCCCAGGGCGCAAAAATCGACGTCTGGGGCGTCGGCACAAAGCTGATTACCGCTTATGATCAGCCGGCTCTCGGCGCGGTTTACAAACTCGTTTCCATCGAAGAAGACGGAAAGATGGCAGACACGATTAAAATTTCTTCGAATCCGGAAAAAGTGACGACTCCAGGCTTGAAAAAGGTGTACAGAATCATCAATCAGCTGAACCATCATTCAGAAGGCGATTATATCGCTTTGGACTATGAAAAGGTCAATGAACAGGAGCGGCTGAAGATGTTTCACCCCGTTCATACGTTTATCAGCAAGTTTGTGACGAATTTTGATGCGAAAGACCTTCACCAGCCGATCTTTGAAAAAGGCGAGCTTGTTTATGAGAATCCGAGCATTCAGGATATTAAGCGGTATGTTCAAGAAAATCTCAGTTTGCTTTGGGAAGAGTATAAGCGGATCAGCAAGCCCGAAGAATATCCTGTCGATTTAAGCGAAGCTTGCTGGAACAACAAGATGCAGCAAATTCACGAAGCAAAAATCAAGGCGAAAAAAGGTCTGGATCAAGGTTGACTCTGTAAACGATAGTTTTTAATATAACTGGGGATTGAAACAGATAATTTCTTCGGGGATTATCTGTTTTTCAATATTAAGTTCAATATTTGGGCGGATTTTTTAAGCGGACGGGATTTGCTCATTTAATTGATATACTTAAAAGCGAAGGCACCTCAGTCGCTAGGGGGAAAAAGAATGAGGGTATTCGTTGCCAGACAGCCAATATTCAACAGAAAAGAACAAGTTGTCGCATACGAGCTTTTATACAGAGAAAGCGAGAAAAACTTTTTTTCCGGTATTGACGGTGATCAAGCGACAACAGAATTGATGATTAACAGCTTTTTAAACATTGGAATCGATAAATTGACAGAAGGCAAAAGGTATTACGTGAATTTTACCGAAGGTCTTTTGGCATCAGGGCTGCCGACTTATTTTGATCCGGACCAGCTCGTTGTAGAAATCCTTGAAGATGTGCCGATCACCCCTGAGCTTATCGAAAGGTGCAGGCATTTGAAAAGCCTCGGCTACACGATTGCCCTTGATGATTTTTGTTTAAAACATCGCGTGGAGAGGGACTTGCTCCATCAGCTTTTGGCATCCATTGATATTTTGAAGATCGATTTTTTCAAAACGACGCGGCAGGAAAGACAGAGCATCCTTCGATCATGCCGGAACCACCGTCTGACGTTTCTCGCTGAAAAAGTGGAGACGCGAAAGGATTATGAGCAGGCGGCAAAAGACGGATTTCAACTGTTTCAAGGCTATTTCTTCAGCGAGCCCGCTGTGATTGACGGTCAGGACATTACATATCATTTCCATGCTTACTATGAGCTGCTGCATGAATTAAGCGAAGATCAGCCTGATATTGAAAACGTCACAAATATTATAGAACGCGATTTGTCGCTTTCCTACCAGCTGCTGAAGCTGTTGAACTCTCCGGCCAACCGGCCGATTCAAAAGATTAAAAGCATCCGCCAGGCTATCGTGCTTCTCGGATTTAAAGAAATCAAAAGGTGGATCTTCATCCTCTCATTTAAGGATTTAACGAAAAAACAAAACTCCAGCAAGAACGAAGTCGTCAAGATTTCGCTGATCCGCGCGAAGCTTTGCGAATTGCTGGCGAAAAAAACGAATCGCCCTCAGCCGGCTTCTTATATGCTGACAGGCATGTTTTCATTTATCGATACACTGCTTCACAAAGAACTGGCGGAAGTCATCAGCGAACTGCCGCTGACGGACGAAGTAGGACAAGCACTGCTCGGCAAAGAAAACGATTATCGAAAAATCTTACGGCTTGCAAAATCGATCGAGCGAAACGAATGGGAAGACAGCACGCCAGAAACAGAAGGCTTAACAAAAGATGAAGCGTATCAATGCTATCTTGAAGCCGTTGATTGGTGTCAAAAACTTTTATAAAAAAATTCCGGCTCCTTTTTAGGGACCGGAATTTTTTTTGCGCTAAGACCAACGCAGGAGGAGGAATATTCTGCTGCGGGGGCTGATAAGCATGATGCGGATGCCGTCGGGATCGAAAGAGGCATCAAGCTGGCTGCGGACGCCAGTTTGTCTGAGCAGGGCAAGGACGGTATTTTTTTGGTTGCTTTGGGCAGCCGTCATGATTTGGTGAGCCAAAGCACGCGATGCTGAAAGCCTGCTTAAAATTCTTTGTCCGTCAGCCATCAAGCCCTCCGCTTCTTTTGCCGAACGCGAAAAGGCGCTGGCTTCAACTTCCGGATAGACCTGCCGGCAGCGGATATGTTGGTATGGATGCATCCAAAAGCAATGAGAAGGAAGCAATATGAACACCTCGTTTCAATTTTTACGGGTCAAATTGCGGTTTTTGCGGTGTAAGGCGAAGGGTCGGTTTTTTTTAAGGGCCGAAATGCGTGTCGGTCTATTGCGTGTTTTTCGGTGGTGCATACCCGATCTGCGTTCCTTGAACAATCAAGTTTTTCTATTCCCCGCTAGTTATTACTTTAGACTCAATGTCGCAAAACGAACAAAAAATAACTGAACTTGCGGTGCTAAAGGGGTTTATTAGTGATCTTTATTTGATCCCTTTAAAAACAAACTAAAATTTTATGTTTCATTAGGAATTGAGAACTAATCGCAAGTCGTGTAGAATGGGTGTTATGGTCTATTTAAAGTTTGCGGTGTAACGCATGAATTTATATGCAACTTTTCGGTGAAAAAGAGACCAATTCCCTTTAAACTTGTATTAACAGATCAAATACCTATGACTCGTTCACTATACACAAATTGATTGATCTTCCAAAAGGAGTGTGGAATCGGTGGAAAAGCAACAAATTGAAGAATTAAAACAACTGCTTTGGCGGCTAGAGAATGAAATCAGAGAAACAAAGGACTCCTTGCGCAAGATTAACAAAAGCATTGATCAATACGATAAGTACACATATCTAAAAACCTCGTAAAAAGACTTGTTTCAGACAAGTCTTTTTTTTTTGCGAACAAATCCAAAAAAAGGATATATTATTATATAATTGTTAAATAAAAAAATTGCTCTGTCAATCGGGAATTTGATTTAGTAAAATATTAAGAAAGGAGGGAGCACCATCTCTAAGCTTTTTTGTCTAGATCACAGTAAAATCAAGCAAAGAATGAATCATTTTATAGACGTTGAGATTCCCAACGCGGACTTAAATCGGACGCTGCACGCTTTTCTAGATGCAAAGGACCAGTTGCATTTCAGCGAGCTTGCTTTTTATCATTACCAAAGTTTCGGCGGCACGGACGCTGATGCGGCGGAAACGCTTGGAGCGGGCATAGAACTTTTGATTCTTGCGTTTGATATATTCGATGATTTAGAGGATGAAGACAGCCCCGATGAACCTTGGATGAAAATAAACCGTTCAGTCGCAATGAATGCGGCGACTGCGCTTTATACAATAAGCATTAAAGTGATCAGTTCGGTGTCGAAAGAACCGGTGTTTTTTGAAAAACTGATGGAATATATACTTCAATCGATGCAGGGACAGCATGACGATCTCAGCAACCGGCCTGCCACTGAAGATGAATGCCTTGACATGATCAAGCGTAAGTCCGGGGCGCTGACGGCTCTGCCATGCGTGCTTGGGGCGATGCTTGCCACGGGCAAATTTGACCCGGCGGTGGAGAAGTACGCATATCAGCTGGGCATTGCTTCACAAATCGAAAATGATTATAAAGCACTTTTTTATGATTCAAAAAGCGATATCGCCAAGAAAAAGCGGACGCTTGCGTACTTATATTTGTCAAGAAAATTTAACCAGCCATCGATTGATTTGTTAAAAACATTTGAAACTGAGGATAAAATTGCCGATAAAGAAATAAAATGCTATAAAGAGAAATTGAAAGCAGCAGGCGTCACTCAGTATATGTATGTTATGAATCAGCTCGCTATTCAGAAATTTAAAAAGGGAATTGGGGAGCTGCAGTTGGGGGATATGGAGAAAGAACGTTTGATGTCTGCGCTTTTAAACGAGTCTTTACGAGGAGAGTATTATGCAGGAGATCGTGAGTTTTTTGGTTGAACACCCGGAAGTGTTGGAACAGGTTATTGCTGGCAAAGCCAGTCTTATAGGTGTTGATAAAGACCAAGTTTTCAGTTTAATTGAAGGTTTTAAAAGAATTGAAGCAGGTTGGGGTCCTTACCCTAATTTATGGTTCAAATAATGAATAGTAGGGATTTCTAAATGAAGTCATATTATAACAAGGTTTCACTAGTTCTCATATTGTTAAGTTTTATTTATGTTCTCTATGTTTGCTATCTTAGTTTTAATAATAATCTAGTTGGGTTAAAGGTGAAAAATCTTGATGAATACAGTCTTGAAGTTGTGGAAGTGAAAAAACACACTTTAGCCGCTGATTATGCAGAATTAAAAGAAGGAGATATCATTCATAGAATAAATGGGCAGCAGGTTCCATTTAAAAAAGATAAGGAATATACATTGTCAAACGTTTTAACGTTAACAATTGAAAGAAATGGGAAAGTATTTGAGAATGATTCTCTGATATATTTGGATTTAGTCAGTTATGACAGTTTTTTTATATTTATCATTCCGTTGATCTTTTACTTTTTATGTTTAATTTGTGTGTATTTTATTTTTAAAGTAAACAAATCTAAAAATCTTTTCTCAGCATTTTTATTAGTCCTATTTCTGCTTATTACTTCTATAGCTTATGTTAGTGCAGGCGCAGTTGCAAGAGGTGACACTTTCAGTAGATTTGTAAATATACTTACTTTTTTAGCTGTTCCAACTAGCTACTTACATTTTATTTATCGATACTTTAAAGAGATAGGGAAAACATTTTTCAGTAATAAAGTTTTTTTACTTTATTTAATACCATTTATAAACCTCATACTTGAAGCTGGTTTATACTTATTTGAATTTGAGGGAAGTATTCTAAAAAGCATTAACTTATTGTCGTTCTTTATTTCGACGGTCATTGTTTTTATTCTGATTACATATGCCTTAATTAAATTCAAGTATTCTCAACAGTCCTACTTATTGAAAATATTAATGTTGATGAACTTCATTGCATTGGTACCTTTTTTGTTTTTCTATGTACTTCCTATGCTGGTCTTTGGCGATTATATTTTCTCGGCCATTGTTGTGTCCCCGTTTCTGTTGCTGATTCCTTTATCTTTGGTATATCAATTTATGTCTAATAAAATATATGATATTGAATTTTTAATTGGTCGATTGAAATATTATAGTTTTTTAGCGATAATTCCAACTTCTTTAATTATTACTATTTTAGCCATTGTTAAGCATCAAGAAGGAGAATTTTTCACAGTACAGGTTACAATCTTTACATATCTTATCATGGTAGGCGTTTTCTATTTAAAAGAAATTATTGATTTCCGCTTTCGGCTAAAGCGCTTTTCAGAAAAATTTAACTACCAGGATAGTATTTTTAAATTTACTCAAACCATTCGAACATTTACGTCTTTAAATCAAGTTTTAATGGAGTTAAAACAAATCGTTTTGGACGTGCTTCTTGTTAATAATATTTATATGCTCAAAGTAAAAAACGATGGATCGGTATCGATGCTAGAGAATGATGCAGAAGAAAAACCGTGGATCCCGTACGAACAAGAAGTAACCAAGGTCATCACCGACATCGGCAAAATCGTCGAAGTCGACCGCGGATTTTTGATTAAGATCGGTGAACGGGGCGGGACTTCTTATGTCATGCTGTGTTTGTCGGTTTTAAATACGCCTAGGCTGACGCGCGATGAGATTTCGTGGCTTGAGACGCTGGCGTTTTATACGAGTGTTTCCCTGGAAAACGTCTTGAAAATCGGCGAGCTGATGGAGCATCTGGAACATGTGAAAAAAGAAGGGCCGAATCCGGCGTGGCTGAATAAATTGATGTTTGCGATTGAAGAGAAGCAGAGATCTGATTTGGCCCGTGATCTTCATGATTCTGTGCTGCAGGACATGATTTCCTTGAAGCATCAAAGCGAGATGTTTCTGGCTGATTTTGAAAAAGATAAAGTCTGTACGAATCAAATCAGGCAAAGGCTCATCAATATGAATGAGCAAATGTCCACCGTCATCCAGACGACAAGGGAAACGTGTCAGGAGCTGAGGCCGCAGCTGTTGTACGATCTCGGACTGGTCAAAGCCCTTTCGAAACTGGCGGCACAGCATCAGGAGTCCTCATCGATCGATAAGATCCGCCTCAATACGGAAAGGTTCTCAAAGGTGCTCGACCTGGACACGCAGCTGAATTTGTACAGAATTGTGCAGGAGCTTTTAAGCAATGCGGTTAAACACTCGAAAGCTAATGAGGTTTTGATTATGCTTGTCTGCATAAAAGAAAAAGTTGTTCTTCATTATGAAGATGACGGCATCGGTTTTGATCCGGACAAGCTTTATCAAAACAGCGCAAGCATGGGGCTGTCGGGCATTCGCGAGCGAGTCCGCGCGCTGAACGGCAGTCTGGATATACAGACAGCAGAAGGGAAAGGCTTCAGGGTCGCCATTGAAATGGAATTGTAATGTTTAGTTAACATTTTTGCTTGGCATCCGCCAAGTTTTTTCTATAAAATGGTGATAGGGCAAGGTTACGCAAAAGGGAGGAAATTATGAGAAGATTACTTGTGATCGATGATCATCCGGCTGTCATGGAGGGGACGAAGGCAATTCTTGAAACGAACCAGGACTTTGTTGTCGATTGCCTCAGCCCTGAAGCCAGCGAACAATTTCTCAAGAAGCATGATTTTTCTGCGTATGACCTGATCTTAATGGATTTAAATTTGGGTGAAATCAACGGCATGGACCTATCTAAGAAAATCCTTGAGACGTGTTCATCATGCAAAATTATCGTTTACACAGGCTATGAAGTCGAAGATTATTTTGAAGAGGCGATTCGTTCCGGCATGCACGGCGCCATCAGCAAAACGGAATCGAAGGAAAAGATTATAGAGTACATATATCAGGTACTGGATAATAAAATTGTCGTCGATTATGATTATTTCAAGCAGCTGATAACACAGCAAAAATCGAAGTCAAACAGCCAGCAGACCCAGCACGATCTTTTGACTGAAAGGGAATGCCTGATCTTAAAAGAAGTCGAAAAAGGCTATACAAATCAGGAAATCGCTGATGCGCTTCATTTAAGCAAGCGGTCGATCGAATACAGTCTGACTTCCGTATTCAGCAAACTGAATGTAGGATCACGGACAGAGGCTGTTTTAATCGCGAAATCTGAAGGCGTACTTTGATGAAGGGACGATTGTGATGGAAACGAAACATACACTTCTTGAAGCGTTGGGAATCGAGTTGAAGGAATGCAGCAAAGAGCGGTGTGTTGCGGTCATGCCTGTCGACGAAAGAACGCGTCAGCCATTCGGTTATCTGCATGGAGGTGCGTCCGTTGCGCTTGCTGAAACGGTGGCAAGCATCGGGGCATATCAGCATATCGATCCAAAAGAGCAGGCATGCTTCGGGCTTGAGATCAACGCCAACCATATTAAATCGGTGAAAGACGGAACGGTTAAAGCGGTCGCAACGCCTCTGCATGTAGGCAAATCAACAATGGTGTTTCAAATTGAAATACGCGATGAGCAAGACAGCCTGATTTGCACGTCCAGGTGCACGATGGCGGTCATCAGCCGCCCTTCATCGTAAACCAAAAAAACTCGCCTTTTAGGGCGAGTTTTCTTTTTATAAATAGGAATCTTCCTTCTTTTTAATCAGAAAATTTCTGTTGCCTTCATAATCGTCCTGTACGCTTTTCTTTTCCATTTTTACGCCGGTGTTATAGGCGGCCCTTGCGATCAGGTGGGCGCCTACAGGAGACGTCAGAAATACAAAGACGATACCGAGCAGCACTTTGGCCGTAATGAAGCCGTGCAGAAACCAGAAGTAAAAGAATACGCCGAGCAGCACGCTGATGATCCCCAATGTCGCTCCTTTAGAAGCGGCGTGGATTCTTGAGTATACGTCAGGCAGCCGCAGCGTTCCAAAGGAAGCGGCTAACGATATCAGTGCGCCAAGAAGGACCAAGACGGCGATAAGCAATTTAGCGGCTTCGATCATTTTCGATAATCTCTCCTTTCTCAAGGAATTTAGAAAATGCGACGGTGCCGATAAAGGCCAGAATACCGATCAAGAGGATGACCTCCAAATATGCTGTCGTATTTAACAAGATGGACACGAGAGCCGTAATTCCGATCAGGTTGATGCCGATCGCATCAAGCGCCACCACTCTGTCCGGGATGCTCGGCCCTTTAATGACCCTCAGGACATACAGAAAAGTGGAGACCGCCAAAATGCCGAGTGACAATTGCAAAATAAATTCAAACATCAGCGGCTTACCTCCTTAATGGCCTCTTCAAACGAAATGCGGATATCACTGATGGCTTTCTCAGCATCATCGATATCGACCGCATGAATATAAAGAATCGAACGGTCATCAGAGATATCAACAACCAATGTGCCCGGTGTCAGCGTAATCAGGTTCGCCAATGTCGTGATTTCCCAGTCCGCTTTAAGGTCTGTCTTGAAGGCGAAGATGCCGGGCTTATTTTTTAACCTTGGGGATAAGATCGTCTTTAATACGCTGACGTTTGCGAGAACGAGCTCTTTAATAAAAATAAACAGCAGTTTAATGATCGCCCAAATGTTAATTAAGTAAAAGCGGCGGCGGAAAAAACGCCTCATCAGAAAGAGCGAGAATAATCCGATCACATAACCGACGACAAGCCCGGCAGCAGTGTAGTCATTGTTCAGAAACATCCAGCACAACGCAAGAATAAAGTTCAACAATATTTGTAATGCCATGCGATCTACTCCTTCAAAACGGCTTCAATATATTTTTCGGGGTTGACGAGCGTATCAGCCGCCTGATGGAAATACGGCGCGATAAGCTCGGTTCCGAGTCCGATGGCAAGCGACAGAAAGAGCAGTACCGCTGCCGGATACATGTAGCCTTTTAGCGGTCTTTTGGCCGGAGCATCTTCCTGTTCATCCCCCCAGAAGCCGTTGATAAATATTTTCATGACGGAATACAAGACGAGCAGACTGGATAAAAGCATCAGCAGCGTAATCACGAATTCACCGCTTAGAAAGCCGCCCTCTGCAATTTTCAGCTTGCCGATGAATCCGCTGAAAGGAGGGACCCCTGCCAATGAAACAGCTGAAATCATAAACATCCAGCCGAGCACCGGATGGTTTTTGATCAGGCCGCTCATTTTTTTCAGGTTGTTTGTCCCTGTCAGAGTAAACAGCGCTCCGCCAAGCATAAACAGCGCTCCTTTAATGATCATGTCATGAATCAGATAGTAGACAGATCCTTCGATCGAAGCCGGCGTATTGGCGGCGATACCGAATAAGATCACACCGACCGCAGTCACAATATTGTAGATAATGATTTTTTGAACATCCCAGTAGGCGATCGAGCCGATGACACCGAAGATGATCGTAAGGGCCGCAAGCCAGACCATTAATTGATGAGTAAAAGCCGCGTCTTGGGTGAAAATTAATGTAAACACCCTTGTGATCGCGTATAGGCCGACTTTGGTCAGAAGTGCGCCAAACAGTGCGGACACAGCGGCAGGCGGCGCATAATAAGAACCAGGCATCCAGAAATACAGCGGGAAAATGCCGCCTTTTAAACCGAAGACGATCAAAAATAAAACAGCGATGACCGTGATCAGCCCGGTTTGGCCCGATTCACTGATCCGAACGCTCAAATCCGCCATGTTTAATGTGCCCGTCACCGCATATAAATAAGCGACTCCGATGACAAAGAGGGCGGAAGAGATAATGTTAAAGACGATGTACTTCAGAGATTCCCGCAGCTGGATCTTCGTGCCGCCAATGACGATCAGCACATACGAAGCCATCAGGAGAACCTCAAAAAATACGAACAGGTTAAACAAATCCCCGGTTAAGAAAGCGCCGCTAACTCCGGCAAGCAGGAACTGGACCGCGGGATAATAAAAGAAACGCTCGCGTTTTTCGCCGATGGAGCGAAACGAATAAAGAACCGTCAGAAATCCGATAATGGCTGTCGTTAACGCCAGAAGGCTGGCGAATTGATCAGCGACAAGGCTGATCCCGAACGGCGGCTTCCACCCGCCGAGATATAAGGTCTGGATTCCGTCCGTATAGACGGTCTGCACAAGAACAGCGGCCGCCGCGATCGCCGCAATGGAAGATATGGCGCTGAATGCACGCATCAGCACGATCGACTTGTTCATAAAGATGAGTAGAACTGCGGCCATTAAAGGAATCAGTATTGGCAGAATTACAAGATTATTCATGTTGATCATTTCCCCTCATTTGATCCATATCATCCATTTTCAGCTCTTGGTAGGCGCGGAAAGCCATGACCAGGAGAAACGAGGTGACCCCGAAAGCAATGACGATCGCCGTTAAAATCAACGCCTGAGGGAGAGGGTCGACATAGGTTGACGACTCTTCATTTAAAATGGGAGGCGCACCTTTTTTTAACCCTCCCATTGTCAGCAGAAGCAGGTGGACGCCATGGCTGAGAACGGCAGTTCCGATAATCACCCTCAGAAGGCTTTTTGAAAGCAAGAGATATGTCGCCGCCATAAACAAAATTCCTACAATAAAAGACATTAAAATCTCCATTATTCTCTCTCCCCAATCGTCTGAATAATGGTCATGGTCACGCCGACCACTACGAGATAAACCCCGATATCAAACAATACCGCGGTGGCAAGCTCCGTTTTCCCCAAGAGCGGAAGGTTAAAGTAATCAAACGCGTGGGAAAGAAACTGAGCGCCGAATAAAAATGAGCCGATTCCGGTGGAAACGGAAATGAATAAGCCGACGGCCGCCACATAGATAAAGTTGACGGGCAAAATGTTCTGCACCGTTTTTAAATCATAGGCAAGCAGCAGAAGGACGAGCGAAGACGCCGTCATCAATCCGCCGATAAAACCGCCGCCCGGGTTATTATGGCCGGCAAAAAACAGATGGAAAGAAAAGAGCAGAATGATAAAGGATGCAATCTTTGTAACGGTTTGCAGGATCACATCATTCGTCTGAACCTTTTTCAATGCTCTTCCCCTCCTTTCCCCATTCTGAGCCTGATCATGCCGTATATTCCTAAAGCGGCTATGACAAGTACAGTAATTTCAAACAATGTATCAAATCCCCTGAAGTCGACCAATATCACGTTGACGATATTGTGGCCGCCCGCGAGTTTATAGCTGTTTTCAATAAAATACGATGCGATGCTTTCAAGGGAGCGCTGGCTGTTTGCAGAAAGTGCGAGCAGCGTCACAACAGTTCCGACTCCGACCGAGACAAGCGCATTTGTGACCCTGAACTTAGCCGACTTCGGCTTGAATCTGAGCTTCGGCAAATGATAGAAGCAAAGCAGGAACAATGCGACTGAAATCGTTTCGATAATCAGCTGCGTCAGCGCGAGATCCGGCGCTCTGAAAATGACGAAGAACAGCGCAAGCGTGTAGCCGATGACGCCGAGCCCGATAATCGCCGTCAGTCTTGATCTTGCGAAAACGGTGGTAAATGTTGCGGCAATCATGACGGCTGACAAAACAAGCTCATAGATGCCGATTGAAGCATTGCCTTTCACATCGTATGAAAAGCCTCCGGTAACAACGAGCGATCCGCCGATGATCACGATAAAGAAGACAAAAACATAGACGAGATAATCGCGAAGAAACCCGGTCATATACGTTCTTGTAATCTTGTTGGAGCCTTTTTCAAGCCCAGACAACGAGCTGTCGTACAGTTTGTTGAGCGTCAGTTTTTCCGGGAAGAGGCCGTAGACCTTCCGCCATTTTGACAAGGTCAAATAGGCGAGAACGCCGAGAGCAACGACGCCGATTGTCATGTAGAGTTCAGATGAAAAGCCGTGCCACATGTAAATATGAACCTTGAATTTTTCGTCTCCGTCCAAAAGGGTCGGCATAATCGACGATGCAGCCGGTTCAATGATGCTGTATGACAGAATGTTCGGGAAAAAGAAAAAAATCACCACGAGAGAGACGAGGACAATCGGCGAAATCAGCATGCCGAGTGGAGCCTCATGCGCTTGTTTTTCAAGTTTTTCAGGCTGATATTTCCCCCCGAACGTTTTAAACAGCAGAACCATGCAGTAAATGAACGTAAACACGCTTCCGATCCAAGCCAGAACAGGAAGCACAAAACTCCATGTGTCGGCGTTATACAAATTAAAATCCGTAATCCTGAGCATGCTGGTGAAAAACATTTCCTTGCTCAAAAAGCCGTTGAACGGCGGCAGACCAGCCATTGAAAACGCGCCGATCAGCGTAATCGTAAACGTAATCGGCATGATCGTCATCAGACCGCCGAGCTTGCGGATATCCCTCGTTCCCGTTTCATGATCGATGATTCCGACCGCCATGAACAGGCTGCCTTTAAATGTCGCGTGGTTGATCAAGTGAAAAACGGCAGCGATCACTGCAACCATATAGTATTCAAAATTTTGATAGTGCAAAGCTGCGGCACCGACGCCGAGCATCGACATGATCATTCCGAGCTGGCTGACCGTAGAAAAGGCAAGTATCGCTTTTAGATCAGTCTGCTTGACGGCGTTGAACGAACCCCAGAAAAGCGTGACAATCCCCGTGAGGGACACGATCCAAAACCATTCCCCGGAAAAAGCGAACACAGGGGTGAATCTTGCAACGATATAAATTCCCGCTTTTACCATCGTGGCGGAGTGCAGGTAAGCACTTACAGGCGTTGGTGCTTCCATCGCGTCTGGAAGCCAGATGTAAAAAGGGAACTGCGCAGATTTAGTGAAGGCTCCGATTAACACCAGCACGAGAGCCGGAATGAAAAAGCCGTGGCCCGAAATTAAATCAACTTGGTTGATCATTTCTCTGATCGAGAATGAACCCGTAATCGTGTAAAGAAGAATGAAGCCTCCAAGCATGGAAAGACCGCCGAAAATGGTGATAAGCATCGATTTTGTCGCGCCGTATCTTGATTTTTCCCGCTTGTACCAATAGCCGATGAGCAAAAAAGACGATATGCTGGTCAATTCCCAAAATAAATAAAGTACAATGACGTTATCAACGAGAACAACGCCGAGCATTGCCCCCATGAACATGAGCAGATAAACGTAAAACGGTCCGAGCTGCTCTCTTTCTTTAGATAGATAATAGATGCTGTAAAGGACAACCAAAGACCCTATCCCTGTAATCAGAAGGGCGAATAGCAATCCGAGTCCGTCAACGTATGCGGTAAAGTTAATGCCAAAGGACGGAATCCATTCCAGTACAGCCTTTAATGTTCCGCCATCCGCCGTCATTTTGATCATGCGGAAAAAATAAATAAATAATAGAACAGGAAGAACCAGGACAAACCAGCCTGTATGAATCTTTCTGACGTTTTTCGCCAATAGCGGAATCAAAAAGGCGAGTGCAAAAGGCGATAAAATTGCAATATGTAAAGCCGTCATATTAACCTCCCTTTAAGGTAGCATGTATAAATACATTCTGTTCCATACTAAAATTTTCAAACGTTATGTACTTTTTTAGAACTGGTGACCTAGACAAATTATAACTCAAATTTTAATCGGCTGCATGATCTCATGATAACCGCGGTTTATGCGGTCTTATGAACCTGAAAACAATTTTAACAAAAAATGCGGCATTTGTATAATGGAAAGTTTTTTTGAACAAGATGAATTTGAGGTGATGAAAGATGAGAAGGAAAGCTTTTATCAGCTTAAGTTTATTTTGTTCGCTTTTTGCGGGAGCGTTTATGATCAACAGGGAAATGACGCGTGAACAGAATCCGGGGATAGGAACGGACGAAGGCCCTCAATATCGCGGGGATTACACGCCGCTTCAGACGGGAGCGGAAGATCAGTCCTTAACGGGAAAAGAAAGAGCTCCCTTTAAACCGAGAGAATATATCAGAGTTGAGAAACGCTGAAAACAAAAAAGGAATCCGATCGTATAGATCAGACTCCTTTTTGTTTTTTTATGCGGCCCTTACGAGGTGAAGAACCTTAGTAAAACGGTCGCCATAATGACGGTTGCTGCCCCGCCGAGACGCGTTGAGATTTGCGCAAACGGCATCAGCCCCATCCGGCCTGAAGCCGAAAGAATAGCCACGTCCCCCGTACCGCCGAGACCGCTGTGACAGCCGGTGACAATCGCTGATTCAACAGGGTACATGTTCATTAATTTGCCGACAAAGTAGCCTGATGTCACCATGGCAATGACGACTGAAGCGCAGACGGCGATGAAGCGCAGGGAAATAACGGACGCCACATCATCAAGCGGGATGTAAAGAATGCCGAGCCCGACCATCAGCGGCCAAGTGAAGCTTGATGACATGAATTTGTAAAGCTGGTGTGCGCCTTTTTCCATGCTTGCAGGCAGAAGCTTTGCATATTTTACGGCAGCCGCCGCGATGATCATCAGGATCGCTCCCGGAATTGCGATGAACTTGGAGACCAAACCGCCGAAAATGAAGAAGGAACATGCGATTAAAACGCCGGCACCCATTAATTTCAAATCGATTTTCGGCTCCTCTTCTTTTTGGTTGAAAATTTCATCGTCTTTTTTCGATTTGACGAGCCTGCCGTTACCATTCAGCTCAGGCCGCTTTTCGCCAAGCTTTTTCATCAGTCCGGCTGAGATGATGGCAACGACGTTTCCGATAATAGCGGCCGGAATGAGCTGTGAAACAAATACATCTGTGGATTGTCCCAAAATTTGCGAGTAAGCGAGTGACAGCGGCAGGATTCCTTCGCCGATGCCTCCGGCAATAATCGGTACAATAATAAAGAAGAAAGCTTCATAAGGGCTGTAGCCAAACAACAGACCGACGAGAATACCGGCGGCAACCGCTGCGACCGTCCCGGCCAACAACGGAACGAACATTCTCATAAAACCTTGAATCAGAACCGTGCGATGCATTCCTAAAATACTTCCCGCGACTAAACATGCGATGTAAAAATACAGAAAATTCGACGTTTTCATCAAAGTCGTAACCGCTTCCATAGATGCGGGGTTAAGCACTTTGAAAAAGACTAAAAACGAAGGAACAAACAGCGAGAGAATGGCAGGTCCGCCGATATCTTTTAAAATCGGAATGCGCTGTCCAACATCCCCGAGAATAATACCGAGAATCATAATGATCGCGAAACCGCCAAGCATGTCATTCGGCAATTCGTTATAGTAAGCTGCCAGAAAAATAATCAGCGCAAGCGCAATGTATAGCGGAAACGGAATCACGCCGATTTTCCAATTGATCAACTTCTGGAAAAAATTTTTATTTTCTTTATGACCGTGATTTGTAATCGGTTTCAAATCTTTTGCTGCTTCCATCAAAAACACCCCCATGTTTGTATGTGTTCAATTGTAGAAGAAAAGTGTCAATTCTGTGCGTTTTTTAAATTAAAATAATCGATTGATAATTAAATTAAAGCGAAAAAGAGCGGGAAAAGAGGAGGAATCTGCTTGATTTTGATCAATTTATAGGTCTTTTGATTTATTGGGGGGTCGTATCCAGGTAAAAAAGGGAATTCCCTGTCCGGGGAGAAAGCTTTTTTAAAGCAGCAATTTAAAAAACCCCCGAAACTGTTTTCGGGGGTTTTGCATTATGATTTTCTTTTGACAAGAGATCCTAACGCCTCTCCCATTTTCACTTGAAGAGAGGGGTGAAGGCGCTCATCAGGAATAAAGGTATCCTTTTCAAACAGCAGGATAACGGTCGAGCCGAAAGAGAAATATGCGATTTCGTCGCCTTGACGCCATTCTTTTGACTCCTCGAGCATCACGATCGAGTTAATATACATCGCCCCGACCTTCACAAGCAGGGCGGACCCATATTGATGCTTAAATTCGGAAATCATCCGGTAGTTTTTTGTCAGCGGCGATTTTCCGTAGGTCAAACCGATTTGATTCACGGGGTAAGACGTGCTTCCCAGCGAATATTGCGTTTCAAGTGTACCGTCAGCCGGGCTGTGAATTCTGTGGTAGTCCCTCGGGCTTAAATAGATGATGATATAGGTTCCACCGATATAGCGGTTCACGATCTCGGATCGCCCGATCATTTCTTCTACGGAATAGAGCTTTTGTTTGACGGTAAATTGCTTGTCGCGCGTGATGGCGCCCATTTCTTCGATGACTCCGTCCACAGGGCTGACCAGGCTGTTTGGTTCAGCGGGAAGGGGGCGTGCACCGCTCTTTAATTTTCTGATGAACAGCTCGTGCAGGCTGTTAAAAGAGCGGACATCTTCCTGCATCTCTTCTGTATTGATATGAAAGGTTTTGATATAGGAGGGGATGAGAGGTTTGCTGAGCTTTGACTGAGCAAACTTTTTCAGCATCCGGGACACGCCCTTTTTATTCGTCAACTCGATCAAAAACCGGTAAAGCCGCTTTTTCAAGCTGTTCACTCCTTTACTGATCACACGGGATGCAAGCGGTATTTAAATCACGCCGATTGTGTATCCGATCGTAATAAAAACGAGACACCAAATAAAAGCCCCTGATCCGGCATAAATCAGGAACCTTTTCATGTCCATCTCGTTCATGCCGGACAGATAGCATGTCACATGGCGGATTCCGGGAACAAAGTAGCCGAAAAGAATCGTCCACGGGCCGTATTTTTCAAACCAGCGGTGCACGGTGTCCAGTCTTTTCGGCGTCAGACCGATCCATTTCCCGAACTTATCGAGCAGCGGTTTACCGATTTTCTTCCCTAGAAAGTAACTGATGAGCATCCCTGATACCGCACCTGAAAAGCTGATCAAAAGAGACAGCTCATAGTTTAATAGATGAATAGAAGACAGATAACCGACAAATGTCATCATGACTTCATCGGGTATCGGCAGGCCTACAATTCCGAGAACAAGCATCCCGAATATCGCAAAATACCCGTATTGGGAAATCAATTCTTTTGCCAACTCCATGAAAAACTAGCTCACTTTCTTCAATAGTTTTTTCCCCTTCAGGCTGATGACTTTGATTTTGCTGACCATGAGAAAGGACAGGAACAGCATAATCAAAATGTACGGCTTTTTGCCAAGGATCTCTGATAAAAGGTTTAAGCAAACCAGAATTGTTCCGGCTGCGGTGATCGGAAGGCCTGTAAAATAATCCTGGTTCTCTGATTGAATATTAAATCGCGCCAGCCGAAGCGCTCCGCAAACAGGGAATAACAATGTCGAAGGAAGGCCTAAGATCGGTGCATCATAAAAAACGATTGAATAGGTGATGATGGCCGGGGCGACTCCGAAAGTGATAATATCAGACAAAGAATCCAATTCTTTTCCAAACGGGCTGACGGCATTTAATCTGCGCGCGGCCATGCCGTCAAGGCTGTCCAAGATAGCGCCGATCAGAACAAATATAATGGCTAAGAATAAATACCCTCTGAATGCAAGCAATATTGAAGAGATGCCCGAAACAAAGTTTCCAATCGTAATTAAAGAAGGTATGACTGATTTATTCAATGTTTTCGCATCCTTTAAATAAAAACGTTTTATATAGAAATTAAACAATATTAAATTGTATACGATTTGCTTCCTGTCTGCAATAAAATTCCTGAAATGATTGATAACCAGACTTTTTCATCATACCATAAAAGTGGTAAAGACACTGGCGGCGTCAAAAAAATTTATATTTTGTTAAGGTAACAAAAAAATGAATAAGAGAGCAGACGCTCTCTTATTCTATCGTTCGGTTCGCGTTTTCCTTTAATATAAGCCGATATATCAGGCCAGCGCGGGAATCGTCAAACGCAAGGCGAAATCAGCATCAGACGCTTGGTATTTCTTTAAAGAAGGGAAGCGTGGACCCGATGCTGTTGATAGCTTTGAGCGAAGCCGAAGAACAGAGCGGATTCGTTCGGGTCGAACCCTAAGCGCAGCGAGCGCGATAAATCCTTGTCCGGTAACGGCGGCATGCGAGAAGTCAAGCGTGACCGTCACAAAAAAACGCCCGCTGTCTTTAGGAAGCAGCGGGCGGGGAGGGGACATGTTATAGATATTGGTTAATCACGTTCAAGTCATTTGTATTTAATTTATATTGGAAAACCGGTCTGCCGATCGTGCCGTAGGCCATTTCTACGTTGAGAACTTCGATTTCCTCCAGAAACTTCAAGTATTTGCGAATTGAAACTTGAGAGATTTCCGTGTGATTGGCCAAATCTTCTGTTGTGAACGTCAAGCTGTCAAACGATCTGATGCTTGACCAAATGAGATTCAGCGTGCTTTTGGTCAGCCCTTTTGGCAAATGCATCTTTTCGGGCGCGCGTTTTTTTTGAAAAAGTTCGAAATCCAGCTCTTTTTGGCTGATATTCCGGTTGCTTGCATAAAGCTGCTGCTTCCGTTTGTAATCGGTTAGGGCGCTTTGAAACCGCTCAAATTCGAACGGCTTGATTAAGTAATCGACAGCCCCGTACCGCAGCGTTTTTTGAACAACATCCATTTCACTGGCCGCTGAGATGACGATCACGTCGACAGCTTGATTCTGGCGTCTGATCTCAGTGAGCAGCTCGACGCCGTTCCTGCCCGGCATATAAATATCGAGCAGGATCAGATCGATGTGCTCTTCCCTGAGGAAGGTGAGAGCCTCTTGAAAAGAAGCGGCAATTCCCTTCAGCTGAAATCCCTCTACCTGGCTGAGGTAACGTTTATTCAGCTCTCTTACCATCGGGTCATCTTCAACAATTAATACATCAATCATGGTCATCCTCCTTTGGTTCATACGGAATGCGGAGACTGAATGTCGTTCCTTCATTCTTTTCGCTTGTCACGATGATATGTCCATTTAAATTTTCAAGGCTTTGTTCGACGAAATAAAGCCCGAACCCCCGGTTGGAGCCCTTTGTTGAAAAGCCTTGATCAAACATTTTCTGCTGTTCCTCCTTGGATATGCCGACTCCCGTATCCGTGACTTCAATATCAAGCTGTCCGTCATGGTGGCGGAATGAAATCGAGATATTTTTCTTATCAGTTGCGGAAACGGCATCCAGGGCATTGTTGAGAAGGTTCCCGATAACGGTGATTAAATCGTGTATCACCGCTGTGTTGGCTGTATCCGGAATCCTCGTGCTGCAATGAACCTCCAGCGAGGCCCCCTGTTCCCGGATATAGCTCTGCTTGCCGAGCAAAAAGCCGGCGAGCACCGAGTTTTTAATATGGTTGATAATTTCGCTCGCTTCAGACTGCTGATAGATCGCAATGTCTTTTATATAGTTTCCAAGCTCGTCGTAGTTCTTTAATTGAACGAGACCGAGAATCACGTGGAGCTTGTTCATAAACTCGTGCGACTGCGCCCTGAGCGCGTTTGCGTACATTTTAACACCGGACAGCTGCTCAGCTAAGTGCTTCACTTCGGTTTTGTCCCGGAATGTGGCAATCGCTCCGACGATGTTTCCCTTTTTTAAGTGGATCGGAACTTCATTAAAGACAAGTTCTAGCCCGTTGATTCTAACGTCGCGGTCCAGAACGGGCTTCTGAGTATCGATCACTTGTTTCAGGCGGTTGTTTGGCAAGATGTCGGTGACATCCCGGTCGATCGGATTCTCTTCGATCCCCATTTTATGAAACAGGCGCTTCGCTTCCGCGTTGGCGAGCTTGATTTTTCCTGTTCGGTCAACGGCGAGTATCCCTTCTTTTGTCGACTCAAGCATCGCGCTTCGTTCATTCAAAAGCGTTGCAATTTCATACGGTTCCATACCGAACATAATCGTTTTTACTTTCCTCGCCACGATGACAGCTCCGATGATTCCGGCGAAGATGCTGAGGACGATGACCGTATATAAAGGGCGGAGATTTTGCTGGGTGATCTGCTCAATCTCGTTAAGGGTGATTCCGACCGCTACCGCTCCGACCTGGCTGCCCGTTTTATTATAGATGGGAACAAAAGCCCTCAGTGATTCACCGAGCGTGCCTTTTGCCGTACTAATGTGGCGGCGGCCCTTCAGCACTTCTTTTTCGTCCCCGCCGGCAAATTTCTTTCCGATTTTATTCGGATCCGGGTGGGTTTTACGGATGCTGTTCATATCCATGACAACGACGAATTCAGTCTCGGTGATTTTTTGAACGCGGGCGGTGTATTTTCGGAGCTCATCGTATTCGCCGCTTTCCAGCGATTGCGCCGTAATCGGAGCTTCGGCGACCATCTCCGCCGTCTGCAGGGCAATCTGCTGCTCCTGCTCCCGAATGTTCCTTGCGGTCTCGGAACCGACCATAAAAAACGCGATCAATAAAGAAATCAAAACGACGACGCAGACAAATATCGTTAATCGTGTCTGCAGTTTTAATGTTTTTTTCAACGGCGATTCCTCGCGATCTATTGATTAGTCAACACATAATACTTTACAAGTAAATGGCGAATTTGTGAAGAATCCTGCCCCTTTCTGCCGCGAACAGCAGAAATTAAAAATATGGAAAATATTCTTGTCAACAGGTCCTAAGTCGTACATAATGAATGAGGAACATATCAGAAAGGGACTTTTTTTATGAAAAATACGTATGTAACAGGCTTTTTTCCTTTTATCGCAATTCTTCTTTTCAGTTCATCTCTTGCGATTTCTTCCGTTATCTATGCCATGGGGATACTGTCTTCTCTCGGCATTTACAAAGGAATGCTCGAATTTTTCTCTGAGAGCGGCATCCGGATGGCTTTGTTTGCTGTGTTTACGCTGATTTTTTTCATGGTATTTTCCGCTTTGAAGCTGATTGCCAATACTGTGACAGAGCTTGCCCTCTTATTTTTCGCCAAAGATCCTGAAGGAGCGAACCTGAGGAAAATCAGGGTCGGTTCTGCCGTGTACCTGGGAGCAAGCCTTTTATCCTTTATTTTTGTCCAATATGCCGCTGGAATTGCAGCGCTTTTTTTACTCGCAACACTCGTATATTTAATTTTTATCGTTTATGCGATCCACAGCACGCTTTCATTTATGTCATTAATCGGCTTTATTATGTTTGAGCTGCTGTTTTGGTTTACGTTTTTAATCGGCACGGTGTATATCGTCATCAAGCTATATAACAGCGTCATGGCGAGCCTGCCCGTTTGAGCCATGCAAAAAACCGGAGCGCGGACGTTTGTCCGGCGGCTCCGGTTTTTTTTATGACAAAAATCGTTTTCTGATCTCAGGACCGGGAATGGTGCACTCGCTTTTTTGCCCAAACCATTTGTAACGGTTTTTCGCAATCACGCTGTAGATGGCGTCCCGTAGCGGTCTGGGAATGATCAAGAGGGCGGAAGCGGCCCGCCAAAGACCAGGAAGGCTTTTCACCACATGCAAGGCCGCGGTTGATTTCTGATATACCCGTCCGTTTTCGATCAAAATAAAGCTGTCAAAATGATCGGAGGGGAGCTGATATTGCTTGAGCAGCTTCCCCCCGGCATCAGATTGCAGGGAAGCGAATGAAAATAAGCCTTCTGGATCATGCTTGATGATGAATTGAACGGCTCCGTCGCAAAAGTTGCACACGCCGTCAAACAGAACGATTCGCTCAGGCATATCAGCCACTTTCAGCCACCCCTTTTTTGATTTAAGATGCGTATGCAAGCGTTCCTCTCCAGATCAAAAGTTGAGGTCCCGCGTGATGCAGGTACTCGACATTGCCTTTTGCCTCTTTTCCGACCCATACACTCATTGTGTACGTATCCGTCAATCCGACAAACCAAAGGTCTCTGTACCCGTTGGATGTTCCGGTTTTGCCTCCTACATATCCGCCGCTGAAATTCGCTTTTTTCCCGGTTCCTTCTTTGACAACCGCTGATAAGAGCTGACGCATTTGGTTGTTTGTCCGCATGCTGAATACTTGCTGCGGTTTGTCTTTCCATTTGTAAAGCGTTTTGCCTTTTAAGTCCGTCACCTTTGTGATGGCATGGCTGGATGTATAGCTGCCGTTATTGCCGAAAGTCGTATAGGCATCGGCCATCTCCAGCGGTGAGAAGCCCCATGTAAATCCGCCCAGTGCAGCAGGAAGACGGTAGTCATTTTGAACGATTTTATCAAATCCGAACGGTTTTAAATAGCTGAATCCTTTTTGCACGCCGACCCGGTTCAGCATTCGTACGGCCGGTGTATTATACGAATTTTTAAAGGCTGTCTTGATCGACACGGTTCCGTATGTTCTTTCGTTGAAGTTGTTCGGACAGTATTCTTTGCTGCAAAATTTGCTTGCGTCAATCATGCTGCCTGCCGTCGCACCCGTTTCTTCAATGTACGGCCCGTAGTCAAGGAGCGGTTTAATCGATGATCCCGGCTGCCTGTATGCCTGGAATGCCAGGTTGTAATCATACTTTTTATAGTTTTTCCCGCCGGACATGGCGACGATTTGATGGGTTTGGTGGTTGATCACCACCGCTCCGCCTTGTACGCCTTCATAAGGGAGGCGATTATTCACTTGCTGGACGACCCGGTTTTGCATCCCGGTATCGAGCGCCGTATAAATTTTGATCCCGCTCGTCGTGAGGGAGCTGATGCGGTTAGACAGCTCTTTTTCGATTTTTTTCTTTTCTTCTTTTGTTTTTGCCTTTTTCAGCCGTTCGTCAAACCCTTCCGAAGCAGACACCAATTTGGTGAATTCCTCGTTGACATAAGTCGTATAGTCGGGATAAGCGTCTTTCTTTTCTTTTACATGAAGCGTAATTTTTTGCTTTACGGCTTTGCTGTATTCTTTTTCAGTGATCACGCCCGCTTTTTTCAGCCCTTCAAGCAGCCGCTTTTGGCGGGTTTTTGTGTAGTCAAAATGTTTCAAAGGATCATATAATGTAGGGTTATTAGGGATCGCGCAAATAAACGCCGTTTCGGCAAGGTTGAGAGATTTCAAAGGCTTGCTGAAATAGAAATAAGACGCGGATCCAATTCCGTAGACCCCATGATTAAAATAGATCGTGTTTAAATATTTCTCAAAAATTTCTTCTTTTGAAAGCTTTTTTTCCAGCTGATAGGAATACAGGAGCTCTGTGAACTTGCGGTCGAAGGTTCGTTCATGGTTCAAATACAAGTTTCTCGAAAGCTGCTGTGTAATCGTGCTGGCTCCCTGATCAATGCCGCCTTTTTTGACATTGGCTGCGGCGGCCCGGGCCATTCCGATAAAATCAAAGCCTTTATGCTGAAAGAAATGCCGATCCTCTGAAGTGAGAAACAGCTGCTTCACATGATCAGGGATATTTTTATAGGGGACAAATACCCGGTTTTGGTGATCTGAAACAATTTCTGAAATCAGGGCGCCGTCCCTGTCATACATGTAGCTGTTTTGTACAAGGCCGATATCTTTTATATTGATCTTCTCATCGAGCACCTGATCGAGAGGCTTCATATCCTGAGCTTCCCGGCCGGAGGCCATTAAGGTAAAGACAAATATAGGAATTAACATCAACAGAAAAATCCATCCAAAAAATGAACGCAACTTTGTCACTCTCTTTTCGCTAAATTCTAGCCATATCGTACCATTCTTTTTCGATATCGAGAAGGATAATTTGATAGATTGGCAGTTTTTTATCCGATTTCAGCTTGCTTTTGCCTCTGATTTTTTTTGCTGGGACCTTTGGAATATCAGAAGGCATGCTCCGCCGAAAAAGAGGACGGCAGTTGCGTAAAAAGCGGAAGAAATTCCGAAAAAGCTGGAAAGAACGCCGCCGAGCACCGGGCCGATGACATTGCCCAAAAATCTGAAACTTACATTATAGCCAAGCACTTCCCCTTGAATAGGCCCCGGAGATTCAACTCGGATTAAGGCGGTGATGCAGGGAATCATCCCGCCAAGCGCGATTCCGAACAGAAAGCGGAAGAACACAAGCATTTCATACTGAGATGTAAGTCCTTGCGGGATAACGCAAACCGCGGCAGCCAGCGCGAGAATCATCAATATTTTTCCATGGCCGAACCGATCGCCTAAGACGCCCCATTTTCTCGCGGCGAGAAGGCTTCCAAGGCCGGTTGCAGAAAAAGCCAGCCCTGAGAAAAATGCGAGATTGTCAGTTCCGTGCAGCTCGCTGACATATAAGGCAAGCAGCGGCTGAACACTGAAGTTTCCCACTTGAATCACAGCGGTGAGGATCATCGCCGTAATCAGCGGGCGCTGGTGCAAAATCGTCTGCAGCACCTGCTTTCTCGTATACCCGGCGGAGGCATCGCGCTTCGCCTTCAAAGGACGTTCACGCACTCCGATAAACACGAGGAAAACGGCGCTGTAAATGGCAAATGCCGTAATGAAAAACGTATATGTAAAACCGACGCGATCGGCGAGCAGACCGCCGAGCAAGGGGCCGAATAACCCTCCTGAGACCGTGCCCATCTGCAGCGTGCCGAGCACTTTGCCAGCCGTTTTTTTCGGCGTCTGAGCCGAAATCATGGCAAGGGAAGTGGGAATGAACCCGGTTACGAGCCCCATCGCCATTCTCAAAAAAAACAGTTCGTATACGGAAGAGACAAGGGACATGAGAAGAATGCAAGTGCCGATGCCGGTGCCCGTGATCAAGAGGATTTTTTTATAGCCGTGTTTATCTCCGAACCTTCCCCAAAAAGGAGAAACCAAAAAGGCCATCAAAAATGTGACGCCGAAAACGTATCCGCTCCATTTTGCCGTAAATCCGTCCGAATAGCTGCCGAGCGTTTCGATATAGAGGGAAAGAAACGGCAGAACCATTGTAGAGCTTGCGGCCACGAAAAAATTCGCGAACCACATGATCACAAGGTTTTTCTTATAAACAGAGATGCGAATCACCTTCTTAAAAAGTTTGAATTTCCTTCATTATAAATGAAATGTGGAAGCTGTATGGAATCGCTGCTCATTGGAAAAATGAAAATTGGGTATTTGAAGGAATTTTCAACATTTTCAGAAATTAAAACCTTAAATATAGAAATATAATGATATAATAAGAGAAATATGAACGTACTTTGGAAAACATTCAGAAGGCTTTAGGCTTGGACGATTTCCATCCGCTGCGCTACATCCATAAGTTTTTTATATTGAGATAGAAAGGCAGGTGTGAAAGTTGGAAGCGAGCACCTTACTGATTATTGATTTTGAATTTACAATGCCTGAGGGAAAGTATCACCCGCAAAATTTTTTCCCGGAAATCATAGAAGCAGGGATTGTAAAGGCGGTTCATGATGAGGTGGTTGAGACATTTTCAAGCTATATTAAGCCGAAGAAGTTCCCTAAATTAACGAGGCGCTGCAAAAAATTTCTCAGCATTACGCAGGAACAGGTTGACCAAGGCATCACGTTTAACGCGTTGATTGAAAAGCTGCGGGAGCTTGATCCTGACCAAAACAGCGCCATCATTACATGGGGAAACATGGATATGAAAGTGCTGAAGCAAAATTGCATGTTCAACCATGTTCCGTTTCCGTTTAAAGGAGAGATGAGGGATCTTTCCATGGAGTACAAGGAATTCTTTGGTGACAAAACATTGACGAATTTGTGGAAAGCAGCGGAAGAGTACGGCGATTCAGGAACGGGAAAACAGCATAAAGCGCTAGACGACGCGATGACAACGTATAAGCTGTTTCGGCTCGTAGAACGGGATAAGAAGTATTTGGAAAATCCGAAACCGACGACGATCGGCGAACGGGTTGATCTTTCAAAAGTTTTTCCGCACGCCACATAAATAACCCAATCTGGCGAACAGATTGGGTTATTTGTGCGGGAAATATTCATTTTCAAGCGCATGAATAAGTTCAAGCGATTTTGCCGCGTATTCGGACGAATCGTTTTGCAGATCCGTTTTTAAACGGTTTAAAGCTGAGCGGAGCGAATCCGCATAATCCGGTACAGCTTCATCGAACGGCTTCACCATACGATGCGGGATATTTGTCTGTTCACCGAAAGCGAGCGCTTTTCGTTCATGAAAAAAAGGGACGTCTGCCTTGTTGGGATGGTGAAGATCGCCTTGCTTCGGGTGGGTCAGCACGGCGAGGATTTTGACAAGGTAGTGCATTGGTTTAACATCCGTAATTTCGCCGATGTAGACGCCTGTCTTATAAAAGCCCTTTACACGATCGCCGACTTGAAATTGGTTGTTCACTGCATCTGCCTCCTAATGGTATCATAATAAATAAATGGTAAAAAAATCATTTCAGGGAGGAAGAAAAATGGCGCCGTTTCTGATTCAGTTTATGCTCTATTTTCCTGAAGACAAAAGAGAATATATCCCTTCTTTTATTACGCTGGCCGTTTTCTTTATCATCGCAATTGTTGTATTCCGGCTGATCATTAAACATTCCAAAAAAGAAGCTGAAAAAGCGGAAAAGCTGGAAAGAGAATTGAATGAAACCATCCACAAGCGCTCTTAGAAGCGCCCGTTTTTCAGCCGGAACGCTTATGAAAAAGCGGTCTTCAGACGTCTGAGCCCGTCTTTTACAACAGAGAGCGAACATCCGACATTCATTCTGACGAATCCTTCTCCGCCCGGTCCGTACTTTGGTCCCGGCTCCAGAATCAGCTTTCCTTTATGAAGGAGAAGCCGTTTGATGTCCTGATCCGTCAATCCGAGCTTGCGGCAGTCAAGCCATGCCAAGTAAGAGGCGTCTGGCTCCATCATGCGGACCTCGGGCAGCTCCTCTGCTAAAAAGCGGCGGACTTCTTCCATATTTCGTTCGATGTAAGGGATAAGCTGATCGAGCCACGGTTCGCCTTTTGAATAGGCCGCTTCGATTGCTGCAACTGCAAATGTATTTAAAGAATGCAGTCCCTGACGCTGCATAACTTTTGCAAAGGCGGTTCTCTTCGCCTTGTCGGGTATGATGATGGCTGAGGCCTGCAACCCGGCCAAGTTAAACGTTTTGCTAGGTGCAATGCATGTGATCGAAATATCCGCGAATTCCGGAGATAAAGAGGCGAACGGCGTATGGTTCAGTCCGTTCAGCATCAGGTCTGAATGGATTTCGTCGGAAACAACTGTGACACCGTGTTTAAGGCAGAGTTCGCCCAGCGTTGTCAGCTCTTCTTTCGACCATGAACGTCCGGAAGGATTGTGCGGATTGCAAAGAATGAACATCTTCACATCCGGTTCCCCAAGCTTTTTTTCAAGGTCGGAAAAATCCATTTCATAGCGGCCGTCTTTTTCGATTAATGGATTGTGTAACACAACCCGTCCGTTTTTTTCAACAATATCAAAGAACGGCGTATATACAGGCGGCTGTACGACCACCCGCTCGCCGGGCTCTGTGTACGCCTGCACCGCTTGGGCTAGCGCTGTTACAATGCCCGGGCTGAAAGTGATAAACGCCGGTTCAGTATTCCATCCGTGCCGGCGGCTAAGCCAATCGGTGACAGCTTCGTTCGTGCCCGCGCTTGCAGATGTATAGCCAAAAACCCCGTGCTCCAAGCGCTGCTGAAGAGCGTCGATAACGGGCTGGGGGGCGCGGAAATCCATATCAGCCACCCACATTGGAAGCGCGTCATCTACACCGAATAATTCCTGTGTTAAGTCCCACTTCACAGACTGGGTCCCGCGTCTGTTATGTTCTGTATTAAAATCCATGATCTCACCTCATGTCTTTTTCATATGTTATACATTAACTGTGATAAGGATAGATTGCAATGTTTTAACCATGAAAGCTTTTATAAAGTAAAGGGAGTGGCATCCGATGGAATGGAGCAGTGTGCCCTGAGTGGGCTTTTCAGCGTCATCTCAACCCTATGAGCTGGTATATTCGCCCGGTCTTTCTTGTGGCGCTTGCGTATTTTTGCTATAGGCGGACTTGGAAAGGCGTCATCGTTACTTTTTTGCTGATGACGAGCAGCATGTTTTGGTTTCCCGTCCCCGAGCGGATCAATCCGGAGATGCAGGCTGTTTTGGATTACGAGCAGATGCTTTTGTCCAACCCGCTTTCTGCCGTGCTCACGCTCGCTTTTATGATGGGGTTTCTCGTGTTGATTGGCGCGGCATTTTGGAAGCGCTCCTTAGGGTGGGGACTTGCGGTATTGAATGTGACGCTGATCGGCAAGGTTGTGCTGTCAGTGATGCTGACGGGGGAAAACGGCTGGGCGCCCCTCGGAAATACCATGTTCGGATTGATTCTCGTCAACGGCATCGGGCTGCTGCTGATCGCCTGGCGGAGGAAGCGGAGACAAGCCGGCCGATAGCCTGGTGCTTTCCTTATCGACAAGCCGGCGCGTTATGATACAATAGCTTTTGAAACATTACAATGAAGCGGTGATCATGATGAAAGAAAGTCAGGCAGCAGCACAAATCATCCACATCATAAAGGAATGGGATCCGTTTCAAGCCGGACCCGATTTTTATGAAACGGAAGCGGCCGAGATTGTTCAGGCCGTCTACACGGAAAACGACGCAGAGCGGCTGGGCGAAGCTATCCAGTCCGTTTTTGAAGTATCATTTGATCAGACGCTGCCGCTGGCAAAATGCAAACAGCTGGCTGAACGGCTCCTTGCGATCAAAGACAGCAGTTCGTGCTGATCAAAATTTAAAAACCGCCAAACGGCGGTTTTTTTATATTCATGTCAAAATGAAATCGGCAATTTTGTCTGATACATAATCCGGATTTTCTTCGGGGACGAGGTGGCCGGTTTCCCGCAAGGAATAGAAAATGGAATTGGGCAAATCCTGATGAAGCCTTTTGCCGATCTGTACAGGGACAACGCGGTCCTCTTCGCCCCAGATTAAGAGGGAAGGCGTCTCGATTTTCTTCAAATCGTCCGGTAATAAATCGCCTTCCCGGTGTCTGATGAGACGCGCGAGCGCCCTGAAAATTTGATCGTCAAGAAACGGTTTCAGGTAGCCATTGATCATCTCCTGATCGATCAGAGATCTGTCGTAGACAACATTCATGAGATTTTTCAGGACGCCTTGTTTTGACAGCCAGCGCTTGATGTACAAATAAAAATAAGGAATATGGCTCCCGAAAATGAGCGGGCGGGGGGAACGCTTTAAATAGCCTGAGCTGCACAGCAGGACGACTTTTTTGAACAGTTCAGGCCTTTCCTTTATCGCATAAAGTGAAATCTGGCCGCCCATCGAATGTCCGACAAGCACGGCGTCTCTAATCCTCAGCCTTTCGATCAGTTCGATGACCACCCTGGCCATGTTTTGATAGGTATACACAAAGGTGCTGGATTTTTCTGATTGGCCGAAGGGAGGCAGGTCAACGGCGACTAAATTAAACTCATCCTTCAGAAGAGGAATGATTTTTCTGTAGCAAAACGAGGAAGAAAGAAAGCCGTGTATTAAAACGAGCGATTGCCTGCCCGGATTCTCGTAATGCTCATAATATATATTGACCCCTTGAATGGTTTCAATAGAAGGTTTTGTTAACAGCATGATCCAAATCACTCCGAATGTTTTTCTTTCATGTTCAAACAATCTGGCTGCATGTTGTCGCCTAAGTCCTGAGTACGTTATTTATCGTACCCGAAAAAATTTTTTTCACGCTTTGATTTCGCTTTTTTTACCGCCTTACATTCGTTCAAAAACGTGCTATAATATTCAGAAGATTTCTTGACATATAAAAGGTGTGATAACGAGATGAAGCTAACAGAAAAAGAAACAGAAATATTGGAAATATTAGAGGAAAACAGCCGCCTCGAACCTGAAACCATTGCTAAAATGGCGAACATTTCACAGGAAGAAACAAAAGCGATTATCGAAAAGCTTGAAAAAGAAAAGGTCATCATCGATTATTCGGCAATGATCGACTGGCGAAAAGTCGACGGCCATGAAGGCGTTACAGCGATGATCGATGTGAAGGTAACACCGAAGCGCGGCGTCGGATTTGACGAAGTGGCCGAGCGGATTTATCGTTTTCAGGAAGTTGAATCCGTTTACTTGATGTCAGGCGTATATGATCTGTCTGTTGTCATCCGCGGCAGAACGATGTCGGATATTTCGCATTTCGTGTCCGAAAAATTATCGACGCTCGAATCGGTCGTGTCGACAACCACCCACTTTATTTTAAAGAAATACAAGCATGACGGTAAAGTTTTTGACTCCGGTGATGATGACAAAAGAATCGTGGTGTCTCCTTAAATGAGGACAACTTATATTTCTAAAGCAGCCCAGCAAATCAAACCGTCGGGCATCCGCAAATTTTTTGATCTTGCGTCCACAATGGAAGGCGTGATTTCATTGGGCGTCGGAGAGCCCGATTTTGTAACGGCGTGGAATGTCAGGGAAGCGAGCATCCTTTCCCTTGAACAGGGCTACACGTCATATACGGCAAACGCGGGTCTTCTTTCTTTGCGGAAAGAGATCAGCGCTTATCTGAATAAACGCTTTCATCTGGATTATGCTCCTGATGACGAGCTGATTGTCACAGTCGGAGCAAGCCAGGCGCTTGATATTGCGGTCAGGGCGATCCTTGATCCCGGAGAAGAAGTGCTGATTCCCGAGCCTTGTTTTGTCGCTTATGAAGCGCTTGTTTCTTTGGCGGGGGGAAAAGCGGTTCACATTCACACGAACGCAGAACGCGGATTTAAAGCGAGCGCAGCCGATTTTGAAGCCGTTCTGACTGAACGTACGAAGGCCATTATCCTTTGCACGCCGTCTAATCCGACAGGCTCTGTGTATACAAAAAAAGAACTGGAAGAGATCGCGGCTTTTGCTGAACAGCATGACCTGATTGTAATAGCGGATGAAATATACGCCGAGCTGACATACGATGAAGCGTATACAAGCTTTGCGGAAATCGCCGGAATGAAGAAGCGGACGATATTGATATCGGGTTTTTCGAAAGGGTTTGCCATGACAGGCTGGCGCCTTGGATATGTCGCAGCTCCTGCATATTTAAGGGACCCTATGCTGAAAATTCACCAGTACTCGATGATGTGCGCGCCAAGCATGGCTCAATTTGCGGCGGAGGAAGCCCTTAAAAACGGTCTCGAAGACGTCGAAAAGATGAAAAAAAGCTATCGCCGCCGAAGGAATGTGTTTGTGGATTCACTGAACGAAATCGGGCTTGACTGTCATCAGCCGGGGGGCGCTTTTTACGCGTTTCCGTCCGTTAAAAAAACGGGCATGAGTTCAGAACAGTTTGCTGAGGAGCTTCTCATCGCAGAAAAAGTCGCCGTCGTCCCGGGCAATGTTTTCGGGCCGAGCGGCGAAGGCTATATCAGATGTTCTTACGCTTCCTCGCTTGAACAGCTTCAGGAAGCGCTCGTCAGAATGAAACGCTTTGTCCAGAAGACCGGTGCAGTTCAATAAAAAAATGCGCACCTAAAAGGTCCGCATCAACATAAGGGGGGGAATACTAGAAAGCCTTAGTTGTTCTTTAGTATTCCCCTTTCAGCTCGGTTTTAAACATACAATGCTTAAAAAAGTTTTTTTGCTTAATAAAGACTTGTATGATATAATTTTTTATTGCGTATAAAAAGAGTTAAATTCATATGATTTAGGAGTTGTTAGTTATGACAGCAAAATTTGAAGTAGGCAGTGTTTACACTGGAAAAGTGACTGGATTACAGGCGTACGGAGCGTTTGTTGCATTAGATGAAGAAACACAGGGACTTGTGCATATTTCTGAAGTAACACACGGTTTCGTTAAAGATATTAATGAGCACTTGGCGATCGGTGATGAGGTGCAAGTGAAGGTTCTTTCTGTAGATGAGGAAAAAGGCAAAATCAGCCTTTCTATCCGCGCTACACAGGCAGCTCCTGAACGAAAAGAAAGCAAGCCTAGAAGACAAAAGGCTGTTCAAGCCGAAGATACAGCTGCTCCACAAGGATTCAACACGTTAAAAGACAAACTTGAAGAGTGGATCGAGCAGTCCAACAGAAAAGATCTTATTAAGAAGTAAATGAAAAAACTCCGGCAAAAGCCGGAGTTTTTTTATCGCATTTCCGGCTGCTTGGCGTCTTCGCCAGCAGTCTCTTCAGCCGGTCTAAATAAAAGTCCGAGGTTGATCAGACCTGCAATTCCGACAAGCGCGTAAACGGTCCGGGCTAAAGCGGATCCTTGACCGCCAAAAATGGCTGCAACCAAGTCAAATTGAAAAAATCCTATCAGTCCCCAATTGATTGCTCCAATGATTGTTAATACCAATGCAATACGTTGAAGTGCATTCATTTGTTTTTCCTCCTTTTTGAAGTCCTATATTTCACATTTATAGATTGCGACGGATTTGGAAACATTATACGCCTGAGGAGCAGATCGCTTTACAGGGCATTCGGCGATTTCCCATAATAGTAAATAAAGGAGGAGATGTAGATGGATAATTTTACATATTGGAATCCCACGAAGCTGATATTCGGCCGGGGAGAAGTTGAAAAGCTGGCAGAAGAGGTGAAACACTACGGCCGCAATGTCCTGCTCGTATACGGAGGAGGCAGCATTAAACGAAATGGTTTATACGATCAAGTGATTTCAATTCTTGAAAAGGCAGGCGCGACCGTCCATGAACTGCCCGGTGTCGAACCGAATCCGCGTGTTGCCACTGTGAATAAAGGAGTCGCGATCTGCAAAGAGAACGATATTGACTTTCTATTGGCAGTCGGCGGCGGAAGCGTCATCGATTGTACGAAAGCGATCGCCGCCGGAGCGAAATACGACGGCGATGCATGGGATATTGTGACAAAAAAACATATTCCTGCTGATGCGCTGCCGTTTGGAACGGTTTTAACGTTGGCAGCAACAGGATCGGAAATGAACTCGGGATCTGTGATCACAAATTGGGAAACCAATGAAAAATACGGCTGGGGAAGCCCGCTCGTATTCCCTAAATTTTCAATTCTTGATCCGGTCAACACATTTACCGTTCCAAAAGACCACACGATTTACGGCATTGTCGACATGATGTCCCACGTGTTTGAGCAATATTTTCACCATACCGAAAATACTCCTTATCAGGACCGGATGTGCGAATCCCTGCTCAAAACGGTGATTGAAACAGCTCCTAAGCTCATTGAAGACCTTGAAAACTATGAGCTGCGCGAAACGATTCTCTATACAGGCACCATTGCGCTGAACGGTATGCTATCAATGGGCGCACGCGGAGACTGGGCGACGCACAATATCGAGCACGCTGTTTCGGCCGTCTACGATATTCCGCATGCGGGAGGGCTTGCGATCCTGTTCCCGAATTGGATGAAGCACACGCTTTCCGAAAATGTCGGCCGCTTTAAACAGCTTGCCGTACGCGTTTTTGACGTAGATGAAACAGGAAAAACCGATCGTGAAGTGGCGCTTGTTGGAATCGAGAAGCTGTCTAAATTCTGGACCAGCCTTGGCGCGCCAAATCGTCTTGCTGATTATGACATCACAGATGAGAAGCTGGATCTGATTGCCGACAAAGCGATGGCAAACGGCGAATTCGGCCGCTTTAAAACGCTGAATAAAGACGATGTTCTGTCTATTTTGAAGGCTTCTTTATAAGATTTCTTGACGGCTCAAGGAGGACCGCCATACCTTGAGCCGTTGTTCATTTGTTATCTTTTTGACAAAACTGCGCGTGGCGGCTGAAAAACATGCATTTTTGCGCGCCTGCCTCCATCCTCCTTTTTTTCGTCACTTGATTTAACGAAGGAGTTCATATAAAGTGAAAAGGGAAGAGGCTGTCGCCGAAAATCGACATGTTTTAAAACCCTTTGGCCCGCACTCTCATGAAAATGAAAGCGCTGGCGGGTATATGGAAGAAAACAGCTAGTACTGGAGGTTTAATAATATGACGCATGTCCGTTTTGACTACTCAAGAGCATTGCCATTCTTTAAAGAACATGAACTTACATATCTGCGTGACTTCGTGAAAGTCGCCCACCATACCATTCACGAAAAAACAGGTGCAGGCAGCGACTTTTTAGGATGGGTGGATCTTCCGACTGACTACGACAAAGAAGAATTCGCCCGCATTAAAAAATGCGCTGAAAAAATTCAAAATGATTCCGATGTTTTGCTGGTTGTTGGAATTGGCGGTTCATACCTCGGCGCAAGAGCGGCGATCGAAATGCTGAATCATTCATTTTACAATGTGCTGCCGAAAGAAAAGCGTAAAACGCCGCAAGTGATTTTCATCGGCAACAACATCAGCTCTTCTTACATGAGAGACGTGATGGATCTTCTTGAAGACGCTGATTTTTCAATCAACGTGATTTCTAAATCAGGCACAACGACAGAACCGGCGATTGCTTTCCGGATCTTCCGCAAGCTTCTTGAAGAAAAGTATGGAAAAGAAGAAGCGAAACGCCGCATTTATGCAACAACTGATAAAGAGCGGGGCGCATTAAAAACGCTTGCTAATGAGGAAGGCTTTGAATCATTTATCATTCCTGACGATGTCGGTGGCCGCTTTTCTGTGCTCACAGCGGTCGGCTTGCTTCCAATCGCAGTCAGCGGAGCCGATATCGATGAAATGATGAAGGGCGCCCGCGATGCGAGCAAAGACTTCTCCACATCAGAGCTTGAAGACAATCCGGCTTACCAATACGCGGTCGTCAGAAATGTCCTTTATAACAAAGGCAAAACGATTGAAATGCTGATCAACTACGAGCCGGGCCTTCAGTACTTCGCAGAATGGTGGAAGCAGCTCTTTGGCGAAAGTGAAGGAAAAGACGAAAAAGGCATTTATCCATCTTCAGCCAACTTCTCGACGGATCTTCACTCTCTTGGACAATACGTACAAGAAGGAAGAAGAGACATGTTCGAAACGGTGCTGAACGTTGAAAAGCCGAGACATGAGCTGACAATCGAAGAAGCGGACAATGATCTTGACGGCTTAAACTACCTTGCCGGCAAAACGGTCGACTTCGTCAATAAAAAAGCGTTCCAAGGCACAATGCTCGCGCACACAGACGGTAATGTGCCGAACCTGATCGTGAACGTACCTGAAATGAACGCTTACACGTTCGGCTACCTCGTGTACTTCTTTGAAAAGGCCTGCGCAATGAGCGGATACCTGCTCGGCGTCAACCCGTTTGACCAGCCTGGAGTGGAAGCGTACAAAGTCAATATGTTCGCTCTCCTCGGCAAGCCTGGCTTCGAAGAGAAAAAAGCAGAGCTTGAGAAACGTTTGGATCAATAAACGAAAAAACAGCCTCCGGACTTATTGTCCAGGAGGCTGTTTTAATTCATATGACGGATGCTGAAGTCCAGTAGACGGATAAAATTCGTCATGAGTGTAGACGAATCCCAATTTTTCCAGTCGTTTTTGTGAAGCTGTATTTTCAGGGTGATGTCCCGCAAACAGCTTTTTTGCCCGGATTTTGTTAAATGCGTATTCAATCATGGCCTCAGCCGCTTCAGATGCATAACCTTTCCCCCAAGCCGAACGGACGAGATGAAAACCAAGCTCGTACACATCATTTTCCGGGTCATAGGGGCGAAGTCCGCAACATCCGATGAATTCGTTGTTTCCTGTTTTAAATATCGGGAAGTATTGCACACCGTGTGTTTTGTATTGTTCGATCTCAAGCAGCAAACGATTTCTTATTTCGCTATCGGTCATAATTCCGTCTGCTGTCAGATATTTGGCCACATCTCGATTTCCCCACAATGTCTTTGCCAAATTCAAATTCTCTTTAGCCCATAAAGAAAAGCCGATGCGTGTTGTTTGCAGAAAGCAGTGCTTCATTCCATTCTGGTCCCCCTTGTAAGGCAGCTGTTCACCTTATTTTAACACGGCAATAGCCGGCGGGGCCCGTTAACCTAATGATTCATCCCGTAAATCGCAAACGCGAGATAAGTCGCGAAAAAACTCCACAACACATAAGGGACAAGGAGAAGTGCTGCTCTTTTATGAATGCGAAGTGTAATCAAGGCGAGCGCAAGAGCGGTCAAGGCTACGAAAAAGGAGTCGGCCGAGGCAGCAAGTACGTTTTTTTCCGTGAATTGAAAATAGCTGAATGCCTGGTTAAACAAATAGTTAATGATCAGCATGATCCAAAATGGCGCCGCTGCTTTTCTCAGATCATATGTGGCATACACAAGCGCCGCCGCTAATGAAATGAAGGCGAACAGCACGCTCCAGATGGTTCCGATCAAACGGCCTGACGGTGTCCAATCCGGTTTGTTTAATGACTCATACCATTCACGATCTACGGGAAATAAAACGCCCGCGAGTGAAAACAGTGCATATGTAACGAGAAACACGATCACAGCCGCTACTATTTTTTCCTTCTTCAATAGAAGTCCCTCCTCATAGTAAGCTCATACCTTTGTCTTTCCCTATTCGTTTAAATATACTCATACCGCACAAGCTTCTGATCCATACTAAAAAATAAAACGGGTGAAGTGACATCATGTTATTTGTATTGGAAACGTTGTTTCTCATCTTAACGGGTATTATTCTGCTGAGAATTTCGGGGAGAAAATCAATTTCACAGATGACAATAGCCACCACCGTCGTCATGATTTCCATCGGAACGATCATTGTTCAGCCGATCATTGAAGACAGCATTTTTAAAACGGTGGCAGCTGCATCGATCTTTATCATCGTCCTTCTGTTGATCGAGTATTTGAAAATGAAATTTGATTTTTTTGAAAGCCTGATTGCGGGGAAAGCCGTTGTATTAATCGAAAACGGCGAGCTTCAGAAGCAGAACCTAAAAAAGCACCGCCTGACTGTCGACCAGCTGGAAATGAGGCTCAGGACACAGGGGATTTCAAAATTATCGGACGTGAAAAACGTAACGCTCGAATCAAACGGCCAGATTGGCTACGAGTTATCGGATGATGCAAAGCCTTTTACTATGGGAGAGTATAAAAAATTCCTCCGCATGCAAAACAACCTGCAGCAGCCGGAGGACAATCTGTTTAAGGAAATCAATGAAGGGCACCTGCACGAACCTGATAAACAATTGCGCTAGGGCCCAGAAGTATAAAAACGAAAAAAGGAGTTTTTTTATGATAAGCTTACCTTCTGAACTGGAAAACCGGTCGTTTTCTCTTTATCATCTCGAACAGACGCTTAAGCCTCTCGGTTATGTAATCAGCGGCGGCTGGGAATATGACCGCGGCTTTTTTGACTATAAAATTGATGATGAGGAAGGATACTTATTTTTGCGGATTCCGTTTGAAGCGGAGGACGGACAGCTTGATTCGCAAAATGCGACGGTCAAGCTCGGTACACCGTTTTTGCTTCGCCACGTCTATCAGGAAGCGCTGGACGACTACGTCGTTCAGGGGAATTTTCGCGCATCTTTTGACCAGTTTGCTGAACCGAAAGAAAAAGACGCCGATATTCCCGGCGTCTATGAAAAGCTTGGCCAATCGTATGTAAAAGAACTCGAAAAGGCGCTTCTTTCCTAAAGTGACAGCAGCTGGTCTGTCGGCTGAAGCTTGTACGAAAATGAAGGAGACAGCACAGGCCCGTCTTTTTGGTGAATACCGATGACGAAAATGTCTTCCTTCATGAAATGGTGAATCACTTCTTGAAAAGACGCACCTTCCATCGTCTTCGGAAGCGGAACCCGATGGACTTTGAAATGAATATCGGCTTCCTTAAATAGCGGATCAGGAAGCTGATTTTTAATGAGAAAATGCTGCAGCATTGCTGTTTTTAAAAGGTCCGCCGTACTGATGATTTGGTTCGCTCCGGCGCGCTCGGCATTTTTTTTCTGCTTTTCCGTCAAGATTTCTACAACGCAATACACCGACGGGTTCAAGCCTTTAACAGCCAGCAATGTTAAGACCGACTGCATATCTGCAGATATTTCGCTTTTATGCTGATCGGCGGTAATAAAGACGATTTCAGCTTCTTCAATATTGGCTTTTTGCAGTGTGGCATCATCCGCAGCGGGTCCTCTGATGAAATGAATGTTTTCCATCAGGGGGCCTTCCTTTAGTGTTTCATCAATGAGCACGATCGTTTTGTTTGAATCGGCGGCCTGGAGCGTCCTCATCAGCTTGTTGGATTTCTCGTTCCAGCCGATCAGGATCATATGTCCCTTGCCTCTGTAGTTGACCTTGCCTTCGGCGTAGCGCTGCTGCTTGCTAAAAGCGGCCGTCGCCATCGTTGCAAAATAGGCCGTGACAAACGCTGCCCCTATTAAAATAAGGAGCATGCCGACGGTTTTGCCGAGTGCGGTTTTAGGGACAAAATCGCCATATCCGACTGAGGACACGGTGATCAGCGCCCACCATACGCCTTCAAAAACGTTTGAAAACTGCTGCGGCTCGACGAATGTGATCAGCTGACCGAAAAGGATGATCAATAAAAGGATAATGATTGCGATGCGGACATATATCGGCCACCTCAGCCATGCGATAAATACACGGTTTGATTTCATGTTTCTTCACCGTCTTTCCGCAGGGAAAATGATAAAATCTCTTTGATGATTGCATTTAACTTTTGATTGGTGCTTACTTTCCCGTGCTGTTCAATGGCTTGTCTGATCATTTCTGCCGTTTCTTCTTCAAATTCAATCAGCTGCTCGTCTTTTTCCGATTCGTTATAGAGAAGAATGAATGCATCAAGCCCTTCATTCATTTTATCAATCGCCGTGCTTAACTGTTCTTTTTCCTGATCCGTTACTTTCACCGTGTCACCACCCGTGCTCTCCTTTTTATTCAGTATATCCCTCTTTTACAAAAATTTTTCAGGTAAAAATAAACCTTTGTTAACCGACAATAACCGGTAGAGCTGAAGATTTTTACTGCGGCGTCATATCGGTTCCCGTCCTTCCATACACTTTTTATAAACGGATGAGGGATGGGAGCGGAATGTCCTGTTTAATGAGGCTCTTTTTCATACTGGTCGGAGTCCAGCTGATGGCGGCGGCATCCATTCAATTCATTTTTGATTTAAATGCCGTTTATCATTCCTCTGATGAGGTATTCTGGAGGGAGTTTTTCAAGGAGCTGTCCACAAGGCCGCCTTTCTACATCATGGTGTCAGGAATGGTGCTGATCTTTATCGGGGTTTGTTTACCGCGAAGAAAAAGGTAGTGCACTTTTCTGTACAAAAGGAAATCCCTCGGGATAAAATATATTTACAATTAAAATTTTAAACGACTTATCACAAGAGGGAAGATGATTGCATGAGCATGATTTTTTACTTGTTAACATTTGCTGCATTAGGTTTATCGATTTGGGCACAATTTAAAGTAAAGAGCAACTTTGAAAAATATTCAAAAGTAGAGGCGTCAAGCGGGAGAACTGGAGCCGAAGTGGCCAGACAGATTCTCGACCAAAACGGCCTTTACGATATCCCGGTTGAACCGGTAAGAGGAACCTTGACAGACCATTATGACCCGACAGCACGCGTTGTGCGCCTGTCCGAACCCGTATATTACGGGCGTTCAATTGCAGCGGTTTCCGTTGCTTCCCATGAATGCGGACATGCCCTGCAGCATCAGGAATCATACGGCGCACTTGTTTTGAGGCATAAGATGTTTCCGATCGTGAACTTTTCTTCGGGAGTGGCGCCGTTTTTGTTTATCGGCGGAATGCTGCTCGGAAGCCTGAATCTGATCGGACTCGGCATCATTTTGTTTTCGGCGGCCGTATTCTTTCAGCTTGTGACACTGCCAGTTGAATTTAACGCAAGCTCCCGGGCAAAAAGGATCATCGTTTCAGAAGGAATGATCCGTAACACGGAAGAAAGAGGCGTCAGCAAGGTGCTGGATGCCGCGGCTTTGACATATGTTGCTGCAGCGCTTGTTTCGCTGTTTGAGCTGCTGCGCTTCGTCGCAATTTTCCTGTCCGGTCGTAATGACTAACCATTCGTCTTAAGGAGGTGGCCCCTTACCATATTTGGTAAGGGCTTTTTTTGAATATCCTGAATCTCATACTCGTCATACTTTTAATTGCAGCTACGGCTTTTTTCGTTGTCGCCGAATTTGCGATCGTCAAAATCCGCGGCACAAAAATCGATCAGCTTGTTGAAAGCGGGGATAAGCGGGCGATTGCGGCCAAAAGAGTGGTGACAAATCTTGATGAATATTTGTCTGCCTGCCAGCTCGGCATTACCATCACCGCATTAGGGCTCGGCTGGCTCGGAGAATCGACATTCGAAAGGATCATCCATCCGCTTTTTGAACTATTTGGCCTGCCTGAATCCGTTTTAAGAGTGGCTTCGATTGTTACCGCCTTTGTCATCATTACATTTTTGCACGTTGTGGTCGGCGAGCTTGCGCCAAAAACGATTGCGATTCAAAAAGCGGAAGCCGTCAGCTTATGGACGGCGAAGCCGCTCATTTTGTTTTATAAAATCATGTTCCCGTTTATCAAACTGCTGAATGGCTCGGCCCGGCTGTTAACGAAGCTGTTCGGGTTCCATTCGGTTAAAGAGCATGAAGTGGCAATCAGTGAGGAAGAGCTGCGGCTTATGCTGTCTGAAAGCTATAAAAAAGGAGAAATCAACCAGTCTGAGTATAAATACGTCAACAAAATTTTTGAATTTGACAACAGACTGGCCCGGGAAATCATGGTGCCGAGAACGGAGATGGCTACCTTGTTGGCCGATCAATCCATAAAAGAAGCGATTGAAACCGTCATTAATGAACGCTATACGAGATATCCGGTCATTAAGGATGATAAAGATCATATTATCGGAATTGTCAACAGCAAGGATTTGTTTAAATCGTATTTTCTCGACGAGACGATTCCTTTAACGGACTTAATGAGGCCTGTCATCAGGGTGATTGAGAACATACCGATCCAGGAGCTCTTGATTCGCATGCAGAAGGAACGGATTCATATGGCCATTCTTGTTGATGAGTACGGTGGAACGGCAGGACTGGTTACGGTTGAAGACATATTGGAGGAAATCGTCGGGGAAATCCGGGATGAGTTTGATCAGGACGAAATGCCGCACATTATAAAAAAAGGCGAACACCATTATATTATGGACGGAAAGGCTTTAATCGACGAAGTGAATGACCTCCTTCATATCGCGATTGAAAACGAAGAAGTCGATACGATTGCCGGCTGGCTTCTGACGCAAAAGATGGAGCTGAAAAACGGTGACATCCTCAAAACTGAGGGATGCGAATTTAAAATTCTTGATGCTGAAGATCATCATATCCGTTTCATTGAAGTGAAAAAAACGGAATTTTAAAAAGACAGCTGCGGGCGACCGCGGCTGTTTTTTAGTTCGATGGCCGTTCTTTATTTCAATAAAATGGATATCTTTTCAAAGATAAGAGGATATATCTATGGAAATTCATGACTTTTTACGAATGTACTCCGTTTCGTTCTTTTTTATAATAGGGTGTATAAATATGAGGAGGTTTTCAATACGTGAGAAACAACCATTTGCTAAAAGCTATCCTGCTATGGGGAGCTGTATGTATCATGCTGCTGACGGGGCCGCTCTCAGCGCTTGCTGCTTCGTCATCAAACCCGTCGGATAAATTGTATTTTAAAAACAAAAAATACTACATATTCAACAATGTTTGGGGAGCCGACCAGGTCAGCGGCTGGTGGCAGACCATTTATCATAACAATGATTCAGACATGGGCTGGGTATGGAATTGGCCGAGCAATACAAGCACAGTAAAAGCTTATCCGTCGATCGTCAGCGGCTGGCATTGGACTGAAGGCTATACTGCGGGCAGCGGCTTCCCGACCCGATTGTCAGATCAAAAAAACATCAACACGAAAGTCAGCTATTCGATCAGTGCGAACGGCACGTACAATGCCGCATATGACATTTGGCTCCACAATACAAACAAGGCAAGCTGGGGTTCGGCTCCAACCGATGAGATTATGATCTGGCTCAATAACACAAATGCCGGACCTGCCGGTTCTTATGTCGAAACTGTTTCGATCGGCGGGCACAATTGGAAAGTATATAAAGGCTATATTGATGCTGGAAGCGGCAAAGGATGGAACGTGTTTTCATTTGTCAGAACGGCAAACACCCAACGTGCGAACCTGAATGTTCGGGATTTCACGAATTATCTTGCCGACTCCAAACATTGGCTTTCCAAAACAAAGTATGTCAGCAGTGTGGAATTCGGGACGGAAGTTTTCGGAGGCACAGGACAAATTAATATTTCCAATTGGGACGTAACAGTCCGCTGATGGATTCACACCGCTCTTTCACAAAAAGAGCGGTGTTTAATTTATTCCAAATGTTCTTTTTTAGGCGTTCGCAACTGAAATATTACGATACCATCCTTACGTATTGCCGTTTATCTTCATCCTGTATAACCACTCCAAGCTTTGCCAGGTCTTTGCGCAGAATTTTTGCTTCTTCATGTTTATTATCCAGTAAAGCTCGTTCTCTGGCTAAAAGTAGCGTATTGATATGCGAGGGAAAATCGGGGTGATCCGCAACCCAGCGTTGATACTCATTCTTAAAAGGATCTTCGTCTGCCCATTTATAGCCGTGATGTTTAAAAGCACTTTCTGCAAGGGCTCTCTTTGATTCAAGTTGTTCACGGTACAATTCAGTACCCTTATGATCAAGAACAACAAGATCCTTATTCTCAAGATAAACTGCAGAAATGTCTTTTTTCTCAATCACTACTTCTTTCTCTTTAAACAACAGCTTCACATTTTGATCAGAGATGAACACCTGAAGAATTTCAGTGAAAATATATTGTGAAAAAAATAGGCCGGCAACGATTCCGATAACTGCAGCGATAATTGAAACCCAGAAATTGTTTAGTGATGTGATAAATTCCAAAGGCCCTTTAAAAGGAACGATTGGAATGGTCAATAACCAATCGGCTATAACAGGCAAAAACCATCCAAGAACAGCTCCTAAAACCGGTGGAATGATCCAATATAAGGTTTTCTCTATTTTAGATAATCCAATAATCGTTTCCTGATTCAAAATCTTTCACTGCCTTTCATCACATGACTGACTGCTGTTTCCCATATTTTTTTATAATCCATCTCGATTCCTAAAATCATAAAGTTACCCAAATTATCAATGATCAGGGCAAGGGAGTGTGCATTCACTTTGGTGTTTTTAGAAGAGATGACACCGAGTTCGACACCGTAAGAAAGCAAAGCTTCAAAACCTTCTAAGAATTGTTCCATGATAGATTTAAGCTTTTTCTCATATCTTGGTTTTTGTGCTGCACTTAAAACAAACTCGTGTACCACTTTTAAAGCAGGAGAGTTATGTTTATACTCTTCAAAATAGCGTATGCCGTCTGTTATTAATCGTTTTTTAAAGTTCTCCTTCGTGTACTCATTGATTGAAAAAAATTCAGAGAAATTGTGATCATCAAATACAATGTGAAATAGATAATCCACCAGCTCTTCTTTAGAAGGGAAATAATAGTAAATAGCCGGTTTAGAAATGCCGACTTCCGATGCAATCATTGAAAGGCTCGTGCCTTTTAGGCCGTGTTGGGCAATAAGAGTAAATGCTGCTTCAACAATCGCATCTTGGGTGTTCATTTTCTTTTTCATTGAAATCATCCTTAGCATAATCTGTATATTTATTTTACTTACCGATAGGTAAAAAAGCAACTGTAATTTATGCTTTACATATTCTGTATTAACAGATGCTCCGTTTCAAAAGGATTAAAGCTTCTTTCACCTACTCTTGCCATCACCCTTGCTGCCTTCAAAGGATTTATAAGCCGCAAAGCATATTTAGTATTGAGAAACGTATAATCGTTGGTATATCAAAGTTTATAGGATGTTTATGTTCGGAGTCTAAAAATATTTTATTCATACAACAAGGGGTGTTTGAATGACAAGGGCATGGTGGAAAGAGGCTGTCATATATCAAGTGTATCCGCGCAGTTTTATGGATTCGAACGGGGATGGCATCGGAGATATCAACGGGATCAGAGAGAAGCTTCCGTATATCAGGGAGCTCGGGGCAGATGCCATTTGGATTTGTCCGGTCTTTGATTCTCCCAATGCCGATAACGGTTATGACATCAGGGATTATCAAAGCATTATGCCGGAATTTGGCACGATGGACGACTTTGACGCTCTGCTGACTGAAGCGCATCAGCTCGGAATGAAACTGATCATCGATCTCGTCATCAATCATACGAGCGATGAACATCCATGGTTTATCGAATCAAGGGCAGAGCGGAATTCCGGGAAGCGGGACTGGTATATTTGGCAAGACGGAAAGGACGGGAGCGAACCGAACAACTGGGAAAGCATATTCGGCGGCTCAGCCTGGACTTATGACGAAAAAACAGAGCAATATTATCTGCACCTGTTTCACGAAAAGCAGCCGGATCTGAATTGGGAAAACAGTGACATGCGAAGCGCTCTTTATGACATGGTCAACTGGTGGCTTCAAAAAGGAATCGACGGGTTCAGGGTTGACGCGATTTCACACATTAAGAAAAAAGAAGGACTTCCGGATCTGCCGAATCCGGAAGGGCTCTCTTTTGTGCCTTCATTTGCTTATCATATGAATGTCGACGGGATTATAGCGTTATTGCAGGAACTAAAAGAAAATACGTTCGCCGGGTATCCCCATATCATGACAGTCGGCGAAGCAAACGGTGTCAGCGCTGAAGAAGCGGAGGACTGGGTTGGAGAATCAAACGGGATATTCAGCATGATTTTCCAATTTGAACACCTCGGTCTTTGGGGGATTGAAGGCGGAGAACTCGATCTCCCCGAACTCAAGCGGATATTGTCAAACTGGCAATCGGCTCTTGAGGGGAAAGGGTGGAACGCGCTTTTTATCGAAAATCATGATCAACCCCGGGCCGTTTCAGTCTGGGGAGATGACGGGAAATACAGAGTAGACAGCGCCAAGGCCTTAGCTGCGATGTATTTTTTGATGAAAGGCACCCCGTTTATTTATCAAGGGCAGGAAATCGGAATGACAAACGCGATTTTCTTCGATATAGATGATTATGATGACGTATCGATTAAAAATGATTACCGGATTCAAAAAGAAAAGGGCCGCTCACACGAAGACATCATGAAGGCGGTTTGGAAAAAGAGCAGGGATCACGCCCGCACGCCGATGCAATGGACGGATCGGCCAAATGCCGGCTTTACTAAAGGAGAACCGTGGCTCTGCATGAACGAAAATTACAAGCTGATCAATACAGTTCATCAGCAGCATGACCCCCGGTCAGTCTATCATTTTTATAAACGGTTGATCGCGATCAGAAAGCGGTATGACGTCTTCATCGACGGATCATATGAACTGCTCTTGCCTGAGGACCGGCAGATTTTCGCATACTTGCGGAAGCTTCGGGAAGAAACGGCCATCGTGATCGTCAACCTTAGCGCGCGCCAGGCGTATTACCACCATCCCGCATACCCGTTATGTACGGACGGACTGCTGCTGTCAAATGCTGATATCAACGCGCACAAGCACCTTACATCTTTTGTGATGAAGCCTTATGAGGCGCGCGTTTACATGATCAGACAGGAAATCGGCGATTTATAACGAATAGAGAAAGGGTGCCAGGAAAGGAGCGGATTCGTATGTTGAAAAAAATACAGATTCAAACAAACCGGCGCGATGAAATGCTTGATATTACAAATGACGTCCAAAGATTCATTTCAGAAAATGGCGTTTCCAGCGGCACTGTTATTGTCTATTGTCCGCATACAACGGCAGGCATAACGATTAATGAAAATGCCGACCCCGATGTTAAACGCGATATGCTGAGACGGTTCGATGAAGTGTATCCGTGGGAACATGAGCTTGACCGCCATATGGAAGGGAATACTGCGGCGCATTTGAAAGCGAGCACGGTCGGGGCATCGCAACATATGATCATTGAAGGGGGCAGGCTTGTCCTCGGGACTTGGCAGGGCATATATTTTTGCGAGTTCGACGGCCCGAGGCACCGGACATGCTATTTTAAAATCACAGCCGATTGAAAGGAGAAAATAAAATGAATCAGTTCATGGAACGTCTCTCTTTATCAAAGCCTGTGATCCAGGCGCCGATGGCGGGTGGACCGACAACACCAAGGCTCGCCGCCGCCGTATCAGATTGCGGCGGCTTAGGCAGCCTTGCATCCGGCTATTTGACGCCGGAAGTTCTTCAACGACAGATTCTGGAGACTAAAAAGCTGACATCAGCCGGGTTTCAAGTCAACCTCTTCATTCCGGAAAAACGGGAAAACGTCAGACGGGAAGAATATGAAGGGTGGAAAGAGAAGATACCTTATGCGCATTCGGCTTCACCCGTGCCAGAAGAGAAACACGATTGGGACGATTTTTACGAGAAAATCGAAATCATTTTAAGGGAAGGGGTCAGCGCCGTTTCATTTACGTTTGGCCCGCCGCCGGCCGATGCCGTCAAAGAACTGAAAGACCGAAACTGCTGTTTAATGGGCACCGCCGTTTCGGTTGAAGAAGCCTTGATGCTTGAAGAATTGGGGATGGATGTCATCGTTGTTCAAGGAAGTGAAGCTGGCGGCCACAGGGGTGCCTTTTTGAAAACGAAGGGAGAACCCGCTGTCGGCTCGATGGCTTTAATTCCCCAAGCGGCAGATCATGTGTCGGTTCCGATTATTGCAGCGGGCGGCATTTTTGACAAAAGAGGTGTTGCGGCAGCTTTTGCCCTCGGCGCACAGGGCGTTCAAATCGGCACCGCTTTTTTGACGTGCGAAGAAAGCGGAACACACCCTGCATACAAACAAAAATTGCTCGAAGCGGTTGAAACAGACACAAGGCTGACCCGTTTGTTCTCAGGGAAGCCGGCAAGAGGCATCGTCAATCAATGGATGGAAGACAGGCGCCCGGACGAAGTTGAAGCGCTGCCTTATCCTCTGCAAAATACGCTGACGCAGCCGATGAGAAAACAGGCGAAGCTTGAAGGGAATCCGGACGGCATGTCATTGTGGTCCGGGCAGGGCGTGCGGGCCTCCGTCCGGCTAACGACGGTGAAGGAGCTGATGGATCAGCTTGCGCCTGCCGATGTGCTATCTGATCATTTGTATTAATGCAGGAATATCAACCCGTGTCACTTGAGAAAGCAGATAGGCGGACGTCTGTGCATGAGGCTTTCTCAGCCCGTTCAGTTTTTCAATGATCGTTTCGCCGCTTAAGATCCCCAGACCGTGTGCCGCATAGAGATTATTTTCAAGTAAAATAGCGTTTTCTCCGCGCCACTGCGGTCTTTCGGGATCGAATTCAGGGTTCTTGAAATACAGGCAGTCTCCCGGAAGGTAGTCGTTCCCCTTATCCGTATAGATCGGCAGCCGCTCATAATGCCAATCGTATAAAATGATTCTTTGATAATTCCGGTCAAATGTCTGATCGCCGATCGTTTTGAGGAGCGCCATATAAAAAATGATGACAATCGCAGTTGCGCACTCAAAAGCATAAAGAGAGCCGCTTTCGAAAATATTTCGAATCGCCTTTGAAGCCGGCGCTCTGTACTTCAACTCCAAAGCCCCCTCAGGCGTCACCCTCCAAAACTCTTCATTCCCGTATGTCTTTGAAAAGGTGGCAAACTTTGCTCCGCTGTTGATCAGCTCTCTGGCTGATTCGACGGTATGCACTCTGAATCTCAGCTCAAATAACAGTTCTGAGATTGAACCGTATCTATATCTGGACGGCATGGCCAGCATCCGGTTGGCAATGTCTCTTTGCGTCTGACTGACATTCAGTTTTTCGATATCCTCAGGACGGAGCCAGTAGCCCGAAACACTTATCATAGGATACACCCTTTTCCCTTTTTTATTAGCGTATGCCTGATGCTTGGGCAGGAAAACGGTCTAATTTTCCGCTTTTTTTACTTAAAAAATAGATCCCGTCTCCGATAAAAGTAGAGAAAGGGGAATCACACATGAAAAAGCTTTTAAATTGGATGAAACGGCCTTCTATTTCTAAAAAATTAATTTTTTCATTTATATTCATTTTAACAATTCCGATCTTGGTTCTTTCGGCTACTTCATATTTTACGGCCAGCAGCACGCTTGAGGATGAGATTTTGAGAAGTGCGAAAGACAATATCGATGAACTGAACGACATCATTCAGCAAGATATCGGCAGCAAGGAGACTTCTATTGCGTATTTCAGCAAATGGATTGATCAAAAAGCGTACAAAGAGAAAGGGCAGACCGCCATTAAACAGCGGTTTGAGCAATTTGCAAAACAAAATCCCGACGTCGAACTCGTATTCACCGGTTCGGAGGATAGCGTTTACGCACAATATCCGAATGCTCCATTGCCTGACGGGTATGACCCGGTAGAACGCGACTGGTACAAACAGGCTGTCCAGGAAAAAGGGAAAACGATTGTAACTGAACCTTATGAGTCTGCATCAACAGGCCATATGGTCGTCACGATCGCCAAGCAGAACAAAGACGGATCAGGCGTAGTCGCCCTTGACTTAAACATTGACAAGCTGATCAAATCGGCAAACAGCATCAGCATCGGAAAAACCGGCTATGCATTCATCATCGGCGAAGGGAAAACGTATGTCGCCCATCCGAAAATGAAAGCCGGCACAGAAGCAGAAGCCGATTTGACAGAGCAGATGTTCAGCAAAGAGAGCGGCTTGTTCACATTTAATGAAAAAGGCAAAGAAAAGAAAACGGTCTTCACGACCAATAAACTAACAGGCTGGAAAATCGGCGGAGAGATGAATACAGCAGAGATTAAAGACGCTGCACAGCCTGTGCTTCACATGGCAGTCATGACATTGGCAGGCGCGATTATTCTGGGCGGCATTCTTGTTTACTTTATCGTCCGCGCGATCAGCAAGCCTTTAAATCAACTCGTCTCTTCTGCAAAAAGCATCAGTGAAGGAGATCTGACACAAAAAATCGATGTCCGCTCCAGAGACGAATTCGGACAGCTGGGCGCAAGCTTCAACGAAATGGCTGACTCATTGCGTTCGCTGATCAGCACAATTCAGGAATCGGTCGACAATGTGGCATCTTCATCAGAGCAGCTGACGGCAAGCGCCGACCAGACAAGTAAAGCGACGGAGCACATTACATTAGCCATCGAGCGGTTCTCAAGCGGCGCTGAAAGTCAAAATGAAAAAGTCGAAGCGAGCTCCCAGCGGCTCAGCCAAATGAATGACAAGCTGAATGAAATCGCAGGCGTATCGGAATCGATTACAGAATCCTCGGGTAAATCGACGGAAATTGCCGAAACAGGCGGAGAGCTCGTCCAACAAACCGTCGGGCAGATGAATTCGATCAACAAGTCCGTCAGACAGGCCGAACAGGTTGTCAAAGGGCTAGAAGCGAAATCGAAAGATATCACCGCGATCCTGCGCGTCATAAACGGAATCGCTGATCAAACGAATTTACTGGCGCTGAACGCCGCCATAGAGGCAGCGCGGGCCGGCGAATCAGGCAGAGGATTCTCGGTTGTCGCTGAAGAAGTCAGAAAGCTTGCGGCCCAATCAGCAGGATCGGCAAAAGAAATCGAAGAGTTGATTCAGGATATCGTCAAGGAAATCGAACATTCGCTCAACATGTTCAAATCGGTCAACCAAGAAGTACAGTCAGGGCTCGAAATTACGGAAGAAACGGAAACGAGTTTTAAACATATTTACGACATGACGAACGAAATCGCAGGCAAGCTGCAGACGATGAACGCCGCAGTAGAGCATTTGTCAACAGGTTCTCACGAAATATCCGACGCGGTCGAAGAGATCGCCGACGTATCGCGTGAAAGCTCTGCCGGCATTCAAGACATCGCTGCTTCAGCGGAAGAACAGCTGGCTTCAATGGAAGAAATCAGCTCATCCGCTGCGACGCTCGAACAAATGGCTGAAGAACTGCGCGACTTAACGAAAAAGTTTAAAATTTGATGAAAAGAGGCTGCTGGTCAGCCTCTTTTTTAAGCTCTTTTTTAAGAATCTTCAGAAATACTTTTTAAAGTTTTTTAATATGCAAAAGTAAATGAAAGCTCCGATATTAGTTTCATAATCTAGAAGCTAAAGGAGTTATATCAAATGAAAAAGGTATTGGACTGGCTTAAACGTCCGTCTATCTCAAAAAGGCTGTTTTTCAGCTTTATATTGGTTTTAACTTTGCCGATTTTGGCCTTATCCTATAGTGCGTACCAAACGGCGGGAAGCTCTCTTGAAACGGAAATCATGAGAAGCGCGCGCGATAATGTCGAACAGCTGAATGAGATCATAGACCAGAATATCGGAAAGAAAGAGCAGGCCGTCTCTTTTTTCAGCGGCTGGGTGAATGAAAAGCTTTATCAAGAAAAAGGGAACGCATCACTTGTAGAGAGATTCGAGCAGTACGCCAAGCTGAACCAGGATGTGGAAGCGATCTACACAGGTTCAAAAGACGGCAAGTTCATCCGCTATCCCGCTGAAAAAATGGCGAAAGATTATAACCCGGCGGATAGGGACTGGTATAAGCAAGCCGTTGAAAATAAAGGAAAAGCGATTATCACAAACCCTTATAAAACAGCGTCGACCAGAACGATGGTCGTTACGATTGCAAAGCAGACGGAGGACGGCTCAGGGGTTGTTGCCGTTAACATGAAAATCGATGAACTTATCAAAGCGACAGAACGCGTCAACATCGGAAAAAGCGGCTTTGCGTTTATCTCAAGCAATGATAAAAAATATGTCGCTCATCCGAAGATCGAAGCCGGAACCGAAGGCAAAGGCGACTGGGTTACAAAAATGTACGGCAGTGAAAAAGGTGATTTTCAATATACATTTGAAGGAAAAGAAAAGAGAATGGCCTTTACGACGAACAAGCTGACCGGCTGGAAAATCGGCGGAACGATGTTCACGGATGAGATATCAGAGGCTGCTCAGCCTGTCTTCCACATGGCGATCATCATTTTGGCAGCCGCGATCGTGCTCGGCGGGATTCTCATCTACTTCATTATCCGCGGAATCAGCAAGCCGTTAAGCGAGCTCGTGTCATCCGCAAAGAGCATCAGCGGCGGCGACTTGACACAAAAAATCGCAGTCCGTTCAAAAGACGAATTCGGTCAGCTCGGTACAAGCTTTAATGAAATGGCCGAATCGCTGCGCTCTTTAATCAGTGTCATTCAATCATCAGTTGACAATGTAGCTTCTTCATCTGAAGAGCTTCATGCCAGCGCAGAGCAGACAAGCAAAGCGACTGAGCATATTACAATGGCCATTGAACAGTTTTCTGACGGTAATGAAAGCCAGAAAGAAAAAGTCGAAGCAAGCTCGCATCAGCTGAATGAAATGAACGACGGGTTATATGACATGTCAAAAACTTCAGCCGCGATTACTGATGCGTCGCTGAAATCGACTGAGATTGCAGGCAAAGGGGAAGAGCTTGTTCAAAAGACGGTCGGCCAAATGAACTCGATCGATCGGTCTGTCAAGCAAGCGGAAGCGGTCGTCAAAGGGCTCGAAGCCAAATCAAAAGACATCACAAGCATTTTGCGTGTGATTAACGGAATCGCCGATCAAACGAATCTGCTCGCGCTCAATGCAGCGATCGAAGCGGCAAGGGCCGGGGAATCGGGCCGCGGCTTCTCGGTAGTGGCTGAAGAAGTCAGGAAGCTCGCCGCACAATCCGCCGGTTCGGCGAAGGAAATTGAACATTTAATTCAGGAAATCGTCAAGGAAATCGACAACTCCCTGAACATGTTCAAATCGGTCAATCATGAAGTACAGTCAGGACTTCGAATCACAGATGAAACAGAGACAAGCTTCAAAACGATTTACGATATGACCAATGATATCGCAGGCAAGCTGCAGACGATGAATGCCGCTGTCGAACAATTGACGCAAGGTTCCCGCCAAGTCGCGGGCGCGGTCGAAGAAATCGCTGATGTATCGAAAGAAAGTTCGGCAAGCATTCAGGACATCGCCGCTTCAGCCGAGGAACAGCTCGCTTCTATGGAAGAGATCAGCGCATCTTCCACCACATTGGCGGAGCTGGCTGAAGAACTGCGTGATTTGACACGGAAATTTAAGATTGAATAGCTTTAAAACATCCGGTTTTCCTCCGGATGTTTTTTTAGTTATTTTAGACTATAAAAAGTTATAAAACGCGTATAAAAACTTTTAAAAGAATCCGATATTAGAAATATAACAGAAAAGAGGAGTCAACAATTCTATGGAAAATATTATAAATTGGGTGAAACGTCCCTCCATTGCAAAGAAATTAATTCTTTCATTCTTGCTTATTTTAACTGTTCCAATCATCGTCCTCTCCTATAGCGCGTATCAAACGGCAAGCAGTACGCTTGACGGAGAAATCATGGACAATGCGCGCGAAAACGTTAATCAGCTGAACGAAATCATCAATCAGAATATCAGCCAGAAAACAAATGCCATGTCCTATTTCAGCGGGTTCATTAAAGAAAACTCTTTTAAAGGAAAAGAAAGCGACGCTTTAAAAGTGAAATTCGAACAGTTCGCCAAGCTCCATCCCGATGTTGAAGGGATCTTTACCGGATCAAAGGACGGAAAGTTCATCCGCTACCCGGATCAGGAAATGCCGAGCGGATATAATCCGGTAGAGCGGGACTGGTATAAAAAAGCCGCCGAACACAAGGGCGAAGTCATTATTACAGACCCTTACAAAACGGCGTCAACCGGAACGATGGTTATCACCATCGCCAAGATGCATGAAGACGGATCCGGCGTGGTCGCCGTCAATATGAAAATCGAAGAGCTCATTAAAGCGACAGAACGCGTGACCATCGGGAAAAAAGGCTTTGCCTTTATCACCAGCGCCGATAAAAAGTTTGTCGCCCACCCGAAACATGATGCGGGCTCAGACATCGAAGGCAGCTGGGTTGAAAAAGTATACGCCAATGACAAAGGAACAATCAAATATACGTCTGACGGCGAAAAGCAGATGGCATTCGCGACCAATAAACTGACCGGCTGGAAAATCGGCGGAACCATGTATATCACTGAACTAAAAGAAGCGTCACAGCCTGTGTTGAATGCAGCTTTGATTACGTTGGGCGTCAGCATCATCATCGGTGTGCTTCTGATGATTTTCATCATCAGATCGATCACAGGTCCGCTCCGCGAACTCGTTTCCTCTGCGAAAAGCATCAGCGGAGGCGACTTGACGCAAAAAATCACTGTCCGTTCAAAAGATGAAATCGGACAGCTCGGATCAAGCTTCAACGAAATGGCCGAATCGCTGAGCTCTTTAATCAGCGTCATTCAGACATCAGTTGAAAACGTCGCTTCTTCGTCAGAGCAGCTGACCGCGAGCGCGGATCAGACAAGCAAGGCGACAGAACATATTACATCTGCGATCGAACAATTTTCAAACGGAAACGAAAGCCAAAACGAGAAAGTGGAAGTCAGTGCACAGCAGCTGGCTGACATGAACAGCCAATTGCATGAAATGTCCAAAGTTTCAGCATCGATTACAGAATCATCCATTCAATCGACAGACATTGCCGGTACAGGCGGAGAGCTTGTTCAAAAAACGGTCGGACAAATGAATTCCATCGATCATTCCGTTAAACAGGCAGAATCCGTCGTGAAAGGACTTGAAAGCAAGTCAAAAGACATTACGGCAATCCTGCGGGTGATCAACGGCATCGCAGATCAGACGAATTTGCTCGCGTTGAACGCTGCAATTGAAGCCGCAAGAGCCGGTGAAGCCGGGAGAGGGTTTTCAGTAGTGGCTGAAGAAGTGCGCAAACTGGCTGAGCAATCCGCCTCATCGGCAAAAGAAATCGAAGCGCTCATTCAGGAAATCGTCAATGAGATCGGAAAGTCGCTGGACATGTTCCAGGACGTCAACCGTGAAGTACAGTCGGGACTTACCATCACAGACGAAACAGATACAAGCTTTAAGCAGATTTATGACATGACAAACGAAATCGCGGGCAAGCTGCAGACGATGAATGCGGCAGTTGAAGAGCTGTCAGAAGGGTCACAGCATGTCGCGGGAGCGGTTGAAGAAATTGCAGACGTATCGCGTGAAAGCTCAGGAAGCATTCAAGACATCGCCGCTTCGGCTGAAGAACAGCTCGCTTCAATGGAAGAAATCAGTTCTTCTGCGGCTACGCTTGAACAAATGGCTGAAGAACTGCGCGATTTGACGAAAAAATTTAAGATTGACTAAACATCAGGCTGCCGGCGATCCGGCAGCCTTTTACGCGGGAAAAGCATTTTTAAAAAGTGACGGGGAAGGGGATAAATAGGTTTAAACAGACTGCCATCTATCGTACACTGGTTGTACAGGAGGGATAAATCATGCGACTTGAAGGCAAGAAAGTGATCGCGCTTGTCAGCGATGACTTCGAAGATTTAGAACTGTGGTATCCAGTTTTAAGGCTGAGGGAAGAAGGCGCGATCGTACACCTCGTTGGCGAAAAAGCGGATCATGAATATAAGGGCAAATACGGCGTACCTGCTGTCTCTGATTATGAGCTGAAAAGTATGAATATTGAGGAATACGACGCAGTTCTGGTTCCGGGAGGCTGGGCGCCTGACAAGCTCAGAAGATATCCCGAGGTACTGGAGATGATTCGGTGGTTCAACGAAAGGAAGAAGCCTATCGGGCAAATCTGCCATGCCGGCTGGGTACTGATTTCCGCAGGAATATTGGAAGGCAGGAAAGTCACAAGCACACCTGGGATCAAAGACGATATGGAAAATGCCGGAGCAGTATGGGTAAATGAAGCAGCGGTCGTCGACGGTCATATCGTGTCAAGCCGCCGCCCGCCGGACCTGCCGATCTATGTCAAAGCCTTTGCCGATCTTTTGGCGCAATCCTAAAACAAATGAGCCGCCCGTTCATTCGAATCGAGGCGGCTCATTTGTTATTTTTGATCAGCGGGGAAAACGAGACCGATCTGTTTGCGGGCTTCATCCATGACCGCCAAGGTGTTGATAGAGCGTTCAAATGTGTTAAGCGAAGACTCGATCCGCCCTTGTTTAATTAAATGAATGAATTCCTCTGTTTCATAAAACATGGCCGGTTTGTCATCCGGCAGCGTAAGATGTTCAACCCGTCCGTCCCGATAGCGGATGTCGACTTTTTCAGGTCGGTGGATTTTATCAATGACAATACAGCCTTCCTCCCCTTGAATTTCAGCAGGCGTGAAGGAATTGGAGATTTTCGAGTGCATCAAAACAGCTTCATGTTCCTTGTATTTTAACAGCACTGTTCCTTCACCGTCCGCCCCCGACTCAAGGATCAGCCCGTTTGCTTTTACTTCGAGGGGCTTGCCGAACAGGACGATCGCGGGATGGACGCAATAGACGCCGATATCCATCAGGGAACCGTTCGATAAAGCCGGATTAAATGCGTTTAAGACGGTTCCGTTTCTATAGGCGTCATAGCGGGAAGAGTATTGACAGTAGCTTGCTGTAAAACGGCGGACTTTGCCGATTTTGTGCAGGTTGCGTTCGATGTTTTTAAAATTCGGAAGAAATGTCGTTTTCATCGCTTCCATAAATGTCACGCGGTGTTCCTGCGCTGTTTTTACCATTTCTTCCGCTTCTTTGACATGGGACGCAAGCGGTTTTTCGCACAGGACGTGCTTTCCGCTTTTCATGAATGTGACGGCCTGTTCTTTATGTAAAGAGTTGGGACTTGCGATATATACCGCATCAATAACATCGCTCTCAGCCATTTCGCTGATATCGGTAAAAACCGCCTCTGCCCCGTATTTTTGCGCGAATTCACGTCCGCGCTCCCCGCTCCTTGAATATACCGCGGTTAATTGAAAATCGCCGACCAAACGGGCCGCTTCAAGAAACCGGTCGGTGATCCAATTTGTTCCGACTACCCCGAACCGTATCATGCTATTTTCCCCTTTCGCTGTAGGATATGTTTATTATACAGTGTTTTCTTTTGCCGGCGAAAGGCAAAAAGCCGGAAACACCGGCGTATATGTATATCATCAATAAACGTTTGCAAGCGGAAAAAAAGACCAATAGCAATGGTTTTATTTTTAGTATGAGGAGTAATAGTGTACAATTTAATGTATAAAACCAATGTTAATGGAGGATCGCCATGGACTCTTTGAATATGTGGGGCGGCAGATTTAAGAAGTTTTTTTTAGACAATAAATTCGTTTTGTTTCTGCTCGTTCTGCTCTTGATCGGATTGAACATCCTTGTATTTACAAAAGCATCGTTTATTTTCACGCCTTTCATCGTCCTTGTGGAAACCATCGCTCTGCCTGTCGTACTGACAGGTGTCGTTTATTATTTGTTAAATCCGATCGTTGATTTTCTAGAGCGGAAAAATGTGAAAAGGATTTATTCGATTCTTCTTCTCTATATCGTGATCATCGGTCTGATCACGATTTTGATCGTCTCCGTTATCCCGCTGTTAAGGGAACAGATCACAAGCCTTGTCGATAATTTCCCAAGGTATGTCCACATTGTGGAAGACCAAATTAAACAGCTGATCGGAAGCCAGTTTTTTAATCAGGTCCAGCAGACGCTGAACATCAATCTGACCGATTTGGCAAGCAAATTATCCGATCAGGCCACCACAATTTTAAACAGCACATTTACCGGAGTGGGAACGTTCATAGGCGCTGTTACAGAAGTCGTGATTTCAATTGTGACCGTGCCGTTTATCCTGTTTTACTTATTGAAAGATGGTAAAAAACTGCCGCTCTTTATTTTGAAGCTCGTACCGGTCCGCTTGCGGGAACAGACGTATGTGATGATGTCCGAGATGAATCACCGGCTCAGTTCGTATATCAGGGGGCAGATCATCGTCAGCTTCTGTATCGGCTGCCTATTGTTTATCGGATATATGATCATCGGTCTTGATTACGCTTCCTTATTGGCCCTTGTGGCGGCGTGTACGAGCATCGTTCCGTATCTCGGACCGACGATTGCGATCACGCCGGCAATCATTATTGCCCTGGTTACTTCCCCGTTTATGCTTGTGAAGCTGATCATCGTTTGGACTGTGGTGCAGCTGTTTGAAGGAAAATTTATTTCGCCGCAAATTATGGGAAAAAACCTGCACATCCATCCGGTAACGATCATCTTTGTGCTGCTGACGGCAGCCAAGCTGTTCGGCGTGATCGGCGTCATTCTCGCCATCCCCGGATACGCGGTCATCAAAGTGGTGGTCACGCATTTGTTTGAATGGTTTAAACAGCGTTCACACCTTTATGAAAAAAACGAAGAAGTCTGAATCCCGCTTGCATAATCGGCTTTTAAAGGCGATATAAATAGTTTATTAGAGGACAAGTTTTATGAAGCGAAAGGAATGACATATGAACATTTGGGATATTTTTGTCGCCATCATACTCGGAATTGTTGAAGGATTAACAGAATATGCCCCTGTTTCGTCAACAGGGCATATGATCATTGTTGACGACGTCTGGCTGAAATCGAAAGAACTGCTCACGCCTGAGGCGGCGAATACCTTTAAAGTCGTGATTCAGCTCGGCTCCATCCTCGCTGTCGCCATCGTATTTAAAGACCGGATTCTCAACCTCTTAGGTGTGAAGAAAAACATGACGGAAGAGCAAAAATCGGGAAACCGCCTTTCCATTGCCCAAATCGCTGTAGGACTTGTTCCCGCCGCTGTGCTCGGCTTTTTATTCGAAGACTATATCGATCAGTACCTGTTTTCCGTACACACCGTTGCGGTCGGTCTCATCGCCGGCGCGGTGCTGATGCTCGCGGCCGACTGGATTAACCGGCGCACGGAGACGACAGATTCGGTTGACCGGATGACGTATAAGCAGGCGCTCGGTATGGGGCTGTTTCAATGTCTGGCGCTCTGGCCGGGCTTCTCGCGCTCGGGTTCGACGATTTCGGGCGGTGTTATTCTCGGCTTGAACCACAGAGCGGCCGCCGATTTCACCTTCATTATGGCGATTCCGATCATGATGGGAGCCAGCCTGCTCTCTTTAATTAAAAACTGGGCATATTTAAGTGCAGATCTGTTTCCTTTCTTTATTACAGGGTTTATCAGCGCTTTTATTGTCGCTCTTTTTGTCGTCCGCTTTTTCCTCAGGCTGATCAATAAGATCAAGCTTGTCCCGTTTGCCATCTATCGCATCATTTTAGGGCTTCTTCTGTTCATTTTGTTTCTGTAAAATTACGAACCGATTTCCAGCTGGAAATCGGTTTTTATTATAGGTAAAAAGAATGATATCCTATTATTTCCCACTATAAAACTGCCTGCCAACTTACTATACTAGTAAGAGGGAGGAGATATTGAAATGTTTATTATCGCATGTCTATTGATTATCTTAGGTTTAATGCCTATTTTTTATAAAGCGAACCACAATACAAAAGATGTGAAAGTCAACACGATTTCGGTCGAGCGCGTCCAGGCTCCCGCTTTAAAGAAAAAGCTGAACATTCTTCATCTGTCTGATCTTCATTTAGAAAACATTTCGATTTCACCTGAACAGATTCTTGAACTTGCCAATAAAAAACGAGTGGATCTCATTGCTTTAACAGGAGATTTTCTTGATAGGAAACGAAATATACCAAAGCTTGCAAACTACTTAAAAGCTTTGCAAAAACTAAAGCCGGCATACGGGATGTACGCTGTATTCGGCAACCATGACTACGTATTGAAAGGTGAACACTTTCGGAAGCTGAAACGTGTGCTGGAAGATAACGGATGCATCACCCTTCGAAATCAGCATGTCTCGATTGAAGTGGAAGGTGAGGCACTCAACATTATCGGGATTGATGATTACAGCACGAAGCGAAGCGATATTGCCGCTTCATATAAAGAGCTGAAGGAAGGGTACAACCTTGTATTGACGCATGATCCGAACGTTGTGCTTGATATGCAGGAATTTCACTTTGACTATCTTCTGTCAGGGCACTTTCACGGCGGTCAGATTCATTGGCCGAAGCCTTATCATCTTCTGAAGATGGGAAAGCTTGTGCGAATGAATATGATTAAAGGTCTTCACTATCATCATGACAAACCGTTTTATATCAGCGAGGGATTGGGCCAGACGGGAGCGAATATCCGCATTGGAAGCCGTCCGGAAATGACGTTCCATCACATTTCATAAAAAGAAGAGGCTGTTCCTGTTTTGAGGGATCAGTCTCTTTTTTTTGTTATTTCTGCAGATAGGACTTGAACAATTTTTCTTTCGAGATAAACAAATATTGGGAAGGAGGGATTTTACGAAGAGAAAATTGCTTTGTTGTTAAATATAAAATCGGAATCTGCGTCAGTTTTTTAAAGACTCTGTAAAACTGGTTTGCGGGCTCAACGGCTTCAAAACCGAGCCTTTCAACGCCTTTATGCAGTGTGGTAATGCCGATGATGCCTTTGATTTGGTCTGTCCGGTGATGGTTTTTAACATATTCGGCCAGGATCGGCATTGAAAAGTACGCCTTTTGATAAATGAGGATGCCTCTTCTGACAGCGCTCTCAATATTTTGTAGCTCTTTAATCAGCTTAATATTATGCAGATGAATTTTGATCAGAACATCGTTCTTCTTAATAACCGTCCCATCGTTTAACACCACATCGATCCCTTTGTACCTTGTGAGACGGACGCGAAAAATGCTCGATTTCATTTGATCAATGAGTGTCAGTCTTGAAAAAAAATAATAAAACGGGTCAATTACACTCCAAATCGACAAAAAACAGTTTCTCAAGTCGCCACTTTCCTTTCCTGAAAAAATACACTTATATTTTGGCTGGATATTTGAAAAATATAAATGGAAAACATTTTTCTTCTGAAATGGAGGATGGAGATGACAAAGATTCTGATTTTCCCTTTTTTAAGCATTTCCACCGGTCATCATCACGTTGCCGATTCACTGCAGGCAGAACTGCTTCTCAAATCCCATCAATGTGAAAAAATCGACATTTTTTCACATGCTTATCGGCGGCTTGAAAAAGCCTCTTCTGCGGCGTATTTGTCATGGATTCAGTATTTTCCGAAAGTCTACAGCTCGGTCTATCATCTCCTGGCGTGCGGGCGCCATCAAACCGCAAAGCGCCACCTCTTGTACGAGCTGATCTTTTTGAAGGATATGCAGCAGATCATTGCGGAAAAAAAGCCTGATATCGTGTTCTGTACGCATGCATTGCCCTCCTATTTGCTGAACCGCTTAAAAGGCCGATTTCCCGACATGAAAGTGGTCAATGTCTATACCGATTTTTTCGTCAACCGAATTTGGGGAAGAGAAAAGATTGATTATCATTTTGCGCCGATCAAAGACATCAAAGAACAGCTGATCGCAGAAGGCGTTGATGAAGAGAAGATTTTTTTGACCGGAATACCCGTGCATCGTTCCTATAAAATGGAGAGAAAGCCTGGGCAGAACGGGGACAAAAAAGCGGTGTGCAACATCCTCATAACCGGCGGAAGCATGGGGGTGGGCGGCATTTTTAAGCTTGTGCAGGAGCTGTCGCCGAATGGGGATGTCGCATACCAAATACTATGCGGAAAAAACCGAAAGCTCTACCGGTATGTTCATGATTTAAACAATCCATACATTACAGCGCTGCCTTATATCGAAAGCAAAGCTGAAATGAACCGCTTATACGGGGAGGCGTCGGGCATCATGACGAAGCCCGGCGGCGTCACGATCAGCGAGTGCATTGAAAAACAGCTCCCTGTTTTCATCTATCACGCGCTGCCCGGACAGGAAGAGATGAATCTCGATATTCTGAAAAAGAAAAACCTTGTCATTGAACTGAATCAGCAAAAACAGCAGCCGATTGAACAGCAGCTGCTCTCCTTTTTCCGTTCGGAAGAAGACATCAGACGCTATCAAATGAGCGTTGGTCAATATTTGCGCGAAAAATCGGACCGGGATATCAGCGACATTTTAGACGGGATCATTCATAACCGGAGCGGTTTAGGGAATGCTCACGTATAAGGAAGGAGGAAGAACGATGTCTGAGAGCCGCAAGAAATCAGTCGTCATGTTGCTGATTGATTCATTAATGGATGAATCGCTTCAAGAAGCCGTGAAAACCGGACAGGCTCCTGGTCTGCGATATTTTCTGGAAAACGGGCGCTATGTCCCTGATATGATCAGCCCTTTTCCGACGATGTCCGTCAATGTTGACAGCACATTGCTTACAGGGGCGAGCAGCGACCGCCATAAAGTTCCGGGTCTTGTGTGGTACAACGCGAAGGAAAAACGGATCATCAATTATGGCAGCCATATTCGAGAGCTTCTGAAATTAGGCATCAAACAATCCTCCAGAGACGTCTTTTACAATTTGAATCAGGTTCATTTAAGCCAACAGGTGAAGACGCTTCACGAAGAGCTTGATGAAAAAGGAATTGAAACGTGCTCGATCAATGCACTTTTGCACAGGGGGAGCCGGGACGGCTATTTACAGGTTCCTTTTCTTTTTTCAATAATTTCCGGATTAAACCAATCAGTCAAAATCAACACGTCCCAGCTGTTCTCGTACGGCGGTTTTTCCAAAGTGAATCCGGCAAACCGCTCGCTTTTCAAAAAATTCGGCTTTAATGACCGGTTTTCTGCGAATGAATTGGTTCATCTGATCAAAACAAACAAAGTGCCGCCTCTTGCACTCGTCTATTTTCCCGATCTCGACCAGCACGTACATAAACACGGGAGAAACGACGCAGCAGGGGTCGCGAAAGCAGACCGGCATGTCCAAAAGATTTTAGACAGCTTTCCGTCATGGGAAGCCGCTTTAAAGGATCACATTTGGATCGTGATGGGGGATAACGGACAGGCCTGGATCAGCGGCAATAAAAAAGAAGCATTGATTGATTTGAGAAGCCTTCTAGACGCCTTTCGCATTGTGAAATTAAAGAAAGGCGTGGCGGACGATGACGACATCGTTCTTGCCGTTAACGAAAGAATGGCGTTCATCTATTCGCTCGATAAAGCGAAGCTTCCGCTCACGAGGATCGCGGATATTCTGCAACAGGACGAGAGGATCGACATCATCGGCTGGAAAAATGAAACGGATTCAATTGAGGTCGTTTCGGGGGAGCAGCACGGGAAGCTCACATTTCGGCCGGGAGGCAAATACACGGATGAATTTGGACAAACGTGGACGCTGGAAGGGGATGTAAACATTCTCGATTTGACGGTCGAGCAAAGCAGCATGACATACGGAAAGTTTCCCGATGCGCTGGCCAGACTGTACACTTCATTTTTTTCGCATGAAGGCGACTTTTTGATCGCCAATGCAAAGCCTGGATACGAATTTATCGGCGAAGGGTCGCCGACGCACGTCGGAGGAGCCAGCCACGGTGCATTGCACAAGCAGGACTCCCTCGTATCCATGATCATCACCGGAACCGATACAAAGCCGGCATACAATCGCCTTGTCGACGTGAAAGAATGGATTCTTGATTTAGTCAAATCACTGGGAACGGGGCAATGACTAACCCCCTCTCCCAGTGATTATGACGGCTGTCTGATGCCTTTGACAAATGCTGCAAGCGCCGAAGCGATCATCACGAATAGTGAGACTGTTTTTATGATCGCCTGTAAGAGTGCGTGTTCTACGACGATATTGGAGTGCACACATAAAGCCAAAATAAATATGGCAATCAATAATCCGTATTTTTCTCTCATAACCGTTTCTCCTTTCGGGCCGTCATCCTCCAAAGAACAGGTCGAGAATGTTTCCGGCGGTTGAAGATTGTTTGTTGTACAGTTCCGAATACCCGCAGTTTTTGCAATAAACGACGAGAAAACGGTTATGCTGCACATCGAACAATTTTGACAGGCCGGTGCCGGTCGTCGCGATTTCTTTTTGCCCCGCATCTGTGCTTCCGCACTTGATACATCCTTTATGTTCACGCATAGCGCTTCTCCTTTCATGATGTAAAATCCAACCAACTTCATTATAATGGAATGTTCTTCAAAAGAAAATATTTCTCAGGAAATGACCGGTCGGAAAAGAGGGGAAAACGAACTGATTCCTTTTACTTATAAAAATCTCTCGAAGACCGGTTATTTTATTTTTTCGTCGAAAAAACAATCCTTTTAACCTATTCATTCGCCTAGGACCATCCTGTAAGATAAACCTATTACAATATCATCCACTACAGGAAAATAGTTTTTATTGACTAGGATAAATGAAAGGGGCAGCTGCTTTGAGCGAAGGTTTTTGGGATTCAGTAGGCAACTTTTTGCACATATCCTACACGGAAAATGAACGAAAACGCGACGAGTATAAAAATTTATACGACTTTTTATCTGATAAAGAAAGCGATGTTAAGACGAAATTAGCAGAAGTTGATGCAAGTTTGAAAGCATACAACAGCAATCTCCCGGACTTGAAAATCCCTTCCCACGAATTTGAGGATACACGCCATGAAAAGGATGCCAAGCTGAAGGAATTGGTCAAGCATTTTAAAGATATGGTCGATGACATTCAAAGCGCCAAGTCGAAGGCGAAAAGCAAGTGGGAGTATTATAAAGCAAAAGCTGAAGCTGAAGAGAAAAAGGCGTAGAGGAGGAACAGCCGAGTCATGGACGGATATGGATACTACAACTATCAAGCGGCCAATCCGAAAGTAAGCGGAGAGACTGTGAAAATTTCACATAATGGAACAATAAAAGCGCATTCCCATGCGAAAGCGATCGAAAAACATGTTGGCGACTCGCTGAAAAAAGCAAAGGAATTGAAAGCGTATGTTGAAAGCGGAAAATGGAGCGGAAAAACCCGCGACGCATTTTTAAGCTACCTTGAGCTGATTATCGAATTGAATGCCGATATGAAAGACGCCTTGAAAGATCATACGGCTGCATTAGATGCACTGCAAATGCACATCGACGATTTTTCAAAGCTCAGTGAAGTGCAGGAAATCAAAAACTTATAACAGGGAAGGAGAATGACATGCAGGTGAAAGCAGATACGCTGTCGGCGGCAGAACTTTATGTTTTAGCAGGAGCAGCCGGAGTTACCTACATATTCGGTCTTCCGGAACGCGAACAGCTGGCCTTGGCTGAGCCGGATTGTGCAGTAAAAGCAAAAGAGAGCCTGATTGAAAAAGGCATCCTTTTAAAGGAAGGCAAGCTGACCAAGACCGCTTTTTTTCTGATTAAGCTGCTGAAGCAATATCAAGAAAGCGAAGAATTCGTGCGCTTTAATAACGTCATGTGCGCATTTTTGCCGGACGATGAGGAGCGCGTTGTCGCTCTGACTGAAAGAAGCCAGGGCAAAGGCTACACATTAGATTATTTGGAAAAGCGCGAAGTTTATTTATCGCTTATTTCCAACGTGTCATTTTTAGTAAGAGAGCCGCGTGATCAAGACCTCGCTTTTTTGACAAAACCGATGAGCGCCGCTGAAAAAGCCGAAGTCAGGGCAATGGATCTTGATCAAAAAGAAGTTCTTGCTGTGGAAACGTTCAAGCTTGCCTCGCAGCAAAAACCGGCAGACACCGGTTTCCAGACGACAACACTTTACTTTACAAAAGGCGAAGATTTCATCTCGGTTGATCCTTTAAATGATCGATATGAATGGATCAGCCTTTATATTATGAACAACCGGATCTATGACGCACTGCACATCAATTTCAGAGCAGGGAGGGCGATGCTATGAATGCAGAAGGCGGAGCAGGAGGCGGCGGTACAAACATCCATCTCGAGTTTGAAGAAATGATCACCATTTCCAATAAGCTGAAAAGCATCTGCGATATTTATACAGAAGGGGTTCAGAAAGAAATCAAAAACCTTTCAGAATCCGATTTTTATAAAGCCGGACAGGCATCAAAAGCGATTGAAAGCTACGCGGATATTCTCGGGAAGACGATGGAGCTGTTTGATAATTACTGTATAGCTTCCCACATTGTCAGTTATGCGATGGAGAAAATGTATGAAACAGATAAAGAGCTTCAAAAACTCTACAAGATTCAGAAATAGAAATGAGGCGATCATCTAAATGGATGTGAAATACGTACCGGAAGAATGGCAGGGCATGAAAGACGGGCTCGATGCGCTGACGGGCGGACCATATGGCGGCGGTATGAAAGCCGGCCTTATCAAACTCAACGATCTCTTGGAAGATATCGAATCCAAAATCAAAGACAAGGACAGCGACAGGTCGATCAGCTTTACCCACACAAGCAAAAAAAGCAAGATCGAGGAACTGTTTAAGGATTATCAAAAGCTGGCTGACTTTTGCCTGAAAGCCGGCAGTTTGGTGGAAGATCACATTGACAGCCCTTTTTATAAAAAAATAGACGCGTTCGCCGAAAAAATGCGCGGACTGACGATACATAATTACACGACCGCGAACCGGATCGGCTCCAAGGAAACCACTTACGTCGGATACGGCATGTCCAAACAAGCGGTCGAAACCGACAAAGCGAAAGTGAGCGTAAATGATATTTTCAAAGACTCGGAATCGTTTGATCACGTACTGAGCAAAGAATTTGAAGAATTCCAGATCAACCACCCCGACATCGAATTATCGTATGAAGAATACATGAAAGCGATTGCCTCTTCCCGCGGATTTGAATACGAATCAATCGGAGATGTCCAAAAGAATCAGGAATTGTGGCGGGATCTTCTGGCCGGTGCAGGCATCATCGTGCTCACCATCTTTTGTGCACCGGCAGGTCTCACGGTGGCCGTCGCCTACGGAGGAGCCAATATTTCGAGCGCCGCAACCGGAAAAGACTGGATGACACAACGGGAGTTAAACACAGACGAAAGGTTTGAAAGAGGCGTGTTCGGCGCCCTTGACATCATCCCGGGGGCAGCCGCGGCAAAAGGTACATTTAAAAGCGCAGCCACAATCGGCCAAATTTCAAGCAAAACAGAACATATGGTACAATCTTTTAAAGACAGCAAAAACATCTGGGCGAACCGCATGAAGGTGAATGGGCTGAAAGCTCAAGACCGACTCAACGACGCAGGCTTCGCCATCAAAAAACAATTCGCCAAAAGCGCCGACGCTTTGAGCGATATTGCCCGCGGTGCAGAAGCAGGAGCCGGCGGCACCCTCGTCCGAAAAGGGTCCAATTACTCCGCCCACGTCAACGACGCCCATAAAGCGTCGAAAGCGAAGATGCAGGATTCGATTCAGCGGGTTGAGAAGGAGATTGAGGCTGGGAAGAGTGTTTCTAAAGGTACGACAAACCTTAAATATAAAGAAGATTACTATGTCGAACACACGACAGGACCCGTTAAAAAGTTTACTGAACGTAATGGTGTTAGTGGTGGACATAATTATGATGAGTTTAAGAATTATTTTGATAGTAATTCTAACAAGTATGAGTTGGAAACTGTTGTTAAGAAAGAACATCCAAGTATAGAAGGAGTTTTTGATATTGAATATAAAGTGAAGTACGAAAAAATGGACTATACCGGAAAAAATGGAACAGGTGAATACAAAGTAATACCTAATAAAGACAAAATGTATAAAAAGACAGTGTATGATCCAAAGATTATTTCGGATGATGAAATAATAAATTTAAGTAAAAAGGCAATGGACGAAGGATTAAGCAATAAAAGAGAAATTCCTCTATTAAAACAAAAGAAGATAAAAATACAAGGACAAACAGAATATAATGGAAAAAAATTAAAATTTGAAGGCATTATGAATTCAGAAACTGGTGAGATAGAAAATGCTTATCCAGTATTAGAATGGGTGGATTAGTATGAACGTATATGAAGAATTTATTGAGATGATGAAACAGAATAATTTGACTAAAGAAGCAGTTATAGATGTTTTGAATCTTTATGTAAATGGACGTAACTTTCTACAGCATTTAGAAGAATTTAAAAATAAAGAGGGAGAGCGCCGTGAGTATAATGGAATAATTTATTCAGATGAATATGAACAAGATGAAGAGGAATACTTTGGACAAAATAAAGTTTTATTTTATTCTGGCGACGGTGACGATGATTACGATATTGTGAGTTATGATGAATTGTATCAGTATATAAGTACTGCGTGTAATTTTTATATAGAAAGAAATCCTGAGAAGAAAGAGCTTATTGAAGAATTATTAATGAAGATTAAAGAAAAATATGATATTAAATAATGGATACCTGAGGAACATAGTGAGATGAAGAAGCTTTCTGTGCAACTTTAGGCTAAACTTTAAGTGGAATGCTTTCTGTACGTTACTATAAGGCACCTTGTTGTTAAAAACAACGGGTGCTTTTTTGTGTAATATAGCTGGTAGAAGGAAAAATAAATTCTTCCCTCAGATCTCAATGGAAATATAGAATAGACATAGTGGATGAACAAATAAGAAGTGTAGCACAAAATATGAGTTCTAGTGAGAAAAAATTAACTTATTTAAATGTTAAACTAACCTATTAAAAGGAGGTATTGGTTTTGCAGATTTCAAGGGTGCTGGACTTGTGGTAAAGACTAAAGATTTACCAGAAAGTCTCTGGTTAAAGTCTGACGAGGCAAAATTTGAATGGCTAGATAACGCAATTGGAGGAAGACCAGAAGGTATGACATGGCACCATACTGAAGTGCCAGGTAAAATGGAGTTAGTACCTTTTGGAATACACAATATAACTATTCATAATGGTGACAGATCTACTGGAATGTGGGCAGATGTTCCGAGATAGCATTTAGAAAGGAGAAGAAATAAGCTAAGAGTTGCTGTATGACTCAAATGAGATATAATCAAAAACGCATGCGACTGAAAGCAAAAGACAAGCTCAACGACCGTAGCTCATTGACAAAGTTTATTAAAATAAATGTGGTGGACTTTCAGTGAATATTAATCAAGCTCATAAAATTTTGAATAAGCTGGGGAAATCAACTACTCTTGAAGATAGTTGCATTAAAGAGAATGTTGCTCCGTATGAAAATTTTTATATATTGAAGAACGACAAAGATAAATGGGTTTATGGTTTGTTTATGGTTGAAAGACAAAATAACCCTTATTTGGAAATAACAAAAGAATTTTACAATGAAGTTGAAGGGGCAAAACACTTTTTTCTGGATAGGTTATCTTCTTTTTATTTTTTAGAAAAGTTTCAGCTTTTTGTGATGGAACATGAAGAGTTGGATATAGGTGGACCTACATTTGATCAAAGTAAGCTTTTTCAAGCCATGTCTATATTAGGGATCCCTGCTTCTTTATTTGCTTTGGGACAATCACAAGTAAAAAATAGAGCGATTATGCTAGAGATGGAAGACGAAGCAAGTTCGATTGTCTCTTTTGTCAACAATAAAGGTAATGTGATTCAATCTACAGTAGCAATCCAAAATCAAAGAGCACTGTTTATTGCGTTCAAAAAAGTCTATTTGCTTTATCAATTTGAAAATAAAGTGAAAAACTTGTTGGAAACTGAAGGAATAGCAAATAATTTCTCTGAAGGAGACATAAGTACTTTTCTTTTATAATGAAATTTTAATCGACCATCTATCTATTATAGATGGTCGATTTTAATTGAAACTACATAAGGTTATGGAGACAGAGAGTAAAGATTACACTATTCTTAAATATCACAATGATACAATAGATAAAGGTTATATAAAAGAAGTTTCAATTACAAAAGGTGGTCTTTAGAAATGCATAATTTGTTGAAGGAAAACCTTGGTGAGGATTATGCGGTTATAAGTCATGCTGAAGAAAATAAAATAGGGGTTTATCAAAAGTTTAATAACTGTATTTATCAAGAAACATTTGTTGAACTTCAAGAAAACACGGAAAACAATATATATTATTTAATATTAAATCAAAGAGGGAATGAATTTATTAAAGAGCAATTTGATAATAAAGAAGAGGGAATTTGTGCACTCGGTATTTATGCGGTTTCAATTTTAGGTGATCGTATTCGAGATATTGAAACACAAGATAAAATATTAGAGTTAGAAGATAATGAAATAAAATCTTTAAATAACTTATTAGATTTGAAAATTGGTGAGAATTATTTTTCAATTTTTAAAGAAAAAAAGATTTCTGTTAACTTAGAACAAACAAAAAATGGATTATATAATATTTTTTATATGACTCCTGACTTCAAAAAAGTTTATTTAATTAAAGATAGAGAAGCTCCAAGTGCATTTCTTGTATTGTATAACTTTTCCTTGAAATTAAAAGAAGTTATCTCTCTTTTAAATCTATGGAAAAACGATTTCAATATAAGTATGCAGTTTGAAGAGAAGATAAGAAGATTGATTTTAGGAAAATAATATTTGATGTATAATTATTTTTAAATGAATATGATTTAAAACTAAAACGCATGGAAATCGATCTCCATGCGTTTTCAAGATGAATCAACAAAGCGGGTGTGCCAAATGAAAAGAAGAATAATATCGTTTCAGTGGAACGATGATAACCATATCTCACAATTTAAAAAAAGACTGTACTCCACTATCCTTGGCGGGGTTATCGGTGATGCGCTGGGCGTCCCTGTGGAATTTAAAGCTAGAAACTTAAATATCACTGGAATGATAGGGTACGGGACTTATAATCAACCGCCTGGGACATGGTCAGATGATACATCACTCACTTTGTGTTTAATGGAGAATCTGATCGAAAAAAAAGATGAGACCGAATTGATGAAAAAGTTTGCTGCGTATCGGGAAGGGTACTGGACTCCATACGGCAGCATGTTTGATATTGGCAGAGCGACTGATGATGCAATCGAGCGCTTCAAAAGGGGCGTTCCAATTGAACAATGCGGCGGAGCGTCTGAGTTTGATAATGGAAACGGAGCATTGATGAGAATATCTCCGTTGGCTTTTATGCTATGGAACGAATCAGATTTTTCAAAAAGACAAGCTGAGATCGAAAGGTGGGCATTTATTACACATCGTCATCCCCGATCTACGCTGGGATGTATCATTTATATAGAATTCTTAATAAACTTGTTTGATCATTCTCCTAAAGAGGCATATAAACAAGCAGTCCATTCTTGTGTGGAGAATTTGAGAGGAACCGAGTATGAAAATGAGTTTTCTGCCTATAAGAGGATACTCAATGATGACATTGCGGGTGTTAAAAGAGAAGACATCATGTCAGACGGCTATGTTGTGCACTCTTTAGAAGCGGCATTGTGGTGTTTCCTCAATTCAGACCGTTATTCTGATGCTGTATTGGAAGCAGTGAACCTGGGGGAAGACACAGATACAATTGCCTTTATTACAGGTACAATGGCTGGAATGTATGATCAAATGGAAAGCATCCCGGAAGAATGGATCACTGCCTTGCCTAGGATAGATGACATTCTGGATTTGTCTGAAAGGTTCACTCAGTTCTGTTTTGAAAAATCAAAGCAATAGCGCTTGTCTAGGTGAAAAAGAAAATGCCGGCTGACAGAGCATTTTCTTACTCACATCAAAAACCGCTTGCTTTTCTCCAAAAATCCATCTATAATAAATCATGTCTTAAATATACGGGGCATTAGCTCAGCTGGGAGAGCGCTACACTGGCAGTGTAGAGGTCAGCGGTTCGAGCCCGCTATGCTCCATCTTTAAAACCCTTGAAGATTCAAGGGTTTTTTTGTTGCCTTTTTTACGCGATCCATTTTTGCGGGGTGATGGCCTATCTGTCTGTACGGTATTTGACGACTGGCCATTTTTCTTTTCGCAGAGCGTTCATCAGCTCCGGTCCTACATGCAAATGCTCTTCAATCAGCTCTCTTGGAGTCAGCGCCATCCACTGATTTAATGAAATGTCTGCAAAGCGGCTGCTTTTGAATATTTCTAAAAACCACAGGCTTTCGCTGCCTGTATTTTGAATGTAATGTCCCATGGCAAACGGGACATATCCGACATCCCCCGCCCGGTAATTAAAGGTACGGGCAGTCCCGTTTGCCGCAAATACTGTCATTCGCCCGGTTCCTGTGATATAGTACTGCCATTCATCGTTGTTCGGGTGCCAATGCATTTCCCTCATTCCGCCGGGCTTGACTTCGACGAGTGCGGCGGCGATCGTTGTCGAAATTGGAAAGTTTGAAGAATCAACAATTCGCACCGTTCCGCCGGGTGTTACGATAGGTTTTTGTGCAAACAACCTGTAAGCGAAGCTTTTTGGTACGGTTCCATACGGGTCGGGCACTTTTTGGTTTTCGAGCGGTCCCGGCGCTTTTGCTTGGAAGATGTATCGCTGTTTGTCGGGGATGCGGGCGAAGGCGCTTTCGTGTACACCGAAATTCGCGGCCAGAATATCTTTCGGTGTGTGTGCGAACCAATCTGTAATCGTGAAGGTATCGAACTCGGAGAAGTTCCCGTCGTCAAAAACGAGGAGAAATTCGCAGCCATCCTCAAGCCCTTGAATCGAGTGCGGTATTCCAGCGGGAAAGAACCACAAATCCCCGGGGCCGACATCGGCGATAAAGTTTCGGCCGTCCTGATCGACGGCGGTAATGCGCGCATGGCCCAAAATCATGTAAGCCCATTCCGATTGCTTATGCCAATGCAGCTCGCGCACCCCGCCTGGCGTCAGCCGCATGTTGACGCCGGCAATCGTCGTTGATACCGGCAGCTCCCGGACAGTTATTTCGCGCGACCAGCCGCCATGATTTAACTGCATATGTGTGTCTGAAAAAGAAAACTTTAAATTGGGGATTGCTCCGGCATCTGTTTTTGGAGGAACGAACATGTCGGGATTCTCTAAATCCCGCATCACGTCGCGGGGCCCAAAATCGGTCGCGCCCGCACCATCGTGTCTTATTGGATGAGGCACGCGATTGTACCAAGCTGGAGTCCCGGCTGTTCTTTTCATGTAAAAAGCTCCCTTCACAGGTCGTGTATACCGAAATTTATGACAGGGACGCTTAAAATATATCAAATCGAAAAAAATCGGAGCCTTATTAAGACGCTTTTAAAAAAACTAGATGGACAGATTTGCATTTCCTTTGGCAGCAGAAGAAAACCTTCGATTTAAAGTCTGCACGGCACGGTCTTCTGCTGTTTGCCTTCCACCGCTAACGATTACTGACTGAATGATTTCGCCCGAAGCTGAATAAGAATGAGATAGAAAGCATCCGGGCAATTTTCGAACGGCTACATGAATGAATACTATGTGACAAGAAAGAAGGGAGCGTTGATGAAAAAGCTTTGCCGGGAAGTCTGGGTAGAGGTAAACCTTGATGCGATTAAAAAAAATTTGCGCGCATTTCGGCGGCATATTCCGAAGAGGAGCAAGATTATGGCTGTCGTAAAAGCAAACGCTTATGGTCACGGCTCGGTGGAAGTGGCACGCCATGCACTGGAAAACGGCGCGAGTGAGCTCGCCGTTGCCTCGGTGGAGGAAGCGGTCGTTTTGCGAAAAGCGGGGATTGACGCACCGATCCTTGTGCTCGGTTTCACCCCGCTTAGCTGTGTGAAAGAAGCGGCAGCTTGGAATATATCGTTATCAGCATTTCAAGTTGACTGGATTAAAGAAGCGAACGAGATATTGGAAACAGAAGCAACCCCTGACCGGCTGTCTGTTCATATCAATGTGGATACCGGCATGGGGCGTTTAGGTGTACGCACAAAAGAAAGGCTTTTAGCAATTGTGGAAGCGCTGGCGGCAAGTGAAAACCTCAGATGGGAAGGGATTTTTACGCATTTTTCCACAGCTGACGAACCGGATACTGAGCTAACCATGATTCAACACGAAAAGTTTATCAGCTTTCTCCGCTTTCTGAAAGAACAAGGCTTTAAGCTGCCTACGGTGCATATGAACAACACGGCCGCGGCGATCGCTTTTCCGGAATTCAGCGCTGATATGATTCGCTTAGGTATCGGAATGTATGGATTATATCCTTCCGATTATATCAGGCAGCTCAATCTCGTTAAGCTTGTGCCTGCACTAAGCTTGAAGGCGCGCATCGCTTATGTGAAAACCATGTTGACAGAACCGCGGACCGTTAGTTATGGGGCTACATATGTTGCGGAGCGCGGGGAAGTGATTGCCACGATTCCGGTCGGCTATGCTGACGGTTATTCCCGTGAACTTTCCAATCGCGGATTTATTCTACACCGCGGAAGACGGGTGCCGGTGGCGGGAAGAGTAACAATGGACATGATAATGGTCAGTCTGGGAGAGAGCGAAGGTAAACAAGGAGAGGAAGTCGTGATTTACGGCCGGCAAAAGGGAGCTGAAATTTCCGTTGATGAAGTTGCGGAAATGCTTGATACGATCAATTATGAAGTGGTATCTACAATAAGCTGGCGCGTCCCCCGTTTTTATATAAGAGACGGCAAGATTTTTAAAAAGTCGACCCCGCTGTTATACGTGTAGTTTTCCCATACTCACAGGCTGTTTTCTCGATCATTGATAAAATAGGAAAAGTGAAAATTCTTGACAAAAAAATTTATTTATGCTATAATTTACTAATTGAATATTGGTGTGTATAATAGGATTCTCCTGGCCGGGAGAATCCTATTTTTTTGCGTTTGATGAAGGAGTGTACGACATGAAAAAAGATGAATCGAGTGTAACGTCTCTTATTTCGGCTTTTGGCAGAGCTTATCACAGCCAATATGATGAACCAAAAATTTTTGATGACAATCTAGCCAAAACGCTCATTTCCCAACAAGAATTTTCTGATATTAAAAACAGTTTCATTCAAGGTATACAGTTCTTCAACAAAGATATAGCGGAAAAATACGAGGGAGACGATGAAGAAATATTAAAATGGGTCACACAAATTCAGCTCTCTCCGACGCCGCTCGCGCGTGCCGCATATTGCGAAAGCGTGCTGCACCATGAGATTCGGTTTGGAGCAGAACAATACGTGATTCTTGGGGCAGGGCTGGATACTTTTTGTTTTCGGAACCTAGAGTTAAAAGGCAAAATTGATATCTTTGAAATTGACCATCCGGCGACACAAAAATGGAAAAAGGAAAGGCTGGAGAAAGCCGGTTTTCACATCCCGGCCCATCTTCATTTTATTCCTTTGGACTTTGCCAAGGCATTTTCTTATCAAGAATTGGCTGATAAGGGTTTTCATTTTAACAAAAAAACGTTCTTTAGCTTTTTGGGCGTTTCCTACTACTTAACAAAGGAAGAAACCGAAAAATTGCTGAGACAATTAATGGCTGATCTTCCTTCAGGGAGTTCGATCGTTTTTGATTATGCGGATGAAAACCTGTTCAAAGAAAAAGGTTTCTCCAACAGGGTGGAAAATATGGTGAAAATGGCAGCGGCAGGCGGAGAACCGATGAAGTCATGCTATTCGTATCAGGAAATCCAGCATATGCTGGAGCAATCCGGACTGCTCGTTTATGAGCATTTGTCACCGTCGGATATTCAAGAGCGTTATTTTAAAAATCGAAAAGATGATCTGTCAGCCTTTGAAACGATTCACTACATTCATGCCGTGAAAAATTAAACACGAATCAAGAAAAACGCCCGGGGCCGGGCGTTTTTCCTATTTTAAGCCGCGCGATCGTCTTTCTGTTTTTCTTGGGGGAGTACAAGCTGTTTAGGAGGGCATTTGCGCTGCGTCAATTCGGACACAGCGAAGATCGTCATAAATGCTGTAACCGCAGCCAGCGTCCGGAAAGGAAAGAGGACTGTGCCGTCTTCAATCATCGGATACGGCAGAAGCGGCGGGATGCCGAATGCGGGTTCACCGCCGCCCAGCCTCAGAATGACCGCAACTGCAAATCCGGAAATTGACCCGTACAGGTTTGCTCTTTTATAAAAGAGGGCCATTGTTAACTGGGGAAAAAGAATGCAATAAACTAAATCCGATGCCAAATACCATAAAGTATAAACGCTTTTGACATTCAGCGCGATGATCGCTGCTCCCGCGCCGAACAAAATGATTGAGCGTTTGACGACTTTTTGCAGCTGTTTTTGGGTGGCCTTCGGCTTGATCAGCGGACGGTAAATATTCCATGCGGCCATTGATGATGCCGATAGAATCGATGAGTCCATGCTTGACATAACGGCAGCTGCAATTGCACCCAAACCGATGCCAGCGATAATTCCGGGCGTTAAATACGCAAGCGTTTGCGGCAAAATCATCGCCGGGTTATCCGGAGCGCTCGCTCCGAACAGGCTCCAATCCGCACTGTTTCCGGCAGCTCCGATGATCACGCACGGAATGGCGGCAATGATACAGATCACTCCGGCAATAATCGACTGCCACATGGCGGCGTTTTCCGATTTTGCCGAAAGAACGCGCTGAAAGTACACCTGCCATGCGATACCACCGAAAATTAAGAGGAGCGCATTATCCCACCAGTTCCAAAACAGGTTTCCCCATTCAGGATTTTTCCAGCCGTCCAACGGCGGAAACAGATTGGCGCTGCTTCCGAAATCGTGCCTGTAATTTGCCCATACGATATCGAATGAACCGACATTTGACAACACAAATGGGACGACTAAAAACAGCCCGAGCAAAATGATGATCATTTGGAAGACATCTGTGAAAGCGACTGCCCACATGCCTCCGGCCACCGTATAAGCGATGGCGATCATCGCCGAAAGAATAATCGACGTTTGGAAATCGATATTCAGAATCATTCCGAAAGTCGTGCCCAATGCCGTTAAGATCGCGGCGCTCCAAAACAATTCTCCTAACAGCGCCGGTATATATAAAACACCGGCCATCCGCTTACCGAAGCGCTGTTCGAGAGGATCGATAATGGTCATAAATTGATGACGGCGCATTTTTCTGGCGAAGAAAATACCGCCGATAATCAGGCTTAATGCGTAGCCCCAGGGTGCCTGGGCCCAGATGAGACCGTCGCTGTAAGCCGATTCGGCCGTTCCGTTAATATATCCGCCGCCGACCCATGTTGCGGCCATCGTCACCATTCCGACGAAAAACGGCATGCTCCTTTTTGCCACGATCATATCAGAAAAAGAATTTGATTTCTTTGCTGCGTAAAAAGCGCCTAAATAATAGGTGAAAGCAAAGAATATCATCATCGAGATAAAGCCGCCCCAATGAATGTCTGCATTCGAAATGCCGATATACGCGAGTAAGCCTCCCGCAAACAACACAAAAATACCTAATTTGATCCAGCTTTTTTTCTTCTCAGCATAATTCATGTATGCACATCGCCTCCGGTAATAATTTTTCGAATTTTCTTGAAATTAAAATGTGAAAAAAGGTTTTGCGCCACTCTGGGAAGTATGCAAACTGCTGACTTCAGAGCGGATAAAACCTTTTTATTCCTTGTTATCAATCGGTATAAACTCAAAAATCTCTCCGGACTGGACAGATTTCGCGAGTCTCAGCAGCCAGTCATAATACGGTTTTGACTGTTCCAACTGGTCATAAAGAGTTCTCGCTTCTTCTTTTATACTTTCGTCAAGCCCATCGCTTTCGACGATGTCCTCCAATGCTTTTTGAGCGTCTTGAATGGCCATGAGATTCACTTTGACTTCCCTTTCCCATTTTTGCGGGAAAAAGCTTGTGAAAAATTTGAAGAAATCCTTTTCAGCAACAAAGCTGTGTTTTCTTCTTCCTCTATGGAATGTCTTTTTGACGACGTTTAAGTCTTGGAGTTTTTTTACGCTTGTGCTCATGCTGGGCTTGCTCATTTGCAGTTCTTCCCGCATTTCGTCCAGTGTCATTTCATCCGAAAGGTACATGGTTCCGTACAAAATACCCGCACTCCGGGTAATGCCGTACAGATCCATCGTTTCTGCGATTGAATCAATGACAAGATCTTTTGCCTGTGCGATCGCTTCTTTTGCTGAAAGATCACGGGGATTGTCCATTACTTGCCTCCTTTCACAGGAGCGGAACATCAGCATTGCAGATTCAATGCCCCGGAAAAACGGGGATTAATCTGAAATCCGCGTTAAGTTTGTTAAGTTATTTCTGTATGTTCTTTATCTTAACGAAAGAAATTCAAATGTCAAAATCAAAATTTTTTTTCAAATGGCCTCAGCCCGTGTGAGTACTGCGTTCATATAAAATTCAAAAAAATAATCAGCCTGATTTTCTTTGACACAAAAAATGGCACATGATAAATTCAAAGTGTTCAAAACGTTAAATTTTTATTTAACAAACTTTGCGTAATGAGGAGGCTGCTTTTATGAGTCAAACACTTTTCATTGACGGAAAGTGGGTGGGCGCCAAAAAAGGCGAAACCCGCCAAATTATCAACCCTTACAATCAAGAGCATATTGAAACCGTCAGTGAAGGAGACAGAGAAGACGCTGTTCGGGCGATTGCCGCAGCGCGCCGCGCCTTTGACGACGGCGAGTGGGCGAATACGCCGGGTCTTGAACGAGGCAACATCGTATTAAAGATCGCCGAACTGATCAGACGCGACCACGAAGAGCTGGCAGAGCTTGAATCGCTTGACACCGGCAAGACGCTTGAAGAAAGCAGAGCCGATATGGATGATATTGCAAACGTATTTCAATATTATGCAGGGCTTGCGGATAAAGATGGCGGAGAAGTCATTTCTTCACCGATTCCCGATTCTAAAAGCGAAATTGTCAGGGAGCCGGTCGGTGTCTGCGGGCAGATCACACCATGGAACTATCCGCTTCTGCAGGCTAGCTGGAAAATCGCTCCGGCTTTGGCAGCGGGCAACACGATCGTTGTCAAACCAAGTGAAATCACACCGCTGACAACCATTAAGATCTTCAAGCTGATGGAAGAAGCCGGTGTGCCTAAAGGGGTTGCCAACCTTGTTCTCGGCCCCGGAGCCACTGTCGGCGATGAACTTGCCAGAAATACAGACGTCGACTTAATTTCCTTCACCGGCGGAATTGAAACCGGAAAGAAAATCATGCAGGCTGCAAGTACGAATGTGAAAAAAATTGCGCTTGAGCTTGGCGGAAAAAATCCGAATATTGTGTTTAAAGACGCAGATTTTGACGTAGCGGTTGACCAGGCGCTGAATGCAGTATTCTTCCACGCAGGACAGGTTTGCTCCGCGGGTGCTCGTCTTCTCGTTGAAGAATCCATTCATGACGAGTTTGTCGCAGAGCTTGTCAAACGTGCGAAAAAAATCAAGCTCGGCAACGGATTCCACGAGGAGACACAGAGCGGTCCGCTCATTTCAGCTGAACACCGCAGCAAAGTTGAAAAATATGTGGAAATCGGCCTGCAAGAAGGCGCCAAGCTGGAAACAGGCGGAAAGCGTCCGGAGGACCCTGAACTTGCAAATGGATTCTTCTATCTGCCGACGATCTTCTCGGGCTGTACATCAGATATGAGAATCGTTCAGGAAGAAGTATTCGGTCCTGTATTAACAGTTGAATCATTCAAAACAGAAGAAGAAGTGGTCTCACTTGCAAACGATACGATTTACGGCCTTGCCGGCGCCGTTTGGTCAAAAGACATCGAAAAAGCGGAATGCGTCGCTTCCAAACTGCGCATGGGAACCGTCTGGATCAATGATTTCCACCCGTATTTCGCACAAGCGCCTTGGGGAGGTTACAAGCAGTCAGGCATCGGCCGCGAGCTTGGCCGCATGGGCCTTGAAGAATACACGGAAGTGAAGCACGTCTACCGCAATACGAAACCGGCGGCTGTCAATTGGTTTAAAGCATAAGAAGGAGGAAATGATTCATGACTTTAAATATGAAAGTAGAAGCGATGAACAAATTCCACACGTTTGAAATCCCGACCGTCATTAAGCACGGAATCGGAGCCGTTAAACATGTGGGCGAAGAAGTGAAAAAACTTGGCGTTTCAAAAGCGCTGCTTGTCACAGACCCCGGCATCTACAAAGCAGGTGTAACAAACCCGGTCGTTGAATCCCTTCAGGAAGCAGGCGTTGAAGTTGTCGTCTTTAATAAAGTCGAGCCGAATCCGCCTGTCCGTCTTGTCGCTGAAGGTTCCAAACTGTATGCTGAAGAAAACTGCGACGGCCTTGTAGCAGTCGGCGGCGGAAGCTCAATGGATACGGCGAAAGCGATCGGAGTCGAAGCCACTCATGAAGGCTCGGTTCTTGACTATGAAGCGGCAGAAGGAAAGAAGCCTCTTGAAAACCGGATTCCTCCGCTTACAACGATCCCGACGACTGCCGGAACCGGCTCAGAAGTTACACAATGGGCGGTTATCACAGATGAAGAGCGTGAATTTAAATTCAATACGGGCGGCCCGCTGATTGCTGCTCACTTGACAGTTATCGATCCTGAATTGCATGTATCAATGCCTCCGCACGTCACAGCGATGACCGGCGTTGACGCTTTGGCTCACGCCATCGAGTGCTATACGATGAAATTTGCTCAGCCGATAACTGACGCGGTGGCCCTTCTTGCCATCGAATACGGCGCACATTACATCCGCAGAGCGTTTGCCGATGGGGAAGATCTTGAAGCGAGATACGGCATGGCGCAGGCGGCTATGCTTGCAGGCCTTTCTTACGGAAGCGAATCTGCAGGCGCTGCTCACGCGATGAGCCAGACGCTCGGAGGAATCATTCCTGTCGCGCACGGCCAATGTGTGGCGGCGATGATGGGTCCTGTAATGGAATACAACTGGAAAGGCTACCCTGAAAAATTTGCCCGCATTGCAAAAGCGTTCGGCATTGACACAAGCGGCATGTCTACAGTGGAAGCGGCTAAAGCTGCAGTGAACTGGATGTATCAGCTTGTGGAAGACTTGGAGATTCCTAGTCTTGAAGAGCAAGGCGTATCACCTGACATGATCGACCGCCTTTCAAAAGAAGCGATGAAAGATCCGCAAACGGTCGGAAACCCGAGAGACCTGAACGAAAAAGCGTACAATTGGATTTACAAACGCTGCTTTAATCTAACCCCGAAAACTGTATAAAGAAATGCATGAATCCCGCTGTGTGAACGCACAGCGGGCTTTCTCAATTTGAGAAAAAAAGGGATACATTGTAAAATAAATCACATCTTGAAAAAAGGGGATGGGTTGAATGTGGAAAAAGCACACGGCTGTTGCAGAGAACGTATACATAGCGGACACACCGTCATTTGTGACAGAGAAACAAGAAAAGATTGTGATTGATTATGGGGGAATACCGGGTGATCTGCATTTTGGACTGACGAAAAAAGCGGGAGCAAGGGAGCCGATGTATAAAAGAGGGACGGAGATTTTCAACAGGAGGCAGATTTCAATTGTCTCGGTCGAAGAGTGTCTTGAGATTGCCGGACGGCTGAACGTTCCTGCGGTCCTTCCGGAATGGCTCGGGGCTAATATCGCATTAAGCGGACTGCCTGATTTAACTTCATTAAGAGAAGGAAGCAGAATCGTTTTTCCAAGCGGCGCCTCTCTGTTGAGCGAGGGTGAGAACGAGCCGTGCATTCAGCCCGGAGAAGTCATTCAGGAGCAGTTTCCCGACAAACTGAAGCTTGCTTCGCGCTTTGTGCGCCATGCGATCGGAAGAAGGGGAATCGTCTGCGTCGTCGAACGCCCCGGCTTGATCCATCAAGGCGACCAGGCAGAAGTGTGGGCGTATTCGCCTGCTGCCACGAAAGACGCCAGGTCGTTTGCCTGAGCGGATGAAAAGCCCCGGGCCTCTAAAGCCGGGGCTTTCCGTGTATTATAATAGTTTCTGTTTGATTTCCTTGATCTGTTTAATATGTCTTCTTTCATGATGGCCGATGAAGTCGAGCCACTGTCTGACCGTAAGCTCTTCGAAAACCGGATGCGGCAGCACCCTTTGAAAATCTTCATCATGAAAGGCGGCGATGACTGAAGTTAATTGTGTTCTGACATTGTCGAGCTCAGCTTTGAGGGTTAAAGCATCCGCCGTTTTTCTTTCAGGCTCTGCATATGGGGGCGCCTTTCGTTTGGAGCTTCTGTCTTCCGACTGATGCACCGGTTTATCTTCGATTGTTTTGACCGGTGCATGTTTGATTTGTTCCTTTAGGATTTGAAGTGCCATCAGGTCGATTTTTTTCAGGTGGTCGATCACTTCTTGAATGCTCCATTCGTCCTCCGAGGGCCTTTTATTCAGCGTTTCGTCTGACAGGCCTTGAATCTCGCTCCAAAGTTCTTTTCTCGCTTCATTAAAAATGCTCATCATATCCCCTCCTGTTTTTACTGTACCATATCGCAGGCTGGTAAAATAACCAAAAAACACTCGATTTTCGCATCGCCATCGGATATGCTTAAGAAAAATGAATAGAAGGAAGGATTTATTTGAGAACAACATTGTACCCGTATATCGCATTAGTGGTCGGGGTGCTGGCTGTGTCTTCCTCCGCCATCTTTGTCAGACTGTCAACGGCTGACGCTGGAATCATCGCTTTTTATCGTCTCTTTTTTTCCGCTTTGCTGATCTTTCCTTTTTTCTGGGGAAAAAGAAAAGAAGTCTTGAGTTTTTCGAAAAAGGACTGGCTGTTTTCAGCGGCAGCGGGGTTCTTTTTGGCATTTCATTTTATTTTATGGTTTCGTTCGCTTGAATACACCTCAGTGGCGAGCTCGGTTGTTCTTGTGACGCTGCAGCCGATTTTTTCTTTTATCGGTACATACTTTTTATTTAAAGAAAGAGTGTCGTTCGCTGGAATCATCAGTGCGCTTCTCGCGATCGGCGGAAGCGCGTACATCAGCTGGGGGGATTTCAAAGTAAGCGGCCAGGCGCTCTACGGCGACATTCTTGCACTATTGGCGTGTGCGCTTGTGACGGCATATTTGCTGTTTGGCCAGCATGTCAGAAAACGCCACAGTTTGACCGTTTACACGTTTATTGTGTATGGAATCAGCGCCATCACTTTATGCCTGTACTGTCTGTTTTCGGGCGCCGCCTTTTTTTCTTATCCTGCGTCAGATTGGGGGTATTTCTTTCTGCTTGCCGTCATTCCGACTTTGCTCGGGCACTCGCTGTTTAACTGGGTGCTGAAATGGCTGAGCACAAATATGATTTCTGTGGCGATTTTATTTGAACCTGTCGGAGCGGTTGCGCTGGCGTATTGGATTTTAGACGAATCCGTCATGATGACGCAGGTGATCGGCGGAGCGGTCATTTTTTCAGGTATTATCTTGTTCATGGCCTCGCAAAGCATGAGGAAAAACACCGTCCCGTCCGTGAAAGGGAAAACACATAAGGCGCTTTAAAGTTTGCACCTTATCCGGTCAAAATATCTTCGCTTGAATAGCGGATGTTTTCCTGTTCAGGTCTGGCCAGGGAAAACGCCAATGTGAGCGGTCCGAGTTTTCCGAGAAACATAATGAAAATAATCAGTATCTTTCCGACAGGGGTCAGGTCAGCCGTAATCCCCATTGACAGGCCGACCGTGCCGAAGGCTGATACGACTTCAAACAAAATCGCCAAAAACGGCTTAGGTTCTGTCATATTTAAAATAAAGACAGCCGCTAAAATCAACAGCACACTGATAGTCGAAATAGCGAGCGAACGAATGATCAATTGGTCTTTCAGCGTTTTTTTTGCTATCGAAATATGTTTTTTGCCTTTTAAAAAAGTGATAACCGACAGGAGAATGACAAGAAACGTCGTCAGCTTGATTCCTCCGCCGGTGGATGCGCTCCCCGCTCCGACAAACATAAGAAGGAGCAAAAGTGTGATCGTGCTTTCGTGCAGGCTTCCGATATCTGTCGTGTTAAACCCGGCTGTTCGCGGGGTCACGGCCTGAAAATAGGCGCCCCAAAGTTTTTCAGCTGGCGGAAGCATGCCGAGCGTTTTTTGATTTTGATACTCCAGCAGAAAAATAAAGATCATGGCTGACAAATTGATGATAAACGTATCAATTTCGAATGAAGGCTTAACTTTTCAAGCTCCGCTTATGCCATAGATCAGACAATACGGTAAACCCTATCCCGCCGATGATAAACAAAAAACTGATCACCAAGTTGACGAGCGGATCGCTTTTATACCGTATTAAACTGTCCGGCCAAATGGAAAATCCCGCATTGTTAAAGGCGGAAACCGCGTGGAACAGGCTGTAGTAGACACCGCGTGCGAAACCGTATTCAGGAACCCATTTGACAGCCAGTATCAGCATGGCCAGCATTTCAATTGCGAAGGAGTAAATAATCAAACTCTTGATGAGCTTAATGATCCCGCCTAAAGAAGTTTGATTGAGAGACTGTTGAATCAACAGCCGTTCTTTCAGGCCGATTTTTTTCCCGAGCATGATAAAAATGAGCACTGCAAATGACATGATGCCGAGTCCCCCGATCTGGATGAGAACGAGGATCATGAGCTGACCGAACAACGTATAATCCGTGCCTGTATCAACGACGGCTAGGCCGGTAACAGTCATCGCCGATGTCGATGTAAAAAGCGTATCAATCCAGCCTATGGGTTTAGACGTCGCTGCCGGGGTCTTCAATAAAAGAGTTCCTAATATGATGAAAAATAAAAACACCAGCACGAGCAGTTGGGACGGGCTTAATTGAATCTGTTTAAACTTCACGGTTAATCGCCCTTTTTTTCAAAGGTCTCAATATCTTTGTTTTGCCCGATCACAATCAAAATATCGTTTTCGTATATCAAGTCATCAGCGCTCGGTGCGATGATGAAATGCCCGTCTCTTTTTATGCCGACGATGTTGCAGCCGAAGTTGGCGCGTACATCGATATCCCCCAGGCTTCTTTTGTCCAGCTTTTTTGTTGCCACAATTTCGACGATGCTGTAATTTGGCGACAGCTCAACAAAATCGATCATCTTTTCCGAGGTGATATGGCTGGCTATCCGCTTGGCCATATCTTTTTCGGGATGAATGATACGATGGACGCCGATTTTATGGAGAACCTTTTGGTGATAGTCATTTTGCGCTTTCGTCCATACTTTGGGAACGCCCATTTCAATCAGCAAAAGCGAAGTCAGAATGCTTGCTTCAATGTCATCGCCGAATGATACAAAGGCGTGATCGATGTTGCGTATTCCGATTTGTTTCAATGTATTTTCATCAACGGCATTGGCGCAAATGGTGTAGGTTGCATAAGCAGAATATTCGTTTACTTTTTCTTCGGATTTGTCGATGCCTAAAACTTCAGCCCCTTTTGCGTGGAAGGCTTTGACAAGACTGCCGCCGAACTGACCGAGCCCGAAAACGGCATAAGATTTCTGCATCCGTGTTCACCCTTTTATCTGTTTTTCTTATAGTGTTTACTTTTTTAAAAGAAAAACACACAGGGATGTACAAGAATCCGGAAGTGTGCGAATCCGGAGAGCCGCCTTGAGGCGGCTTCGGTTTCAGCTGAGCGAGCCTCCGGTTTCGCGAATGTCTTTTTCGTGAAGGGCAGAGACGACGGCGGCTAGCCTCAGCCCTTCGACGATCGTTTCAAGGCTGAGGCTCGGCTCGTGCTTATCGACTGTTTGTTCGGGGAGATACGGAATGTGGATGAACCCTCCGCGGATGTTTGCCGAGGTGCGGTCTATACGGTGCATTAACTGGTAAAAAAGATGGTTGCATACGAATGTTCCAGCTGAATTAGAGACGGAGGCCGGGATTCCGTTTTTTCTCAACTCTTTCACAACGAGTTTGATAGGAAGCGCGGACCAGTAAGCTGCAGGCCCGTCTGCCGCGATCGGTTCATCGATCGGTTCCCGTTTTTCATTATCCGGAATGCGGGCGTCATCGATGTTGATTGCGATGCGTTCTGGAGTAATGTGAGCCCGGCCGCCTGCTTGTCCTACACAAATGACGATATCGGGATGGTGCTTTTCGATCGCTTTTTCCAAAACGGCCGCTGAATGATGAAAAACGGTCGGGATCTGCTCCGCCACGATAGAGACGCCTTCGACTTTTTCTCCGTTCAGCCGTTTTACAGCTTCCCAAGACGGATTGACCGTTTCTTCCCCGAAGGGGTCAAAACCTGTCAGCAGTACTTTCTTTCCCATATCGATCCCTCCTGAATATGAATATAAAGTGCAAAATACCCATTCAGAAGATGTCTGAATGGGTATTTTTTTAAATATTTTATGCTCCTGATCCCCGGGATGCCAGAAGTACCTGATCTCCTTGAGAAGCCGCTTCCGGTGCATGGTTTACGAATGAAAAGCTGATAACTGCGCCTAATACAACTGCTGTTAATAATACTTTTTTCATTTTATTCTCCTCCTCTTCCAGCGAGCTTGCTCGCCTTGTCTGTTTTAATGTAAAAGTATATGGCTTCTTCATATAACTTTTCTCGCCTGTAGTAATTCGCTACATCCATCAATAATTCCTCCAAATCTACCCAGGCTTTTTCATTTTCTAACTGGTGAACATAGTCCTTGATTATTTCCAGTTTATTCTGTGTATCAGAATATAATGTATATAAAATTTTGAATTTCAATTCGAAAATTTCGCTGTTCATTTCCCGGGATTTTTTAAAGCCCACTTCGATCCATTTAAATGCTTGTTTGTGTGCGTTGGTTTTGAAAAGAGACCTTGTGTTTTCATAAACGCAAAGAAGGTAAGCATACTTGGCTTTCGTTTCAAAATCTTTGATTGCAAAAGCTTTATTGTAATACTTTAGCGCTTCCTCCTGCTTGTCTTCCTTACTCTTCAAAAAGCCCATATTATAGTAGGTACACGGTAAAAGGAATTGGTCGCCGATTTTTTCGGTTTTTTCGATCGCTTCTTTTAATAATACTTCACTTTCGGAGAACTTAAATTGGTCAATATAATTGAGCCCGATCAGCATTTTGCAGTTGATGACCCGCTTGGCATACCCGTCATACCCTTGAAAGATGCCGGAGGCAATGTTGATGTGATGAATCGACAGCCATGTCGCTTTTAAGTTGTAATACAAAACACCGATTTTATAATGAAATTCAGCTTTTTCAATTTCATTTTGAATGACGCTCAGTCTTTTTTCCGCTATTCTGAAAAAATTGAGCGCTTCTGTATGGTTTTGCTTGTAGTCCTCATAAATCCCTTTAAACAGGTAAAAATAATAATTCAGCTTGTCGTCCGTACTTTTTGGATCTTTGTCTTGAAAACTGATGGCCTCCAATTTTTCGGTGGAAGATTGGGAGATATCTTCAAGAAGGAGCCTTAAGCGAAAATCGAGCATTTGATAATAGAGTAGAACGTCATGATCTTCTTCCATTTTTTCAATTGCTTTATCTATGTCATCTTTCATTTCGATTGAGCCTGAAATGTCTCTTTTTTTCATCAGTATGTACCAGTCGTTGAGCATATTGGCGACTTCTTGTGAAGCCACGGCTTTGGCCATTCTCTTCCCTCCAATCTTTGTGAATTTTTTGTAAATTGAAGTTCTATTAATCATAGCATAAACTGCTGCCGTCTGTGAATAACGCTGAAATGCAAGTTCGCCGGTGAAAAGTTCATTTCTGAAATTAAATCGTCATTTTCCAAAAAAAGTGCGCGAAAAAAGCGAAAACCGCGCCAAGCGGAATACAGGAGATCATTGCGGTTCCGTTGACCAGCCCGTCAGCTCCGCTTATTTTCAGGGCTTCCCGGTAGCCTATTAAAAAGTGGATGATCGATAGGACGTAACATAAGAGCATCATATAGTAAGGGTTCATTTGCATACCTCCTCTATTCGCTTTACTATATTACATTCAATAGAGGGGAAGATTATGCCTGTTTAAACAGGAAAAAGAACAAAATATTATAGACGAAAAGATTTTCAATTACAATACATGTTTTTAAAAATATTTCCACTATAATCAAAATGAAAGATAAATTTAGGGGGTCATAAGAAATGAAAAAAAGGCTGATGTCACTATTGGTCTGCATCCTGGTTTTAGTGCCGGCAGCTGGTGCTTTTGCCGCGCCGAAACAGGCCGAGCTTCAAGAGTATCTTGAAGAAATAGGAATGACAGAAAAAGAATTGGAAGCTTATTTACAGGATACATATGATGAAAGTTTAAAAGATTTTGAGTCGGTGGAAGAGTTGAAAGATTTTTTAGGGGAAAGACTGACTAATCAACTTTTGGCATCCTATTTAAAAGAATACGGATTGAGCGAAAAAGAAGCGGCTGACCTTTTTGTTGAAAATGGCTATATGGAAAGCGGCCAAAACATTCTCGACGTGTTTATGTTTGAATACGAATTGGACGATGCGCTTTTCACTGTGACATATGAAGAAGACGATTTTCAGATCGGGAACCTGTTTCAAGAATTGGGTGTGGATGATCAGGAGTGGGAAAGGCTCGTGAATCATCTCCGAAAGGTGCGCGATAAAAATCCAAACCTTGAAAATGATTTGATGGCTCTTGGAGAACGTCTTGAAGCGGTAGCCGATTTCGAGTCTGTATCAGAGCTCTCAGCTCAGGATATCGCTGAAATGCTATCCATTTTAAACGATCTTCAGAAGACGCTTGAAGTGAAAACAAAATACTATCTTGTTAAAGACGGAAAGAAAAAAGAAGTGTCTTTGACAACGCTTGTCAGCGCGGAAGATCTGAAGGGAGCAAGCCTTCTGGTGGAAGTATACGATCTGCAAGGCAACTTCATTTTGGATGTATTGCTGACGCCTGACATGATCGGATCTGATTTAATTCATGATACAGGGTCAAAAGTGAAGCAAACCCAAACGGCTGTCAAACATGATTCAAAGCCATCTCATGTGAAAAAGACGGTTAAAGGGGCAAAGCTTCCAAAGACAGCCGGGCATTACGCGGAATGGTCGATCTTAGGCGCCGTTCTGATGTTTGGAGGATTCTTCATGATCAGAAGGCTTCGCAAAGCGGCTTAACATGTCACTTCCCATTCTAATTATGTAGAGAATGGGAAGTTTTTATAAGGAGTGAAAGGAAATTAAGGCACATCGAAAAAAAATCATCTGGCTCGCAGCTATTGTGATGGTTGTGTGCGGCGCTTATTTTACAACAACGAATGTGTTCAAGTTAATGCACGGCTACGCTCTTTTTTCATTTCAGCAGATGAAAGAAGAAGAAAAGCCTGAAAAACCTCCGATTCAGACGGCGAAAAAAGAAAAAACGGTGATTGATCAAACATTTAAAACCGGGGAGAAAATCGGTGATCTTGTCATTCCGAAAATCAATGCAAGGATTCCTATATATCACGGGACAGATGAAGACGAGCTGCAAAAAGGCGTGGGCCATTTCGCTGGTTCCGTTCTGCCTGGAGAAGATGACAACTCGGTTTTATCAGGCCACCGGGATACGGTTTTCCGAAAACTCGGCCGAGTGGGGAAGGGCGATCAGTTAATTGTTGAAGCTTCCTACGGAACTTTTACATACAAAGTGAAAAAGGTGCGGATCGTGGATGCGGATGACCGGACGGTGATTGTACCAAAGCCGAGAGCAACATTGACGGTTTCCACCTGCTATCCTTTTGACTTTATCGGTTCAGCACCGGAGCGGTATATATTGGTCGCAGATTTGATTAAATCATAAAAAAACAGCGGAATCTCAGGCGAGTCCGCTGTTTTTTTATGCTATCTCATGTCTGATCTGTTTTCCAGGAGTTTTGGCGCGGTTAGCAGCAGTAAACAAAGGACAATTGTGCAGACAATGAAAGACGGAAGCATATATGTTCCATTATATACCAAGGAATAAATCCATACCGGAGTGCCTTCAGGCGCATAGTTTCCAAAAAAGACAGCGCCGCTGATGACATGAGCGAGAAATTTCAGTCCGCTTCCGAGAAAGACGGCCAGCGTAACATAGAAAATGATCTTTCCTTTTTGTTTCTCGATTGAAGCGTTTCTGATCGATCCGGCAAAAAAGCCGCCGATACCCGCGGCCGTAGGCGCGATAAAATAATCAAGAAGAAGCTGCAGAGGATGATAAACGTAAAATCCTCCAGTGACAAACTGAAGCAATCCGGCTAAAAACCCGGTTGCCAGCCCTGCCTTCAGCCCCCATCTAAAGGAAATCAGGAAGATCGGAATCATCATGACGGCGATTGAACCGCCTTGAGGCATTTTTAAAAACATTCCGGACACCATATCAAGTATAAGTGCTATTCCTGTCATAAACGCAATTTCAATCAGCTGTACAAGTTGTTTAGATTGATTCATCATAACCCTCACTTTTGATGAACAAAGGGATACTGGACTTCTTTCCCAATAAAAAAAGCAATGCGGGGAAGGAGTAGGAAAGTTTTCCACGCACTGCTTTGGATGCAATTAGAAATGACTTTGCCACATCCCTACGCCAGCGTTAACTAACAGGTTCAAAGGGTCAGAACGGTCGTTCACTCTCAGCCTCGAGGCTCCCCTTGTGGTCATCAAGTTATTTAGTTATATTCTACTATACTAAAAAAAGAAACGGACGACAAGCTGATTTTTCGAAAAATTTTGCTTAATTTCTCCAATATGTAGCAATGCAAACATCTTTTCCTTTATAATAGAACGTATTCGTACGTACAAGATCAGTAAAGGGTTGATCTGATGAGTGAACCTACAAAATACAGCATGGTGAAAAATAAAATTAAATCGTGGATATATGAAGGAAAAGTGAAGCCGGGGGAAAAAATTCATTCGGAAAACGAATTGATGAAAATATTTGATGTAAGCAGGCACACGATCCGGCAAGCGATTGGCGACCTTGTTCATGAAGGGCTTTTATACAGAGAGCAGGGCTCAGGGACGTATTGCTCTCACCGTCTTCAGCTTTCTGAAAAAGGAAGGGAAAGAAATAAGATGATCGGGGTTATTACGACTTACCTTTCGGATTACATTTTTCCTTCTATTATAAGAGGAATCGAATCGTCACTGTCCAGCGAAGGATACACCCTTGTCGTCGCGAGCACCAATAATGACATTGAAAAAGAAAAACAATGCCTTGTGAATATGCTCGATAAAAAAATTGCTGGGTTGATCGTGGAGCCGACGAAAACAGGAAGCTTTAACCCGAATTTAAGTTACTATCTGACGCTTGAACAACATCATATTCCGTATTTGATGATCAACCAATTTTATCAGGAGCTAAATCCGCCCCATTTCATTTTGGATGATGAACACGGCGGCTTTATCGCCACTGAGCATTTGATTAAACTCGGCCATGAAAAAGTGTTCGGTTTCTTTAAACAGGACGATATGCAGGGCGCCAACCGGATGAAAGGATTTATCCGTGCTTTCAGAGAAAACGGCTTGTCGTTTTACCCTGAAATGGTCGTGACGTACACAACAGAGAACAAAAAACAAAAAACGATAGCTGAAGCCAGGAAGCGGCTTTCTTCATCAGACCGTCCGACTTCCATATTCTGCTATAATGACGAGATAGCGCTTTTGGTGTTGGATGTCGTGAGGGAATTCGGTTTGAAAGTGCCGGAAGACATTTCGATTGTCGGATATGACAACTCACATTTGAGCGAGGCATCTGAAGTGAAGCTGACGTCAGTCACTCATCCGAAAATGCAGATGGGGATTGAGGCGGCAAAATGGATGATTGCCAAAGTTGAGGGACGCAACACGAATCAGCTTGAACATTCCACCGTCTACAAACCTGAACTGGTTGTCAGACATTCGACCGCCAAGCTGAAAAGGTAGGCTGCACAATCTTTATCCGCCAACCAGCGTGAATGAAAATGAGAAGAATATATATTCTGTTACAAAGCTCCGGAATGAGGAGCTTTTTATTCAAGTAAAAGCTGATAACGGAGAGTTTAATGTCATCCTCGAAGCTTTGGACCATGTGCAGCTTTAGCAAATCAATTTTTAAAGACCGCTGTATACTTTTATATAGAAGAAAGCAGTAAGAAGAAATAAATGCTGTCAACTGCCTGAGGTCGAGATGATCAGGAATCATCTGAGTCCAAATCATTTGATTATTATTTTTTTAAAAAAGCTATTGTGCAAAACGAAAATAGATGTTATATTAGTATCCGCCCCTAAAAAGGAGGCTTTATAAAAACAACTTCGAAAATCTTTTGAAAAAAGTTGTTGACATTCACGATGATAGAATGTTATATTAGTAAAGTCGCTTCTTCGAGAGGCGGAAATGATCTTTGAAAACTAAACAAGACAAAACGTACCTGTTAATTCATTAAATAAATCGTACATGCGAATGTGCGTAGTCAGGGGCCTGCACGATGCAGGTCATGCAGATGTTGTCACAGGATGTGACGAACTTAATCTGCGCTCCATTATTTCATGGAGAGTTTGATCCTGGCTCAGGACGAACGCTGGCGGCGTGCCTAATACATGCAAGTCGAGCGGACAGATGGGAGCTTGCTCCCTGATGTTAGCGGCGGACGGGTGAGTAACACGTGGGTAACCTGCCTGTAAGACTGGGATAACTCCGGGAAACCGGGGCTAATACCGGATGCTTGATTGAACCGCATGGTTCAATTATAAAAGGTGGCTTTTAGCTACCACTTACAGATGGACCCGCGGCGCATTAGCTAGTTGGTGAGGTAACGGCTCACCAAGGCGACGATGCGTAGCCGACCTGAGAGGGTGATCGGCCACACTGGGACTGAGACACGGCCCAGACTCCTACGGGAGGCAGCAGTAGGGAATCTTCCGCAATGGACGAAAGTCTGACGGAGCAACGCCGCGTGAGTGATGAAGGTTTTCGGATCGTAAAACTCTGTTGTTAGGGAAGAACAAGTACCGTTCGAATAGGGCGGTACCTTGACGGTACCTAACCAGAAAGCCACGGCTAACTACGTGCCAGCAGCCGCGGTAATACGTAGGTGGCAAGCGTTGTCCGGAATTATTGGGCGTAAAGCGCGCGCAGGCGGTTTCTTAAGTCTGATGTGAAAGCCCCCGGCTCAACCGGGGAGGGTCATTGGAAACTGGGGAACTTGAGTGCAGAAGAGGAGAGTGGAATTCCACGTGTAGCGGTGAAATGCGTAGAGATGTGGAGGAACACCAGTGGCGAAGGCGACTCTCTGGTCTGTAACTGACGCTGAGGCGCGAAAGCGTGGGGAGCGAACAGGATTAGATACCCTGGTAGTCCACGCCGTAAACGATGAGTGCTAAGTGTTAGAGGGTTTCCGCCCTTTAGTGCTGCAGCAAACGCATTAAGCACTCCGCCTG